>CAMJTU010000012.1 GCA_946408825.1 uncultured Planctomycetaceae bacterium
CGAATGCCTTCGGCTAAATTGCACATTTCGTTTACCTCCTCGTTTAACGACGTCGCGGCGGGCGGGCTATTCGGCGGCGAGGCGTTCGTTGATCGATTTAAGAAGCGCGTTTCGGCTCTTGAGCGGGACTCGTAAGGCGTCCAGCGCGTCCTCGGCGCTCATCTTCAACGATTTCATAAGATTCAGAACGTCCTCGATCCGAGTTTCCAACGTCGCGCGCTTTTCGCCTCGCTTTTCACCTCGCTTTTCGCCTCTCTTTTCGCCTCTCTTTTCGGCTTTTTCGCGAATGCCTTCGGCTAAATTGCACATTTCGTTTACCTCCTCGTTTAACGACGTCGTCATCGGGACGTCGAAATCTTTTGTTAGGATCGCTTTCTTTTCAGCAGGTTGTAGTTCCGACGATATCAAGACGTCTAAGAGTCGCAAAATCGAACCGGGTTCCGTCTGGTCCTGTGGACCGAGCCGCAACATAACGATCGTCTGGACGTCGTAGGCGTCCGTCGGCGCCGAAACGGAACCGACGACGCGTTCCTCCGATATCTTATACCTCGTTATCGTATTCGCCTCTTTCTTCGGCGCGTCCGTCAGAATCCAGATCGAATAGACTTTGCGTATCTTCCTATAGTCGTTCCCCGTAAAGACCGTGTTCTTTTGCGCCGAGACCATGCGGTCGACGTAATAGATCGAGCGCCTAAGCAGAAGACGCGTATCCCTCGACGTGTTCTGCGCCTCGATGTTGATTATCAAAGGGATTGGCTCTTTTGTTCCCGGCGCGACGGCTGTAAAACGAATATCATAAAAGATTTTGCCCTCTTTAATGGAGGAATCTTCCGTATTCAGTCCCTTGATACGACGACCGACGCCGGGCGCCTCGTCCGCGTCGAGATCGTCCTGATCAAGCGCAACCGTTGAAATTTGCGGCTCCTTCTCGATGCACTCTTTCTCAATCCGCTCGACGGGGACGTCTTTAAACTCGTCGGCGCAGCCCTTCAGAATCCTTGCGAGAATTGGCAAATGCGAAAGAATACGCTTCACACACTCGTCATGACGCGCCTCGGGACCAGCCGCGTCGATAGCCTTCGACAATGAATTGCGCCCCATCTTCAAGCAGTCTCCTCTTCGACAAAGCGTTATCCGATGAAAAACGCCCGTCTTGAGATATTATAACTCAGATTGAAATCGGCGTCCACGCATGACGTTAAGAAAATACCGCCCGCAACGGCGCCGACGACGGTTCACGCCGCCGGGCGGCGTCGTTCCTGCCTCGCGCTCGACGCCATGCACGCCTCCCGTTGGTCGGTTTAACTTTGTTCAAACAAACTAAACGTCGACGTTATCTCTTAAAACTACAGGGACCTACCGCCGGTCTTGCTATCGGGGGAAAACAAGTTATAAAGAAAGAAAAATGAAGACGCGTCGCGTCGGGAGGAATTTTTTCCATGGCTAAATATTCGTTCTTTCCCCTCGAGTATCTTACAGAGATTCTATCGTCGCCGCTCGTCAAGCCGTTCGCGCAACGTCTTCATCCGTCGACTGTCATGGCGGTTCTCAAAGGCGTATTCAACGACGTTTCCGCGGAGGCGCGCTACGCCGTCTCCGAACAGAAACTCCCCGACCTAAACATGCTTGTCGACAAGGTCGTCGCAAGATTGACGGCGGCGCTCGATATTTCTGAGCCGCTCGTCGTCGACGCGCGAGGGCGACTCTTTCCGAATTCAATCGAACGACTCGCCGACGTCGCGCTGCAGGAAGGAATCTGGACCGCCGCCGAACCGCAGTCGGAATATACGCGACGCCAGGATCGACAACGTGAGAAAACGCTTCTTGCGAGGCTTGCGCGACTGGGAGGTTCCGAGGCGGCGCTTGTGTTTCCGAGCGAAGAAACCGCTAAAGTCGCCGTTCTCCAATATCTTCACAGTTCGGGCAAGGAACTTGTCGTCGCGCGTCGCGATCTGTACGAGCGCGAGAACGGGGAACGCCTTGAACGAGCCTTCGACGTCTTCCCTCATCAGCGTCGAATCGAGATCGGCGCCTGCAACGCCGTCGATTACGAAGATTACGATCGAGCTTGCACGTCGAACACGGGGCTTGTTTGGCGCTCCTACTGCCGCAGGGATCCGGAAGGTCGCTTCATCCTCGACAGCGACCTAGTCCGGCTCCGCGCGGCGCAAGATCGTAGTTTCCTGATTCTCGCCGACGTCGAATTCGCGCCTCTCGTCGATCTTTCAAGCTATTTCGACGTAACCGTACCCTCCGTTTCCGACCGCATTAAGAACGGCGCCGACCTCGTCGTCTGCGACGGCGCGCAGCTCGTCGGCGGCCCCAACTGCGGACTTCTCTTCGGTTCGAAGAACGCGTTAGAAAAAATTAAGACGACGCCCGCGCACTATCTCTGTCACGTCGATCGCGCGACGCTCGCCGTCCTCGCGAAGACGTTAGAACTGTACGACGCTCCGGAAACGGCGCTTGCGACGATCCCCGCGCTCCGCGCGCTCACGGCGTCGCTGGCGAATTTAGAGAGTCGCGCGAAACGACTCGCCGCGATCCTCGAAACGTCGGACCTTGTCGAGCAGGCGCGAGTCGTCGAAGGGCGTTCCGCGCTATGCGCCAACGCGTCCTTCGGCGCGTTTCCTACGCGGCTCGTCGAACTTCGTCCGCGAGACGCCTCGCCGGCGGAACTTGCGGTCACGCTCGAGAAAAAATCGCCCAAACTCCTCGTTCGCTGGACCCGTGACGCCGTTCTCCTCGACCTGCGAACTTTCCCCGCGGAACAGGATATCGTCGTCGCCGAACTCTTTGAACGGCAAGCCCGACCGTCCGACGAATCCACGACGTAACGCCGCGAGCCGACCTTGACGCGCGCAACCAGATACGCTACTCTCGAAACGTCGCCTCCCGGCGGCGTTCGTCGTATCCAATAACCGCGTTCGTCAGAGTCCCGTCATGAGCTTTCGTTTGCGAAACGCCGCGCTCTTTACGCTAGTTACGCTCTGCTCCTGCCTCTATTTTCTCGCGCAGGAACGGGACGGACGCGTCGTCGAAAACGCCGCGACCGCCGTCGAGACGCCGCCGCGCGCGACGCGTCGCGCCGCGCGCAAACCCGTCGCCGTCGTCGTCGCGCCGCCGACGACTCAGAACGCGCCCGACGAAGCCGCAAACGCGCCCGACGTCGCGCGAAATCGATCGTTCTACAATCAGCCGACCGCGCCCGCCTTCGCCTCGGAGTCGCTCGTCGCCGAATCTCCCGACGTGTTCCCGATCGCGGAGCCTGACGCGCAAGTAGACGCGTCCGCGCAGTTCTCCGTCTGGGCGAGGTTTCCCGTCGGCAGTTGGTCGCGCACGCGCGTCGTCGCGCAAACGAAAGAAAACGGCAAGAAAGTCGAAAGCGTAACCGAGACGCGCGCGACGCTCGTAAGCGTCGATTTCGAGAAAAAACGATACTCGCTCCGCTACGATTCCACGATTAAGATGGGGGGAGTCGATCATCAAAAGAACGCGGAAACCGTCGAATACAATTTTTGGGATCTCGTCGCCGTCGACAAAGAACGTGAAGAGGAACTTGCCGCCGCCAATCTCGTCGTCGGAACCGACGTCGTCCCCTGCCGCGTTAAACGCCTGACTCGCGAGTTCGATCGCGTCCGCGAAACGGTCGTTATATGGCGATCCTCCGTCGCGACGCCAGGCGCGTTCCAACGCGAAACCACCCGAACGGTCGACGGCGGCGAAGGAAAGGAAGTCGCGTCGCGCGAACTCTTCGTCGTTCAGAAAGCGACCGCCGCGACGCCGCTGACCCCTGCGACGCGCGAGGCGCGGTTCTCTAGAACCGCAGGAGGGCGTAAAACGACCGGCGTCTCCGTCTATTCCTCCGCAATTCCCGGCGGACTGACGCGAGAAATCGCCGTCGAGGTCGAATCAGAGAACGACGAGCCGTTGAAGTCGGAAACGACGTTGCTCGATTATTACGTCGCGCATTAGAACGCAGAAATCATTCCCGCAATAACGAACAAGCCGAACGTCTCGTCGCGAGCGTTCGGCTTGTTTTTTGCGTCTTAGCGGCGTCAACCGCGTCGGGAAATCGATCAATCGCGAAAACGTCGAAGGTAAACGGCCGACGTCTGCCCCGAAGCGTTGGCGCAAAGTTTTATGAAGGAATCGCCCGGATCCACGCCGAAAACACGCGTCGCGTTGATTCGGCAGTCGGAGTCGGCGACGCCGTAATTCAAGATCGGGAAAAGCTCGTTGTATTCAAGCGCCAAAAGACTCGCGATCGTTTGAATCGCGCCGCCGCCCGCGCCGGGATTGCCGATATGGCCTGAAAGAGTCGTCGTCGGAATCGCGTCGAGCGCGTCGCCGAATACGTCGCGCAAACCGAATGCTTCCGCCGCGTCCAGCGCCACGTCGCCGCGCGCCGCCGCGTTGATATGCCCGACGTCCGCCGCGCTAATTCCAAACCTTTCTGTCAACGCCTTGAGCGTAAGCCGGAACGATTCGCGAAGCGTTTCGACCGTCGCGCTAAGATCGCAACCCGAACCGCCGAGGTCGCGCTCATGGCGAACGACGCACCGCGTCGCGCCCCCGACCGCTTCCGCGTAAATCCTCGCGCCGCGTTTCTTCGCCGTCTCTTCAGCCTCGATGAGGAGCGCGCCCGCGCCCTCGCCCGGAATTTCGCCAAATCGTCGCGCGTCGAAAGGAAGACACGCCTTCGGCTCCGTCGCGCCGTGCGCGCGAAGAATCTCTTCCGAGATTTCGCCGTATTTGAGCGCGTCGACAAAACGGTACGGATGAAGACGCGAACCGGTCGCGCCGACGATCATCGCGTCGGCGGCGCCGCGTTTAATCGTCTCGATCGCCTCGGCGAGCGCGACGCCAAAAGAAGCTTCGCGATTCGTCACGTCAAACGCCGGGCCGAAAAATTCGTTATAGATCGTGATATGGCTCGCCGACATATTCGTAAGATATTTCAGCTGCCAGAGCGGGGTCATCTTCTTCATTCCCAGCTCGCGCCATTTGTCGAAACGCAGACGCGCGACGCCGTCGACGACCTCGCGACACGCGAACGTCGCGTCGATCATCTCTTGCGGCGTCGTCACAATATAGTCGGACGCAAACGAAACGCCGACGCGGAGCGCGGGATAGTCGCCGTGGAGCTTCGCGTCTTGAATCGCAAGCTGCGCGGAGGCGACGCCCATCTGTATCTCGCGCGCCATGAGCTTACAGCCCTTGCGAATCGCCTTTTTCTGCGCGGCGTCGAGTTCGCCGAAATCAAGAATATCGCCGGTAAAGCAATCGGCGGGCGCATATGTCGTAATCGGAAGCGGATCGTCTTTCGTCGTCGCCTTGAGGCCGCCGCGTCCTTCTCGGCATGCGCTCCAGAACGCGTCCTTCGTCGCGCCAATGGCGCTGACGACGCCCAATCCAGTGACGACAACGCGTCTCGACGTCTCTTCGTTCGTCATTTTAACTATGGTTCTTTACGGATACTAATAGAGTTGCTGTTCACGAGAACAGGACGGCGCGCTTCGCAAATCCGACTTGCTCTCTAACCCGGCCCCGTCATTATAAACAAAACTTCACGCCCGTAAAGGTACGGAAAGAACGCGAATCTAGGAACTTCCTTGAAAAAAACGCCGTCCGGGAAAACTCGGACGGCGTTCACCATCGGCTGTCTTGCCTCCTCGCGTCAAAGGGTCGGAGGAACGGAAGACGGCGACTCGGCGGGAGGCGTCGTCGTAAGAGGCGCGCTCTGACGCTGCGGCGTTTGGGGCGCGTTCGATTTGCCGTCCGCGCCGAGGGGCGTCGACGACACGACAAGCGCGTTGAGGTTCAGCGGCGCGCGAGGATCGGTCGGCCTCTGCGGGTTCGGATCGCGACGAACGGCAAAGTTGATCGGGGCCTTGCTGTGCGCGGGAATTCCCGAAAGATCCCACCGAATCCAAGATTTGTCTTGAGCTTCCTGCGCCCACTGCGTGTCGCAGGAAACGAGGCGCGTGTCCGGGTCGGGCAACACGAGTTCTACGACCGTACGCTGGGCAAAATCGGAAAGATTATTCACGATAAGCTGATAATGCGCGTCTTGCCCCGCGACATACTGTTCGGGACCGTGAAGCGTCAGCGTGACGGGCGCGGAATAGGTCCATGTGTAGAAGAAGGTACGCGAGTCGATTTCGATCTGATTGTTGCGATCCGTTTCCGGTCGAAGGATCGTCGCTTTAATCTTCGCGGTTCCCGCGGTTCCGCTCGTTTGCGACAACGAAACGGCGGCTTCGCCCTTTTCGTCCGTCTGAACGACGAGGGTCCGCTGGCGATTCGGACCGAGCGCCGCGTCGCCGCTCAAGACGTCATACTTCACGAGCCAATTCTGACGCGCCTCGCCCGTCGAACGACGAACGACCTTCGTCGCAAGCGTCGTCGTCGAGTTAATCGTGCCAATCCCAGACTGCGGATATTTGAACGCGGCGTCGACCCAGTTGATTCGCGCGACCGCCCGACGCTTATCCCAACTGCCGATATCGCTCGCCATAACGACGACGGAACTCGTCCCCTCTTCGTCGGACGAAACCGACGTCCACGATTGTCCGCGCAGAATCGTCACGTCGTCGCGCGGCGATTCCGTTCCGCGCGTAATGCGATAGAGCGTGTTCGACGTCGTCGTAACCGTCTCCGGAGCCTCGACTTTACGCGTCTTTTTGAGGAGCGGACAATTGTAAAAACAACCTTTGTATTCGTTCGTAAAAAGACTGCCGACGCCCGTTTCCGAAGGGTTCGTCTCCATGATGCGTCCCACGCCGGAAATATCCCACGTAAGCCGTTCGCCCGTCTGGAGATATTCTGAATCCGCGCCGATATAGCTCGCGACGACGATCACGTCGGTTCCGACAGGCGCGGAAATCGTATCGGGGGCGACGACGAGCGCGGGTCCGGGCGCCTGCCACGACGTCGGAAAGAGCGCGCCGCCGTTCGGAAGCTGCGTCGTCCAGACGAAATCCTTCAGGTCAATTCCCGCCTTCGCCGCCGCCGCAATTTCCTCGTCCGTCGGGTCCCACGCCTCTTTGCGATTCGAACTGCCAAGATTCGCCCTAGAAATCGCTTCTTGCTCGTCTTTCTTTGTTCCCTTCTCGACGTTCGACCTCAAACGTTTGCCGAAAAGCCCTTCGTCGGAGAAAAGACAGCATTTATGTTCTTCGAGCGCCTTACAGCCTGAAAATATGGGCGCGGCGCCAAGAAAAAGAAATCCCGCGGCGCAAACCGCAAGCTTGCGCGCCAAGCCAATTTCACATTTGCGTTTCCCACGCGCGTTTTGTTCCAACGTCATCATCTCCGCGCTCCTTTGAATATACTCATGATTGTCGCGCCGTACGACTCGCACGTCTTTTACACAATTACGCCAGTTTCTCTATATTATACCCCAAGGTTCCGATTTGTAAGAAACATAGCCGCCAACCTCATTCTTTTTTTATTCTTTCCTGTTTTCTTTTTCAGTAAAACCAACACAACCTTTACAAACGACGTCTTTCATATTGAACAACGTCTCGCGTCGCAGGAAAATCGACATGACGCTTTTATTTTCTCGCAAAAACGTTATAACTAGAAAAGTCTATCTCACGCTTTGCGCCTTCGCTTTTTGAACGTTACGGCCCAGAAAAAAAGGAACGACGTCGCTATGTCAACCCCCGAAACGTCTAAGTCTGTCAATTCGTCGCAACATCCCGTTAAAACGGCGTCGATCGCCTCGCTCGGGTGTCCTAAGAATCTCGTCGATTCCGAAACGATGGTAGGGCGACTTCGCACGGCGGGCTACGTCATGACGACGGACGCGGAAACGGTCGACCTCTTTTTGATCAACACCTGCGGATTCCTTCGATCGGCGCGTCAGGAGGCGGAGGAATATATCAAGGAGGCGTTGGAACAAAAGGCGGTTGGCGCGATCGGAAAATTGGTCGTTTCCGGGTGCGCGGTCGTCTCCGACGGGGCCGAGCTAGCGAAACTCTACCCTGGCGTAGACGCATGGATCGGACCGAACGACGAGGCGCGAATCGTCGAGATTCTCGAGTCGTTGACGCCGAGTGAAACGCCAAACGCAATAGAACCGCGGACTTCTCAGAGCGTCGAAAAACCTCTTCCGACGCTCGACATGCTCACGCCGGCTCAGGCGGAACTCGCGCGCGCCGAGGAACGTCAAGGAATCGTCGCCGCGTCGAACGCGCGGATTTTCTCGTCGTCGTTTCGCAGTCTGACTCTCGACGACGCGAAACGGTCGCCGCTGACGGCGCCGCACGTCGCGTATCTGAAAATCGCCGACGGGTGCGACCGTTTCTGCTCCTATTGCGCGATCCCTAACATCCGCGGTCGTTACGTCAGCAAGCCGTATGAAACTGTTCTCGACGAAGCCCAGCGGCTCGCCGATTCCGGGGTTCGCGAACTCGTTCTCATCGCGCAGGAAACGACTTTCTGGGGCGCCGATCTCTACGGAAAGCCCGATCTTTCGCGACTCCTTGGCGCGCTCAAAGATCGAAATATCTTCGATTGGATTCGCGTGCTCTATACGTATCCCCTTTTCTGGGACGACGACCTCGTTTCGCTCTTCAAACATGAGGAACAGGGGACGACCTCGATCCTCCCCTACGTCGACCTGCCGCTCCAGCATTGCAATTCCGAACTTCTAAAAGGCATGAACCGTCGCGTCGATAAAGCGCAAACGGAAGAACTTTTGGCGCGGCTTCGCGAGGAAATCCCCGGCGTCGTACTCAGAACGTCTTTTATCGTGGGATTCCCCGGCGAAACGGACGAAATGTTTCAAGAGCTTCTCGAGTTCGTTGAAAAACAGCGCTTCGAACGCGCCGGCGTCTTCGAATTTTCGCCGGAACCGGGAACCCCGGCGTATGCAATGCCCGAACAAGTTGAAGCGACGACTAAAAAGCGTCGATTTGAACGTCTATATGCGCGTCAGGAAAGGATTTCGCGTCAGTTTGCGCGCGGTCAAGTCGGCAAGACGCTCGACGTTCTCCTCGACGCCTTCGCGACCGACGAATCAGGCTCGCAAATGGCAAACGTCTGCCTCGGACGAACCGCCGCCGACGCGCCCGACGTCGATCCCGTCGTCTACGTCACCGGTCGCAACCTTGTCCCCGGAGAAATCATAAACTGTGAAATCGTCGAAGCCAGCGGTCTCGACCTCGTCGCCGTCCCCTCCGACCCCGACAGAATCTACGTCCCCAAAAGCGAACGCCTCGAAGCCCATCGACGAGAAGACGCCAAAAAACAAAAAGAAGCGAAGCGTGAAAAGAATCGCGCGAACCGCGCCAAAAAACGCCATAACCGTGAACAAAAAAGACGTGAAAACAACGACTGAAACGTATGTTTTGCTCTATCTCCAAGAAAAAATGTAGACTCCTTACGTTCGAATTTTAATTTTTTTGCTAAAATTTTCAAAAATTCACAACATAACTATTGTACCTTTTTTTCTCTTTATTATAACTACAAGTAAGCGTTCGCGGGGGAGCGAACGTAATCAGTAGGCGTCTATGCCTTTTTGCGCCGGAGCGCGGTTTTGGTTGTCTTACGTTCGTTGAGCTGAGCATAAGCTCGCGTGTCTAACACTCTAACGCCGCGCCTTGTCTTCAAGTTATAAAACAAGAGGAAGGTTTGTCATGACTGTTTCGAAACGTCAAAAGAACGAAACAAAAATTGGTCGGAATTGGCGCGTCTGCGGACGCATTATTTGCGGAACGACGGCGTTCGTCCTGTTGTTGCTCCTCGGCTGTTCGGTCTGGGGTCAGGAAGCCTCTCTCGCTCCGCACGAGGTCGCGCCGTCTGAAGGCGAACAAGCGACGTTCCCCAAAAACTCATGTCTGCGAGTAGAACGGGAACGCGACGACGAAATCGCTTCGCACGGACGATCAGTTGCGTTCTGCATGAAAATCTACGACTCCTATTGTATCGTTTGCGCCGACCACGCGCTGACGCAGAAAGACGGATCGCCCGTCGACCTTCATTGGATCTCGTTCGTTACGCCAAACGGCAAACGATTCGCGCTAGACGACGGACGCGATTCGGTCAAGCTCCGAAGAGCCGCGGAAAAGAAGGGACTCGTTAAACCGGTCGATTTCTTTGTCAAACTGAGAGGTCGGGCCGTCAGAATCGGAGAATCCGACGCCGCAATATTCCGGCTCCAAGACCCTGTGCCAGGATTGATTCCGTTAGAGCCTCTTTACTCAACGACGATGGTCAAAGAATACGACCAACTCAAAGCGCTGGTCGCAAATCCGAGCGTTAAAGGCGAATACCTCCAGTGCACAGTCGAAGACCCCGACTGCACAGACGAAGCAAAGCGTCCTCGGTTTCAATTTTACTCGGCGTCACAGTCGAATAAGTTCATGTCCGGAGACAGCGGCGCGCCTATTCTCAATTCAGAGAATCGCGTCGTCGGTATGCTTTTGCAAATCCAGAAGCAGGAACTCGTTATAAACGGGGTCCACACGGGCCTAGTCGATACGGTAGAGTACGGAGGGTCGACGCGCCTTGTCTCCTCCAGAGCGCGAGCCGTAGGATTCGACCGTATTCTTCCGGCGCTCCAAAAGTATTGGGGTGTAAACGATTCGAATACCGACTCCGAAATCGCCCTTCTCTCGGTTTCGACCACTCGCCGCTAGTCGCAACGCTTTTGAGCGTAGTTCCCTCTGATTTCGCCCTCGACGTGTTGAAACGTCGAGGGCTTTTTTTTAGAATGTTGTTCGTCGGGACGTCGCGCAAGTTCGCGCCCCTTGCCGTCTTTTTCCAACGCCTTATTTTGCGAGGTTTCCATGAAAACGTCCGTTTTTCTTCTCCGCGCTGTTTTTTCTTTCGTCCTCGCGACGAGCGCCGTCGCGGCGTTTGCGCTGTCGCCGGCAAAGGTCGAGTTCGGCGATCTTTCCGTCTCTTACGAGGCGGGAGGCGATTCCGTAACGCTGACCGTCGCGAAAGGAGACCAATCTTTCGCGAGGACTGAAATTGCGCAGAACGACGTCGACTCGATAGAAGAAGACGGCGGAACGCTCGTCGTCGCGCTTAAAAACGGCAAACAATTCCTTTTCTCGGGAGACGCCGCTAAATACGGATTCGTAACGATCGACTACGTGCAAAAAGGCGACGCGCTTCTAACGAGCGAAGAACCGCTCGTTTGGGAAACGACGCTCTTTGACGCGGGCGTCTATGATTCGATTAAAGCGTTCGGAACGGCGGGACTACGAGCGGTCGACGGTCACGCGGGCAGTTACGCGTTTCTCGCTCTGGTCGAACCTGCGACGCGCTCCGGAGTCGTCGGCGGCTGGATCACAAGCGAAAAAGCGGGAGGGGTCGTGCGTTCGATAAAAAAGGACGGCGGCGTTCCGGCGATGATCCCGCGCCTCGACTACGGCAAGTATCAAACGAACGGACGCGTCATGTCCGAACGCTTCGTCATCGGAGGCTTTGACGACAGCCGAGTCGGACTTGAGCGTTACGCGGACGCCGTCGCAGACCACTACTCGATCAAACTTAATCAAAGCTGTCTCGTCGGATACTGCACGTGGTATTCGGATCGACACGGCGGCGCAAGCGACGAAACGGCAATCCGCGAACTTGCGGATTCGCTCTTCGACAACTTCGGCAAGTTCGGGCTTAACTTCGTCCAGATAGACGACAAATGGCAGCTCGGCGCGTCTAAAAACGGTCCCAATAAGAACTTCACCGCGCACAATCCTAACGGGCCCTATCCCTCCGGCATGAAAGCGACGTCTGACTTCCTCGTTGCAAAGGGACTCGTCGCAGGTCTTTGGTTCATGCCTTTCTCCGGAAACTACGACGATCCTTACTTTGCCGACAAACAGGATTTTTTCATAAAGAGCGCGATCGACTATCCCGCGCCCGGGGAGAAGAACACAAGACGGTATTCTTCCATTAATCAAAAGAAGGGCGCGCCTTACGAAACGTTCTGGGGCGGGACGTGTCTCGACCTCAGCAACCCCAAAACGCGCCAGTATGTCGAAAGCGTAGTCGCTCGTATAACGCAGGACTGGAACTTCAAATACATTAAGATCGACGGGATGTGGTGCGCCTCGGGTCTGGAACAGATTTACGTCAACGACGAATATTTCCCCGAGGACATGGGCGAACAGATTTTCTTCGATCCGTCGACGACGAACGTCGAGAACTACCGCTCGGGCTTACAGCTCGTCCGCGACGCCGCGAAGGACACGTTCATTCTCGGCTGCAACGTGTCGCAAAATATGCGCGTTATGGCGGCGTCCTACGGGCTCGTCGACGCGATGCGCATCGGTCCGGACAACGGCGCGAGTTGGAACGGCGTCTGCGCCGGTCCGATTCGAGGAACGAACCGCTATTTCTATAACGGCCGCGTGTGGTGGAACGATCCCGACCCCGTCTACGTCCGAACGTCGATTCCGCTCGACCGCGCCCGCGTCTCCGCGACTTGGGCGGGACTGACGGGACAGCTCTACGCCCTTTCGGACTGGGTTCCCGACTACGACGCGGAACGAATCGACGTCGTTCGCAAGACGATCCCGAATCACCTGCGCAAAACGGTTCGCCCCGTCGATCTCTTCGACGTCGATCTCGCGCGCGTCTGGCTACTGACCGACGACGCGTCCGGACCGCGTCGCGACGTCGTCGGACTCTTCAACTGGAACGGCGACGAGGAGACGGTCTTCGAACTGACCCCGGAAAAGCTCGGACTCCCGCTCGTCGACGAAAAGGGCGAAAAGATCGAACGATACGTCGCGTTCGATTTTTGGAACAACCGTCTCGTCGCGCCCTTCGAAACGCTTAAAACGACGCTTCCGAAAGCGAGCTGCGCCGTCCTCTCCGTCCGTCCCGTCGGCGACTGTCCGATTCTTCTGTCCACGTCGCGGCATATATCGCAGGGAATCCTTGAGGTTCGTTCCGAAAAATGGAACCCCGAAACGAAGACGCTCGAAATCGTAACCGACGTCCCCGCCGGAATCCCGTATCAGCTGCGCGTCTACAACCCCCGCGACGGCGTCCTCGAACTTTTTACGACGCCCGAGGGAACCGTCGGCGTTACGACCGTCCGCTACGACGCCAAGGCGCCCCTCGGCGAACGATTCTCCGTCGTCAAATAGTCTGATCGTCCTTTTCCCGTTATCGTCGTCATTTTAGGAGCAAACAACGCCATGGCTCGCGCAGACGCGAAATCCATTTCATCGCCCCCGAAGCCCGCGAAACCGCGACTCGCGTCTCTCGACGCGCTTCGCGGGTTCGATATCTTCATGCTGATCTTCTTCGACGAAATCGCCCATGTCTTTCAGCGCGGTCCCGCCTCGATCTTTACGGAACAGACCGAGTTCTGGTCGGGATTTTGGCGTCCGCTCGGAGCTCTGATCGACGTTCCCGCGTGGGCGGATAAGTCGCGCGACTTCTGCGCGTGGCTCATGACGCAAACGCATCATACTACCTGGAACGGCGGATTCTCGATTCTCGACGAACTCATGCCCCTCTTCCTCTTCATGGCGGGCGCGGCGATTCCATTCGCGCTCGCACGGTACCTTACGGGAGAATGCCGGCGAAACGTCGCGCTGTGGATTAGAATCCTGCGCCGCGTCGTCGTGTTATGGATCTTCGGCATGTGTATTCAAGGGAATCTCTTAACGCTCGATCCGGCGCAATTTAAACTCTATTCCAACACGCTCCAGTCAATCGCGACGGGCTATTTCTTCTCGTGTCTTGCGTACCTCTATCTTCCACGCTGGTGTCGATACGCGCTTTTCGTCGCGCTTCTAGCGGCGTTCTGGCTCGTCAACAAGTTCTGCGTCCTTAACGGTTGCGGGGCGGGAAGTTACGAACCGAACACGAACATCGCTTACGAAATCGACCGCATTCTCCTCGGAAAGTTCAACGCCGGCGCGTCGCTCGGAGAAGACGGAGTCGTCGAATTCAATCCGGACTACTGGTACACGTGGATTTTTAGCTCGCTCACCTTCGTCGCGACGACCCTTTCCGGAATGTTCGCAGGCGAAATATTCTACGACGTCCGCGAGAAACTCGCGACCACGCAGAATCGGCGAAAGGTTCAATACGGCGCGTTCGCGCTCGTCGCGTTTCTCGGGATCGCGTCCTTCTTCCTGGGGAAATTCTGGGGCGCTCTTCCCGAAGGAAGTTTCGGATACTGTCCGATCGTGAAGCACATCTGGACCCCGTCGATGGTTCTCTACAGTTCGGGAATCAGTCTCATGCTCCTTGCGGCGTTCTATCTGATCTACGACGTCTGGCGACTTCCGCTTTTGCGGACGTTCTTCTTCGTCTGGGGCGCAAACGCAATCGCGGCGTATATGCTTTCACATCTCGTTCATTACGGCGAGTTTGCGGGCTGGTTCCTCTACGGACTGGAACAGTACGTAGGGATTTGGCAAGAGACGATCAACTGCGTGGTCGGCGCGCTTCTGCTCTGGTTTTTCCTGTGGGATTTCTGGCGCCGCGGTAAGTTCCTGCGCGTCTGAGCGCGACAAAATGACGCGCGCGCCCTCGTCAGTCGAGCGGAGGGGGCTCGCGAAAATTTAAAACAAAAACGGCAGGACGTCCTCTTTTTACGGACGTTCCGCCGTTTAGCGTTTTCGTCGTTCGATTGTCGGAGGATTATTCTTTCCCCTCTTGATCCGACGGCGCGCGCCCCGCGAGTTCGGCGCCGAAGGACCACGCGCGCCCCAGTCGCTCGCCCCAAGAGTAGTAATCGTCGTGGAAAACATCGTAATAGAACCCTTGAATCTTAGAGACGTCGATGTTGCCGTTCTGATCGAAAATTCTCTCGTCCACGAGCGTGTTGAGAATTCGTCCGACGATATGGACGAGATTCCCCTCCTGTTCGATCGTTACGACGCTGCATTCGAGGCTAAGGGGGAAATCCACGAGGACGGGCGCGTTGACGAGCACGCTGTGTTCCGCGCGGAGTTTTGTTCGTTCGAACTTGTCCGTCATTGAATTCCCGGAGACCATCCCGAAATAATCAACCTCTTTGATGTGCGGAACGTCCGCGATGCAGAGCGTAAACGCCCGGTTGAACTGAATGTTGCGGAGCGTTTTGCGAAGGGGGTTGAGACTGAAGGAAACCGTGTTCAGTCCAAAGCTTCCCTGCCACGACATATTCATCACGTCGACCCGTCGACTCTCGTCATACGTGGCGACCAGCAGGACGGGAGTCGGGAACTTAAAGGGTCTCGGACCAATGCTTCTAAACATAAGAATATCTCCATCGGCAACCTCGCCGCTGAGGATATTCGCCTCCACGCGCGGGATAACGCTTGAGCGCGAACAGGCGAAAACTACAGGTCGCCGCTCGTTGGCGGCGACGTCAAATTCAATTCAAATTCAAATGAACATGATCAAACAACTAACGGAACCGCCAATACGCCGACTCAGCAGTCGCGCTATCATTATATAACGGAATCGTTCTAGAAGACAATGTTTTTTGTAAATTATCGTCAATTATAAACTCTACCGCGTACGTCGCGGGGCGATATTCGCCTCGCGAAGCGTTCCAACTCATACTCTTTAGCGGACGCTGAAGGCGCTTGTTTCTTATTGGCGGCGCGTTACAATATGGTCAAGAAGACCATGTTTATATTTTCTCACGCAAAATTACAAGGGGATTGCGTTTCATGCAAGTCAATATTTTGGAAGCGAAGACGAACCTGTCAAATCTAATTCGACTCGTTGAAACGGGAAAAGAAGCGAATATCGTCATCGCTAGGTACGGCAAACCAGTTGCGAAAATCGTCCCGCTCGACGCGGAACGCGACGTTCAAAGAATAGGCGTCGCGAAGGGCAAATTGAAATCGCCCGTCGACCTAGACGAACATAACGACGAAATCGCGTCTCTGTTTGGAGTCAAGTCATGAATCTACTTCTCGATACGCATATCTTGATTTGGGCGTTAAACGACGATTTAAGATTGTCTGAGAAGGCGAGGAAAATGATTCTGAATCCGCGCAACGTCGTTTACTACAGTTCCGTCTCCGTTTGGGAAGTTTCTATTAAGCATACGCTCCATCCGGAGAGCGTCTCGTTCGGCGCGAAGGAGTTGACGACGTACTGCAAAGAAGCTGGCTTTTCATCGTTGGAACTGCGCGAAGAGCACGTCTTCGCGCTAGAAACACTCGCAAGACCGGACGACGCTCCAAAACACAACGACCCGTTCGGCAGAGCGCTCGTCGCCCAAGCGAAAATGGAAAACATGACGTTCTTGACGCATGACTCGCTGATTCCCTACTATAAAGAGAATTGCATTGTCTGGGTCTGACGTCGACGTCTCAAATTCTTTCATTTTCACGCGCCCCTAAAGGCAAGCCGCTCAAACGCGTCTCAAATCGGAAAGACCGCCAAGGCGTCGTTCCAGTTTTAAGACGACTAAAGGCGCGTTTTTTCGGAACAGTCCGCTCCTGAAAACGTCGGAACCAACCGTCAATCGACAGGACGCAAAGCGAGCCGCGCGCCGGTGAATTCGTCGCGGTCGATCGGCCAATTCCAGCCGCGGAAGGCGGCGCGGCAGTCGACCGCCCTGTCGCTCCAACTGCCGCCGCGAAGAACGCGGCTCGGACCATCTGACTTTTTATACGCACAAACGTGCGACAACGCGCCGTTGGGAAGAACGCGGCACGAGAAAATTTCTGGTCCAGCCGAGTCCGTCGCCTCGCCCTTCGGATAAGTCCCATGCGCGTCTTGAACCCATTCGCGGACGTTTCCGTGCATATCGACAAGTCCCCACGCGTTCGCGCCGTATTTGCCTACTTCCGTCGTCTTCTCTAAATACGGTCCTTTCTTATCCGTACCGAAAGGATAATTCCCGTCGCAGTTCGCCTTATCCCCGTTGAGCGCGTCTCCAAAACTGTACGCCGTCGTCGCGCCTGCACGGCAAGCGTATTCCCATTCCGCTTCCGTCGGAAGACTAAATCTATATCCCTTGGGCCTGACCCAAAATCTATTCAATTTTCCAATGTACTCTTGGCAGTCGTTCCAAGAGATATTCTCCACCGGAAGACGATCCGACCCCTTGAAATAACTCGGATTGCCGAGCATGACAGACTTCCACATTCCCTGCGTGATCGGACTCTCCAACATCCAAAATCCCCGACTGACGTTCACTTTGCGCTGAACTTCGTCGCGGTAGTACAAAAGAAGTTCGTCAGGCCGTCCCTGACCTCTAGCGCGCGCCTCTTCGTTTTCTTCCATCGGACTGCCCATCACAAACGAGCCTGCCGGAATCCAGCGAAAAGCGTATTCCACGCCCTTGATCGTCAGCGTCATGCGTTCGCCCGCTTTGCGGGAATCGCCGTCGTTCTTTGTCGTTTCCGCCATTCTTTGATTTCTTTAATAACAAAGCCGTCAAAACTTTACGCCTAACGCGGCGCCGTCAAGGGGAAAACGACGTTTCCCTTGACGGTTCGTTTTCGCGGCGCGTCAATCGACGGGGCGCAAAGCGAGCCGCGCGCCAACAGTGCAATCATGAGAATCCGGAGTTCCGGTTCCACGCCAGGCGGCGCGGCAACCGACCGGGAGGTCGCCGCAGCTTCCGCCGCGAAAAACGCGGCAAAAGCCGCGCTTCGGCCCCGACGGATCCACGACCTTAGCCTTGGGATAAATCCCAAACCAATCGCGAACCCATTCGCTGACGTTCCCGTGCATATCATACAGTCCCCATCTGTTCGCCGGGTACGCCCCAGGCTCCGTCGATTTGCCTAAATACGGTCCTTGACGATCGGTTCCAAAAGGCCATAGACCGTAACAATTCGCCTTATCGCCGTTTAAAGAACGCCCAAACCAATAAGGCGTCGTCGTTCGCGCTCGGCACGCGTACTCCCATTCCGCCTCCGTCGGAAGACTGAACTCAAAACCGTCGGGACATATCTCAAAACCGTTTAATTTCTCGATGAACGCTTGACATTCGTTCCAAGAAACGCGTTCCACAGGAAGCCGTTCCGAACCCAAACAAAGGCTTGGATTGTTCCCCATCACCGACTTCCACATTCCCTGTGAAATCGGACTTTCCTGCATCCAGAACCCTCGGCTAATCTTAACTTTATGTCGATTCTGTTCCTCCAAATAATCCACGCCCTCATGACCGAATTCTAAAGCGTTTGCCGCCGCTTCTTTCTGTTCTTTCTTCGAACTCCCCATCCTAAACGCCCCCGGCGGAATCCAACGAAACGCGTATTCCAAGCCTAGGATCGTCAACGTCATACGTTCGCCCGCGACGCGTCCCATCGGTCAACTCTCCTTCCGCTTCGTCCATTGGAACGGGTTCGCCGTTCTATCATTCCTTCTTCGCGATTTCATTTCCGTCGCAGAACGCGTTTCCGACCTTTTCGCCGATCGCGTAATAGCCGTTCTGGAACGTGTCGAAGACAAACGCTTGGATTCTGGTCGGGTCGATTTTGCCGGACTCGTCGAAGAGTTTTTCATCGGCGAGCGTGTTGCGGATACGACCGATCACGTGGGCGTCCTTCTCCTCTTCGACGATCTCTTCGAGCTCGCACTCGAACGTAATCGGGAACTCCGTCAGGACGGGCGCCGACACAATCTCGCTGGGCGCGGCGACGAGCCCGGAACGGTCGAATTTATCGGGATAACGATTCGCCGAATAGATTCCGAGATAATCCGCCTCTTTGAGGTGCGGAATATCGGCGATGGAAATCGTAAAGGCTTTATTGAGCTTGATATTGGCGAACGTTTTATGATGCGGGTCGAGATCGACCGCGAGTTTTTCTTCCCCGTAGACGCCGCCCCACGCCGCCGTCATCACGTCGACGCGTTTGTTCTCGTCGTAAGTCGCGATAAGAAGGACGGGCATTGGGAACAAATAGGGTTTGGGACCGAGTTTTTTCAGCATTGCAAGACCTTTAAAATCTAAGAGCGCCGCAGCGGCGCTGGGCGCGCCGCTTTGAAAATGAACGAAGCGCCGCCCGTTGGAAACGGGCGACGCGCTGAAAACCGAACCGTCCAAGGAAAGGATAGACGTTAAGGCGTGTAACTAATAGATCAAGAAGTTCGCGCGGAACGCGTTGAAACGTTCGAGATCGGACTTCCAGAGAGCCGGGATATCGTCGAACGACTTATCGGAGTTGATCGCCTCGAGCGTCGCGTCGTTGAGGAGCAGCGTGTTGGCGTTCTTCTGATTCCATTCGGACGAATAATCCTTCGCGAAGAGCTTCATGATCGCGATTCCGACTTCGACCGCGTCGAGTTTCTTCGCGTCCGTGACCGTCATATGGACGCCGGAGACTTCTTCGCCCTTATGGACGCTCGCGGTCGGCGTATACTTGATCGCGTCGAACTTGATTCCGGGGAACTGGAACGCGTTGAGTTTCTCGGCGAGGTCTTCGCCGTTGATCCACGGGGCGCCGACGACCTCGAAAGGCGTGTCGGTTCCGCGCCCGACGGAAACGTTCGTGAACTCCATGATTCCGATTCCGGGATAGAGGAGCGCTTCCGTGAGGGATCGCATATTCGGCGAAGGATTGATCCACGTCAGTCCGGTCTCGTCGTAATACTGATCGCGGGTCCAGTTTTCGCAGGGGACGACCGTCAGATCGAGATCGAGGTTGTACTTATAGGCGAACGCGAGCGCGAGTTCGCCGACGGTCATGCCGTGCTGGATCGGCATGGGGAAGAACGCGACGTACGATTCGCGACCGGGATCGAGGAACGGGCCTCTGACGTTGACGCCGCCGATCGGGTTCGGACGGTCGAGGACGACGAACTTCTTATGAAGGTCGGCACACGCCTGCATCGCGGAGCACATCGCGCTGATATACGTATAGAAACGAACGCCGACGTCCTGAATATCGAAGACGAACGCGTCGACTTCTTCGAGCATCTGCGGGGTCGGACGACGAATCTCGCCGTAGAGGCTGTAGACCTTGAGTCCCGTTTCGGGATCCTTGACGTCGTCGATATTCGACTGATCGAGCGCGCCGTAGAGACCGTGTTCGGGGCTGAAGAGGGTCGTCAGATTGACGCCGCCGTCCTGCATCGCCTTCGGCAGATGCGAACCGTCGCGGAGAACGCCGGTCTGGTTCGTGAGGAGCCCGACTTTAAGGTCTTTAAGAGGCGCGTATTCGTCGCGCGCGAGGACGTCGGCGCCGGTCAGAGTCGCGCCTTTCTTAAATTCGGAGACCGCGTTCGGGGAGACGTAGACGGACTTTTTAACGAACTCGGCGGCGGCGTTGCGATCGACGTCTTCGTGGATCGAGTCGAGCGCGATCTGACCGATCTTGCCGCTCATCCCGACGTAATCGCCCTTCCCGTCCGGGTGCAGGCGGTTGCCGAGGAAGATCACATAGAGGTTCGTGCCGGGGTCGATCCAAATCGACGTGCCGGTAAATCCGCTGTGTCCGATCGCTTCGGGAGACATCAGAACGGCGCGGTTGCCGGAGTACGGGGAGCGCTTGTCCCAGCCGCGAGAACGAACGCCGCGCGGGATTCCGAGCGGTTCGGTCATGAGCTTGAAGGTTTCAGGCTTCATGATCTGGACGGGGTCGGCGCCGGACGCGGGAGTGTACGTGCCGTGACCGATCAGCATCGCGGAGAGAATCGCAAGGTCGGGCGCGGTGGAGAAGTTGCCCGCGTGTCCCGCGACGCCCTTCATTTCATAGGCGCGAGGATCGTGGACTTCGCCCTTGATCCAGTTCTCGTCTTCCGACGTCCGCTTTTCAGCCGCCGCCGCGCGAGCCTTCTGCTCGTCGTTCGGGTTGTAGCCCGTGTCGACCATGCCGAGGGGCAGATAGATATTCTGACGAACGAACTCGTCCTCCGACATGCCCGTGACCTTTTCAATCACGTAGCCCATGAGGATAAAGCCGACGTCGCTGTACGCAAACGCTTCGCGCGGGGGCGTGCGCAATCCGAGTTTGCAGATGTTCGCGAGGATTTCTTCGCGATTGAAGCCGATGTAGTCGCGAATGCTGTTGTCGGGCGTGAGGCCGGAGATATGGGTGAGGCAGTCGCGAACGGTAATCGTTTCTTTGCCGTTCTGCGCGAAGTCGGGGAAATACTTCACAATCGGATCGTCGTAGCCGATCTGACCGCGTTCGACGAGAATCGCGGTCGCGATCGCTGTCGCGGTCACTTTTGTGAGAGACGCGAGGTCGTAAAGCGTGTCGAAGGTCGTCTGCTCGACGGTCGGCTCCGTTTGACGGTCGCCGTAAGCGCGGAGAAACGCGAGCTTGTTGCCGCGTCCGATCGCGACGACGGCGCCGGGGAAGTTGCCCGCTTCGATATTTTCTTCAACGATCGCGTCGATGCGATCGAGCGCGGCGGCGTCCATATTAAGCTCCGCAGGCGCGACGACCGGAACCGCCATTTTCGCCGGGTCCGGATAGTCGGCTGCGCTCGTAACATTCGCGACGAAAAGCGTCGCGAGTCCCAAAAACAGCTTTGTAAGATTCTTCATTTTCATCCCTGTTTCTTAAAAGCGAAAGAACGCGGTCAAACGCCGCTCTTATGTATTATAAAAAATCAAGATAAAATAGCAACTCACGTCGAAAACTCCAAACGACGTCCTTGTTTCGTGGGCTCCAGCTTGAAAAAGGCGCGCCGCCAACGCGATACAGCGTGGCGGCGCGCCTGATTTTACGTAAGGTCGCTAGGTTCTAAAACGTCTCAGAGCGCATACTCGGGACGCGCCAGATTCGGGGTCGCGTCGGCAACGGCGGCTTGGACGAGTTCGGCGATCTTTTCCTCGGAGGTTCCGGCGACGGCGTTGTTGCGGACGAGGCGTTCGGCGTATTCCGCTTCTGGGGTCTCGTCGGAGTCGGCGTCGAACCAGGAGTCTTTAAACTCGACGGTCGCGTTGAGGTTCGCCGAGATGTTGGTCACGAGCGCGATGATCGCGTCCCAGATCGCAACTTCGCCGCGGCAGCGCGTGAGAAGAAGCGGCTTCGCGTTGACCGAGTCGCCAAACGCTTTCTTACCGTAGGCGGCGGTCAGGAGCGGCATGATCTCTTCGTCGACCTTTTCGGGGTCCGCTTCAGGGTTCTTGCGGATGCAGTACGCCCAGTGCTCAAGTTCTTCGCAGTATCCGCGGCTGACTTCCGTCGCGTAGACGGCCTCGTAGCCGATCGCGGAGGAGAGCTTGTCGCCGTCTTCGGAGATGACGACGTCGAGGTTGCCGGCGGTTCCGGCGACCTTCGTCTTGTCGTTGACGGCGGAGGTGCGGTAGAGGTACGCTTCCTTCTCGGAGTCGATCTGAATCGTGCCCTTCGTGCCGAAGACGACTTCGCCATAGCCGCCGAATCCGTTGCCGTTAATCGTGGCGTACGCGACGGTAACCTTGCGCTGCTTGCCGAGTTCGTCGTTCGGGTCGTAGTTCGCGGCGGGATAGTCGTAGAGCGCGGCGACGTGGTCGTCGACGTCGCGATCGAGCGGGCTGAAGAGCGAACGCGAACCGGACGCGGAAACGGACAGAGGATGCTGTTTCTTGCCGCCGTGCAACGCCGCGATGAAGATCGACGCGGCGTCGAGCTGGTGGCTGCCGAGTTCCGCCATGAGTCCGCCGCCGGTGCGATCCCAGAGGCGCCAACGGATGAGCTCTTCGATCGCGGGACGGTCGTATGTTTCGTCCCCTTCCTTGCGGGTCGCGGCCTCGTAGCCGTAGTCTTCCGCTTTGTTGTACTTAACGCCGTTAAGCTCGCCGCCTTCGATGAGAATGAAGTCGGAAAGCTGAGCGCGTTTCTGGTCGATCTTCTTCTGGAGCGCGTCGAGATCGCGCTGGAGCGTAGTCTTTTCACGGGAAAGACGCTTCGCCTCGTCGATGAGCTCGGGAGTCTTCTCTTCGTCGGGAGTCGCGTTAATCTGGTCGACGCGCGCTTGATCCTTGACGATGTTCGCCTTGATCGCGTCCGCCTGGTCGTTCCAGTCTTTCCATTCGCGCATCAGGTCGCCCTTCTTGATATCGACCGCCTTGGAGCCTTCCGGAAGAGGCTGCTGCCAACTGTCGGAACCGGGAAGGTTGCCGCGGTGCCACTGCGCGCGGATATAGTGAATGTCGCCGATCGCGGTCGAGTTGATGAGCGCAGTCGCGTTGTCATACAGAATGTTGTAATGACGTTGGTGACCGATCGCGAGGTGTTTGTGCGTCTCGTGCGCGACGCGAATCATCTCCTTGCATTTCGCGACGGAGTGTCCCATGAGTTTTTCGGTCAACACGTGGCATCCGGCGCGCATCGCCAAGATCGCCGCCGGAGCGTGTAGGAAGAGGGGCAACCCGATAATGACGCCCTCGATTCCAAGCGCTTTCGCGTCTTTGAGGAGGTCGCGATAATCGTTGTAGACCTTGACATGCTGGCGCGCTTCCGCTTCCGTCTTCCAACCGTACTTCTTCATAAGGCCGGGACGAACGGCGGCCGCCGTCGAACTGTAGCAGTCGCCGTGGAACGCGCGATACTGGTTGTAAGGACGGCAGTCGGCGATTGCGACGACTTGGATGTATTTCGGATTAATGCCGCCGATGAGGACGCTGCCCTCGTCGCCCGTTCCGAGAACGGCGACGCGCACCGGCTGATCGACAACCCCGTACTTGAAGTAGTAAGAGCCGACGCCTTTTCCGGAAGAAAGCTCGGCGCGAGCCGATTGCTTAAGGAAATCGCGGCGCGTCAGAGGACTGCCGATCGCGGCGAGAAAGTTTTCCTTGCCGATGTCTTTCTGTTCGGTCGTTAAGTTTAATTCCATTTTTCAGCCTGATATTCTTTCGCCCGGAAGCCGACGGAAAACGCCGCGTCGGGCTGGTAAGGTTTCTGAAGTCCGACCCTCCTGGGGGAACAGGAGCGTCTCCGATATGCCGGGGCGCGCGCCGCGCGAACGCGAGACGCGCCCTCTTTCAGAATCAAAGCTTATACTTGTCCTGATCGATATTCGGAACGCCGCGTTCGACGCCGAGGTCGTTTTCCGGCGTCTCGTCGTCGTCCGGATCGAACCACGATTCTTTGAAGGAGACGCTTTCGCCCTTGTCTGCCGCGATGTTCGTCACGAGCGCGATAACCGCGTCGCCGAGCGCGATGCGAGGATTGCAGCGCGGCTGAACCACGGGATCTTGGCAGTTGGGATTTTCCTTAACGCACCACGCCCAGTGCTCGATCTCTTCCTTATATCCGCGGCTGACCGCAGGACCGGCGGGGCCGGCGCTGGCGACGGCCTTCTGAGCCGGGGCGCTTGCCTGCGTGTCGAGCGCGGCGGCGCCCGCCGCTTTCTTCTCGACCTTGCTCGTGGAAGGACCGCGCAGGAACTGAGAATCCTGCTCGCGTTCGAGGATAATCGTTCCCTTGCTGCCGTAGACGATTTCGCCATAGCCGCCGAAGCCGTTGCCGTTGATCGTCGAATACTGAACCGTAACGGTTCGGCGACGACCGTCGGGAGTCTCCGGATTGTAGTTCGGCGCGGGGAATTCGACGAGCGTCGTAATATGGTCTTGTACTTCGCGGTCGAAGGAGAAGAGGTTACGGTTCGCGGAAACGTGGACGCGAAGCGGATGAACCTTGCCGTTGTCCGGGAGTTTTGACGGATCTTCGCCGCGAAGGAGCGCCGCGCGACGATTCGAGGCCGCGAGGAAAATCGAAGCCGCGTCAAGCTGGTGGCTTCCGAGTTCGACCATGAGGCCGCCGCCGGTGCGCTTCCACAGACGCCAGCGGATCAGTTCTTCCGTACTCGGACGAGTATACTGCATCTCGCCGCTTCCGATCGTCGCGTCTTGATAACCGTATTCGGCGGGCGACTTGAGTTTCTGACCGTTGTATTCCGCGTCCGCTTCGAGCATCATCGCGTCGGCGAGCTGCGCTTCTTTCTGGGAAACCTTGAGGCGCCACGCTTCAATGTCGAGTCCGCGCGCGTCGGCGAGTTCCTGCTTCCACTGCGCGAGTTCTTCCGCGAGTTTCCGCGCCTGCTTGTCGCCCGGCTTGAAGTCGTACGGCATCGGCATCTGCCAGCTGTCGGACCCGGGGGAGTTGCCGCGGTGCCACTGCGCGCGGATGTAGTGGACGTCGCCCAGAAGTCCGCGTTCGATCTGGTCGGACGCCTCTTCGTAAAGGGAGTTGTAATGACGCTGGTGTCCGATCGCGAGGTGCTTGTGGAAATACTTCGCGGCGCGCGCCATTTCCTTACATTCGATAATCGAATGTCCCATGAGCTTTTCGCAGAGAACGTGCAGTCCTTTGCTCATCGCCTGAACGGCGGCGGGCGCATGGAGGTGAAGGGGCAGACCGATAATCACGGCCTCGATTCCGAGCTTCTTCGCGTCCGCGAGGAGATCGCGATAATCGGAATAGACAGCGACGTGCTTGCGCGCTTCGTCTTCCGTCTCCCAGCCGTACTTCTCCATAAGGCCGCAGCGCGCCGCAAACGCAACGTCGCTGTAATGGTCGCCGTGGAACGCGCGATATTGGTTATACGGACGAATATCCGCGATCGCGACGATCTGGACGAAGTCCGGATTGCACGCGCCGAGGAGCACGCTTCCTTCGTCGCCCGTGCCGAGGATCGCGACGCGCAGCGGCTCCGGGTGCGACTTGCTATAGCTGTAGTAGAACGCGCCTGCGCTCACGGCGGGAACGGCCGCAGCCAAAGCGCCCGCCTTGAGAAAATTACGTCGCGAGCAACCGCAAGGGGTCGTCGTTTTCTCAGTGTTAGAACTCATCGTGACTTTTCCTGTTGTATTGGAACGCCGGTCGGCGCGGTCGTCGCCGTCGCCAAATCCGGGGTTATTCTTTCGTTATCGACGCGAGGACGCGTTTTCTTGCGTCGTCGGCGCGTCGCCATTCCTATGTTGCTCCTCTTGGGGCGTCGTCAATCGGCGCAACCGCAAACCGTCGAGGACTGATTGACCACGACGACGGGGTCCGACTGAATTCCGTAGTACTTATAGACGTACTTTCCGAAGCAATTCCAGACGAACCAGTCGAGTCCGCCCCAACGTCCGGCGGGAATCGACGCGAGGAAAAGACAGACCAAAAGTTCGATCGCGTCTTTACTGAAGATCATGAAGTGCCCGATCTGGTCGGGGAAGAAAGGATAGACGGTCGGCCACGGGAACTGCGAAAGGACGACGTTGAGCAGGAAGCACGCGCCGCCGAGCGCCGCGAGTCTCGAGCAGAATCCGAGCAGGAGGCAGAGACCGATCGCGGCGATGCCAAGCGTAACCGTAAGGTCGAGGAGACCGGTTCGCGACGGCTTCGTGAAGTTACGCAGCCACGGAAGACTCGAAACGAAATCCATGACGCAACTGACGTCGGCTCCGTACGTAATATCAGGGAGTTCGCCAAGCGCGCGCTGTTCGGGCGTGAGGATGTTCCACAAGTCGAGCTGAAGATTCTTGCCCATCGCAATCGGCTCCGCGATAAACTTCTCGCCCTCGTTGCGATATTTAAGCTCGGCGTCCCAGTCGCGAATCCGCTGATATTCGGCGTCGTTCTTCGTCGCCGCCATCTTCTTTTCAAAGCGATCTTTACTGGCGGTGAAAGCGCGGATATCTTCCCGATTCTCGAGAACGTATTCGCGGAGAGAAAGGACGTACTGGTCGAGAATCGCCTTTGCCTGCGCGCGCTGTTCCGCGTTCTCTTCGCTCCCAAGCCCGTACTTCGCGCGGAAATCGCGATAATGAATGAACCATTCCTTTTCGATCACGGGGAACGTCCAGCCGATACGGTCCGACTTATTGACGGTCTTGGACCCGTCTTCTTCGACGGTTCCACGATAGACTTCCGCCATCTGAAGTCGGTCTTCGCCGCCGAGGTCGGGGAGGAAGAAGTAGTAGAAGTCCTTCACGGGACCCTTCGCCATGCCGAGGAACCCCTTAGAAGAGAACCCGTTCGCGGGATCCGTCTTCCAGATTCCTTCGTAAAGGAAGTGCCACCCCACCCCGATTCGTAGCACGACGATCAGAGTGATCACGACGGCCGCGCAGCAGCCACATTTTTTTGTCTTACCCAAGAGACGCCTCCTCTCGACCAACTCGTAAAACGCGACGCAGCGTTCGACGAGTCGGACTGACTTATGCAGTTGTTTATTATAATTTCAGGTAAGTTGGCGTTTCAACGAAAGAAGACGGGTCGCCGTCGACGACGTCTCCGTTCGGAACAAAGGGCGCGTTCACGATCCCAAATCTTGCGACGCGCAACGCGCCTGAAGTTCGCCAAATATCCGGCGCGTTCGTTAAACACGTCGTCTTTTATCTAGGCGAATAATTTCATTTATTTTAGCGCTATTGTGGTAAAAAGCAAATCCGAATCGAAAAAAACCATTAAAAATCCTTCCTGTCTTTCTTATCTTAACACATTTCCAAGGAACAACTATTAAAACCGTCACAATCAATATAATCATTTGCGAAAAATAGACTCTTACAAAATCAAAACAAAAACGCCTTCCGCGTCGCGCGATAAAACCCGCCGTCGGCGGGCGCTTGAAACGACGGTATGCGCGCTTATAATCGTATCGAACTCAAGCGCGCTGGAACGTCTGAAGAGACGAACGTCGTTCCTCTTTTCTGTACGGCGCCTCTTATGAAATATCACCGATAAAAACGCATAATTCTCCCGACTTTTAGAAGGACGCGGCGCACCTATGCTACAAACTGACGAAATTCTCTCGACCGTCCGAATGCTTCACGCGGAACACCTCGACGTTCGCGCCGTAACCCTCGCGCTCAACCTCAACGACTGCGCGACCCCGAACGTCGATCAGATGTGTAAAAAGGTCTATCATAAGATCGTTTCGCGAGCCCGTAATCTCGTCGACATATGCGACGAAGTCGGCGGAAAATACGGCGTGCCCATCACGAACAAGCGACTCGCGATCTCGCCCGCCGCGACGCTGCTTGCCGGGCACAACACGTCGGCGGCGCTCGCGCTCGCGCAGGCGCTCGACGAGGCGGGGCAATATTGCCGAGTCGATTTCGTCGGCGGTTTCTCAGCGCTCGTCCAGAAAGGCGTCTCCGACGGCGCGAGGGCGTTGATCGATTCGCTTCCTGAAGTTTTGAATCAGACGAATTGCGTCTGCGCGTCCGTCAACGCGGCGTCGCGAAAGGCGGGCATTAACATGGACGCGGTCAAGCGTCTGGGCGAAGTCATCCGCGCGGTCGCCGACGCGGACGCTAAGAACAACGGGTTCGCCGCCGCGAAGCTCGTCGTCTTCGCCAATATTCCGGAGGACAACCCGTTCATGGCGGGCGCGTACATGGGCGCGGGCGAACCGGAAGCGGCGATTAACATCGGCGTCTCGGGACCGGGCGTCGTGATGAGCGCGCTCCAGCGTCGAATCGCGAGCGCGAAGGAGTCGGGCAAGAAGCTGACGCTCTCCGATCTTTCGGAAGAAATCAAGATCGCGAGTTTCCGCGTCACGCGCATCGGCGAGTTGATCGGACGCGAAGTCGCGGAGCGGTTGAACACGCAGTTTGGAGTCGTCGACCTTTCGCTCGCTCCGACCCCGGCGGTCGGCGACTCGATCGGCGAAATTCTCAAGACGCTCGGACTCGCGCATGTCGGCGCGCCCGGCTCGACCGCCGCTATCGCGATGCTCAACGACGCCGTTAAGAAGGGCGGGCTCTTCGCGTCCGGTTCCGTCGGCGGACTCAGCGGCGCGTTCATCCCCGTCTCGGAAGACTCGTGCCTCGCCGACGCCGCCGCGCAGGGACATCTGACCCTTGAAAAACTCGAAGCGATGACCGCCGTCTGCTCCGTCGGACTCGACATGATCCTCATCCCGGGCGACACGCCTCCGACGACGATCGCCGGCGTCATGGCGGACGAACTCGCAATCGGCGTCATCAACAACAAGACGACGGCGACCCGTCTCGTGCCGTGTCCCGGCAAAAAGGCGGGCGAGTTTGTCACTTACGGCGGGCTCTTCGGCGCCTCGCCCGTCATGCAGATTCGCAACGTCGGCGCAAGCGACGAGTTCGTCAACTTCGGAGGGCGCATCCCCGCGCCGCTCCAGTCGCTGGGCAACTAACGCGCGGTTTCTGAGACGTCGCTAATGGAAACGCTCCCGTCGGTTCGCCGGTTTTTAAACGATCCGGCGACTGACAGGGCGCGTTTTTTTATCGCGGAATCGACATGCCAAGTCCTTCAGAAAACAACTCGCCGGAAAGAACGTCCGAGTCCGTCGTTCCCCCGCGACGTCCTCACGACTGGCGTTTTGATTTGATACGCGTTTTCGCGGCTTTTGGCGTCGTCGTCGCACATACGACAGGCTCCTTTCAAATTGCGCCGGAACCGACGGCGCTTGGCGCGCTCGCAGTCTTCGCGCACGATCTCGGACATTCGACCGTGCCGCTCTTCTTCTTGACCGCGGGCTATTTCGCGCTCACGCGGATTCAGAACGCGGACGACGTTCCCCGCTTCTGGCGCAAACGCCTAAAGCGCGTGTGGATTCCGACGCTTTTCTGGAGCGCGTGCTACGTCGTTCTCTATCTAGCGTCGTATATAGCGAGCGGTCGGAGCGTGGACGCGGCGCGCGTTCTTCACGATTGGCTATGGATGGGCAAGCCGGGCGCCGGCTATCATCTCTGGTTTCTTTACGTCCTCTTTGCGGTGGAACTCTTCGCGCCTTGGGTTGTGCTCGCGCGGAAAAAGAGGCGGCGCAGAGTCGACGCCGGGCTCTTCGCGCTGTGGCTCGCATCCGGCGCGTACACAGTCTTGTCGATTATGTTTTGCGGCGACGACGGACGCGGACGCCTTTTCTTCGGCGTTCTTGCCGTCGGCTATCTCCCGTGGTACTGCTGGGGCGCGCTTTCCGGAGTCAGAATCAGGCGCATGTCGACGTTCGCGCAGCGCCAACTTGGGAACTACTCGATCATTATCGCGGTCGTCGGAGTCTGCGCGATGGTCGCGGCGACGTATTTTTTCGGCGACGCGACGTTTCCCGTCGGTTACCGATACGCGCGCAGCGACTTTCTTCCTCCAAGTCTTCTCCTAGCGTTCGGTCTATGGAGCCATGCGCTTACACGGCGCGACGCCGCCCCTCCCGGAGTCGAGCGCGCGCTGCGATATTTTGGCGAACTGAGCTTCGGAATTTACGTTCTGCATATCGCCGTGCTGGCGCTCGTTACGCGCGTTGCGCCCGGCGCGTCGGAGACGGTTCCGGGCGCGCTTGCTCTGAGCGTCGTCGCTTTTTTCTGCTCCGCGCTCCTTGCCGCGATCATTAAGAAAACGCCGTTCTTGCGCCGGACGCTCTAGCGTCGTTTGAAATTCGGACGTCTTGAGAAATAAAAATCGGAGCGTCGATCTTACAATCGACGCTCCGGTTAGCTTACAGTCTGAGAGGCGCCGATCAGAGCGCCGCGAAATTCTTCAGGATATCAAGTCCGACGTTCTGGCTCTTCTCCGGGTGGAACTGGGTCGCAAAGACGTTCCCGACGGCGATCGACGAACAGAATTCGACGTTATCGTAATTCGTCGTCGTCGCGACGATCGCGGGATCTTCCGCGTCGACGTAGTACGAATGGACGAAGTAGACGTAGTCGATTTCTTTCATGTCCTTATAAATCGGGACGTCCTTCTGTTTGAAGGTCAGATCGTTCCACCCCATGTGCGGGACGACGTACTCCGGCGATTCCGGGAAACGTCGGACGGTTCCCTTGAAGAGCCCGAGACATTCGGTTCCGCCGTTTTCTTCGCTCCTCTCGAAGAGCGCCTGAAATCCGAGGCAGATTCCCAAAAAAGGACGGTTCGACTCGACGGCGCGGACGATCGGATCGACGAGGTCGGCGCGCTTGAGTTCGGCGATCGCGTCGGCAATCGCGCCGACGCCGGGCAGAACGAGCTTGTCGGCGGACTCGACGAGCGCCTTGTCCGACGTGACCGTCGCCTCGACGCCCAGCCGTTCAAACGCCTTCTGGACGCTTCGGAGATTCCCCATTCCGTAGTCGATAATCGCGATCATCGTTTCTTCCCTTCCCTTGCGGAGAGTTCCTCGCTCATTCCAAAGGTTTGAAGACGAAGCCCGTAATCAGTTTGGGATAGAAGTACGTGCTCTTCGCGGGCATGCGTTCGCGCACCATGCTGCATTCCTGAATGAGTTCGACGGTCGCGGGCATGACGAGCGCGGCGAGCGTGAATTCTTCGGGAGAAGCCTTGAGGTTCGAGACGACTTCGGAAACTTCGTGGACGTACTTCGGCTTCTCGTGCCCCTTGAGACCAAGAAGGGCGTCAATCACGAGCGTGTGAAGAATCGCGACGCCAAGCTGCCGCCATTCCGGCTGATGATCGGCGGCGACTTCGTCCATCTTGGCGCGTCCCTTGTCGGTGATCTGGAGCAGATTCCATTTGCCGTCGCGCGCGGAGTAAAGGGCGAGCGTCCCTTGGTCGTTGAGAAGTTCAATCTCCGCCCACGCCTTATGCGCTTGGTTGTACCCTTCGCCGACCGTCGAGATGCGGAAATACTCGCCGAGACGGTCGAAAAGGTCCTGCTGCGAGAACGCCGGGACGTTGCGGAAAAGACGGTGCGTCGGCATGACGATGAGGCCGGGGTCTTCCATCGCGACGCAGACCATCAGGACGTGATTCGCCGGATGATCCGACGTCAGCAGTCCCTGCTGGCGAATCTGGTTGCGATAGTTGCACGCCGTCTCGTAGCGATGATGTCCGTCCGCGATGAAGATCGGCTTGGGGCCCATGAGCGCGACGACTTTGGAAATGACCTCCGCGTCGTCGACGACCCACATTCGGTTGATCACGCCGTTGTCGTCCGTCGCCTCGAAGGGCGTTTCGCCCGCGACCGCGTCTTCCAGAATGTTCTGAATCTCGTTTTCCGGATCGGGATAGAGTCCGAAAATCTGGCTGAAATTCGTTTTGCACGCCGTCGTGAGCATGAGGCGGTCGAGCTTCGGACCGCTCATCGTCAGTTCGTGCGGGAAGACCATGCCTTCGCCGAAAGGAACCGCTTCGCAGCCGCACATGAAGCCCTTGCGGACGTACGTTTTACCCTGCGCTTCAAATATCTGATGATAAACGTAAATCGACGGGTTCGGCTCCTTGACGAGGACGCCCGACTCCTTCCACTCTTTGAGGGTCCGCGCGCTGCGCGTGTAGCGGTTGTCCTGTTCGTTGTCGGTCGGATTCTGCTTGTTGAGAATGAGGCGAACGACGTTGTTCGGGTGCTTCGCGTACAGCGCGTCCTGCATCTCGGGACTGATGACGTCGTACGGGGGCGCGACGACGTCGCTCAACGATCCGACTTGGGCGAGGTTATAACGTAATCCTTGAAAAGGCTGGATATTAGGCACGAGACGCTCCTAACCGCTTCTGCGATTCTCTATGGGGTTCTAGCGTCGTTAAGGCGAGAAGGACCGCGCGCCGCGACGCGACGGAAACGGCGGTCGTGCGGACGGTTCCGTTCGTCAATAACGGTAAAATTCGGGTTTGAAAGGACCTTCGACGGGCACGCCGAGATAATCGGCCTGCTTCTGGGTGAGCGTTTCGAGCTTCACGCCGAGTTTCGCGAGGTGCAAGCGCGCGACTTCCTCGTCGAGTTTCTTGGGGAGCATGTGGACGCCGAGCGGGTATTTTTCCCCTTCGGTCCACAGCGCGATCTGCGCCAAAACTTGGTTCGTAAAGGAGTTCGACATTACGAAAGACGGATGTCCCGTCGCGCAGCCGAGGTTCACGAGACGCCCTTCCGCAAGGAGAATTATACTCTTACCGGATGGGAACGTATAGCGGTCGACGAGCGGTTTGATCTGCGTCTTCTTGATTCCGGGGTAGGACTCCAGCCCGGCGACGTCGATTTCGCAGTCGAAGTGCCCGATGTTGCAGACGATCGCGTCGTTAGGCATCCGCGAGCAGTGTTCGGCGGAGATAATGTCGCAGCATCCGGTCGTCGTAACGAAGATCATCCCGCGCTCGCACGCGTCGTCCATCGTCGTGACCTCGAAGCCCTCCATCGCCGCCTGAAGCGCGCAGATCGGGTCGATTTCCGTAATGAGGACGCGCGCGCCGTAAGAGCGCATCGAATGCGCGCACCCCTTCCCGACGTCCCCGTAGCCCGCGACGACGACGACCTTGCCCGCGACCATGACGTCGGTCGCGCGTTTGATTCCGTCGGCGAGCGATTCGCGGCATCCGTAGAGGTTGTCGAACTTGCTCTTCGTCACGCTGTCGTTGACGTTAATCGCGGGAATCTTGAGTTCGCCGCGCGCGTGCATCTGATAGAGGCGGTGGACGCCGGTCGTCGTCTCTTCCGTGATCCCTTTGACGCCGCCGATAATGTCGGCAAACTTCGGAAGGTGAATCATATTCGTGAGGTCGCCGCCGTCGTCGACGATCATGTTGAGCGGCTTGCCGTCGGGGAAATAGATCGTCTGTTCGGTGCACCAGTCGTATTCTTCGTCGGTCTCGCCCTTCCACGCGTAGACGGGGACGCCGGTCGCGGCGATCGCGGCGGCGGCGTGGTCTTGGGTCGAAAATTTATTGCAGCTCGCCCAAGAGACTTCGGCGCCGAGCGCGGTCAGGGTCTCGATCAGGACGGCGGTTTGAATCGTCATATGGAGGCTGCCGCCGATTCTCGCGCCTTTGAGGGGCTTCGAGGCGCCATATTTTTCGCGAAGCGCCATGAGTCCGGGCATCTCGTTTTCCGCGAGCATAATCTCCTTGCGTCCCCAATCGGCAAGGGACATATCCGCGACTTTATACGGCAGTTTTTCAGTCATTTCGCACCTGTTCTCATAAGACGATATCGACGCGCCTCGCGCGCCTTGACAAACGCCGTTAATTATACGTCGTCGCGCCGTCCCTAACAGGGGGCGCGGGGCGCGCAAGCGGGGAGAATCAACGCGACGACTGGCGACAAAATAGCGGCAAATTGAGAAAAGGTTTGACGAACGCCGCGAAATCTACGCGGTTGAATAACCGCGCGCTCGCGCCGCGGAACAGACATGGTAAAAAACCGACGCCAAAACCTCGCTGTCGACGCGTCGACGTCGCAATCGCCGCGAAACGCGATTATAATATTGGCTAAGGACGTCGTAAAAAACGACGAGGGCTTTGGGGCGCCGACGTTTTGCTAAACAAACCGCGCGGTTCGATTCAATGGGAAAACACAATACGTCATGTCAAAAAAAGGTTCTGGTCCAGTCGAAGAGAGACTCTACCCAGAGTCAATCTAATTTTGCGTCAGTCGCGGTTTAGCTGGGGAATATGAGACGATGGATTTAGTCAAACGATTTTTTACTTGGCCGGTTGTCGGGCTTATCGTCGTCGCGGTCGTCAACGTTCTTGCGTTTCTCCTCTCGGGCCGCAGTTTTGATTACTCGGACTGGAATTCGCAGGAAGATTTGCAGGTAAGGACGTCCGAAAACGCCGCCGTGATTTTGCGCAGTTCTTTATACGTCTCCAACGGGAAGATTTACTATCTCGACAAGACAAACGGCGAATGGGGAATTCGCCAGACGATTGATTTGAAACCGTATCTTCACGGCTTGCACACTATTCATCCGACAAATGACGACAGGTCGCAGAACGATCTTGCCAGGCGTTCTTTCGCCTTCAACGACAAATGGTTATGCGTGGTTATAGGACGACGTCCTATGACGTATAGTTTAGAATCTCGGAGGGATCACCAGAGAAGAGTTCTGATCTTTAAAAGAGCGGGCGATCAGTGGGAGTATCATCATACTCTGGCTTCGGGAAATGAACTGTGTTACTTTAATCAGGTGGAAGTTGTTAACGATCAGCTGATGGTCATGGATCGATTCCAAAAAAGCGGACAGAAGTGCGGAGCGCTTCAATGTTTCGACCTGTCGGATTCAAAGCCCCGTCTGTGTCAGACGATCTATCCTCCGTTCGATAACGGCGTCGCCCCTAGAAACGCATGGCTAGAATATTATGTAAAAGACGATCTGATGCTTGTCCGCTGGGATCGTCCCAAGACGGAGGAGGAGAAAGCTCTTTCCAGCGATTCCTTCGAGACGATAGAAGAAGACGCAATTTATCAGTTAAAGAACAATCGCTGGGAATTATGGCAGACTCTCTCTGAAACGATACCCCAAGAGGTTTCCGCGCGAAGGCGCGGCACGCCGCTGAGCGGCGATATCCGGGTTGATCTGAACAAAAAGGAAATCTGTATTTATTGCTGGTATCCGGGAGGCGTTCTTCAATTCGTCAACCGGAACGGCAAATGGGCGTTTGCCGACAGCGTTGATTTCGACCCCAACGCTTCTAAGGACGCCTACTCAGACGGATGGTTTTATACGGATTCAGTAGAGGTCGGTCTTCAATCGCCATGGAGCTACAACGTCGTCTGGAGGGACAAAATGCAATTACTGGGGGTGGTCAAGCCCTCGGACGATGGCAAAATCAGGGTCGCCGAACCGAATTGGTTCCTCAGGGACGCGGATCCTGTCACCCTTCAAACAATCCGCGATTACTATAGTTCCGGACGTTATTCTGACGATACGATCGTTAAAGATTTAAAATTGGACGGCTACGAGTCAAGCTACGACTACGCTAGCTATATCCCGCTGATCGACTACGCGATCTGCGGTTCGACGCTCGTAACGTCCTATACCTTCGAGAAATGTTATCTCAAAGACAATCCTTTGCATTCTGCGGACGTATGGGGCGGCGTCAATATTTACGAGATTGATTCGGAAACGGGACCCAAACGAGTTTTTTCGCTAAAGACGGGTCATTTAGACGAGTTAAAACCTGTTCCGGTCGGCGAAACGGTTCTGGAAACGAACGTTCCGACGCTGGAAGAATCGCAGGCGCAGAAAAAAAGTCGACTTATCAAAAACAAGGAAGAATATAAAAAGGCTCATCCAGGCGCCCGCAAGCGTACGTTTCCTGGAGTCCGCGGGGTTTCTTACCCAGACTACTAAAACTTGACAACGTTCGACAAGCACAGCCTGATCCGTTCCGACGCCGGTCGTCTTTACTTGTCGAGATTTTGTGGACGGAGTAATAATAGACGTTTGCTCAATTGCGTAGATTTGCTACGCTTCCTCGCCTAAAATATAAGGAGAGGAAATAATGTCGCGCACACAAACTTGGAAAATATCCGACGAATTATGGTCTGAAGTCGAACCTCTTATCCCGACTCAAGAGGAGTTGCGTAAAACCGCCTCGCAAAAATACCAGCGTAAGGCGGGAGCAGGTTGCAAACGTAAATACGACGACAGGACATATTTTGAAGCAATCGTTTACGTTTTACGGACGGGCGTCATTTGGAACGCAATTCCTCGCGAATTATTCGGCGGTCTCGGCGATTCAGACGGCGTTTAACTCGCAGCGATCGACCGAGAATACGCTCATAACGTCGGCGATCAGCGAGGAAAACAGCTTCAACACGTCGGTTCTTGGTCTTTCGACAACGTACGCGACGGCGGAGATCAAACGGAAATCTTTACAAAAGAACGGCTCTTTTGATTGCGATTTATCGAAAGAAAGATACGCTTCCATTCCCCGACGCCTCTGCTATCCAAGATAATTCAAGCTCGATTCTGATCTCCCCATTCGCACATTTGGTCGAGAATCGGCATGAGGGATTTGCCGCGCTCCGATAAACTATACTCGACTTTCGGGGGAATCTGAGGATACTCTTTTCTATTGATCAGCCCGTCGGCTTCTAATTGTTTTAGGGCAGAACTGAGCGTTCTGAAACTGATCGTTCCTATGTAACGTTGCATCTCGTTAAACCGAACTGAACCAAACTCCATCAGCGTATACAAGATAAACATCTTGTATTTTCCCTGAATCAAGGACATTGTGTAATTGAAGCCGGTCTCCTCTAAACGACAATTTGAAATACATTTGATTTTTGACGTCATCGCTTTACTCTTAGATAGTATCTATCTTAATTGTTAGTACTTGCAAATAAACAATTTCTGGTATAAACATAGCCTATCGTCTTCAGACGTCAACCCAATCGTCAGACGCGACCTCTTGAAACACGAAAGCAAGACGGACGTCGGCACGTCGACGACAATCCTGTCAATTCGAACACGCAACGTTATTTAGGAGATTTCCCATGAGATCCGACATTAAAGAATATGAAGCGGTTGAAGCCGCCGCGATGAAATTTGTGAAGAGCGTCGCCGAAGGAAACAGCCAATACGCGAAAGAGTTATTTATCGACGAAGCGGTCTTGTTCGGCTACCTTGACGGCAAGCTCGAACACGGTTCGATCGAGCAGTTCTACCATAACGTCGACACGGTTCCCGGCGGCGACAATTTCAAGGCGCGAGTCGACGTTCTTCTCGTCGAAGAAACCCTTGCCGTCGTGCGCGTCTTGGAAGAGGGCTGGGGAAATCGGATCGACTTCACCGACGTGCTCCTGCTCCTCAAGATGAACGGCGAATGGAAGTGCGTCGCCAAGGCTTACAACCAAAATTCCAACACGATCCAGTGAACCAAAAACGGCGGCGCATGCTTAACGTCCATACGTCGCCTAATTCTCGATCAAACGCTCCTCGACGCCGATCCGACCGGAGGAGCGTTTGTCGGGGTCGTCTCGTGTCTAACGCCGTAAGACGTCATTATTCCCGCACGATGACGTTTTCTGCCGCGCAAGGCGTTAAAATTCGGCGAAACGTCGACTTTTCTTTCTTTGGCTTGTCAGAAAATCTCAAATTACAAACAAAATACTCTGACGGTTCGACTCTTGGCAAACTTCTGAAAACGCTCATTTTAAAGCAAACGATTGTTCAAAGAGGATATTCGTCTTTCTTTTACTGTTCTCAACCTAATCGATATCAAAACGTTGATTTCGTCGACCGTTCCGGTAAGATTACATCCGATGGCGCGTTAGATTGGTCATTCTAAAACGTCTTAAAAACAGACTAGACGCCGATTGCGACGAATCAAACAACGCTCGCCGATAACGACCTAAATATCGGCAAACTCGCGACCATGCTGGCAAAAATGAAAAAATTCCGAATTATCCCCCTGATGTTTTTTGCATTTTGCATTTTGACGCAAAACGCAAGCGCGCTGGTTGACGTCGGCGTCGACGACGGTTCCGCCTCCTATCGCGTGGAGGATGGATGGATCGTCGGTCGCAACTTGCCGAGATATAACAATCGCCCCTTGTATCTGCGACAGTCGCGAGCCTTCCTTCTGACGGGAGACAAACCGATCGTTAGAATGGCGGCGGACTCTCGGCTGTACGGGACGGTTTATTTTGTCTTTGAACGCCAAGGCAAGCGCTTGCGATTAGATCAATTCTCCGACGTGACGTTTTCCTTTCGGGCGGACGAGGCGCGGTGGGAAATGGAGGATTCGTCCTTGCCCGGAGCGCGCGTTTCTCTGACCGTACTGCCGTCGGGACCGGACGGGTTCGTCGTGAATCTTAGCGTCGAAGGAATGGAACAGGGCGACGCGATCGAGTGGTTCTACGGCGATCCGAAAGACCTTAACGGAAACACGGACTGGAATTACGACGCGTCGGGACGTCCCGAGCTTTTATCTTGGGGCGTTGACGACGGTTTTGCGCCCTTGCAACAGGGACGTTTTGACGCGGACGGTTCCTACGTCTTGCTCGCGAAGACGAACTCGCAGCGCGAACTCGACCTTACGCTCGGAAACGAAAGCGACTTCGTCGACGCGAGAGAAGCGAATCGTCAGTTTCACGAGCGTCTTAAAATATCGACGCCCTGCCCTGCTCTCGACGCCGTCGAATCGATGAAAGACGGCGACGTCCTAACCACGCCGCAGGGCGCGCGCTTCATCATGAAGGACGAGCCGAAGAATATCGCGTTCGTTTCGCTCTGGGACAATTACCCGAACGAAATAACGATTCCGACGGGCGGCGCGCAAGGGGACGCCGTCGCCTTCTTGATTTGCGGCTCGACGAACATCATGCAATGCCATATCGAGAACGCGGTTCTTGAAATATGGTACGGCAACGGTTTAAAAGACGAAATCCGGCTGGTTCCCCCCGTAAACTACTGGAACCTCTGCCCGATCGACGGTCACGCGACCGCGCCGGGACAAGCGAGCCGCTCGTATTACACGTCGGAAACGGATCGATTCTGCCTCCCACGCGAGCTCCCTCAGACGGTGACGCTGGGTCAAAACTGCGTCGCTATGCTGACGACCGCGCGGTTGCGAGAGAACCAGCCCGTCGAAAAAGTCGTTCTGCGCTGCATGTCGCAAGAAGTGGTCGTCGGGCTCATGGGAATATCGATCGGCAAGGAGAAACGATAAACGCCGACGACGATTCGGCGCGCGATCGCCGTCCTCCTCTAAGAGCGACTGACTTCCCATAGACGCCGTCCACTCGGCGAGTATAATTGGCGGAAGTCGCGACCGACGGAAGATTCTCGGTCATTTTAGCGTTGATTCTAACAAATTGTAAAATATCGGTTTTGAGCAGGGCGGATCGGCATGGCGGACAATCCTCCGAAGAAAAGAAAGACGACGCCCTCGAAGTCGTCTGACGGCGGTTCTATCGAGCGCGCCATGCCGCGCAATATCGACGCGGAACGCGGCGTTCTTGGCGCGATCCTACTCGATCCGAAACTCTGCGACGACGTCGCGACGATTATACGCCCCGACGATTTTTATCTCGACAAACATCGTCGCATTTATCGCTGTCTTCTCGATATGACCGCGGCGTCCTCCAGCGTCGATCTGACGCTCCTCGTCGAACAGTTGCGCGCGACAAATCAGCTTGAAGAGATCGGCGGCGAAGCGTATCTCGCCGAACTCATGCAGAGCGTTCAGATCACCGCGCACGCGACGCATTACGCCAATATCGTCGCGCAGAACGCGACGCGGCGCAATTTAATCGACGCCTGCGAAGAGATACTCAACGACGCCTATGCGCCGGAAATCCAGGCCCGCGAACTTATCGCCAACGCCGAAGAAAAGATTTTTGCGGTCAACGACGCGCGATCGGCGAACGCGTTGCAGTCGATGCAAGACCTCATGACCGACGTCTTCCACCTTATCGATCTTCGCGCCGACGGCAAGACCGACGGCGTTTCGACGGGCTTCTATGACCTCGACGCGATTATCGGCGGACTTCATCCCTCCGAACTCGTCATCATCGCCGCGCGTCCGTCGATGGGTAAAACCGCCTTCGCGACCAATATCGCCGATTTTGTCGCCGTCGAGCGTCATATCCCCGTTCTCTTCTTCAGCTTGGAAATGGCGAAGACGGAACTTGCGCTTCGTATGCTCTGCTCCCGCGGACACATCCCGAGCGAAAGATTACGTTCAAATCTCTCCCCGCAAAACATGGAGAAATTCAACCGCGCGGCGAGCGCTCTAAGTTCCGCGCCGCTGTACATCGACGACTCGCCGTCGCGCACGGTCGCGGAAATCGGCGCGATCGCGAGACGCCTTAAACGTCAACAGGGTCTGGGGCTCGTTATCATCGACTACCTCGGACTCATCGAGCCGGACAACTCGCTCGACCCGCGCCAAGAGCAGGTCGCGAAAATAGCTCGACGTCTTAAAGCTCTCGCGCGCGAGTTGCGAGTTCCCGTCGTCTGCTTGTCTCAGCTCAACCGCATGACGGAAATGTCGAAAGACAACCGTCCGCGCTTGAGCCATCTGCGCGAATCCGGCGCGATCGAACAGGACGCCGACGTCGTCATGTTCGTCCATCGCGAGGAATATTACCATACCCGAGAAGACGCAGAAGAGAAGAATTTGCGCGGACTTGCGGAAATTATCGTCGCTAAGCAACGCAACGGCCCCATCGGGGACGTCAAACTCGTCTGGAAGAGCCAGTTCACGCTCTTCTCCAATATCGCGCAAGGAAACGACAGCGACATAGGCTATGACGAAGAAGGATTCGACGACTTCTCCGCTTACGACGATTCAAACGCGACCTCGTCCTTCTAACGACGGGGCGATTCAAATAGGCGTCAGACGCGGCGGCGGTCCTTGTTTTCGCGATCCAAACGTCAATTCAAACTTTGAGATAGATAATCGATGAAAGCGTTAGTCACGGGCGGCGGCGGTTTTTTAGGGAGTCGCCTCGTTCAACGTCTCCTCGACGACGGAATCGAACCGGTCTCGTTCAGTCGAAGTGCGCATCCTGAGCTTGCCAAGCTCGGGGTCGAACAGCGTCAGGGAAATCTCGACTCGTTTGAAGACGTCGACGCCGCCGTTAAAGGGTGCGACGCTGTTTTTCACGTCGCCGCCTTTCCCAGCGTCGTCATGGATCCGACCCCGTACTATCGAACAAACCTCCTCGGAACGCGCAACGTCGTCGCCGCGTGTCTCAAGCAAAAAGTACGACGACTCGTCTATACGAGCACGCAGTGCGTCGCCAACACGGTCGAATCGCAAGAGGGAATCGACGAGTCGACCCCTTACGCGCCGCGCTTTCTCTGCTGGTATCAGATGACAAAAGCGGTCTCGGAACAAATCGTCCGCGCCGCGAATTACGCGCCTTGGACCGACGATTACGATTTCGGCGGTCTCGATTTCTCGCCCGCTAATTTCCGAAGACTCGATCCGCGCGTCGAAATTGCGCCGTCGCGTCGCGATTCAACTCGCGAGGACGCGCTCCTGACCGTCGCGCTGCGTCCGCACCTCATCTGGGGCCCGGGCGACCGTCACCTCGTCACGCGAATGCTCGAGCGTTCGCGTTCCCGCAGACTCGTCCGCGTCGGCGACGGGAAAAATATGATCGCGACGATCTACGTCGACAACTGCGCCGACGCCCACAAACTCGCGTTCGACGCGCTCGTTCCCGGTTCAAGCGTTCCCGGCTCCGTCTACTATATCGCGCAGGAGAAGCCGATCAACTGCTGGCGCTGGATCGACGAGCTTCTCGCGCTCGTTCACGAGCCTCCTGTGAGTTCGAGCATCTCCTTCGAATCGGCGTGGCGACGCGGCGCGATTCTCGAAAAGATTTATTCGTTCCTCCGCTTCAAAGGCGAGCCGATCATGACGCGGTTCCTCGCAACTCAACTCGCTAAGTCGTACTGGTTCGACACGACCCGCGCAAAAAACGAACTCGGATTCGTCCCGAAAATTTCGACGGAAGAAGGAATGCGTCGGCTCGGCGAATTCGTCGAGGATTGTCTGCGCGATCCGTCAAGACGACCTTCGTAAACGCGTTCCGGCGCCGAGAGAAGATAATGTGAAAAAAATATGTCGTCGAGGTTGTCAACTTTTCCAAAGAGTGGACAATGATAACCTGACGTAACTTCATAACGTCGCGTCTCTCACGAGACGCGATCCTCGCCTAATCGCCCGTCGCGCTTACGCGTCAGGCGGCTCTTTATCCTCCGTTTGAAAGGGTTTTCAATGTTGTCGCAAGATCGCTTTGATAAAATCGATAGAATGTTCAACCCGAGATCCGTCGCCGTCGTCGGCGCCTCCGCCAAGAAAGGCGGCGTCGGAAACGACGTCCTTCTCAACCTGATCAAGGACTACAAGGGAACGATCTATCCCGTCAACCCCAAGGGCGGCGAGATCGAAGGGCTTAAAGCCTATACGCAGATTTCGGAAATTCCCGGCGACGTCGATCTTGTCCTCGTACTCGTCAACGCGAAGTTCGTACCCGGCGTCGTCGATCAGGCGATTGAAAAGAAAGTATGCGGCATTGTCATCATTTCCGCGGGCTTCAAAGAAGTCAGCCACGAAGGCGCCGAAATTGAAAAAGAGATGGCGCGCAAGGCGAAGGCGGCGGAAATCCCGCTCGTCGGTCCGAACTGCCTGGGCGTTATCAACGCGACGTGCGGACTCAACGCGAGTTTCGCGTCCAAGATTTGCAAGCCGGGCAATCTCGCGTTCATCTCGCAGTCCGGCGCTCTTTGCACCTCCGTCCTCGACTTCGCGGAAGCGCGCCAGATGGGCTTCTCCAAGTTCGTCTCCTTCGGCAACAAGTCCGACGTCAACGAGACGGAACTTCTCGAATACCTCGCCGACGACCCGAACACCGCGGCGATCGCGCTCTATCTGGAAGACGTCGCCGACGGCAAAGGTTTCCTTGACGTCGCGTCGAAGATATTCTGGGACAAGGGCAAGGTCGTTCTGTGCCTGAAGTCCGGCCGCAGCGCCGAAGGCGCCAAGGCGGTCAGCAGCCACACGGGCTCCCTCGCCGGTTCCGACGCGGTCTACAACGCGCTCTTCACGCAGGCGGGCGTCCAGCGCGTCGACACGATCTCCCAGCTCTTCGACCGCGCCGCGCTCTATACGACGCAGCCCGAGCCTAAAGGCAAGAACCTCGCGATCATCACGAACGCGGGCGGCCCCGGCATCATGGCGACGGACGCGGCGATTAACGCCGGTCTTAAGCTCGCGCAACTTGCCGACGAAACGAAGGCGAAGCTCGCCGAGTCGATGCCGTCCGCCGCGTCGCTCCGCAACCCGGTCGACGTCCTTGGCGACGCGCACAGCGACCGCTACCAGATTGCGACCGAACTCATCATGGCGGACCCGAACGTCGACATGGGTCTCGTCCTGCTGACGCCCCAGTCGATGACCGACGTCGACAACATCGGACGCGACCTTCCCGCCGTCATTAAGGCCGCGGGCAAGCCGGTCGTCTGCGCGTTCATGGGCGCCTCCGCCGTCGCCGAAGGCGTCGACGCGCTCGTTTCGCAGGGCGTTCCGAACTACACGTTCCCGGAAGACGCGGTCAACGCGCTCGGCGCTTACGTTAAGCTCGCCGAATTCCGCGCTCTGACCGACCGCGAATATCCCGACGCCGCCGCGTGCGACGTCGAAAAGGCGAAGAAGATCGTCGCCGACTACCTCGGCGACGCGGACGAGAAATACCTGACACAGGCCGACTGCCGTTCGATCTTCGAATGCTACAATCTCCCGCTTCTCGCCAGCGGCGTCGCCAAGACCGCCGACGAAGCCGCCGAAATCGTCTCCAAGATCGGCGCCAAGGTCGTCATGAAGGTCATGTCCGACGACGTCAAGCACAAGTTTGACGCGGGCGGCGTCATTCTGAACGTCGAAGGTCCCGACGCGGCGCGCGCGGCGTTCGCGAAGATTTACGAGAACGTCGAGAAGAACGTCCCCGGCGCCAAGATCGATTCGATCCTGATCGAACAGATGGCGGAAAAGGGCGTCGAGGTCATCCTCGGGTGCAATCGCGACGCGAAATTCGGTCCGCTCGTCATGATCGGCCACGGCGGCACCTACGCCGAACTCTGGAAGGACGTCGCGTTCCGCCTCGCCCCGATGCAGAAGATCTCCGCGTACCGCATGGTTCGCCAGATCAAGACCTTCAAGATGCTCGACGGATTCCGCGGCGCGCCGAAGTGCGACGTCGCCAAACTCGAAGCGACGCTCCTGAGCTTCGCGACGATGCTCGTGAATCATCCGGAAATCGCCGAATGCGACATTAACCCGCTGATCGTCCATGAGGACGGCAAGGGCTGCTCCGTCGCCGACGCGCGCATCATGCTCCGCCGCGTCAAGTGAGATTCAATCGCCACGTCGAACCTACGCTAACGCGGGTTCGTCGTTAAAACAAGGGAAACGTCGTGGAAACGCGGCGTTTCTCTATTTTTGGCGCCGCTTTTGCTTTCGAATTGACGTTTTAGCAAAAGCGCGTGGGAACGCGCGGCGCCAGCGTTTTTGGACGACGCGTTCTCCTGTCACGACGTCTTCCGACGAGGAAGACAGGCTCCGTTTATACATAAAGAACCTATGTCTTACGAACAACGACCATCAATGAACGCCGGTTATCAGGACTATCAGCGTCAGCGAAATATGACTCTCGGCGATCTTCTGCTTGAGAACCGCATCGTCTTCCTTCAAGGCGAGATTTCGACCCTTTCCGCGAACGAAGTCGTGATGAAGCTTCTATACCTTCAAAGCGTCAATCGTCGCAAGGACATTAATTTCTATATCAACTCGCCCGGCGGCAGCGTGAGCGCGACCCTTGCGATTTACGACACGATGAAGATTCTTTCCTGCCCCGTCGCCACTTACTGCGTCGGGCTCGCCGCAAGCGGCGGCGCCATCTTGCTCGCGGGGGGAACGAAGGGAAAACGGTACGCGCTCCAGCATTCGAAGGTCATGATTCACCAGCCTTGGGGCGGCGTCGGCGGACAAGTCTCCGACATCGAAATCCAAGCCAACGAGATTCTCAAAGATCGTCAGACGCTCAACGAGATTCTCTCCGAATGCTCCGGCAAGTCCGTCGAACAAATCGCCAAGGACGTCGACCGCGACTTCTACCTCTCCGCTGCGGAAGCGAAAGAGTATGGACTCGTCGACAACATCCTCTTCAAAGCGCCGTCGACGGAAGGCGAACTCGTCTGAGAACGCGCTTGATCCTCGTTATGATCTCGAACACTGAACATAAGGAATCGTAAATGTCGCTTATCCCGATTGTTATCGACAAAAACGGCCGCGAAGAGCGCGCGATGGACATCTATAGCCGCCTGCTCCAGGATCGCGTGATTTTCCTAGGAACCCAGGTGACCGACGAAAGCGCGAATTCGATCGTCGCCCAGCTTCTCTATCTTCAATCCGTCGACCCGAAGGCGGACGTGCATCTTTATATCAACTCGCCCGGCGGAAGCGTCACCGCGGGTTTGGCGATATACGACACGATGCAGTATATCAGTTGCGACGTCGCGACATACTGCATCGGTCAATGCGCTTCGATGGGCGCCGTGCTCCTCACCGCCGGCGCGCCGGGCAAACGCTTCGCGCTCCCGAACTCGCGCGTCATGATCCATCAGCCGCTCGCCGGAATGGAAGGAACCGCCGAAGAGATCATGATTCACGCGAAGGAGTTCCAATTCATCAAGAGCAAGATCAACGATATTTTGATCAAGCACACGGGAAGAACGCTTGAAGAAATCCAGCGCGACACGGATCGCGACAACTTCATGTCGGCGGAAGAAGCGCGCGATTACGGAATCGTCGACAGCGTCGTTTCGACTCTCGCCCAATAACGCGGCGTGGAACGAGCTTCCTCGTTCCCGATCTCTTGGACGTCGGACCGTCGGGGTCCGGCGTCCTTTTCTATTTTTTGAACGTCGCTCATTTAACCAAATCCGCCCCAACAGCGTGTTTCGCGCAAATCGTCGCGGGGCGCGCCGTTCTTTTTGAAAAAAATAATAAAAAAAGGAAAACGCCCTTCCCTCGGGTCAAAATTGTCATTGGAGCCGCCGTTTTTTTTTGCTAGACTCGGGTCGAAATTCTGGAAAAACGGAAACGACGTTTCCGTTCTTCGGATTCGGCGCGTATGGAAGCGCGCGCTAAAAATACTCGAAAAAGGACGTTTCGATGAACTCAAAAATTTCACGATGGAACAGATATGGCGCGCTGATCGGCGCGGCGCTCTTCTGCGTCGCGGCGACGAGCGGTTGCACGACGCCGCGTCAATATCAGATAAACGAATCGATTCTCATCGGCGAACGCCGTCAACTCGAAGACGAAATTTATCGGCTTCAATTTGAACTTCGCGACGCGCTCGCGGAAAACGAACGCCTCTCCGCTAAACTCGACGAAGCGTCGACCGACGGTTCAAACGGCTCTTCAACGAGGAAGAGCGGCGTCTCGCGCGTCCGAAACGCCGCAAAAGCGCCCGCCAACGGCAAACCGCGAACGTCAATCGACGAAAATCTCTATCCCGGCGGCGACTTGCTCCGCACCGAACCGAGTACGAACGACTACGGCAATCGTTATCCGGAGTATCCGACGCTCGACATGAACGAAGTCTCTCAACTTCCCGATTTCGTAGCCGTCCCGAAACGCGCGCGCGACACGCGGCAGCCAAGCGCCGGATCAGACGCGCGGCAAGCGGGCTATCAGGCGTCGCGACGTCCTTCAGGCGTTTCTCAGGTCGCTTATCAGGAGGCGCCGACGGAAGAAGAAGAATATTCGGACGTCGAAGAAGAATACGACGAATATGAAGAAGAGGAATATGAACCCGAGGAGTACGACGAAACCGTCGACGACGAGGACGAAGAAGACGCTCCAACCTACGATTACGACTACGAAGACGAACTCCCCGAAGAGACGTCGGACGAATGGTCGCCCGTCCCTGAACGACGCTGAACGCTCGTTTTTCGCCGTTTAAAACGGCGTCCGACGCAAGAAACCTCCGCTGCTTCCGCGCGGTTTCTTTCGCGTTTTCCCCCTCTATCGTCACGTCCTAACCGTCGCGCGACCTATAAGAAAACGATATCGGCGAGCGATCTTCGTTTTCTACGCGTTATAAGCGCCCTTCCTCCCCCCCTAGGAACTCCGGCGCAAGCTCGCCCAAACAAGGAAATTACCCCGGAATGAGAAAAGACTTCTTTAAAGACTACGGATTCAAGATTCTCTTCGTCGTCGTGTTCCTCCTTTCCTTTATCTGGATGGGAACGAAACAGACGATCATGAGCAACTCGAACGCCGTCGAAGACTGGCTTCCCGCGCAGCATAAGGAAACGAGAGATTATCGATGGTATCTCCAGCAGTTTCCGTTTGAAAGCTACGTCGTCATAAGTTGGGAAGGGTGCGAACTAGACGACGATCGCGTCGAACTCTTCGCGCAGAAACTCGTTCCGGAACAGACGATCGACAACTTCACGCTCGCCGCGCCGACAGAAACGTTCCGCGCGGAATTAAAAATCGCGAACGAACCCGAAGATTCACGCGAGGAAATGCGCGACGTCTCGGGCGTTTCGCCCAACGCGTCGACTCAGGCGCTTCTCGACGCGTCCGCCGCGGAAGTCGCCGACGCCCCGAGCAAGACGTCGGCGGACGAAAACTACTTCAAATCGGTTATGACCGGTCCCCGACTCGTTCGGCTCCTGCGCCAGGCTTACGAAAGGACGGAACGTCCTTCGCAAACCGCGAACGCGACGACGAACGAAGACGGACTCGACGATATCGAAATCAAAATCCGCGAACGTCTTAAGGGAACGCTCATCGGTCCGGACGGCAAAAGCACGGCGCTCATCGTGACGCTACGCAGCGGCACCAGCAGCAAATCGATCTCGCCGATGCTCGACAAAATTCGTAAAATCTCGACCGAGTGCGGACTTCCCGACACGACGAAGGTTCAAACCGGCTCGATCGCGTCTCGAATGGTCCAAAACTTCCTCGACATGTGCGACGAAATCGCCAACGGTCGTAAAGTCCGAATGGACGGCGTTATTATGGGCGGTCCGCCGGTCGACAACGTCGCGCTCAACGACGAAGGCCAGCGAACGCTGTTTCGACTCGCCGCTCTCTGCGCGGTCATCGGCGTGACGATCGCCCTCCTCTGCCTGCAAAGCGTGCGGCTGACGCTCTTCGTCTTCTGGGTCGCCCTTCTCTCGGCAGGGTGCGCGCTCGCGTTCGTATCGCTCACGGGCAGCACGTGCGACACGATTCTGCTGAGCATGCCGGCGCTCGTCTACGTTTTGGGAATGTCGGGCGCAATTCACCTTATCAATTACTATCACGACGCCATTCGTGAATCGGGACTTTCTGGGGCGACGGAACGCGCCGTACGCCACGCGTTTACGCCCTGCTTCTTCGCGCAGCTCACGACCGCGATCGGTCTCGGTTCGCTCTTCCTCGGGCGCCTCGTGCCGATTACAAAATTCGGTTTTTATTCCGCGATTGGCGTTCTCTTTACGCTCCTTCTTCTTTTCCTCTATCTGCCGGCGCTCCTGTACTTCTACCCGTCGAAGAAATTCGCGGAAAAGCACGGCGGCAAAGGTCTTGAAGCCACTACGAGCAAACTTCACCGACTCTGGAACTTTCTCGGCGGATTGATAATCCGTCGCCATAACGTGGTCGTCTGCCTATGTCTCGCGATGATGGTCTTCTTCGGCTATCATCTCGTGCATATCAAGACGTCGGTAAAGATGATGGACTTCTTCTCGAAAGACGCGGAAATCATTCGATTTTACTCGTGGCTTGAAGATAAGCTCGGTCCGCTCGTGCCGATGGAACTCGTCGTATGTTTTGACAACGACAAGCTCTATGACAATTCCTATCGCACAGCCGAACGTCTTGAACTCGTTCAGCGAATTTCGGACCGTATTCAAAAGGAACTGTCAAAAGACGTCGGCGGCTCGATGTCCGTCGGGCTTTTTACCCCGGACATTTCGGAAATGGCGACGCGCGGCGGCGCGACGTATCGCGCCGTTTCGACGGTCGTCGGCAAGACGATCAATGAAAACCGCGACGCGCTGCGCGATTATCTCGCCGTCGAAGGCGATCCGTCCCTCGAGGAGTTCACGACTTATCTCAAGGAAAGCGCCGAACAAAAGCGCGCCGAGTTCGAGGAAGAACTTGTAAAATTCGAAGAAAGCGTCGAAGGTCTGACCGACGCCGACGGCAAGCCGCTTAAATACGAGGCGTTCCATAGTCTCGACCCGAACGACCTCGCCGAGAACGTCGTTTCCTATTACGCGAAGTATCAGAAGCTCGAAACGCTGGAAAAAACCGCGATCGAGTATGAAAAAGAATACCAGGCGGTCGTTGAAGCCGACAGCTATCTCCGCGAACAGAAAGCGTTAGACCTCGACACAATCCTTGACGCGACGAAAGAGGGCAAATCCTTCCGCCGCCTTTCCCTCGAAGAAAACGCCCTGCTTCGAAAGGGCGCGATTCGGTGGCAGAATGAAAAAGGAATCGAACTTTGGCGCGTAAGCATCCGCGTCTGGTCGCTCAGAGGCGTGCTCGATTATTCGGAGTTCATCGAAAAGGTCAAGAACGTCGTCGAACCGATTATCGCGGAAGAGTCGCTGCGAATCACGACGACGCTCGCGGGAGAAGATTTTGACGCCAAATGGGAAGAAGCGCAGAAATACGTCGACGACAACCTTCCCCCTGAGGGCCAGAAAACCAAAAAGGCTAAGGATAAGAAGACGTTGCTTCACGAGTATGTCGTCAAGGAAAGCGGCGTCGACGAGAACGAGATTCAACTATCGATGGGCGAGTCGCACGATACCGACAAAATCTATCCCGCCGGTATCGCTATGAAGTATACCGGAATGGTGCCCCTCGTCTATCAGACGGAACATGAGCTCATCAACGGGCTCACGTCGAGTTTGATCATGGCGTTCGTCTTGATTATGATCGTCTTCGTCTTCCTGTTGAGGAGTTTCCCCGCGAGCTTAATCGCGATGCTTCCGAACATCTTCCCCGTCGTCGTCGTTTTCGGCTTCATGGGGTGGATCGGGGTGCAGGTCGACGTCGGAACGATGATGACGGCGTCGGTCGCGCTCGGCGTCGCGGTCGACGATACGATGCACTATTTGACGTGGTTCTCCGACGGAATCGGCCAGGGCATGACGCCCAAGCAGGCGGCGCTCAACGCCTACCGCCGCTGCGCCGCCGCTATGACGGAATCGACGCTTATCGCGGGTCTTGGCTTGTTCTCCTTCGCGTTCAGCACGTTCGTTCCGACGCAGCGCTTCGGAATCATGATGCTCGCGATTCTCGCCACGGCGGAATTCGGCGACCTCGTTTTCCTCCCCGCGCTTCTGACTTGCTCCCCCTTCGGACGGTTCTTCAACAATCGCCGCGTCGGTCTGCGCAGCCGTAAAGACGAGAAGCCCGTCGCGGAACCTCAGAAAGCCTAAGAGCAAGAAAAGCTGTTCCAGTCGTCTTTTGATAATCCGAGTCTAACGTTTAACGTTAGACTCGGATTTTTTCATTATGGAGCAATCGGGGCGCGATCCCTTAAAACGAGATTCCGAGGCCGCGCATGCCGGCGCGCCGCTCGGCGGCTCGTTAAGCGACGCGAAAAACCAAGACATTTCATTACGGAAAGAAATCGAGCGGAAACCTGGGTCGACGCGGCGACGCCAAGACGCCGCCGCTACGAAACGCCGTTGAGAAGCAGGTTAAAGTAGACAAATCTGACAAGTTACAACTTTGTTTTGAAGCGCCGCGCGACGATTTTCCCCCCTTGCTATTCGATTAAAAAACGCTATCATTTTTCTGTGTTAGGAGACTCGGAGTCGACGCGTTCGCTCTAACTCCGAAACGCTTAAACTGACGAATCTTCAGGGGGATACGATGTCGCAAGAGTTTGCTAAAACCCACGATTTTCTCGTCGGAATCGACTCCGACGGTTGCGCTTTCGACACGATGGAACTCAAGCACAAGGAATGTTTTATTCCGTGCATTATCCATCACTGGAATCTCAAAGGCGTGAGCAAATACGCGCGGGAAGCCGCCGAATTCGTCAATCTTTATTCTAAGTCGCGCGGAGTCAACCGTTTCCCGGCGTTGATCGAGGTCTTTAAACTACTGCAAAAGCGTCCGGAAGTCGTCGCGCGCGGCGTTAAGATCGATATCCCGCAAGAGATCGTCGATTGGATGACGACCGAGACGAAACTCGGGAACGCGGCGCTCGCCGATTTCGTCGAAAAGACGGGCGACCCCGTCATGAAAAAGACCCTTGAATGGTCGCTCGACGTCAATCAAACCGTCGATCGCATCGTCGGCGACGGCGTCCCGCCTTTCCCAATGGTTCGCGAAAGCCTCCAGAAGTTGCAGGGCAAGGCCGACGTTCTCGTCGTCTCGGCGACCCCTCAGGCGGCGCTCGAACGCGAATGGGCGAATCAAGGACTGGCGCCGCTCGTTCAGACGATTTGCGGTCAGGAGTTCGGAACCAAAAAGCAGTCCCTCGCGTTCGCCTCGCAGTATCCTGAAAATCACGCGCTTATGATCGGCGACGCGCCCGGCGACTATAAAGCCGCGCTCGCCAACAACGCGCTCTTCTTCCCAATCAACCCCGGCGAAGAAGAAGCGTCGTGGAAGCGCTTTTACGAAGAAGGCGTCGACAAGTTCCTCGGCGGCGAGTTTGCGGGCGATTACCAGCAGGCTCTTCTCGACGATTTCGACGCTCACCTGCCGATCGATCCTCCGTGGAAGACCCTCGACTGACGCGCCTTAGACGCGTCGGGATCGACATTCTCACGTCGCGGACGTCGCCGTTAGGACGTCGCGCGTTCGCGACTGCGCTCTTGTTTGTTTTTGGAAACCGTCGTCTGTTATTGAGAGAAAGGAAGTCTCCGTCATGAAGTGCCCCTTCTGCCGCGCCGACAACGATCGCGTTATTGAAACACGAACCAGCGACGACGGTTTCGTCATCCGTCGTCGACGCGCCTGCCTCACGTGCAGACGGCGTTACACCACATACGAACGCATCGAGGCGGTAAATCTGCGCGTCGTCAAACGCGACGGTTCGCGCGTGCCCTTTGATCGCAACAAAATTCGTCAAGGAATTGAACGCGCATGCTGGAAGCGTCCTATCAGCGAATCCCAGATTTCAGAGCTGATCGCGACGCTTGAAACGTCCCTCGAGGGCGAAGTCGAAGTCGCCACGGAAAAAATCGGCGAAATGACGATGAACCTCCTGCGCAAGCTAGACGACGTCGCGTACGTTCGATTCGCAAGCGTCTATTATAAGTTTGAGACGCCCGAAGATTTCGGCGCCGCGATTACCAATATGCTCGCGACTCCCCCTAAAAGATGACGGTCGGCGCGGAACGACTCCGCGCCTCTCGCTCGTTGATCCTCACGTTCCATCATAGAAGTCGACGCCATGCCCAAAATTGACGCTTTTCGTGAAATACTGCAATTCGACGCGCCAACGTCGGAGTTGACTTGGCTCAAGCTCGGCGGACCAATCGAATACCTTGCGCGTCCCCGTTCCGAGCAGGAGTTGCTGGCGCTCCTTAACGCGTGTCAGGAGGACGGAATCGAAACGCGCGCGTTAGGCGACGGTTCGGCGCTCCTCGTGTCCAACGTCGGAGCGCCGGGAATGGCGATTCAGCTCTCGGAGCCCGCGTTTACCGATATCGTCGTCGAATCGCCGCGCGTGGTCGCCGGCGCGGGCGCAAAGCTCGGACGTCTTGTCACGACCGCCGCAAGCGCCGGGCTTTCCGGAATTGAAGGGCTCGTCGGAGTTCCGGGAACCGTCGGCGCCGCCGTCGTAACGAACGCGTCGACGACCGACGTTTCGCTTGGACAGTGGGTGACGTCGGCGCGCGTCGCGACCTACGACGGCAAGATTGTCGAACTTTCCGCAGACGAACTCGTCTTCGGATATCGCGACAGCAACCTTGACGTCGCGCTCGTTCTCTCCGTAGAATTACAACTTGACCCCGACTCTGCCGAAACGCTCACGAAACGGCTTCAGAAGATGTGGATCGTGCGCGAACAAGCGCGTCCCGACCTTAAACAGGGCGAGGGCTACGCGCGGCTATTCAAAAATCCGCGAGGAGAACGCGCGGCGGATCTTATCAAGGACGCGGGCTTTAGCGGCGCAAGCGTCGGCGGCGCGAGCGTCTGTCAAGGCAATCCGAATTTAGTCAAAACGTCGCCGAACTGTTCAAGCGCCGACGTCGCGCGTCTCGTCGCGCTCATTCAAGAACAGGTTCGCGCGAGGATCGGCGTCGAACTCGAAAGCGAACTGACCGTTTGGTAACCGTCGACGTTTAATTCCACTTTTGAAAGTTTAAAGCGTTGGCGCTGGAGTAGCTGCAATGGATGAAAAAACGTTCTATTTGCCGAAAGGATATCGATATGCGGGCGTAAATTGCGGAATTAAGCCCGGTTCAAAGAAACTAGATTTTGCGCTCGTCGTCTCGGAGCGTCCGGCGACCGCCGCCGGAGTCTATACGCAGAATCTCAACTGCGGCGCGCCCGTCGTTTACGACCGAGAACGCACGCCGGGGCGCGGATTTGTCGTCGTCGCGACGGATTCAGGATGCGCAAACGCGTGCACAGGCAAAGTCGGACTCTTTAACGCGCGTAAAATGGCGGAATACGCGGGCGAAGCGGTCGGCGCGACGGGCGATCAGGCGCTCGTTATGTCCACGGGCGTCATCGGGGTGCAGTTGCCGATGAAGGCGATCGCGATCGGAGCGGAACGCGCCGCCGCAAAACTCGGAACAAGCTACCACGACTTTGAAAAGGCGGCGACCGCGATCCAAACGACGGACACGCGGCTTAAGGTCGTTTCTCGACAGGCGACGCTTCCGGGCGGGGCGACGATCCGCCTCGCCGCGATGTGCAAAGGCGCCGCGATGATCGGCCCGAATATGGCGACGATGCTCGTGACGATCGTCACAGACGCCGCGCTCGACCCCGAAGACGCGCAGACTGCGCTCCGCGGCGCCGTCGACGACACGTTCAACTGCATCAGCGTCGAAGGACATACGAGCACGAGCGACACGTGCATTCTCCTCGCGAACGGCGCCGCCGACCCGACGCCCCTTAAGGGCGACTCGCTCAAGTTCTTCTCGAATATTCTTTTGGACATGTGCCAAGAACTTGCGCCGATGATCCCTAACGACGGCGAAGGCGTCACGCACCTCGTTACGATCGACGTGACCGGCGCGCCCGATCGCGCGTCCGCGAAGCTCCTCGCGCAGACCGTCGCAAACGACGCGCTCGTCAAGACCGCGATCTGCGGCGCCGACCCGAACTGGGGCCGCGTCGTCTCCGCGACCGGACGCTGCGGCGTCCCTTACGACCCCGCGAAAGTCTCGCTCAAGATCAACGGCTATCTTCTTTATGAAAACGGCGTTCCGCAAAGTTTCAACAAGGAAGAAGTCTCGAACTCAATCCGCTCCAACCGCAACGTGAGCGTCGAACTCTTCTTCCAAGAGGGCGACGGTAAAATTCGCTTCTGGACCTCCGATCTGACGGCGGAATACGTCCACCTCAACGCGGACTACACGACCTGACGCCGGCGGCGCGTTCCAACTTGACGCCTTAGAAAGAAACGGGAGTCCGAAGACAAGGACTCCCGTTTTTGTAGGGTTTTTAAACGCCCGATAATAAAAACGTCGCGCCGTGGATTGAGACGCCAAGGCGCGACGTAATTTTCTATAAAATTAGCATGGAAGGCAGAAAAGGCGCAACCTCAAAGCTTGGCGTCGTCCATCGAGTCGAGTTCGATCCGGTTTTCAACGAGATCTTCAAGCGTCACGCTGTCGAGATAATCGGAAACGATCCGCGAGAGCTTTTTCCAAAGAGGATAGGTCGGACACTCGTTGCATTTATCGCAGAAACACGACGCGTCGGGACAGACGCAGGTCACCGGCGCCAGCGAGCCTTCCGTCAAGCGAAGGACTTCGCCGACCTTATACTCAGCCGGCGTACGGGAAAGTCGATATCCGCCTTTAAGACCTCTTGCCGTTTGAAGATAGTTCTCGCGCGACAAGAGAGGAATTATCTGCTCGAGATATTTTTTCGAAATACCTTGTTTTGTGGCAATGTCCGTGAGAGAAACATAACCGTCGCCTTGGGTTCGGGCAAGTTCAACCATCATTCGGAGAGCGTAACGACCTCGAGTCGATATTTTCATGGGTGTAATTTCTTTCAACTTGGGGAAATGAATTATCCCGACCCTTGTTAATCTATCCAACGAAGTATACTAAGACATGAAGCGCCTCTTGTCAAGAAGTTTAACCGTTTCCCAAAGACGTTCTTTTTGACCTTACGAGACGGAACCGACGACGTACGACGCTAAAACTTCCAAGAATTTTAAAAGTTCTTCTTGACGTCAATTGTGGAGAGATTAAAATACCTACTATTCAGATAGGTATTCCCGCTATCCACAATCTGGAGGTCTAACATTATGGGAAAGCTCTACGACAACATCATTGAAGCCGTCGGTTCCACTCCGTTGGTTCGCGTAAACAAGCTTAATCAGGGCAAGGCAAACGTTTTCGTCAAGGTCGAATACTTCAACCCCGGCGGAAGCGTTAAGGACCGTATCGCCGTCGCGATGATCGAAGACGCGGAAAAGGCCGGTATTCTCAAGCCTGGCGCCACGATTATTGAGCCGACAAGCGGCAACACGGGCGTCGGTCTTGCGTTGGTGTGCGCGGTCAAAGGATATAAACTCATTCTGACAATGCCCGAAACGATGAGTATCGAACGTCGTAAACTCGCCGCCGCGTACGGCGCGACCGTCGATCTCACGTCAGGAACGGAAGGAATGAAGGGCGCGATAAAACGCGCCAACGAGCTCAACGCGCAAATTGAAGGCTCGTGGATTCCGATGCAGTTTGAAAACGCGTCGAACCCGAAGCGTCACTACGAGCGCACGGGCGTCGAGATTTACGAAGCGCTTAACGGCGAGGTCGACGTTTTCGTCGCCGGCGTCGGGACGGGCGGAACGGTTTCCGGCGTCGGAAAGGCGCTCAAGGAGCGTCGTCCGAGCGCGTATGTCGTCGCGGTCGAGCCTGACACGAGCGCGGTTCTCTCGGGCAAGCCCGCGGGCGCGCATAAGATTCAGGGTATCGGCGCGGGCTTTGTTCCGAAGACGTACGACGCGGCGGTTGTCGACGAGATCGTTCAGGTCTCTTCGGCGGACGCTGGCGAAGCGGCGCGTGAATCGGCGAAAAAGGAAGGCATTCTTGTCGGAATCTCGAGCGGCGCGGCGCTCCACGCGGCTCTCGAATTGAGCAAGCGACCTGAATTTGAAGGTAAAAACATTGTCGCGCTCCTGCCGGACACGGGGGAGCGTTATCTCTCCACCTGGCTCTTTGACGTTTGAGTCGAAGAGCGCAACATTAGAAGGTTTTCCATGAAGGCTCTTTCAGATTACGAAAATCTCTCCCACGAAGAGCTAAGGGAAAGAATTCAAGCGGTCCGCGACGCGGCGGGAGAACGTCTCGCCGTGTTCGCGCATTACTATGTCGTCGACGAAGTCGTCGAAATCGCCGATTTCGTCGGGGACAGCCTCGCGCTCGCCAAACGCGCGGCAGACTCGAAGGCGGAAGCGCTCCTCTTCTGCGGCGTTCATTTCATGCTCGAAACCGCCGATATTTTGGCGAATCGACCTGAAAAAGTCGCCGCGCGCGGCGGAAAAGAAATGATCGTCATGGCGCCCGATATGACAGCCGGGTGCCCAATGGCGGACATGATAACCGCCGAGCAGGCGAACGCGTGGAAAGACGCGCTCTCGGAACTCGTCGATTTCAGCGAGTTTACGCCCGTCTCCTACGTCAACTCGTCCGCCGCGACGAAGGCGTTCTGCGGCGAAAACGGCGGCGCGATATGCACTTCCGCCAACGCGAAAAAAGTCCTGAGCGACGCTTTCGCGCAGCGTCCGAAGGCGCTTTTCATGCCCGATTCGAGACTCGGACGCACGACCGCGCTCGATCTCGGGATCAAGCCGGAGGAGATTGTCGTTTGGGATCCGCGCGTCAAGAAGCCCTACGGAGGTCTCGACCCGGAAGCGATTAAACGCGCTCGCGTGATCCTTTGGGACGGATTCTGCCCGACGCACCAGCGTTTTTCCGCAAACTTCATTCAAAATCTTCGCAAAGAGACCCCCGACGCCCAAGTTTGGGTCCACCCGGAATCTCAGCGCGCGATTGTCGAACTCAGCGACGGCTACGGCTCGACATCGAAACTCCTCGAGGTCGTTGACAAAGCGCCCGCAGGATCGACCCTCGCGATCGGCACCGAGTGGAAACTCGTTCAGCGAATGCAGAAAGAGCATCCCGATAAGACGATCATTTGGCCCGGCGACGATCCTAAGATCTGCCCGAACATGACCAAAGCGACGCTTTGGAAGGTCGCGTGGGTCCTCGAGAACTGGCTCGAAGGGACGCCCGTCAACGTCGTCAAGACGGAGCCGCAGTATGTCGAATCGGCGTATCTAGCGCTCAAATCGCTCCTTAACTGAAACGATCGGCGCAAATATTTAACGTTTCGAGGCGAAGCGCGAAAGGGCGCGTCGCCTTATTGAAATCGTCGTCGGTTCGCGAAGAACGCGACGGCGACCTTTACGGTATTCCGTCCGGCGCTTGCGTCGCCTTGACGGAATTCGGCGCGTCGTCGACGCGTCGTCCCACAACCAACGAGCCGGCGGCGTCAAGAATGTCGTCGGCGCACGCAAGGAGAGCATTTTTAAATGAAACGAGAAACGATTTGTATTCAAGGTTGCGGTCGTCCCGCTAACGGCGAGCCGCGTCAGCTTCCGATTATCCAAAGCACGACGTTCCGCTATGAATCGAGCGAAGCGATGGCGAAGCTTTTCGACCTAGAAGCGAACGGATACTTTTACACTCGCCTCGCCAATCCGACGAACGACGCGGTCGCGCGCAAGATCGCGGCGCTTGAAGGAGGAACGGCGGGCGTTCTCGTTTCCTCAGGAATGGCGGCTGTCTTCTATTCGCTCTTCAATCTCGCTTCCGCCGGCGACCACATCGTTTCAAGCTCCACAATCTACGGCGGCACGTTCAATCTCTTCAACGTCACGCTCAAAAAAATGGGTATCGACGTCACGTTTGTCGAACCGGACTGGACCGACGAGCAGGTTAACGCCGCGTTCCGCCCCAACACGAAATTGTTCTTCGGCGAAACAATCGCCAACCCCGCGCTGACCGTCTTCGATATCGAACGTTACGCTCGAATCGCTCACGAACACGGCGTTCCGCTCATTATCGACAACACCTTCCCGACCCCGATCAACTGCCGTCCCTTCGAATGGGGCGCCGATATCGTCGTCCATTCGACGACGAAGTACATGGACGGTCATTCCGCGTCTCTCGGCGGCTGCGTCGTCGATTCAGGAAAATTCGACTGGAACGCCCACAAGGACAAGTTTCCCGGTTTGACGACGCCCGACGAGAGCTATCACGGACTCGTCTACACGGACGCGTTCGGTCTTGGCGGCGCGTACATTACGAAGATTGTCGCTCAGGTCGGGCGCGACCTTGGGTCGATGATTAGCCCCTTCAACGCCTACATTCTGAATATCGGTCTCGAGACGCTGGCGCTTCGCATGGAAAGACATTGTCAAAACGCTCAGAAGGTCGCGGAATGGCTTGAAAAGCATCCGAAAATTTCGTGGATTAACTATCCCGGTCTCGAGAGTTCCAAAGATTACGCGCTCGCTCAGAAGTACATGCCTAACGGAACATGCGGCGTTCTCTCCTTCGGGCTCAAAGGCGGTCGCGAAGCGGCGGAAGCGTTTATGAAGAAGTTGAACCTCGTCTTCATCGCGACCCACGTCGCCGACGCGCAGACGTGTCTTCTTCATCCCGCAAGCTCGACGCACCGCCAACTCAGCGACGCCGAACTCGCGGAAGCAGGCGTCAGCCCCGACCTCGTTCGCCTTTCCGTCGGAATTGAAAACGTCGACGACATTATCGCCGACCTCGAACAGGCGCTCGCCTGACGTCGGCGCGTGTTCGTGTTTAAACCGCAAAAAGCCTCGGAGGCGACGTTTGCGCTCGTATGAGCGCAAACGTTTCTGGCGAGTGGGACGCTTTGCTTCCGGGGCTCCACAACTCAACGCCGCCGCGGACTTCTCGGCGGCGTTTTTTCGCTCTCTATTCTTCCCTAACCCTCAAAGTGAAAAACATTTGTCAACCACAGTTCAATCGCTTTTCTCTAACTGTTGATAAACAAAGGTCTGCCGATTGGAATTCTTGAAATTTTTGAACGATTTAGGCCGCGGCGGCGCCTTCTTCTCTTTACAAAATTTCAAAAATGTTCAACAATGGGCGGCGTATGCCCAGAGACTGAAAACAATTCGATTCGATTCCGACGCGTCGCGCGTCGTTGAATCGTTTGGGGCTGCGCTTTTTCAATCCTAAATTTAGGGGAATTTTCATGACAGACAGTAAAGTCGACGGCGTCAATTTGACCGCATATCAGAAGTGCGTCGAGATGGCTCATAACCTTTGGTGGAGCTGGCGACCGATGCTCAACGAAATGTTCCGGCTCATTAACCCCGCGCGATGGCGCGCGCTGGACCACAACCTAATCGCCCTTCTCAACGAATACACGCCCGAAGAATTTGAACAGCGAATCATGGAGCTTTCGCTCCAGACGAGCGTCAACATCGCGTACCGTCGTTTTAAGGAATACATGGCGGAACGTCCCCTTTGGGCGCGTCAGCACGTCGGCGTCCTCGGCTCGCGTCCCGTCGCGTACTTCTCGCTCGAATTCGGCATTCATGAATCGGTTCCGATTTATTCGGGCGGTCTTGGAATTCTCGCGGGAGACCACGTCAAAAGCTGCAGCGACCTTGGCGTTCCGCTCGTCGCCGTCGGACTCTTCTACGACAAAGGCTACTTCCGGCAGCAAATCGACGCGAACAACAACCAAGTTGAACGTTACGTCGACACCGACGTCAACACCGTCCCGTTCGAACCGGTCTACGACAAGGACGGAAATAAACTCAAGGTTCACGTCACGACGAAAGCCGGTCCGATTTACGCGCAGGTTCGCAAGCTTCAAGTCGGGCGCACCAGCCTCTATCTCCTCGACGCCGACGTCGAAGAAAACTCCGACGAGAATCGTGAGCTTACGAGCAAGCTTTACGGCGGCGACAGTCGTACGCGAATCCTTCAGGAACTGGTTTGCGGCGTCGGCGGCGTTCGCGCGCTTCGCGCCCTCGGGATCAGGCCGGGCGTCTTCCATCTCAACGAAGGACACAACTCCTTCGCGACCCTCGAGGCGATTCGCATTCTTCGTGAAGAAACCGGGCTGTCCTTCGACGACGCCGCGCGCGAAATCGCGCAGAAAACCGTCTTCACGACGCACACCCCCGTCGCCGCCGGTCACGATTATTTCGAACGCAATCTCGTCGAACAGCACCTTGAACCGCTCTATACGGCGCTCGGGCTGAATTTAAAAGAATTCATGGCGCTTGGTCGTCGGAATCCGGAAGATCCAAACGAAAAATTCTGCATGACGATTCTCGGAATGAAACTCTCTCGTTATGCGAATGGAGTCAGTTCGTTGCACGGCGTCGTGACGCGTCGCATGTGGCACGGTCTCTGGCCCGACAAGCGCGAAGAAGAAGTCCCGATCGGGCACATCACGAACGGCGTTCACGTTCCGACGTGGATGGCCCCGCAGATCGCGGTTCTACTCGAACGTTACGTTCCAAACTGGACGTCGGACTCGATCGATCCGAAAGTCTGGTCGGGCGTTTACAATATCGACCCGGGCGATCTTTGGGAGACGCATTTCGCGCTTAAGAAGCGGCTCGTCGATTTCGCGCGTCGCCAGGTCGGACGGCAACTCCGCCGCAACAACGCGACGGAGGCGGAACTCGAGCAGGCTGGCCGTATCCTCGATCCCAACGCGCTCACGATCGGTTTTGCTCGACGTTTTGCGACGTACAAGCGCGCCTATCTCGTCGTCCAAGACGAGGAACGCTTCGACAAGATCGTGAACAACGCCGACCGTCCCGTTCAGTTCATTTTCGCGGGCAAGGCGCACCCTGCCGACAATCTTGGGAAAGCGGTCATCAAGAAAATCTTGGAAGTCCAACGGAACCCGAAATTCTCGAGTCGCGTCGTTTTCCTCGAGGACTATGATATCAATGTCGCGCGACATCTCGTCCAAGGCGTCGACGTGTGGCTCAACAATCCGCGCCGTCCCCTTGAAGCGTCGGGCACGAGCGGACAAAAAGCGGTGCTCAACGGCGCGCTGAACTTCTCGATCCTCGACGGATGGTGGGCGGAAGCGTATGACGGTTCCAACGGCTTCGCGATCGGAACCGGCTTGACTCACGTCGACGAAAGAATCTGCGACGAGCGCGACGGCAAAGACCTCCTCGACACGCTTGAGAACGTCGTCGTCCCAACGTACTACGACCGCGGTTCGCACGGGATTCCTTCCAAATGGATCCGTCTCATGATGAACTCGATGGCGACGCTTTCGTGGCGATTCAGCGCTCACCGAATGGTCTCCGACTACGTCCAGCACGCGTATCTGCCCGCGGCGGGCGGCTTGAGCGTCAAAATGCCGCGATAACCGATAATAGAGACGCGTCGTTCCTTCCCCACAGACTCCGACGGGACGTCTTTCCCGTCGGAGTTTTTTTATGGCGCGGCGCCTCAATAAAAAGACGTTGTCTAAGAAAAGGCTCTCTGGTATAATGACGACGGACCGATTGGCTCGAGACCGTCGCTAAAATTCTAAAGCTTGACAGCCGCGCGTATTTGCGAAATCTTTACAGTCGGTTTATTTGTTACAACTGCAAACTCGAAAAACGGAAAAATCTATAAAATTTACCGAATTTCATTGATTTTTAATCTGCGTAATATAGAATACGAGGGAGTTTTGGTAAAGTTAAAAAGAATTAAGCAGGGCGTAGAGGCGAACGAAAATCGCAGAGGCGCAGGCAAAGGAACGTCGGGACTCGCGTTAGCGCTCGGCGTGGGGCTTGTCGTCGGCGCGATTCTTGGCGCTTCGACGCTGAACGCGGGCGCGCAGAATCCGAATTTGTACGGCGATCCGAACGGTTCGACCAACTTACGCGAGGCGTATGAGCTCAACGCGGCGCCCCGAGTGTCGACGGGGCCAAACGGACAGGCGCGTTTCTCGCGTCCCCTTGAGGTTCCGCCTCTTTATGCGTTCGATTCTCCGCTCGACGAGACGGGACGTCAAATTATTCTGGTGGACTCCGAGACGAAGCGCATTTGCGTTTATTGGATCCGTCAGCGCGGTTCAAACAGCACGATCGAGCTCGTCGCGACGCGCGCGTATGAACTCGATTTAAAACTAGAGAATTTTAACGGCGAGGGTCTGACGCCCGGTCAAATTCGCGAGCAGCTCAACGGCGAATGAGACCGGCTTAGGGGTCTCGCGGCAGTAATAAACGCTAAAATAATCATAAACGCAGATTTTCACAAAAAACTTATTTTGTCGAAGTCTGCGGACGAAAGTTATTGAAGCGGTCTTTTTCGATTTATTCGGACGGGTCGCGACGAAGGTACGGGAAAGCGGCGCTCGCGGCGCGATCGCCACGCTCTTTTGACCTCGGTCAGCCCCTATAGTTAGGCATATTCAGGAACGTTCGCTATGTACTATAACCTCGCAAAAACCGCAGAACTCTTAGGACTCAATACGGGCGACGTGAACCGCCTTCGCGAACAGGGTAAGCTTCGCGCGTTTAAGGACGGCCCCGACTGGAAATTCCGCAAAGAGGAAGTCGAGCAGTATCTCACGAAGATGATTAAAGAACGTTCCGCGCAAAACAGCGACGACGGGCTGCTCGCGTCCGAAGACGACGACGATAAAACGGCGTTTGCCGTCGATTCCTCCGCGTTTGACGCGATGTTCGACCAGGCAGGCGACGATCTCCAGGTTTCCGCGAACAACGACGACTTGGTCGTAAACGACGATAACGACGATCTTCAACTTGCGCCGGCGGACGACGACGATTTCAAAATTGTCGACGACGACGACGAACTTAAGCTTGCTCCTGAGGAAGCGCCGGAAGACGCGCTCGTTAAGGAAGGCGACTCGCCTCTTACGAGCGAAGATTCCGCGCTTGCCGAGGATCTCGCGGCGGTCGATCTCACCAGCGCCTCCGGCTCGGGATCCGGCGACGGCCTCACGCTCGGCAGCGACAGCGGTCTTTCTCTGCTCGACGACGTCGGCGGTTCAAACATCGACCTTGCGGGCGACGGCGACGACCTGATTCTCGGCGGAAGCTCAGGGTCCGGCTCCGGCGACGGAATGAGCCTTGGCAGCGACAGCGGACTTTCTCTTATGGACGACGCGGAAGGCGGGTTTGAGCTCGATGCGGCCGTTTCCGAACAGGGCGGTCTTGACCTTGCGCCTCAAAAGGACGACGAAGACGACAGCGTTTTCGCGCTCGCCGGTGAAAACGACGCTTCCGGACCTCAAATTCTTAACCTCGATCAAAACGCCGATTCCGAAGCGCCGACCGAACTCGCCGCCGAAGAAAGCGTCTTTGAACTTTCCTCGCAGACGACAGACGCGCCGCAGAGTTCCGAATCGATGAGTTCCTCCGTATTCATGACGGAAGACGCTCCGTCGGAAACGGCGAACCCCTTCCTTACCGACGACTCGTCCGAAGGCGAAAGCGATATTTTCGCGCTTGCCGGCGAGCCGGACGCGCCCGCGACCTCCGGCGTCGACGACAGCGCGTCGAATTCGATCGACGTTCTGGACGACGCTTCAACCGAAACGGTTGAAAATCCGTTCATGAGCGACGAATCGACCGATTCGCCCTTCGGCGATTCTACGAGCGACATGGCCTTCACGCCCAGTTCCGACTCGTCTCCCTTCGGCGGCGACGCGGGCGGCGATTTCGGAAGTTCCAGCGACTTCGGCGACGCCAGCGGCTTCAGCGACTCGTCCGATTTCGGCGGCGCGACTTTCTCCGAAAACGAAACGGCGCCGGCGGCGTCTGGCGTTTCGTCGATGCAGTTTACGGGCAAGGATTTGATCTTCTTGGTTCCGTGCCTCATTTTCCTCCTTCTCGCGACGATCGGCGCGCTCGAACTGTGCCGTACGATTTGGAGCTATCAAGAGGGAACCTTCGACATTGGCGGCCCGCTCCTCGAGGCGATCGCGAAGATGGTCAAATTGATGTGATTCTATCGCGCGCATGAAGTAATAGACGACGAAAACGCCGGGTTGACGCAATCCGGCGTTTCTTTTTTCGCATAAACGTCGGATCTCGCCGCGGCGGCGATATTTCAGTCGTTACGGCGCTCGCCCTTGCGCGTAACGACGAACAGGATAAAATGATGCGGGTTTGTCGTCGAAGAAGGATGACAAAGCGCGCAAGTCTCTGTTCTTGTGGTTTGGCGCTTTCACGCGCTCAAGGAGAAAGACGATGAAGACCTACGACGCGGCGATCGTCGGCGCCGGAATGTCGGGGCTGGCGGCGGGAATCCGCTTGGCTCAGTATGACCGCAACGTATGTATTCTTGAGAAGCACAGTATTTTCGGCGGGCTGAACTCTTTCTATCGCCGCAACGGTCGGAACTACGACGTCGGACTTCACGCGATGACGAACTACGTTCCCAAAGGGTCGCGAGTCGGTCCATTGGCGCGCGTCATCCGTCATCTAAAGATTTCATGGGACGAATTGGGGCTCGTCGAACAGAACGGCTCGTCGATCGCGTTTCCTGGGGTCGAACTGAACTTTACCAACGATTTCGAGCGATTTGAAACGGAAATCGCCGAAAAATTTCCCGCGCAAATCGACGGATTCCGACGCATGGTCGCGGGGCTGGCGGACTATAACCAGCTCGGCCTCGGCGTTTCCGGCGGTTCGGCGCGAGAATACGTTTCGGGCTTTATCTCCGATCCTCGGCTTGTCGATATGATCTTCTGTCCCCTCCTCTATTACGGCGGCGCGCGCGAGCAGGATATGGAGTTCGGTCAGTTCTGCGTGATGTTCCGCTCGATCTTTCTCGAGGGGTTCGCGCGTCCTTTCGACGGCGTGCGGCATATCCTTTTCAAGCTCGTCAAACGATTTAAGAGTCTCGGAGGCGAAATTCGCCTTAACGCGGGGGTCAAGAGATTCGTTCACAACGAGCGCGACGAAGTCGATCATATCGAACTTGAGAACGGCGAGGAAATTCGCGCGAAGAATTATCTTTCATCGGCGGGCTGGCCTGAAACGATGAACCTTTGCGGGATGGGCGAAAAGGTTTCGGACAAAGAAATCGGCAAGCTCGGTTTCGTCGAAACGATCAGCGTCCTCGACAAATCGCCGAAGAAAATGGGACACGATAAGACAATCGTTTTCTTCAACGATTCGGAACGTTTTTCGTACCGCAACCCCGACTCCCTCGTCGATCTCCGCAGCGGCGTCATCTGCGCCCCGAGCAACTTCGCGTACAACAAGCCGTTTGAAGAGAATATGATCCGCATCACGGCGCTGGCGAATTACGATCTCTGGCGCAAGCTCTCGCCGGAAGAATACCGTCGTCAGAAGCTTTTACAGTATGAAAAAACCCTTGAATCGGCGGCGCGTTTCGTGCCGGAATTCCGCAGTTCCGTGATCGACGTCGACATGTTCACGCCCCTCACGATCCGTCGTTTTACAGGTCGGGAACGCGGCGCAATCTACGGCGCGGCGGAAAAACGCTACGACGGGCTCACGCCGCTGCGCAATCTCTTCATCTGCGGCGCGGATCAGGGAATGGTCGGAATCGTCGGCGCGATGGTGAGCGGGCTCGTCGTCGCCAACACGCGCGTGTTGAACACGTGAGCGACGACAGTTTATAGGTTTAGGCGAACGTCCGAAATTCTCGCGGAAAGCGTCGAACTTCGGGCGTTCTCGTTTTCTTGCTCGGGAATCATAAAAATAACGGAAAAATATCCGGCGCGACTCGCGCCGCACGCGAGGACTTTGTATAATGCGTGGAAAATAAGCCGATTCGACGCGATTTGCGTCGGCGCGGCGTAAGAGCATTAATTGGGAGAATTCTATGAAAATCGAATTGAAGCGGAAACTTGCGAGCCTAACCGTCGCGACGTGCATGGCGCTCGCGTCGTTCTTTGCCGTTATGAACGCGAGCCCGGCGTTCGCGCAGTCCGTCGATCCTGCGACCGTCGCCGCGCTGCCGCAAGGTTTTGCGGACGACCTCGCTCCGAACGCGGTGCAAGACCAGCGCGTGCGGCAGTATCTGTATCCGAAGCGAATCGTCTGGACGTCGGAAACGGGCGTTAAGAACGTGGAGAAACTCTTAGAGCCGGTTTTGGGCCAGACGTCGACGTCGATCATGGGCGACGAGAATCAGGCGTGCGTTCTCTCAAAGGGCGGCGCGATTCTCTTCGATTTCGGGTGCGAAATTCACGGCTCATTCCGCGTCGAGGCGCGCGACCTTAAGCCCGGAAAATCGAGCGTCGGCAAGACGGTCAAGCTCCGCGTTCGATTCGGCGAATCGGTCGACGAAGCCAATTCGACGGTCGGCGAAAAGGGCGCGATTAACGAACATTCGACGCGCGATCAAGTGATCGAGGTTCCGTGGCTCGGCGCCGTCGAATGCGGCGAATCCGCGTTCCGCTTCGTCCGCGTCGATCTTGTCGACGACGACGCGAAGCTCATTTTCGACTCCGCGCGCGCGATCTTCATCTATCGCGACATGCCGCGCCTGGGTCAGTTCAAATCCTCCGACGAACGCCTCAACAAGGTTTGGGACGTCGCGGCGCGCACCGTCCATCTGACGATGCAGCAGTACGTCTTTGAAGGCGCGAAACGCGACCGGCTCGTATGGTACGGCGACTTCACGCCCCAGACGATGACCGCGCTCCGCGTCTTTGGCGACTCCAAAGTCCTGCGCGACACGCTCGGTCGCTACGCCCGCGAAACGTGGCCTCTCCCGAAGTGGATGAACGGCATGCCGAACTACTCGCTCTGGTGGCTCATTACGATCGGCGACGAATACCGTCATACGGGCGACAAAGAGATCGTTCTTGAGCAGTGGGATTATGTGAAGGGGCTCGTCGATCAGCTCCTGCCCTATATCGGCAAAGACGGACACGCTCAGTTCCCGAGCCCGTTCTTAGACTGGCCGACGAACGACAAGCCCGCCGCGTTGGACGCGGGCACGCACGCGACGTTCGCGCTCGCGTTTGACCGGGTCGCGGAAATGGCGGCGATCGTCGGCGACGCGAAGACGGAAAAGCTCGCGAAGGAGACGGCGGCGAAAGTTCGTTCGTTCCGTCCTTCAAACGCGAAGAACAAGCAGGCGGCGGCGCTCCTCGCGCTCGCGGGAATTGAGCGCGACGGCGAAGACAACGTCGCGACGGTCGCGAAGAACGGCGCGGAAGGGTTCTCCACGTTCTACGGATACTATATGCTCGAAGCGCTTTCGGTCGGCGGTCAGGATCAGGTCGCGATCGACGTCTGCCGCGACTATTGGGGCGCGATGATCGACGTCGGCGCGACGACCTTTTGGGAAGACTTCGACCTCAAATGGCTCGAAAACGCCGGACGCATCGACGAAGCGACCCCGGAAGGACTCGAGAGTCTCCACGGCGACCGCGGCGCATACTGCTACATCGGGCTACGTCATTCGCTGTGCCACGGCTGGGCGTCGGGACCCGCCGCGTGGATGAGCGCCCACGTCCTCGGCGTCACGCCGATCGAGCCGGGCTTCAAGAAGGCGCGCGTCAAGCCGTTCCTCGGCGACCTCGAATGGGTCGAAGGAACCGTCCCCACCCCGTTCGGCGTCATTAAAGTCCGCGCCGAAAAGCAGAAAGACGGCTCGATCAAGACGAAAGTCGAAGCTCCGAAAGAAGTTGAGATCGTCGAAGAGTAATCGCGCAACGTTAACGCGACGTCTCATGATACACGAATAAGCGACAGGCGCCGCCGGATTTATCAAGTTCCGGCGGCGTTTGTCTATTCTCAGTCAAGTCGAATTCGCCAATCGTCGTTATTTCTTGAGTTCTTCTAAAAGGAGACGACGTCTCGCGCCAACGTCGAAGCCGAATAACATACCGCTCAACATTGGCGAATTGTCTGGCTGAACCAGCGTAAAAGCCGGCGCGTCATAGTATTTAGATTCCTACTGTTTTGATAAAAATTTAAAAAATTTCTCACTCTTCTCTCTCTTACTTGCCGATAAACGCTGCGTAGCAAGGATGCGATCCCACACAAATTCTTTCCTACGCCGTTCCCACATAAAGTATTTACATAACTCGCTTGAACGGGACAAACGTTGTTTGCTTCACGGGTCGCGTCAATTTCTTTTTGCGCTAAGTTCCTTAAACGGCCAAGCGCTAATTGTCGGACGTCGTCAATGAAAGAGCGAGGAGCCAAATTCGGAAAGAAAGGATTCTTTCAGTGAAGAAGTTCGATTTGATTAGAGGCGCGGCAGGTCTCAGCGTCGCGCTGTGCATGGGCGCTTATTTGCCGTCCTCTGTCGTTTGGGGTCAGACGGTCGCGGGTCCTTATGCGGCGCCGTCGCCCGTCGTCTATCAGGGGGAATATGTAGACTTCGAGGAAGTCGAGGTCGCTCAGGGAACGGCGACGCCGCAATCCGCCGATCCTCTCGTCGCGTTCCAGCTACAACTCGAAGAACTGCAGAAACAAACGGAGTCATTAAGATCGGAACTCGACGCCGAAAAGAAGAAGAACGAAAAGAAATTGAACTCGCCCTTCAGCATGAAAGTGGGCGCGCAGGTTCGGTTCGACGGAGTGTATATTTCGGAAAACGCGGCGGCGAAAGAGAATTTCGGAAACGTCGTGAACTCGACGGGAGTCAACGACGTCCGCGTCACGTTCGGAGGCAAAGCGTATCAGAATCTAGCGTGTGGACTTACGGTGCGACTCTCAAACGGGATCGCGTTCCAGGACGCGTTTATTCGCGCAAACGACACGGCGTTTGGCGACGTTACGCTGGGCAATCAGTATGTTGAATCAGGGATGGAGAGCGTCGAGTCTAACAGCGATCGCGCGTTTCCGAGTCTCGACGAAGGCGCGTCTTTCTTCGCGCTACGGTATCGTCTTGGCGTTTCAACGCGACTTTTCGGCGCGGAAAAGAAAACGCGAACGTTTCTCGGAATGTTCCTACCCCAAAGCGTCTCGTCGGCGCCGAATCGAATCAATCTCGACAATTCGGGAATTGTTCTCAACGCGCGCGTAACGGCGACTCCGATTCTGACAGTCGATTCCGACGATTTTACTCGCGAAGCGCTGCATTTTGGCGCCAGTTACTTCTGGCTCGACCCTGCGTCCAATCAAAATCTGACGCTCCAAACAGCGGGACAACTCTGGTATTCCGGCAATTCCAAGTTCCTTTCAGGAACGATTCCGCTCAACGGCGCCTCCTATTCCGTCACGAACGTCGAGACGGCGTATCAGTATGAGGGCTTTGCGATTTCCGGCGAAGGATATTTTCTCTCGGTAAAAGACATGGGAAACGCATACGGCGCGACGGTCGCGGCGCGATGGATTCTAACGCCAAATTGCACACGCAGTTATCTCGTCGACAACGGTCGCTTTGGAGGAATCAAAATGTCTGAAGACGCGCTCTTCCTTGACGTTGAAAACCGTACGGTCGGCTCGCATCTGGGCGCGTGGGAAGCGCTCGTCAAATGGGAATGGCTTGAAGCGAACGATCTGAAAAAACTCAGCGAAGCGACTTACGGAAACGTCAATCGTTCCGTCGTCGCCGCGAACTGGTTCTGGAACGAACAGGTCGTATGGTCGTTGGGTTGGGAACACGCCTTCGTAAATTCCATGAAGACGACGGGTTCAACCGCAAAAGGCGGATTCGACACGCTCATTCTGCAAGGGTTCTTCAAGCTGTGATCAGGCGGGCGCGCGACGCAAACAGCGCGCTTTTGACGCGTTAGATAAAACGTCGGCGAACGAAGGAACCGCGTGATTTTCTGTCTAGTCGTAAAAACCGCGCTCTCGTTTATCAAACGTATAATACCGCGCGGTTTTCCACTTGTCGAAATCGACGTCGCCGACTTCTTCAAAGAAGGATTCGTCCACCTGAAGATTGGCGAGAAAAAGCGTCCAAGCGTCTTTTGGAACGATAAGCGTCGCGTATTTTTCGTGCGCCGTCGTGTAAAATAGGGGGAAGCCGTCGCTATCGACGACGCTGACGTCGACCCACTCGCTGAAGTGGTCGCGTTGGAACCATTCGGCGGTCGCTTCGTCGTCCAATTCGTCGTCGTCGACGGTTTCGTCTGCGTCCTGAAAGGCGCTTTTAACGGCGGCGACGTCAATTTCTTTATCGAACGAATCGAACAGAAACGGCGCGATTTTCGTTAAAAAAACGTCCTTCAACCTTCTGTCATAAAGACAAGAAATCGCCTCGGCGTCATTATGGAAGGCGATTGTCCCGGGCCATGTCGAGACGCGTCGGCGGTCGATAACATTGACGAGCCGTCCTTTGAATAATTTGAAAAACGCCTCGTCCCTCGGAATACCTTTGTTGACCTCGTAAAAAAACGAGACGTTGTTAATTATCTTTCCAAAACGCGAAAAGATCGTTTCAAACAGTTTCCTATTGATCATGTCGTAGGGATACCAGGCGTATCGATACATTCTTTTCCCCTATAATAGTCGGCGTTGAAACGACGAGCGTACGACGCGCGATTTCCCCTTCAAATTCGTTTAGGCAAGACCGTAAGCGCGCGCCGCTTCCATCATTTTCGCAAATTTTTCCTCAACTTCTTTGTACAGAGTCTCTTCGTCGATTACGGTAACGCCGTTATACACGATTCCGTCGCCGAGTTCGTCCTCGCGCCAGTAACAATCGCACGCGGTGTAAATCTGATCTTGCAGACTATGAACAACGTGCAAAAAATGATAGTCGCTCTCGTTGTGAAAGCCTTCGAGAAGATAGACTCTCGCCCAGACTATGGCGCAATCGCGAAGATATTTTTGTCGGTCCTTTAATTTGGCAAAACCGTATTCGTCAACGGTCTGATACTCGCAGTTATTCGCGTGAGGGTAAACGCCCTCTATTTTTTCAGCCTCCTTAAAGAGCGAGCTTTCCTCGTCGCGATCCCTATCCCATCGTCGCATATACGTTTCAACAAACCGAGGCGCGTCGCAACGACGTTCGAGAAACGCCGAAATGATTTTAACATATTCGTCGAAATTCAAAAGATAACTCATCTCGTCTCCTTGCGTCTTGCTTATGGTTTTACGCAGTCGCTGACGGTTCTTTCTTTTTTCTTTCCGTCGAAAGGCGCCAATCAAACGCTCGACCAATTTTATAGTTTTATAAACCGAAGAAGAAAATCTTCCACGCCTATTATCGTAAAACCATTTTCATCTAGGCTTTCTTTGACGGGTCTGTTAATGACTATTATTTTTTTAACCTGATCGTCCAACATGAAATACGGTCTGAGTTCGCGCGCTTTTGTTTTCGGATTCGCTATATCCAACGAGACTTGAATATAATACTGACGAATCCCCTTTCTTGCAAAAAAATCCACCTCGTTGGTCTTTCTGACCGACTTTCCGGCAGCGTTTTTTTCAATCGAATCAAACGAGCCTACGCTAACGGAGTAGCCATGATACAAGAGTTCATTGTATATGATGTTTTCAAAAATTTGCCCCTCGTCGGGAAATGCAAAATCAAGTCTAGCGTTTCTGAGACCGGCGTCGGTAAAGTAATACTTGCGTAGCGCGCCTATTTCATTACGCCCTTTCAGATCATATCTTCTCGCTTCTCTTATCAGGAAAGCGTCCATAAAAAAACCGAGATATTTCTCAATAGTCTGTCTGTTTATCTTTTCATGTTTGACGCTGTTGAATGTGTTGGCAATTTTCTCGGCGTTCAACAGTTCGCCAATAGAGGCGCTAACGATATTGCATAACTCGTCCAGAGACCCGCTCTTTTTCAGCTTGTTGCGCTCTAGAATATCCCTGAAATATGTGGTTTGAAATAGATTTTTTAAGTATTCTTTTTTCTCAGAACTCTCTTTCAGAACCGCCAGCGGCATGCCTCCAAATTGCATGTATTCATAAAGCGCTTCGGACGACGATCCGCCTTTATAGTCGAAGTATTCTTCAAAAGACAGCGGGGCTAAGTGGATATTAACCGCTTTGTCTCGAAATTCAGTAACGATATCGGAAGAAAGCATTTTAGAATTCGACCCGGTCACATAGAGGTCGATATTTCTTTCACGGGAAAGTCCAAGTATGACGTCGACGAATGTTATTGTCTGTGAATCGCCGTTTCTTGCTAAAACATGTTTTCCTTCTGTGAGGTTCGGGTTAACGATCGCATAAACCATCTGAATCTCGTCAATGAAAACATAACGTCGTTCTTTTCCCCTGCAACATTCGCGAATATGTTCCCCAAGATACAGCGGATCTCTGTATTTAATGTTTCTGTCGTCATCAAGTTCAAATAACAAGATATTACTTTCCGGAACGCCTTGCTCTAGCAGGTAATTCTTGTATATCTCCTTTAACAAAAACGACTTTCCGCACCTTCTGACTCCTGTTATTACTTTTGGAAAACCATTATCCCGATTACTGACCAACTGACGCAAGTATTTTTCTCTCTGTATCATATATTTGCCTTTTCTGTAGAATTCTACACTTTTTGGTTTTATGGTACCCCGTCCCTTTCAAGAAATCAACTAAGCAATCGCAAAAAGTGTAGAATTCTACACTTTTTGTGATCATACAACAAATAACGCCGCGCAATATCCGCGCGGTTTCCTCCTTACAATCATTAGGGCGTGTTGACACAAAGCAGTAAAAAGTCTACTGTGGTTCATTATGAACCTAACAGAAGCCGAATACAATCGTATAAAGGACTTACTTCCTCTTCAACGAGGTAATGTTCGAGTCGACAACCTCACGTTTTTGAACGCGATTCTCTACGTTTTGGAAAACGGTTGCAAATGGCGAGCATTGCCGAAGGAATTCGGTCAATGGTCGACAATCTACAAACGTTTTCGACGTTGGTCTGAAAACGGCGTTTTAAACCGTGTTTTTACGGCGTTGAATGAAGAGCGCCTAAAAGACGCCAAGACTTCCGTTCTGTCTTTGGACTCAACCTGTATCAAAGCGAGCCCAGACGCTACTGGAGCCTTAAAAAAACGGAAAACAATCGCTCGGTAAAACGCGCGGCGGTTCCAATACAAAAATTCACGCGATTGTCAGTAATTCCTCCTTGGTTGTTACGCTGTCCTTATCGGCAGGAAACTTGCACGACGCGCCGCAAGGTCGAACCCTCGTTAGGAGTATTGCGGGACGCTTTTCAGGATCAAGTCTTCTGATGGACAAAGCCTATGAGGGTGATCGCACGCGAAATTGTGTTGTCGATAGTGGAATGATTCCTGTGGCGCCTCCAAAAAAGAACCGTCTCGAACCTTGGAAATACGATAAAGATATTGTATAAACAACGCAATGAAGTGGAACGTTTTTTTCGAAGATTGAAGCGTTTTCGACGCGTTGCTACACGATACGACAAACTCGATCAAACATATCTAGCGATAATCCATCTAGCGTTGATATACGACTCTTTAGCTTGTTGTGTCAACACGCCCTAGACAATCCCTTTAACGGTCAGAGAAATAACGGTCATACAAACTAGGAGACGACTGCAAATCCCCGTTTCCGCAATTTTTATTTCGGCCAAAAACCGCAAATCCGCAGTTTTTGTTCAGCCTTTATACCGCATTACCGCAATTTTTCAAAAGTCGGTCTGTACCTGTCGAGAAAAACTAAGTCCAAATTTGCTCGCGACTTTCTTCAAGATTCCCTTTCATCAGCAGGAACTGCAAACGAAGGCTCCCTTACTTTGCAAAATATACGGACGCCATTCTGGTCGTCCGAAAACCTCCGAATGCAGTCCGATGACGGCGCCGTTTTCCTCTCGACGTAATCGTTTTGTTATTGCATAATTTACTATCCGTTTATTTGACAAATTTGGAGCGTTTCATTTGACAGATTGTGAGCGTTCATCCGCTTATTTAGCGTTTACGACCGTCTCTTGCTCCGACGGACGCTCCGTTTCAGAAAGCTTCTTCTGAGCCGTTTCATAAATCTTATTTAACAGACTCAACTCCTTCTCCGCCGTATAATCCTGACTTATTTCCCAGATCATGACGCCGCCCGCGTTCTCGAAGGCGAATTCTGTTTTTCGGGCGATCGTCTCCAACCCGTTATAATACGCAGTCGCGCCTTTATAGTCTGTTTTATCCTTCGCGGCGTTATTCTTATCGGCGGCGACTAAATCCTTGTAGGAAGCCCAGCTCGGTCTAGCGTAAAACGGTACGCCGAGCATAATTTTCTCGTTGGGAAGTCCGACTTTTTTCCAAGCGTTCACGCTGTCTACCGCATACTGATACGGAGAATGTCCACTTCCCCCGTTGCCGTCGTAAGCCATGACGTTGACCCAATTTAAACAACCAAGCGCCGTCGAGGAATAGTCGGCGGCCATGAAGCCCGTGACCGCGGAGGTAAGAATCTTCCCTTCCCCTCTCTGGTCGAGTCCCTCCCTCAAATACTTGATTAAAGTCTCGTACTGGCGACTTGTATTGGCTCTTGGATATTCCCAGTCGACGTCGATTCCGTCGAGTCCGTAATCGTCCACGACCTTCAACATAGCGTTTGCCAGCGTCCTGCATTTGGCGTCCGTGTCGGTCGCCGCGGCAAAGGTGGATTCAAGCGGTTTTCCCTTATACGACCAACCGCCGATCGCGATACTGACCTTCACGTTGTTTTCATGCGCCTTTTTCACCAGCGCGGTCATGAAGCCGCCGTCGTTTAAAGGTCGGACTTCCCCATCCTCCGTCGGAATGGCAAACGCGTAAATCAGATGCGTTACTTGGTTGTAATCGATCCTGTCCAGATACCCCGCGCCATACCAGTTTGGCGCGTAACCGACGACCTTGAACTGATCCATTCCAGACCCACGTTCAGGCAAGGCGAACAAGAAACTGAGAACCGCAATAACGACGAAGAATTTGCCAAGGGTAAAACCGTCTCGTCTTATTCTTCTCTCTTTTCCAAATATATTGAGCATTTGAGCGACCTTAGGTTTTGTTGAATAAAGACGTCAATAAGGGCGTCCTGTTGATTCTATTCACGGACAATTCCTTACGAGGAGAAGCAAACGGCGTTTTAACCAAACGCGACGTCTGCGCCTTATACGCCAAAGGGGGCGCGTTCTCTCGTGAGTATACGCGCCCCCTTCGTCAAAATCAAGCGTCGCCAAAGCGGCAAGCTACTTTTTCGCTCGCGTCTTGCCCGTCCGCACGCGGAACAGGATCGAATAGAAGATCGGCACGACGTAGAGCGTCAGAACCGTCGCGAAGATCAGACCGAACATGATCGCCGTCGCCATCGAGTCGAAGAGCGGATCCTGCAGCAGCGGAATCATGCCGACGATGACGGTCATCGCGGCGACGGTCACCGGTCTCATTCTCTCGACGCTGGCGTCGACGATCGCGTCGTAGGGGCTTTCGCCCTTCGCAAGTTCCTCTTCGATCTGATCCATAAGCACGACCCCGTTGCGCACCATCATTCCGAGCAAACTCATGACGCCGATCAGCGCCATAAAGCCGAACGGTTTGCCGAGCGCGAGGAGCCCGAGCGTCACGCCGATCGACGCGAGCGGGAACGTCAAGACGATGATCAGCGGCTGACGGATTCCGTTAAAGAGCGCGACGACGATAATCGCCATGAAAACGAACGCTATCGGCGTCTTGCCCAGAAGGACTTTCGTCGCGTCTTGCGAACGCTCGTACTGTCCGCCATATTCGATCGAATATCCCGGCGGAAGTTCGATTTCCGCTATTTTAGGTTGAATGGACTTAACTAAATCAGACCAGTTGCCTTTGATCGGATCCGCGCCGACCGTAACCGTCGGAATGCGATTGCGGCGACAGATGATCCCCGGCTCCCAGACGTAATCGACGTCGTCGCACACCTGCATAAGGGGCACGCTTTTGGAACCCAGCCCCCAGACGGGCAGATTGCGGAGCGCCTCGGGATCGTTTCGGTCCGCTTCCGCGGCGCGAAACATGATCGGAAGCTGCTCTTCGCCGTCGGCGTAGAATCCGCACGGGATTCCTTTGGTCGCCCATCGGAGCGCGAAAAGAGTCTCGCTACGCGTGACGAGCGCCTGACGTCCTTTCGTCTGCGAATAATCGGGTTTCCAGCTAGGAATATCCTGTCGCCAGTCGTCGCGGACAAATTTCGCGTCGGGTTCGGCGCGCAGAATAGCCTTAACTTTTTCGCTTAACTGCCGAACAATCCTGCGATCAGGTCCGCTTACGCGCGCCTCAAGTTCCGACTTCGTCGTCGGACCGAGCGCGAAACGCTGCGCACGCGTCTCCGCCTCCGGACAGTTGTCGGCAAGCCACTTTTCACACGGATCGATAATCTGCTCGATCCTGTCGATCGAATCGACGTTGACGACAATCTGCGCGTAGCTCGAGTTGATAATCTCCGGCTCGTAGGGGAGATAGAATCGCGGCGGTCCCGCGCCGATGAAGCTCGCGACGTTCGTCACGCCCTCTTGCTGCGAAAGATACTCTTCGACCTTGCGAAGGTCGTCCGACGTCTTGTTCACCGAAGTCCCCTCCGGTTCCCAGAAATCGACCATGAACTGCGCGCGTTGCGCCCTCGGGAAGAAAATCTGAGGAATGCGCGTGAACCCCGCGCAGGAAAGAACGAGCGCCCCGACGAGAACGAGAAGCGTCAGATACCGAAATCGCAGCGCGCTTTCGAGCGTCCGGCGATATAAGCGGTACATAACGCCCGCATGGGGATCCGCGCCGTTTTTAGACGGTTTAGCGTGGACAAACCAATAGTAGACGACCGGCGTTTGAAGCATCGCGACAAACCAACTGATGATCAGCGAGACCCCGACGACGATAAAGAGCGACCGCGCGTATTCCCCGACCATGTTCGGAGAGAGATACACGGGCCAGAACGCGAGCGCGCCGACCAACGTCGCGCCCAGAAGCTGGTACGCGGCGCGACGCGTTCCCTCGACGCACGCCTCTTTCCGATCCATCCCGCGCTGCATTCGCACCAAGATCATATCGCCGACGACGACCGCGTCGTCCACGAGAATGCCGAGCGCGACGATTAGCGATCCCAAAGACGTACGCTGCAAGTCGACGCCAAGCGCGCGAAGAACGCAGAACGTTCCCAGAAGAACGACCAGCAAACTGCTCGTAATTAAGATTCCGCTCCGCCAGCCCATCGCGACCATCACGACGAGCGTCACGATGCAGATCGATTCATAGAGGTTTTTCGTGAACGCGTGAATCGAAACCTGAACGCTGTCCGGCTGATAGCTTATGTCGTGGATATTGAATCCCGCCGGCATATCCTCGAGGGCGGCGGCGAGTTTTTCACGAACTTCGCGCCCCATAAGCAACACGTTCCCGTTCGGAACGGGCGAAAGCGCGATTGCGACGGCGCGTTCGCCGTTACAGCGCAGGATTTTGGACGGTTCGTCGTCCGTGACGCGGCGCACAGTCGCGACGTCCTTGAGACGGATCTGGCGCGTTCCGTCTCCTTCTTCACCTTCAAAACGCGAAACGGCAGATTCGATCGGCGTGTCCGAAACGACGGAATCCGCGACCCCGAGAACCCCCTCGATCACGCCGTCGGGCAGGTGCAAATCTTCAATTTCTTCGAGCGAATCGAACCGTCCCGACGGCGCGACGCGAATCTTTGTCCCGTCGACGTTGAGCGCTCCCGCGTCGATCGACAGGTTCTGACTCTGCAGCATGAGAAAAATTTGCGCCGGTTTCACGTTGAGTTCCGCCATTCGCGCGCGTGAAATCTCGACCTCGATCCGTTCCGAAGGAAGTCCCCATAGCTCCACGCGGCGCACCTGATCGACGCGGAGTAATTCGCGCTGAAGTCGACGCGCCTGCTCGATGAGTTCGGCGTCGGAGAACCCGTCCGCCGTGAGGGCGAAAACGCACCCGTAGACGTCCCCGAAGTCGTCGTTGACGATCGGCGGCAAGGCCTCGACGGGAAGCTCTGTCTTAATCGTCGCCAACTTATTGCGCAGATCCTCCCAACGTTCGGGCATCTCCGACGCCTTAAGGCTTTCTTTAAGGTCGACGAAGACGAAAGAAACGCCCGGTTTAGAGATAGAACGTATCTTGTCCAGTCCCTTGATCTGCTGGGCGGCGCGTTCGACGACGTTCGTTACGCGCTCTTCGATTTCCTCTGAAGAACTGCCGGGGCATAACGTGACGACAACCGCCGTCTTGACCGTAAATTCAGGATCTTCTAACCGTCCGAGCGTGAGATAGGACCACGCGCCGGCCGTCGCGATGAGAAAAACGCAAAAGCCGACGACAAAACGGTTGTTGATTGCATATTTTGGCAGCATGACAATCTATCGTATAAAAGTTTGCGCGATTCTTTAGTTCAGGACGCGTTGCGATTCAGATATTTTCCGGAAGTCGAATTTTCTGACCGTCGGTTAGAAAACGAGCGCCTGCGCCGACGATCGTTTCCCCTTCGGAAAGCCCTTCAAGAATCTGCGCCATATCGCCGACCGTATCGCCGACTTTAACGACCCGACGCGTAAGAGTAAGGGAGTCTTGATCGACGATCCAGACGTTCGTCTCCGCCGACGAAGAGTTCGCGTCTTTGTCGGCGCCCGAAACGAGCGACGAAATCGGAACGAGCGTGTAAGGCTTCTCCTCGGTAAGGGTGATTTTAGCAATCCCCGCCATCCCGAGAAGCACGCCGTCTTCTTCCGTCGCGTCGATAGAAATTGTCATTAGGTAAGAACGAGAATTTTTTCGGAGCGAAGTCGAAGCCTCTTTCACGGTCGCAGAAAAAACCTTGTCGGGAATCGTTCCGAATACGCACTCGACCTTGACGACGTCGGACAGGCGAAGCGCAACCTCCTCCGTTACGTTGAGTTCCCCCTCAAACGATTTATCGTCGATAAGCGTCAAAATGGCGACGCCGGGCGCGACCGTTTCATGATTGTCGAAAAATTTCTCTGTCGCGACGCCCGAGAACGGCGCGACGAGCGTCGTGTCGTTGAGTTTATTCTCCGCAAGCTGAAGGTCGATCTCAAGCCCGGCGATTTTTGCGCGCGCCATCTCAATCTCTTCGTCGCGAGAACCCTTACGCGCTTTTTCGAGCGTCTTCTCTGCGGCGCGCTCGGCGGCGACGGCGCTGTCGTACGTCGATTTCGCAAGGTCAAACTGCAGTTCCGACGCGGTTCCGTCGAGATGCAGACTTTCCATACGACGATACTGCCGTTCCGCCGTTTCACGCTGAGATTTCGCCGCTTCGTAGCCCGCCTCCGCAGAGGCCAAATCTTCCGGACGCGCGCCCGTCTCCATCGCCTTCAACGCCGCGCGCGCTTCGACTAGCGCCTGATTGCAACGATCCACGACAAGCTGATAATCGCGCCTCTCAAGTTGCGCGACGACTTCCCCTTGCTTGAATCGTCTCCCCGGCGTCACGTCGAAATTCTCGAGTTTACCCGGAACACGGAACGAGAGCTTCGCCGACGCGGCCTCTTTAACGACGACGGGAAAAGTACGCGTCTCAGTCGACGCGTCCCCTAAAACGACGAACGGCTGAATTAACCGTCCGGGTTTCTCCGTCTCAGAAGGCGCGGTCTGCGACTTGGAAGCGCTATGCCGACACGAAGGGAAAACGCTGAGCGTAAAGAGCGCCAAGAGAACTGCAAAACAGAGAGCGCTCCTTTTACGGTGGAATTTCACAATGTTCATAACGGCGCCTCCTCGGCGCAAAAATTAGATTCAGGAGCCGGCGGTCGCCGTAAACGCGCTAAAGCGCGCGATACGCTCCGTACAAAACAACGTCTTATCCGACGCGACTTTCTCTGAACCGACCTTGTAAACGTCGCGAATTATCGATAGGATCACTCGACGAAATCGCGGCTCGGCACGAGGGCGGCCCCGCCGCGCCGTCTTTTCACAGGTCTGTCGTCTTTTCGGAGGTTTAAAGTGACTTTGCCCAATAATCCTGTGCAAATAGGCTCATGTCGATGCGGCAAAGGCTGCGATCTAGTTTTGGTCGCGGGTCCCTGCGTCTTGGAAGAGTCGACCTCGCCAATTATCGCTAAAAGACTCCGCGAAATTGTTGACGAACTCAACCGCGACGGTTTCCCCGTCCAATTGATTTTCAAAGGTTCGTTCGACAAAGCAAACCGTACAAGCGTCGATTCGTGGCGCGGACCAGGCATGGACGCGGGACTCGCGCTGCTCTCTGAAATCCGCGAAGCCATTCAGACTCCCGTCGTGACCGATATTCACGAACCGGGACAAGCGGAGCCGGTCGGCAAAGTCGTCGACCTCCTTCAAATACCTGCGTTTCTCGCAAGACAGACGGATTTGCTCGCAGCCGCCGCGCGTACGGGAAAACCGACGCATGTTAAAAAAGGACAATTCATGGCGCCGCGCGACATGCGTTACGTCGTCGACAAACTCGTCGCGTTTGGCAATCCGAACGTCATCCTCGGAGAACGCGGAACGTTCTTCGGGTATGGCGCACTTGTAAACGACTTCAGGTCTCTCGTCGTAATGCGCGAGACGGGCGCGCCTATTCTCTTTGACGCGACGCACAGCGTCCAAGAACCGAGCGCGTCTTCAGGAAAATCAGGCGGACGGCGCGAATTCGTCGCGCCTCTCGCAAAAGCGGCGGCGGCCGTTGGAATCGACGCGCTCTTCTTAGAAACCCACTTCGATCCCAGTCAATCGCCGAGCGACGGCGCCAACATGATACCGTTAGACGAACTCCCCGCGTTACTACGAACAGTCGTCGAGATCAGGCGTGTCGCGACGGAAACCCGGTAGAATAAAGACAAAGCCGCAGAACGGCGACCGTCCTGCGGCATGTCTTTATCTCCGTCGCCAAGTTGGCGCCGAGACGTCGTTGACTAGAAGCCTCGACGCTTCCTCAGCAGTCGTCGTCCGAATCAGCAGCCCGTAGCGGGAGCGCAAGGAGCGACAGGCGCGCAAGCCGGAGCCGGAGCTTCGCAAGCGGGAGCGCAAGGCGCGACGCAAGCCGGCGCGGCGATGCAAGGACGCGCGAAGGCGGCCTTCAGGCGCTGGAACGGCTTAATCGTGCAGCAGACCTTGCAGCAGGTCGGAGCCGCGGGAGCGCAAGCGGCCGGAGCCGGATCGCACGTCGGAGCGGCGGGAGCGCAAGCGGCCGGAGCCGGATCGCAGGCCGGAGCAGCGGGAGCGCAAGCGGCCGGAGCCGGATCGCAAACGGGAGCCGCAGGAGCGCAAGCGGCGGGAGCGCAAGGCGCACAAGGCGCGGGACCGCAAGCGGCCGGAGCGCAAGGCGCGAAGGAGACGCACGGCTTCAGAGCGCAAAGGCGAGCCTTGAGGTTCGCGGCGCAGCAACCGACTTCGTTGACCGCCGTGCAAGCGGCGTTCTTAACGAGAGCCAGAGGATTGATGCACGGAACGCAAATCGGCGCGCAAGTCGGAGCCGCAGCGCAAGTCGGAGCCGGCGCGCAGGTCGGAGCGGCCGGAGCGCAAGGCGCGACGCAGTCCTGACCGAAAGCGCTGACGGCGACCAAAATAGCGGCGAAGAAGGAAAGGATACGACAAGTCATCTGGAAGACTCCTTGAAACAAAGTGATGAATGTGGCTTACGCCATTGGTGTTTTACTGTAACTATCGGCGCTGAAACTCAAAGGACGATCTTTTCTTCTTCGCCTTCAAGATTCCAGGGAGCAGTTACTTCTTCCTTGTCCTAACGGCTCACGACCGCCAGGGGGGTTGGGGACAAAGCTCGCAACCTTCGGAAAACCTCAGGAAACGCGACGCGGAACACGCGCAACTTCGATTCCCAGTATAAATCGCTCGGATTCTTTGCAAAGTCCTTTTCTCTTGCAATCAACGGACTTAGAGCACATGACGCTCGTTAAAAACAGTCGCGTCGACATAATCGAAAAGTTCCGCGTATCAGGTCGTCCTGATAGTCCGGCGAACGCAAGGACGCAGGCGCGTCGTCATGCCGTTTCGCCTCGCGAGCGATTTTTTCTAAGACAGGTATCGTCCCAATTCCGGCGAAATCCCTTCAAAAAAAGCCTGAAAACAGATTTCTTGCAAGATCGCCGGGGCTATTAAACGTTAATTCGACTCAATCGGAATTATCCGCAAATCCGACGCTCGCTCCGACGAGTCGAAGGTTCTAGCCGTCGTAACAGAACGAGCGCGACGCCGAAACGCCTCTCTTGGGCCGAATCCTCAATAATATATATATAGGACGAGCAAGCGAGGCGCTTCACCTGGGACGACGCTTCCCCTGACATAAACGCTCGCTCGTATATTCTGCGAGACGCCGAAAAACAGAGGACGCTAACCGTCAACCGCGTCCAATTATAGTTGAAGGGAAACAGGCGTTCTGTGAAAAAATGCGAGAAACCCTGTGATTTTCCGAGTCAGAGCCCGTACTTACTGGAAAAATCCAAAAAGTCTGCAAATGCATTAATTGTCAAGGGAGGATTATGCCGATAAAGACGACGCCGACGGGCTTTGCGGACGGCTTTTTAACGCGCCGTTCGGATCCCTTTGCGCGTTTGCGCTCTGGCGACGGTCAAAATTCACGTGAATTGCGCCCGTCCTGCGCCTCTTTTTCCATATTCGGTGAAAACTGATCAAAAAAGAGCAAAGTCGGCGGCGGAAAAAATACGATACCTGTACAGGCGTGGAATAGACGGTTCGCGTTGACGACACGCCGTGTCAATGGATTGACGGGGAGATTGTCTTCTGCGTCCTGAACAGCCCGTGATATACGACGAAAACTTCGGTCGGGTTCGCGCGATAGGCGCCTTGATAACGCGTCGTGTCCACGAGAAAACAGGCGGAAACAGAGAATAAGGACAGCCCCGAGGCTCCACCCTTTACGTCATTTGTCAAGGAAGCTAAAATGAAAAAAACGAACTTCAGAATTGCCGCGGCTCTGGTTCTCCTGGCGGCGGCAGTGACGAGCGGTTGCTTTGGATTCGGAGGCTTCTCGCTCGGTATCTTCAGCGTTCCTGTTCCGGTGAGTCCGTACTTCCAGGGCGCTTACGAGGATATGTCCTTTGAGAACGCTCGTTACGACCAAGTCCCTGTCCTCGCGCCAATCGTCGACGGCGTTCCCGAAGGCCTCGACGCTCCGTCCGACGACGAAGTCATTCGTCTGCTCGAAAGGGCGAAGCCGGACAACGGCGGCGTGCCGTTCCTCGAAACGCGTTATCGCAACGACGTCCGCATCAAGAAAGAGCTCGTCGCCGATTACGTCGATCCCCCGCGCTTCTTCCCGATGGTTGGAGCCGTCCAGGTTCACCACGTTCACTATAAGTGCACGATCTACTACGAACAGAAAATTCGAGTCGGCTGGCCGATTCCTTACACGATCGAAAGAAAAGACGCGCAGGAGATCGTCTACATCGACAAGGATCACCTCCATGCCGTTCAGCAAGAAGGCGGTCAAGTCAACGGCTATCAGCCTATGTGACATAACGGCGTAGTCCGCCGTAGGACGCGACAAGGCGCCTTCAACGAAATCGACCGAAATAGTTGGCGGGAAACCTCGAACAAGGTTTCCCGCTTTTTCGTTTTCACACGCGACGAAACGCTCTTTTACTCCTCTGATTTCTCTTGACGCGCTCACGCGTTTTACGCTACCATTTCGCGGAGGCGCGGCGTCGAAGCGCGCGCGACGCGCTCCTTTTAGGCTGATTTTTCGCGCGCTGGAGACAGTTTCGTGCGCCGTTCGTTCATTCTCGTTTACGCCGTCGCCGCTTTTATCGCGCTCACGTCCCAAAACGACGTTCGCGCGCAGGCGTGGAAAATGTACGCCGACGAACTCAAAAGAGAAGCGAACGGCGAACCCGCGTCCCAACCTCCGCTCCCTTCCCCCTCTCCCGCCCCTGACACGACGAACGAAACGACCGAACAGAACGCCGGTTTTTTGAGTTTTTCCGACGCGCTCGGCGACGACGGATCGGATTACACAGGAATGGCGGTAGACTCGGAAGACGAAGCGGAACGTCTTGCCAGAGAAGAATCCGAACGATTTACGGCGCCCCCGCCTTCCTATCGGAATTTCCCCGAACGCCGATCCGACGCGCGTCTCAACGACGTCTGCTTCGTCTCGCCGTCGCTTGGTTGGGCGGTCGGCGATTGCGGAACGATTTGGAAAACAAGCGACGGAGGCGAGAACTGGACGCTTTGCGCGACGCCCAGCGACGCCAATCTTTTTGCCGTCAGTTTTTTCGACGCAAATTACGGGCTTGCCGTCGGCGGTCGCGTTATGGCGACGACTCGGAGCGGTCGCGGCGTCGTCCTCCGCACGATCGACGGAGGCGTTCACTGGGGCGAAGTCGAGACGGCGTCCTTTCCTATTCTGCGCGACGTCCGTATTCTCGACCCGGAAAACGCGTGGATCGCAGGCGATTCGTCGACGATGTACCCTTCCGGACTTTTCGTGAGCGACGATTCGGGGGTGAGCTGGAACGCGGTCGGCGGCTCGAAGCATTCCGGTTGGCGAACGCTGATGTACGATCCGATCGAACGCCTTGGGGCGGGCGTCGCCATGTCGGGCGAGATCCAAACGGTCGAAGGAGACGCGCTCGCGCGTCCCGCGTTTTCTCTTGGGGTCAGACGTCTTTCCGACGTCTGCTACGACGGAGCGGTCGGAACGGCGTGGATCGTAGGAGAACAGGGCCTTGTGCTGCGATCCGACGATTTTGGAACGAACTGGTCGGCGGTCGCCGGGAGTTTTCCCAACGGCGTCAACGATTATTTCGACCTGACGGCGGTCGCGTCAAACGGCGGGTTCGTCGCGACGGTCGGCGCGCCGGGCTCCCTCTTCTTCCGTTCGGACGACGGCGGTCAAACTTGGCAGGCGTCGCCGACGGGAATCGCGACGCCGCTGCGCAAACTCTTCTTTCTCGATAAACAGATCGGCTGGGCCGTCGGAGATTTCGGAACAATCCTCGCTACGCGCGACGGGGGCGCGACGTGGCAAATTCAGCGACAAGGCGGTTCGCGCGCGGCAATTCTTGGCGTCTTTGGACGCGCCGAGGACGCGCCGCTCGAAGCGTTCGTACAACTAGCGCTGGAAGAGGGCTATCTTTCTGAAATCGCGCTCATGGCGCGTGAAACGGAATATGAACAGTCGTCGGACGAAGTCGGACTCGTCGAACGTCTCAACGAAGCGCTCGTTGAAACGGGCGCCTCGGGGGCGATTCAGGCGGGAATTTTCCAAGTCGCGCCGAAGCTGCGTCGCGACAGCCTTGAACGAATCCTCGCGCGGTTCGACGCGGAAAACGACGGATCGGGGCGGCTACGATTCCGAGAACGTCTCGTGCGTCTTCTCAGAGAATGGCGTCCGTCCGTCGTCGTTGCGACGGACTCCGCGCTTGACGATTCTTCCAACGCCGCGACGCTCGAAGTCAAAGGCGATTTCAATTCAGGAAACGAAGCGAATACGATAGGGCTGATCGACACGCTCGCGCAGGAATCGCAGCGCGTCGATCAGCGACCGCGCGACCCGTTCCTCGATTTTATCCTCGAAGAGTTGTCCGGCGCCATTAAAGACGCCGCCGACCCGACGGCGTTCCCAGAACACCTCACGCTCTGCAAACTTGAACCGTGGCGCGTCGCCAAGGCGCGACTTCTCTGCCGCGCTGGAACGCAGGGCGACATGACGATCGACGACGGGTATTATTGTCCGAGCGTCGGACGAACCGTCGGCGAAATTGCGGCGAAAGCGCGCGCTATTCTCGCCGACAATTCGGATCTCGTCGCGTCGACTGGATTTCTTACGCTCTTCACCGACGGAACGCCGGAAAACGCCAATAAGACGTTCTTCGACGGTTTGAACCTTCCCTATGGAAGCGACGCGAGACGACTTCGGTCGACGGCTGCGGCGCAGAACGGCGAAGCGCTCGTCAATCGCGCGGGCGCGCGGCGCCAGAAATTGGGTATCGCGGAGAGACTCGCGAAGCAAGCGACAATCACGCCTCAGAGCGCCGATCTTTTCATCGGAAGTCTTCGCGACAATCTCGTCGACGTCGATTCCGAATTTGCGCTCGAATATATCGCGACGTCCGGCAAGCTATTCGCGAGAATCGGAGCGTGGCGCGCGGCGGAAGAAATCTATTCCAACGTTCCGCCGTCTTTATTCTCCAACCCCGAAAGTCGTCCTGCGCTCGCGTGGCTCATGCAATATTATTGCGGCACGGAACCGACAAGACGCGTTCAAGCAAACGGAAACGTCGCGCTCGACGAAGACGACGGCGCGCGACTCTCCAACGCAAAACGTCTCGCGGAAACGATTCGCGTCGAAGCGCCCGACGCGTTCATGGCGCCGGAACTACGATTTCCCTATGCCGTCGTACAGCTACGAACCGGAGACTACCAGGGCGCGATGCGTTTCTATATGAACCGCTCGCAGATATCCGCGGGGGGAACCGGCGCCGGCGGAGGAACAGACGACGTCTGGGCGGTTCGCGCCGCCGCCGAATATTGGCTGCGAGCGCCGCAAGGAGACGTCGGAGGACTGAGCGAAGGCCCCTGCCCGCTATGCGTCGCAATTTGTCGGAGAGCGCCGGAGAAACCGTATCTCGACGGCGTTCTTGAACCGAACGTCTGGGACGCCGCCGCGCGGCTTGATCTCTCGACGCCATACCCGGAAGCGCCGACGCGCGAACAAACGTCCGATGAAAAAACAAGAGCGCAGCGTCGGGCAAGCAATCGCGAATTTTCGCAAACGCTGGGCACGAACGTCTCTTTTCTCGTCGATTCTGAATATTTATACGTCGCGGCGACGTGCCGAAAAGTTCAGGGAATCGAATATCCGAAAGAGAAAGATAAGAAGGCGCCGCGTCCACGCGACGCCAAGCTCGGCGCGCGCGACCGAATTGAAGTGGCGATCGACGTCGACGGCGACTACACGACGGCGGCAAAGTTCGTCGTCGACTCTCGCGGTTGGGTCGCCGATTCCCTTTGGAACGACGCGACGTGGAACCCTAAACTCTTCGTCGCCGCCGCCGAAACAGACTCCGAATGGACCCTGGAAGCGGCGATACCGCTCGCGTCTTTCACATTTGAATCGCCGCGTCTTGGCGGAGTATGGCGAATCGCCGTTCGTCGCGTCGCGCCCGGAGTCGGCGTCGAATGCTGGAACGTCGAAAATTCCGAACGCGGCGAAGACGCTTTCGGACTGTTGCGTTTTGAATAACAACTCAAGTATCAAAAAGGCGTAAAGAACCCCGAGGCGAAGAATGGCGACGTCCCAAACACGAAAAGCTGTGATTTTATCGGCGGCGCTCGCCGTCGTCATGCTCCTAGCGACGGCGCCATGCGCGAACGCGCAAACGTCGGAAACGCTCCTTAACGACGTCGCCGGCGAATTTCAAGACGTCGTCTATCCGCTCGAGGACGGCGGTCTCCAACTTCGCCTCGACTGTCTTTCCCTCAAAGAAACGGAGGCGCGAAGGGACGTGCTCCTCGTTCACGGTCTGACGTACTCTTCGCACGTTTTTGACGTCCCCTACAAAGACTACAGTCTCGCGCGCTATCTGGCGCGACATGGATTTCGCGTATGGCGGATCGATATCGCCGGTTACGGTCGTTCGGAGCGCCCTGACGACGGCTTTGTCGTAACGGCGGACTATGCGGCGCAAAACATTTGCGCAGCGCTAACGCGAATTTGCGAGCTAATGAACGTCGAGACGGTCGACCTCCTCGGCTGGAGTTGGGGGACGATCACGACGGGAGTCGCCGCTAGCCGTCGTCCGGAACTGATCGGACGACACGTCCTCTATGCGCCGGTCTTCAACGGACTGGGCGTGCAAACGATAGCGGACGATTACTACCATAGCACGTGGGAACACGCGGCGGAAGATTTTCAAAAGGACGAGACGGGCGCAATTCGGCTCGATATTGTCGAACAATCGGTCGTCGACGCGTTCTGTTCCAACTGCTGGCGTTACGACGGGGACGACAGTCCTAACGGAGGACGTCGCGAAGTATGTCGGGCGGAATCGGTCGTCCTTCTCGATTTAGAAAAGCTCTCTAGACCGACGCTCGTCGTTTGCGGCGACAAGGATCCTTACATGGACATGCCGCAGATACGTAAGTCTCTTGACAAGACCCCGCAAGGATCAAAACTCGTCGTAATCCCGGGCGCCGCGCACTGCGCGATGATAGAAAAACCGTTCTACCATGAGTTTCAACAAAGCGTCCTCGACTTTCTGACGGCGGAAGAGCAAAGCGTCAAGAAAGACCGTTGAAAGAGACGTTCTATACGCCGCGCCTGCCCGTTTGGTCCGTCCTTTGCCGACGCGACGCGTCTACCTTTCGTCCGTCGCGGTTTTAAGGAACGACGTCGGCGCAAAAAAAGACGGATCGTACGCGATAAACGTACGATCCGTCGGATATCTATCGGCGTTTTACCGCCGCGGCGATCACATCATCATTCCGCCGGCGCCCATGCCCATCATGTTCTGCGAACCGTCGTAGCGACCAAGTTCGCGGGCGTCTTCTTTAAGCTCGCGCACTTGGAGGAGCCCGTTCGGCTCGAGAATCATCACCTTTCCGGGCGAGAGGAGTTCCGATTTCGAAATACTGTCGCCGCCGAGCGCGTCGACCACGGTGACGTCGGAAATATGGTTGACCGACTTCTTCACGTTCTTCTTACCGCCCTTCTTAGAAGAGGAGCCGCCTCCGCCGTACATCGCGGACATATCGTCCATCGACATGCCGCCTTGGACGTTCACAGGATTGTGACTCTGACCGTAGAAATTGGCGACTTGACCGCGCTTAAGCGTCAAATCTTTCGAAATCGATTCGGTCGCGGACTCCGCGTCAAAATAAACCGACGAAAGCGTTATGACAGGCTCCGCGCCGGGACGCGTCGCCGCTTTGACGTTCTGAGCAAAAACGCGAGCGTCGGCGCCAAGCGCGACGGGATTCGACGCGACGCTGAAATCAGATTCGATATAAGGCTGCTCGACCGTCGACGTATTCTCGACGAACTCTTCCTTGACCCCGTAGTTCGGGTTCGCCAGAATCAGCTTCACGCGATACTGATAGGTGACGCCCGGCTCGACGTCGAAGTCGAAATATCGGAAAAGGTAATAGTCTACGGAAACGGCGGCCTTAACGCGCATTCTCGCGCGGTTGATCGCGTTTTCATTCGTAAGCCACGCGTTGGAGCCCATGCCGCCGTCCATACCGGTTCCCATGCCGGACCCCATGCCGGATCCCATGGACGAAGCCATGCCGCCGCCCATAGGACTCATGCCGCCCATCATGCCCGATCCCATGCCCGCGCCGCCGGCGCCGCTACGAGCGTCGGCGAACGGATCGCGATCCAACAGGGCGCTCTCGTCAATCTGATTCATTTCCTCTTGGAGCTGGTTCCATTCCTTGAGTTCGTCGGCCTGAATTGCGATCTGCTCCGTGGAATTCAGCGGGATATTGGGCAAGTTTGCGATTTCCTCGCCGAAGGGCTTGGAAATCATCGGAGGACAGTTCATCGCCATCGGCGGGAAATTCGCGACGATCGGCGCCATGTAGTTGTAGCCGACCTGGTCGGAACCGACCCCCGCCCACTGCTGGTTTTCCTTCTTCATCGCCTTAATGACGTCGACTTTCTTCCAATCGACGGAACCGTTTGCGCCGACGACGCCGCGCTGAAGTTCGTAGTAAACGTAGCGAGGCTGGTCGCGGACGTCGTCAAGATATTGAGCGTCGCTGAAAAGATCGCTATAGATCGACGCCTGCTTGCGAATCGGAATCGAACCAGTGATGGTAATCCACTGCTTGCCTTCCGTTCTACCGCCGCCGTTCATGCCGCCGCTACCCATCATGCCGCCGCCCATGCCGCCGCCCATCGCTCCCATTCCGCCGCCCATAGCGCCCATGCCGCCGCCCATGCCGCCGGCCGCCTGGTTGTTAGAGGCGGAAATTTCTTTGTACATAATGGCGCCAATGCAGGACTGAGCGCGAAGGTTCTCGATCGGGAGAGGTTTGACGTCGGGACGCTTGTTCCGATCGGGGAAAAGGGACTGTTCCCAACGAACGGGGGTGTCGTACGCGTTGACCTTAACGGCGGTCTTGATGAGTTCGGAATACGCCTCGTAAGGGTATACGACAACAGACGGATCGTATTCTTTCGGGGTAACCTTACTATTCTTGATCGTCTCCTCCGCCCTGCTCGAAGAGGAATTGATCTGATCGGCGGTCAGCGTGAATTTCTCCAGTCCGCCGCCCATCGCCACAAGTCCGCCAAAGAGGAGGACGCCGGCGGCGATGAGGATATATTCGCCGTATTGAAGGAAAAAGTTATACCCGTCGCCCCCGGAAGAACTGGGCTTCTTCTTCGGCTTGGACTTGGATTTCGCAGCCTTTTCCGCCTTCTTTGCGGCCTTGGCTTCTTTATCTTCTTTAGCTTTCGCGCACATGGCGTCCTCGCTTTTCTATGTTTTCCGAATTCTGACTTACGAACCGCGCCGACAAGCGCGTCTCTAGATCAAAGAGAGACGCGCCGTCGCTGAAAGACTTCGCCGCGAAATTACTCGGTCGGCTCTTCTGGCGTCTCCGTATCGGCGTCGGGCGCGGGAGCCGGCGCCGTTTCAGGAGCCGAGTCCGGGGTCGTTCCGGCGTCCGTCGCTTGCGCGGAAGCGTTCGCCGCCTGAGTCGCGGCGTTCGCGGCGTTTACCGCTTCGTCGCTAACCGTGACGCCGGATCCGGACGTCGAAGGCGCGTTCGCAGAAGAACCGCTCTCGTCGGCTTCCGAGCCTTCTTCGTCGTTCGTTCCGCCGGTCAGAATCTTTTCCGCTTCCGCGTTGGCTTCGTCTGCAGCCGCGCCGGTCGCAAAATTGGCTTTGTTAGGTTCGTTATAGATGTTAATAACGCCGTAGATTTCGACGCGAATCGTGTCGGCGCCATATTCGGACTGGCTCAGTTCGGAACGGCCGATTGCGACGCTGCCCATACTGTCCATACCGCCGCCGGCGCCGGAACTCATGCCGCCCATGCCGCCCATGCCGCCGGATCCGGCGCCCATGCCGCCCGCGGAGCCTCGACCGCCGTTGCGCGCCGTGCCGCCTCCGCCCATGCCGTTAGAGCCGCTTCCGCCGCTCATGCCGCCGCTCATGCCCATCATTCCCATGCCGCCGCCAAGCATTCCGCCTCCCGAACCGCCTTCGGCGCCCGCCGCGCTGTCAACCGGAACCGGCATAACGAAAGGAATGTTGTTATCGGGGCAAACTCGCACGTGTTTAACGTCAATCGGCATCGAACTGTTCGCGCAACTCACGAGCAAATCGGGAATGCGGCGCTGATCCATCGCAAGTTTGAGACAGACCGGCATCTTGTTGAACTCCGCAAACGGCGGCTTATCTTCGGGCATCAGAGGCTTGTTTTCGTCGCCGATGTAACGCCCGAGCAGAATCTTCGTCAACGCCTGTTCTTCCGCCGTGCCGCTAAGCGCAAAGCCGCCTTCGCCGCTTCCCATGGCGCCCATACCGCTCGCCATCTCGCTCGAGGTCGCCTCGAGACCGGACCCCATCGACATGGTCATACTCTTGCCGGTCAGGTCGCCGATCGTCGTCGAAAGAGTCGTCCACTCGATTGCGGCGTTCTGACCAATGAGCATCTGTTCGACGCATTTGACGGGAGCCTTGCCGATATTGTCGGGATAGTCTTTGTTCGTGTCGGCAATAACGCGAATGAGCGCTTCATAGACCCACAGCGTTTCCTGCGCGTACCAGACCTCGATCGACTCGGGGTGCGGCGCGGTCTCTTCCCATGTGGGAAGCGTGTAAACTTCCGGATCGGGCCAATCGACGTTGCCGACAATGCGACGGCGCTGTTTGTAGGGAGGAAGTCCCGGGAAAATCTTCTGAGACCACGTCGGATCCTCGGCGTTTCCGTCGCCCATCATGCCGCCGGAGCCGCCCATGCCGCCGGTCGACATACCGCCGCCGCCCATGCCTCGACGTCCGCCGCCGGTCGACCTCATGCCGCCTGTCGCGCCCATGCCGCCGCTCATGCGTCCGCCGCCCATGCCGCCCATGCCGCCCATGCCGCCCATGCCGCCCATGCCGCCTGCGCCGCCCATACGTCCGGCCCCGGTCATGCCGCCGACGCCGCCGCCAAGTTCTTCAAGGGTCGTGCCGGAAATTTGATCGAGGGCAAGGTCCACGCCGTCGCCCGGAATCTGACCGATCCCGAGTCCGCTGAGTCCGCCCATGCCGCCGCTCATTCCGTCGCCGCCCATGCCGCTCATGCCGCCGCGGGCGCCGCCTCCCGAGCCGCCCATGCCGGAACCGCCGCGTCCCGCGCCCATGCCGCCGCCCATGCTCATGCCGCCGCCCATGCCGCCGCCCATGCCGCCAGCCGCGCCGCCGCCTTCGCTCCCCGACGCAATCGCGGAGATCGCTTGGACAATCGACTGCAAATCGGAAGTCTGGACGTCGTAGACCGTCATCTCTTTCGGCGTAAGAATCCAGGGGTCGACGTCACGGTAATAGTGTTCATGCTCGGTCTTGTTCATGATCGAATCGAACAGGGCCTGGTCTTCGATCGCGGAAACGACGTCTGTTTCAAGATCGATGAGGAACGCGCCGGCAAGAGGCGAGGTCTCGTCCTCTTTATTGGAATGGAGACCGACATACAGGATTTCTTTTCCTTCCGCGTCGGTCGTCGTGTAGACGGGCCAGAAACGTTCTTCGTCGTCGGGAAGTCCGAGGGAACGAAGCTCCGCTTTTTTGAGAAGCTTATACTCTTGAACTTGGCATCGGCGGCGATTCATTTCCTTAATGAGATCGGGAAGGTGCCGCGCGATGAAGTAGCCGTAGTCTTCAAGGAGGTACGGCTTGCCGACGCCGATCGGATCGCGGAACTTCAGTTTATTCTCGACGAGATCGAGAAACTCTCGCGACAGTTGACGCGGCCAGCGGTTGCGCAACTTCTGGTCGTTGTACATGAGGGTCCACGCGGAGAACACGTTGTCCGCGAGCGTCTGCGTCTCGTCTTGAATCGCTTTGATCGTCGTCTCGTTCGGATGCTTCGAGTTGTTCGCAACCGTGTCGGCGCCGTCCTTCGCGGACTTAATCGCGGTCGTCTTCTCGACGTACGCCTTTTTAATCGACGATTTCGCTAAGAACGCAAAGACGAGAACGAGAATCACCAGAATCGGCAGCACGATCCAAAAATAATATTTTTTGAGATCTTCTGGTTTGAAACCGCCTTTAGATTTTGCCATTTCTTTCACCTTTCCGCGAAAGCGGGGCGTCGCAGACGCCGCGGGGGCGCTCCCTTCCGGGAGTCGCGCTTTCGTTGGTCGCCGCTCTTGTGAGCGGACGCGTCAACCCTGTATAAACTCGCGCGGCGCGGTAAAGGTTCGCGGCGCGCGTTGACGTTTTATATCTTGCGTCGCCGGCCGAATCACTCGTCGGTCGACGTCGCGTCGGTCGCCGTCGTATCGGTCGCCGTCGTATCGGTCGCCGTCGTATCGGTCGCCGTCGTATCGGTCGCCG
>CAMJTU010000013.1 GCA_946408825.1 uncultured Planctomycetaceae bacterium
GGAAGTCGCTCTATAGTCAAGACGTCGCGTGGGCGACGAATATGAAGTCGCTCCGCAACCAGACTTACGACGTTGCGGGCGACGCGATCAGCGACTATTATGCGTCGGTCACAAGCGCGTATACGAGCTACGCCTCGGGCGTGTTGACGACGCTGTCGACGGCGGAACAGGCGTATTTTAGCGCGCTCAAGACCTATTCGATCGCCGCGTTAAACGCCGACGGAGATTATTCTCTCGCGCTCTTCGAAGCGGAACGAGACCGCGCGGAAGCGTACATCGACGCGGCGATCGCGGAACTGACGGCAAACTATGCGGCGGAGGCGAGCCTCGCCGCAAGTCGCGCGAGCGCCTACGCCGCGCAACTCGCCGCCGTCGAAGCGCTCTTTAGCGCGACGCAGTTCGCCGAGGGACGCGGGGAGTACGACGCCCTCCTTCAAGGAACGTCGAGCGATCAAACGGACTATTTTGACGAGATCGTTTCGACGTCGAGTCAAGTCGTCTCGACGCAAACAAGCGCAAACTCCGCCGACGCGACCCTCGCGACGCAAAACGCCTCGGCGCTCGCCTCCGCCCAAGCGTCGAACGCCGCCGCGTATACGGTCGCGACGGAACAGGCGGACGCGGATTATTCGACCGCCGTCAACAGCGCGTGGAACGACGCGTATCTCGATCAACTTAGCGTCTCTTCCGACTTTAAAGACGCTTATGATCTTATTAATTCGACCCTCGAAGCCGGACTTGAGAACCTTGAAAACGCGTACCGCGCCGCCGCCTTCGCCGCGTATGACGCCTTTGACGAGGAATGGGGCGAGATAACGCGAGTTTTGTCGTATCAGCAAACAAGAATCGATTCCGGGCTGACCGTCGGTTCCAACGTCTTTGAGAATCCGACGTTTGACTTTGAAGTCTGCTTCGTCGCGGGGACGCCCGTTCTTATGGCGGATGGTACGACGAAGCCGATTGAAGAAATCCGTCCCGGCGACATGGTTCTTGCGGCGGATCATCTTGATCCGGAAGGAAAGCCCCAAGCGGCTCGCGTCGCGAGGTTCTTTAACAACGGGGAGAAGGAGGTTGTTCGCTTAGAGTTTGGAAACGGAGAGGAGCTTGTTTGCACGCCTTCGCATAGGTTCTATGTTTGCGGAAAGGGGTGGATTTGCGCGGAAAAATTGAGCGAAAGTGACAAGTGTCTGACCGTAGAGGGGGATCGCGTTGCGTTTGTCTCCCGCGAGGCGATTGAGGAGAAACGGCGCGTCTATAATATCGAGGTCGAAGGGACGCATACCTACTTCGTCGGGGACGACGACGGGGTTTTGGCGCATAATGTGTGCACGATTCCGGAACCGAGCGTATGCTCAGATCCGCACTGTCCTCGATGCCATGGGACAGGCAAGTGGAGTAAGACATACTATTACTATAACGAATCCCTTGGTTGTTTTCGTAAGGTAGTACGTTCTTTCGATTGTCTTAGCATACACATAACAACATCTGCGAATGCCGAAAACAGGCGAAACAATTGGGAAAAAATGAATGATCTTTCTGCCAATGAATATATCTATTCCCTTGACTATATACGGAATCCTAATGGATGGTATCAAACAGAAGTGAATGGAGTGACAAAATTTGATCGTGTTGTTGATGATTTGTACATCAATTTAACAAGCAAACTCTCCATTGCCGATAAACTCAACTTCATAGCGAGAGCAAATAACAACAGAAATGAAGAATTTCTTTCGTTGGATCTTAACCCCTTGGCTATGTGGGAGCTTAAAGATGAAGCGGATAGCGGAGTTATGGTAATAGGAAATTTTCTGGGGGAAAATTGGTTATTGTTGTCTTCCTCTGAATCCAAGTTTCATTCGAAATATGTTTTTTTGAATCCGGTCTCGGGAAAAGATTGCTTTAAATGGTGTTCTGAAAGCGGAAGAGAGTTAGTCATCACATTCAATAAAAAGGGAACCCCTGTTTTGGATTTCCATCCGTCAAGAATAGGGACGTTTAACTTTGACAAGTATCCATTCTCTGGAAGCACCGCAGAGCACACCAGAAAAGACGTATGTCCTTGGTTCACTCACGGGTGTTTTTCAGTAAACAGTAATTTCTTCTCTCGAGAAAAACTCATACGGATGTAATACGTGCCGAATTATAATGGAGAAAAAGGAGGGGAATTGCAGTAAGGGGCGTTTATAGAAACACATTCCTTAAGCGCAGTTGACTTGAGACAGGGACAGGGCAGTTATAATCACGTACAAGATTTACCGTTGCAGCGCGTAAAATTTTGTTGGAACGAAACAGCGGGCAAGATTTTGTAACTGCCCTTTAATCACCCCATTGCGACGGTGAACTTGTAACGAGGTTTCGAAACGCGGTTCTGAAGCGTTGGTTGCCGCCAACGAATGTTTACGGCTTTGGAGCGTCTTGTTCCTGCTGATTGTTGCCTGAATGACGTTTAATTATAATAAACGACGGAAATAATTGTTCTTGATCGATGGAGTCAGGGGGATTTCCTCGCAGTAAACGAAGGTCTCGACCATTTCAAGACGATATTTCAACGTCGTTTATTATAACATGGAAGTCAAACCGCTTAACAAAAATCTGGCGCAGTTGAGGCAATATCGTGAACGACAAAGAACTGAAAGAGCAAAATAACGAACTGGAAGTCTGCCAGACTGAATCAGGTCTTGAATACGGGCGGAGAAAACGAAGCAAGCTTTACGTCTTTCTTTGCTGGCTTACCGGTATTCAGGTCTTGACGCTTGCCGCGAGTAAATTTGGTTTGGGGTTGTATTTGTGGGCGGCCCTATGGTATCCTTTTATCCTCCCTTTGACTCTTATGGGAATTGCTTGCGGACTACCGCGCTATAAGGACAGGAATAAGATTAAAATCATGCTTCTCCTGAACGTTGCTCTGTGGCTCGCGGCGCTGTTTTTCACGTTCCTGTTTATTCTCCACAGTACCGTCTGGTCCCCATGAACACGCAAAAACAGGGACAACCTCGTCAAATCCGAATTAACGTCTCGCGGCTCGCCCTTTCGTCGAGGATATTTAATACTGAATCTTTATTAAAACCTCCATTAACTAAATTTAAGCAGCTAAGATCTCGTTGATAAACGATTGAATGGAAAATTGACAATGAAAAAACGAAGTTGGTCGACGGTAATCTTGTTTCTCCCCGCTGTTGTTTTGATTTTGAACGACATATTACTCGTCGCTCTGCCTTCGTTTTTTCCGACTACAATTAGCTTCTTACTTCTCATGCTGTTCCCGGCGTTTATTGTTGGGATCGCTTGCGTCCTAGCTTCGGATAAAGTTCAAGATAAAGAGAATGTTATTGGCGCGTTGGTTTTCAGCGTGTTTTTGTGGCTTTGGAGCTTCTTGTTCCTGATGTTTTTTTAAAAGCCGTATGGTTACGGTTCAGGTCGCAATAATCGGCGCCTCAAGTCCCGCTAAACTCCGACCTTTTTCGGAACCTTGATCGTCGCGGCGTAGGCGCTGTTGCATAATCCGAGGACGGCGGAGAGGATAAAGAGCGTCTCGATTCCGAGCGTCGACCATATCCAGCCGCCGAAGAGCGCGACGAGAATCGTGACGAGATGGTTGACGGAGACCCCCGTCGAGATCGTCGCCCGCATTTCGTCCCCGTTCTCCGAAAGGTCCTTGACGTAGACGTTCGCCGCCATCGCCGCTAGAGAAATGACCGAGTCGAGAACATAGTTCACGCAGCAGACGACGAACGCGATTTTCATCGGGAAAAGACGGTGCGCGAACCCGTAGAAGAAGCAGACCACGACCAGAATCAGCGTGTCGCCGATCATGACCGGCTTGTACCCGATCCGGTCGACCAGCTTGCCGACGAGCGGCGAGAGAAGGAAGCACGCGAGCGCCGAGACCGCGAAGAGCCCGCTGACGACCTCCGCGCGCGCCCCGTAGAACAATACCAGAACGTACGGGCCGAACGTGAAGAAAACCTGTTTCCGCGCCCCGTAGAAAAGCTCGAGCATATAGTATTTCGAAAACTTCCGCCGGAAATAGAAACGCCGCTGCGTCGCGTGCGACTTCGCGTCGCTGCGGAGTTTGAGCGCCGCGAGGAACGACAGCCCGATCAGCGCCGTCGCCGCGACGAAGAACGAACGATAGACCGTCGTCGACGCCACGAGAAAGACCGGAACCACAAGGATATACCCGACAAGGTTCCCGATCTGCCCGACGGAGTTCTGCCACCCGAGCGCCAGACCGGAGCGTCCTTCTTTCGCGTAGTCGAGCGTCAGCGTCTGCTTCATCCCGAGCTGGATATGCTCCCCCGTCGAATAGACGAGAATCGCCAGCGTCACGAGAACCCGCGACGGCGGCACGATCGACTGCATGAACATCCCGACGAGCATCAGAAGTCCGCCGATCTTGAAAATCTGCGACGCCGAGAAGCGATAGAGGAGCGCCAGAATAAAGACGAGGAGCAGCCCGGCGGATTCGCGAAAGAACTCCGTCACGCCCTTGCCGAACTGACCCATCCCGACCGTTTCGAAAAGGTAGTTGTCGAAGACGCCCTTATAAAGACCGTACCCGATCGCCGACAATGCGATCGAAAGAAAAAGCGCCCGATAACTCGAATTTTCTTTGAATATTTTGTTCATAACGGCGTCTCTTATGGGAACGACTTTGGATCGGCGTTTCTTTGTCGTTTAGTATCCGTCGTTTCCGAATTTCGCAAAGAGCCGCCGTCGTTTTTTAAGGCGCAAATCCGCGCGGCGATTTCCCTGTTTTTCCCAAAAACGCGGGAACGCGCCGCGAATCGGTTTGACAAAGAACGTCGGCGCGGTCAAAATAAAGGCTGGAAAAGGCGCGAGCGAAAGAGCTTTTTCCGTTTCGGCGCCCTTAGATTGAGCTTGACTCCCTTTGCGGTAAGACGCGTTCCTTCCGGAAAAGAGAATTTGACCATGCGATCCTTTGCTTCGTCTTGCGCGACGTTCTTCGCGCTCCTCGTCTTGTGCGTAACGTTCCTCGGTTGCGGCGGCAAAACGGGGCAGGCTAAATTGCCCGGCAGTCCCAAGGCGGGCGATAAGACGGTCGTGAACGTTCGCGGCGCGAAACTGACGTTCCGATATTGTCCGCCGGGCGAGTTCACGATGAACGTCGTCGATTTCAGCGACAAGTATCTTCCCGATCTCGAGGTGGAAAAAGACGAGGACGGAAACGAAGACCTCCCGACGAAGCCCGTCCGCGTCAAGATTACGCGCGGATTTTGGATTCAAGAGACGGAGCTTACCCGCAAGCAGGCGGTCGCCATCAGCGGAAAGGAAGACTATTCCCGCTCGAAATACGACGACGGAACCCCGTCGAACAACGGCGATTACCCCTTCTGGGGTTCGCGCTACGACTTCGAGCAATTGATCAAGGAACTCAACTCCGACGGAACCGTTCTCACGGAGAATATGACCCCGCATGAGAAGATCGCGCCCGACGGCTGGAAGTTTGAACTGCCGACGGAGGCCGAATGGGAATACGCCAGCCGCGCGGGCTCCGACGATCCCGAGCCGGACGACGAGACGGACAAGTACGCGTGGACGAAGGATAATTCCGGCGAGACGATCCACAAGGTCGCGTCGAAAAAGGCGAATAAGTGGGGGCTTTACGATATGCGCGGCAATATGTGGGAGCGCGTTCGCGTGCCGCAGGATCATACCATGACCGACATGCCCGACCAGCAGATTCTCGCCGAAGACGGAACGCTGCATGATCCCGACAACCTCCGCGGGCGGTTTGAAGTCATCAAGGGCGGCGGGCTGGGAATGTCCGCCAAAGATTGCAAGTCGGAAACGTGGTCGTATTTCGAAGGACGCTGGTCTCCTTGGACGTTCCAAGGGGACGTCGGCGGGCGGCTCGTTTTGGTCGAGGAGGCGTCGATCTTGAAGCCCGACCGCAAGCAACTGGTCCGCGAGCGAGGGTTCGAGCGTTGGCGCCGTCAACAGCGTGAAGAATCGCAAAAGCATTTTGAAGAGTTCCGCCAGCAGGTTGAGGAGCGACGAAAGCGCGAAGCGGAAGAGTTGCAAGCCGCGCGCGAGGCCAACCCCGACGCCTTTAAAACTCCCGAAGAAAGGAATCGGGAAAAGATGGACGAAATGCGTCGCAAGATCGAGGAGGAGCGCGCCGAGATGGAGCGTCGCGAGATCGAAAGCGTGATGCGCGACAGGGGAATGACGGAAGAGCAGGCGAAAGCGTTTCTCGCGGAACAACGAGCCGAAGCCCAAAAGAGGGACGAGGAGTTCGACAAAGAACACGGACTCGATTCGATCGAGGATCCGATGGAACGCGCGCGCCGTCGCTCGGAATTGCGCCGCGAAGAGATTGAAAAGAACCGCAAAAAAATCTTGGAATCGAACCCGCAGATGGCGGAGCTCGAAAAACGCGCCGAAGAAAACCGTAAAAAGTTCGAGGAACGGCGCGAAGCTAGCCGTAAGAAATTCGAAGAACGCCGCAAACAGATGGAACAAAAAATGGAAGAGAGTGATAAAGAATTCGAGAAAACCATGGAGGAAATGAGGAAAAAAATGGAGCAATGACGGTCGCGAGATCGGCCTTGCGGCGCGACGTCAGAAATCAAATAGGCGTCCGTTTCCTCCCGCCGCCCCGTTTAACGACAATAATCGCAAACTCTTAGGAGACGCAACATGAAATATACATCCGCCGAAGCGGCTAAGCTGCTGCGCAAACTCAACGAAGAGCAGGCGGCGCTCAAGGAACGCGAATCGAAGACCGCGACCTTCGTCGCCGCCGTCGACGAGGACGTCGAGAGCGCCCGTCCGGAGTACGACTACGCGGGGACTCAAAAACTCCTCGCCCAGCTTGAGGAGAAGGTTCGCAAGGTCAAGCACGCGATCAACGCGTTCAATCTCCAAACGACGGTCCCCGGATTTGAAATGACCGTCGATCAGGCGCTCGTCTATATCCCGCAATTGAGCGAGAAGAAACGTCGGCTGGCGAATCTCGCGAACAAGCTCCCGAAACAGCGCGTCGTCGGCGGGTATAACGCGAGCAAGTCCATTATCGAATATACCTACGCAAACTTCGACGTCGCCGAGGCGGCGGCGGATTTGAACGCCGTAACCGACGAACTCGCCAGGATTCAGACCGCCTTGGACGTCGTCAACAATACGGAAACGTTCGAAATCGACGTCTAACTTCCTCGTCGAGGAAGTTTTCCATGTTCCTTTGCCTCCTTCAACCTTTGTTAGTTTTTTAACTAACCTTCTTTCAGTCGTTGTTTAAAACGCAGGTTCAAAGTTGAGGTTAACGTCTAGGTTATTCTCTCGCCGGGTCAATGTTCATCGTCAATGATTCAAGGCGAAACCGAGAATTCCTGAAGCGAAGCAATCGAGCTAAAAACTTGGGCGTCGGGCGACCGATTCCCTGCGGCGGAAGTTTGGTTTCAAGTCGTTCTTTCTTCGTTCAGCGCGAACTTTTCCAAAATCTTGACGCGAGTTGCGGGGCGCTTTTATTATGAGCTGCCGCTTATGCGCGCTTTTTCGCGTCGCGTTGCGACGCTTGCATCTGTGAAAGGCAAGCCGACTAGCAGGAGGCGTAAACGCACGCGCGCGCGGTAGCGCGAACCCGGAGCCGCGCGGTCGCGGCCGTCTACGACTACATGATTCAGACGGAGAGATTTAAGGCGAAGAGTCGGCAACAACAAAGCCCGTCGTTTATCCAGCGATTTACAAATTCGGCTTCCGTCGAATTCTTCCGTTACGATCTTGGAAGAGCCGACGACGAATTTCCCTCCCTTGACGATCTTCTGAAGGAAGACGAGAACGAAACGTGAATTGACGTTAAACGTTTCAATCCGTTAAGCGTCGATATTTTCCATTTTTTGACGATGAAAATTCAAGAACTGATCGAGCTTTTCGTCAAATCGATGAATGATTGCGATTTGTATGAAATTGAAATTAAGAGGGAAATTAGGGATATTGTAGACGATTTAAAGCAAAACGAGTATTCTCGCGAAGAGGTTGAAAAAAGACGAGACGAGATTCTCGATCTTAATTATAAATTGGGATGCGTACGAGAAATAAACGATCAGGTTTTTGATATCTATAGCGATTTAGTCGGGAAAAAACGATTGACGTTAAAATCGTATAACAATCATTGTTGGTTCTTCTACGACGATTTCCTTTCCCATTCGTTCAATTACGTCGACGCCTATACCCGAGCGGTCGAGGCGATCTATTGTTATAAAGAAAATTTTGAAAAGACTTTGAGATGGAAAATAGCATTGGCGCCTATGTATTGGCTTATGGACTTTTGGGGATACGGTCCTAGGCGGTATTTTAAAGTACGTTGAGTTTAGCGTTGTGTGATTTCGGTCGGAAGGCGTCGCGATGACTCCAGTTAAAGATTTGACTCCGGTTCAAGAATTCATTATCAATTTTATTGAAATCGTCGGGGCGGTATCGACGTTGTTTTATTTTTGGCGTCCTCAATGGCTTTTTGGTTACGATCCGATTCGTTATAAGTTTCATCGTCGCAAAAAGTCCGCGATTATCAAACAAATAAAAGTCGTTGCGAGCGCGACGTTTAAATATTATCGAGAAAACAACAATTACCCTACGGTTGAAGAACTTAGAGAAATAATTGATCGTCGTTTAGAAAATTCGTCGTCGATATCGACCAAGGTGAAATTCTTGGTCGTTGTCGGCGAGTGGACGTCGTGGGACAACCCGACGGGAATTTTTGAAGAAAGGCCTGTTTTGAACTTCGAAAATTCCGCGCTCTTCTTATGCGTCGCCGCCGACGAGAGCAATTCGGATAGACCGCAAATCGATTATTTAAACGTTGACGACAAGGCTTCTTTCATCGAGAATCAATTTAAACCGATCGATAAAAAATGGTTCGGGGGCGTCTTAACCAACGGATTGATATTCTTGATTAAAAAGGATATCCCGCTAAGGACTCTCTATCGATTTATGGAGTTTAGATCGAGTTGGGGCTATGGGGATGAAGGCGAGCTAAAGCCGTTCGCCGTCGCTAAAGAAGAGTATGTCGGTAAGAAGTAACGTTCGCCGACGTTGAGTTTTCGCCAGTTCGCCTTTCTGCGTTAGAGCGAACAATGAGGCGAATACCCTCAGCGGCGAGGTCGCCGCACACGCGCCGCCTCGTCGGGCGCCTTTTAGCTCTGTTCGAAAATTTTGTATTCGAACCAGACGTCCGCGCCAACGAGCGCGGACCTAGAGTTTTCGCCAGTTCGCCCTTCTGCGTTAGAGCGAACCATGAGGCGAATACCCTCGGCGGCGAGGTCGCCGCACACGCGCCGCCTCGTCGGGCGTCTTTTAGCTCTGTTCGAAAATTTTGTATTCGAACCAGACGTCCGCGCCAACGAGCGCGGACCTAGAGTTTTCGCCAGTTCGCCCTTCTGCGTTAGAGCGAACCATGAGGCGAATACCCTCGGCGGCGAGGTCGCCGCCTAACGCTGGAGCCATTCGGCGTATTTCGGGTCGACCCAAGAGACGTCGTCGAGAAGTTCCCCGAGCGGGTCGACGTCTTCCTGCGAAAAACCGAGGTGATTGTGGCGCCGCCAGCCTTCGGCGTATTCGTATTTTCCCGAGACTTTGCCCGTTAGCGCCGAGTTTTGACACATCGATTCGATATACGCGCTATAGCCCTGCGACGCGTCGAGCCACGCGCCTTGGCTGACGTGACACGCGAGCATCGCGCGCTTGCGATCCATTACGGACGTAATATCGACGTAACGTTCCGAGCGCACGAGTTTGCGCATCATATCGCGGCTCCCGTGCGGCGCCCCGTGATAGACGACGACGTCCTTGAAGGTCGCGGGGGTCGGCGGCTCGACGGGCGCGTTCGGCATGCAGCGGCAGAACGCCGCCGTGTAAGCGAGTCGAACCGCGTTCTGATGGTCTTCCATGTAGTCCGACGGAGACTGGCAGAGGACGATATCAGGATCGACCTCGCGCATGATCGCGGTCAGGCGCATGAGAATCCTGTGGGAATACGTGACCTCAAGGTCGTCGACGAGCGACTCGTGATAATGCGCGCCGAGGAGTTCCGCGGCGCTTCGCGCTTCGTCGCGCCGGGTGCGAATGAGCTCCTCGCGACGTATCGTCTCCGAACCCCACGACCCGTTCGCGATCGTCATATAGTGAATCTCATGCCCGCGATCCTTGAGGAGCAGCAGAGTTCCCGCCATGGTGAACTCGATATCGTCTGGATGACAGCCAATGGCGAAAACGATTTTCTTTTCGGCGCTCATAATTTCTCCTATGGCGCTTTCGCGCGCGTCTGATATTAGCAAGACGCCGACGGCGTTGGAGACCGTCGGCGCGCTGTTGTTTTGCGTTGGGTAATCTTTAACGTTCGGGGAAGTCGGAGTCCTGCGCGTACTGCTCGTGCGGATCGTAAGGGCAGAACAGAGTCGCGATAACCTTCGACAGCTTGACGATGAAGAGCTTCTGGAACTCGACCTCGTCGTAATCCGAGGTCGGCACCGGGGTCGGCGGGTAGGTGAACTGCGGGAGCGACTCGCGGAACATCGTTTCCTGCTTTTCGACGTCGACGAGTCGGACGAGAACCTTCGCGGAGCCCTGATAAAACTGCGTCGAATGGCGCGTTTCAAAGGAGTCGATCTCGACGCCGATTACATAGTCCGCGCCGACTTTCGCGCCGATCTTTTCGAAACTCGTCGAATTGAATTCTTCTTCGTCGAACATTTCTTCGACTTTCGTGAAAGGAATCCACTCGAGCTTCTTCTTCTTTTTATCCTTGAGATTCTTCGACACGACGCATGTTATGCCCGTCGCGAGATCGGCGTTCGGGTTTGCCGCCCCGAAGAGGTTCAAATTGGAACGGCAGACGACGACGATTTTCGACCCTTTTTTGATTTCCTTGACTTCGTTCTGATGAATCGCGGGCGAGTCTGTGCCGTAAATCAAATAGTAGGGCATCATAAGCGCGCCGGCGCACCCCGAGGCGCTCAGTAGCGTCAACGACGAGAGCGCAATAAGCGCTAACGTCAGTAATTTGCTTCGCGCGTTGGTCATATCTCTTTGTCCTGCTTCAGACGTTATTCTCACCGAGGAACGCGTCTCCTAATACGGAGACTCCTACTCAATGTATCGACCTTTCGACTAGAAACTTTATTAAATTCGATAAAATCGTTAAATTTGTCTCAACGGGATAGATCGACACACGATTCCGAAGACACGTTCGCCAAGAAATAAAAAAGGCGTCCCCGATAGAGGACGCCAAATTGTTAAAACGTTTTCAGTGAATTCGGCTGTCAGCGCCTTCCGGCGAGCGCGTCTACGAACTGATCCGACGAGAGTTGCGCGGGGAAAAAGGCGACGCTGTCCGCGACGGCGAAGTTTAACGCGACGACATGATCGACGAACAGAAGCGCCGATTCACGTTTCTTCTGGAGCGTCGCGACGAGCAATTCGACGTTTGACGCCGAGACGTTGTTCGTATCCACGTTGAGGAGAAGATTCGGCGCTTCGAGAGTCGCGCCGAACTCTTGAACCGATTTCAGACGCGCTTGAACTAGCGCGGCGGTCCGGAGCGTTCTGGCGTCGGCGTAGCCCGGCAAACTGGGTTTGAACTGAGCGTCGCAGAAGGGGAGAGTCGCGGGAAGCGGAAGGGCGGAGTTGGTTGAAGAGCGTCCCATATTGCCCAGCAGTTCAATCTGCGCGGCGCGTTTGAGCATTTTCGCCTCCGTGACGCGCGCCTGTTGTTCAAGCGCCGCGGCGAGACAGGCGCGACCGACTTCGTTGTTGATCGTCGTCGAGTCAAGATTGTTGTAGACTAGCGTGAAATTGCGAAAGATCGTTTCTTCAACGCGAAGTCTCGCGCACGCCCCTTGGAGTTTCCAAAAGGCGAACGCGACCGCGCGACGACCCGTCGGAGACTGATTGGAACGGCTGGCGACCTCGTGAAGCGTATAAAGGCGCTCGTAGGCGTCCTCTTGACGCTCGCCTGTCGCCGGCGCCGGGGGCGTCTCGATTGCGAAGAGCGCGGTCGTGAGCGCTCGAACTTGAGCGGCGGCGGCTGCGCGCTGCGTCGCGTCGCTAGACGCCGTGTTTACGGCGCCGGAAGTCGTGTTTACGCCGTCGGCTTGGGGCGCGGGTTCGGCGTTATAATCGTCGGGAAGCGATATGTCCTGACCGCGAACGACGTATTCGTCGCTTAGAGTTGAAGGACGGACGTCTGATTCGGACGTCGTGAAGATCGAACGGAGCGCCGCGGCGAAAAGGGCGACGCGCGTTTTGACGCGCAACGGGCTGAGCCAAGCGCCGTCGGGCGAGGTCGAGGGATCTGACGCGGTCGCCTGTTCCGTTTCGACCGGCGTCGACTCCACGTCAGACTTGAGCGGCTGCTCGTAGCCCGTGATTACGATAATGATCGGCAGTTCCGGCTGATTCTGGACCGATTGGTCCGGCGTGGCTTCGTCCGGCGCGGCTTCGGTCGGCTCGGGCGTCGGTTCCGACTGAGGAAGCGGCTCGGGCTTCGTTTCGGCGACGGACGCGGGTTCAGGCTGAGGTTCCGGATTCGGCGTCGGTTCCGTCGTCTGTTCAGGTTCAGGCGTCGCTTCCGGCGTCGCCTTGTTTTCGGACGCGGCGACCGTTTCTGCGGGAGCCGCGGGGGTCGGTTCTGGCTCGGGGGACGCCGACGCGGGAATAAGCGTCGCTGTCGGTTCCGCCGCGATTGGACGCGAGTAGGCGACGGGAGTAAAGGTCGCTTCGGAGTCAAGATTTCTCGCGACGACCGGTTTCGCGTTTGCGATAGGGAGAGAGGCCGGCGCTAGCGGTTGAATTGACGCGAGCGACGCCGCCTCGATTTGGGCTGCGTCGCTCGTGGCGTCTGCTACCGTTTGAGAACTCGCCGGCTGCGTTTGGGACGACGCCTCCGGCGTTTCTCGCGCCCATTCGGGCAAATACCCAGGAAGATAATAGGCGAAGCGCGTAGGGACGTCTGAACGCGGCGTTCCGGCGTCGGCCCCTGCGGCGGCGCTCCCTTGCTGCGGAGCGCCCGCGCCGTTCTGCTGTTGTCGCTGTTGAGACGGCTGCGTTTGGGCGCTCGGACGCTGATTAATCGTCGCGAGGAACGCGGCGCCCTGAATATTGGCGGGCGTGACGAGGGACGAATACGCGGCGATCGCTTGGTTGTAACGTACGGCGGCGTCGATCATTTGACTCGCCGAATTTCGATAGCTTTCGATTGCGGCGAAGAGCGTCGTCGGAACGAGCTGCGCCGAATTGGCGAGCGAAACGAGAACGTCGAGCTCGCGCGCCGTCTGCGTCGCGCGCGCCTGAAGCGTTTCATAGAGAAGGGGCGTCAGCGTGTTGAGTCGCGCGGCCTCTCCGCGCGCGCTGATATAGGGCGCGATCTCGGCGAAGCGCGTCCGATAGACGTCGGTCGCAGGGCGCGCCGAAGGAATGTAGAAGACGACGCCGGAATTGGCGTCGACCGATCGAACGCCGCTTTCCGAGGCGCGTTGGAGCGCCGCGCGACGCCCTGCCGCCGTCGTGAACGCGGCGTCGAATTCATACTGGCCCTGAAGCAGTCGAACGCGCGCCGCGGACTGCCGGCCAAAGGCGATCTGACGAACCGACGTGATTAAATTCCGCGTCTCTTCCGAAGAGTTTGCCTGTTGCGCAAGTTTGCCCGCGCACTCTTCGACGTACCCGCTGCAAACGACGCAAAGATTGTACTGCGCGTTTCTTCCCGCTAGATCCCAGTATGCGGCAAGGCGGCGATTGCGGTCCGCCGGGGAATAGATTCCGTAGAGAAGCCGCTCGAGCGTCAACGCTTCCCCTTGAATCTCGCGACTTCCGGCCACGCGGAAAAATTGCGCGACCTGCGGAGCGGCCGCGTCCGGCGTCTCGCTTTGACTCTGGCCCTGCGCGGCGCCGCTCTGATTCTGCGGCTGACTTCCCGCGTTCGGCGAGGAATACGCGTTGGCGTCGCTCGAGGACGGCGCCTGACCCAACGACGCGTTTGCAACCCCGAAGAAGATGGCGACGACGAGCGGCGCCCAAACGCGTCCCGCTAACGCAAGACGCGAGCGGCGCGTGTTACTCGAGTTTGACGCGACGACGATCTTCATGAAACGCTCCTTAACGGCGAAATCGATTTTGACGGATAGACTCGAACAAAATCGTTTCTGTTTCAGTTCTTGCAAACGTGGGCTTTCCCCTTATAATGTGGAGGCTGGGCGCGCGCCCCTGCCGGCGAGAATCGAGTCGCTCCCGGAAGAGTCGACCCCAAACTCCATTAATATTATATATTGGGGTTTTCGTGATAGAATACTCTTTTACGTAACTCGCCGCCCTTTTGTTTTATTTTTTAAACTTTTACAGCAGTGTGGAAAAGATACGACGCTTTTTACTGTCGTGCCGAATATTACGATTGTTCTTGTGAAACTTGTTTAATACGCGCGGCGTGAGATTCGACGCAGACTCCGTTGCAAATCTGTGAGAAAATAATGGAAGACCAAGATCGTTCCGACGTCCCTCTCAAACGTAAAAATCAAAAGACCTCAGGTCGACACGTTTCCAAGAGACTTATCGTTTTGCTTCTTATCGTCGTCGGCGCGTTCGGATATTGCGCGTTTCGTTATTATCGCATCGTCAAAGCGCCGTTGGACGTCTCCCACGCGTCGAAAACGCAGGCTCTCAGCTGGTTCGCTCTTCGCGATCTAAGCTCGGAGTCGGAGGAAAAACGTTCTGAACTTTTCGACTATTATTTCGATCAACTTACCGACGGCGCCGGCGAAGTGAACGAAAACAAAAAAGTCGAGCTCCCTTCAAGTATTCAGGGCGTCGCGAGTTCCTTCTTGAAAAACGCCGATCAGAAGGTGGAAAATTGGAACAAAAAACGCGTTCGACCGCCCTTCGCGAGAATAGAGTACGTCATTAAGCCGGCTGAAAACCATCCGTCGAAATACGTTCTTTCTACGGACGTTAAGCCCGGTCCCGCGCTCGAGAAGCGTTGGCAGGAGCGTCAAGTCGCCGTCGCCCGCGGCTCCGCCCGAACACCGACGGTCGAACGCAACGTCCAAATGCTCCTCATGCAATGGTTTGTCGACCGTGGAAAACGTTACGACGCCACGCCGGACGACAAGAAGAAGGCGCTCCTCGAGAAATACGCGACCGAACTGTTAAAGCTTCAGGCGATTTACAATAGATTCCGCGTTTCAGGGGGCCAAACGCAGCTCGGACGTGAACTTCAGCTTCGAGAATTTGAACGCGCAAACGAGGGATGGCTCGAGTTTGCGACGGTCGACGAACTTGCCAAGGTCATGTGGTTTAAGGATCTGATTACGACCGTTATCGTTCTGAAAGAAGCGGGCGTCGAAGGCTCTCTGTTCTACCCGCCGACGATTAAGAAAGACGTTCGACCGCAAGGCGGCGACCTGAAACAAACGGGCAAACGCGCGTTCGAAGCGGCGAAACGCTATCTCTTTGTAGAGAAGTCGCCGCAGTAATCGTTCCGACGTCGAGTCGCGCTTTGCGCGTCGCGGGGGGCGTGGGTCAGAGACGCTTGATGAAGACGGAACGGTAGACGGGCTGTTCGTTGAGCCGCGTTCTACGTTCAAAATGGGTGCGGAAATCCATCGAGTCCGCGGCGGGACGCTCTAGGACGGGAAACGGGCCGGCGAGATTTGTCGAGAGTTTGATGATTTCGACGCCGGAGTCGAAGTATTCCTTCACGTCGGTCCAAAAATGGAGTCTTCCTCCTTTGCGGAGCCGCTTTTCTATCATTTGAACGACGTCGGGGCGCACTATTCGACGTTTACGGTGCGCCTTTTTCCACCATGGGTCGGGAAAGTAGATATGCGCGTCGTCCAGACACGCGAGCGGGATAACTTCGCGCAGGACCTTCGCCGCGTCCGCCGCCATCATGACGCCGTTCGTCGCGCCGCGTTTGGCGAGTTTCGACGCGGACATGAGCGCGTAACGATACGCGATCTCAACCCCGAGATAGTTGCGGTCGCGCCGCGCGTCCGCCGTCGAACTGATAAAAAGTCCTTTTCCGCTGCCGATTTCTAACTCTAACGGCGCCACGCGGCCAAAAAGACGTTCCGAGAATTCTTCAAACGTCAGTCCTGAGAGGGAAGCGTAGGGGATTCGAGCGACCTTGTCCGCTCCGTCTCCCGGTTGCGCGAGCGCCGCCGTTTCCGGGTCGTCGACGGCGTCGTGATAATCGAGTTCCATCGGCAGGAAATAATGCGAAAGATCGAGTTTTCCTTGGAGCTTCGACAACGAACGGCGCGGCATTCTACGACCCTTTCCTAAAAAACGTTCTAAGCGGAGCGCTGGTTCAACCTTCGATCGGCAGCGGAACGCCCTTTAGAACGCCCTCGCACACGACCGCGCCCTTAACAAGACAGATAAACCGCGCCGTGATCAGTATCTTGCGCCACTTAATCATTTCAGATTGAACGATCACGCGGTCGCCCGGACGAACCATCCCGCGAAACTTAACTTCGTCCAAACCCGCGAACCCCATGACCGCGTTGTTGAACATATTGTGTTTCGTCATAAAGTAGCTCGCCATCTGCGCCGCGACCTCGCAGAGAACGACTCCCGGCGTGAGCGGAAAACTCGGCATGTGACCGCGAACCCAAAATTCGTGATCCGTCATGTCCTTATACCCGACGCACTTCTTCTCTTCGAAGTTGTCGTAAAGAATCGCCGTGAGCTGCTCCATCTCGAAGCGCTGACGATTATACTTGCGAATCTCTTCAATTGTCGCGATCGGGGCGTTTTCGTCGTATAACGACGGATCGACGATTAACTGTCTTTCAATCATGCGCTTCTCCACTGCTCCGGCGACGCCGCCAAGGGGAACGAAACAAAAAAGGCGCGACCCAGACGTTGTTTCAACGCCAGATCGCGCCAGAATAAGATCAATACACGCGCGATTTCATGATCGCGACGTCGCGTCAGGTCTTGACGATTCGGCGCTTTGCGCGACGCGCTTTAGCGTTCGCTGGACGTTTGCCGTGGTTCGCCTTCTTGACGACTCTACCCGGTTTAGCCATCTTAATGTCTCCTATGATAACGACTGGTTTCGCGTTTCCCTTTCCCAACGAAACGTCGTCGGGAAAGACCCTGCGCATAAGCGCGCCGTCGCGCGAACCGTCTCCAAAAAATCCGCGTCGCCGACGACCGGCGTTTCTTTGCGACGTCGCAATCGACGTCATACCGTTCCGTCTGAACAGTCGCCGGTATTATATAGTTCTTATTTCATCTGAAAAGGGGGCGCGTTGGAATTTCCTCCTAGAGGCGGCGTCTTGATTTCGTTTTTAACGTCGCCGCGAGGGAAGTTCGAGCCCCATGAGCTTCATGAGGAGCTGAAGATCCTGCCACGCGTCCTTCTTGGCCGCCGGGTTGCGCAGAAGATACGCCGGATGGTACGTGCACACGACCTGCGCGCCCTTGTACTCGTAAACGTTTCCGCGAAGACGACTCATCGACTCGTTGACGCCGAGAAGATTCGTCGCCGCGACGGCGCCAAGGCAGCAGACGAATTTCGGACGCACGACGTCGAGCGTCGCGTCGAGGAACGGTCGGCAGGCGCGCGCCTCCGATTCCGCCGGGTTGCGGTTCCCCGGCGGACGACATCGAACAACGTTGCATATAAAGACGTCGGAACGCGACAGTCCCATTCCTTTTTCGATCATATCCGTGAGGAGTTTGCCGCTGCGTCCGACGAAGGGCTCGCCTCGAAGATCCTCCTCCGCGCCGGGGCCTTCCCCGATAAAAACGAGTTCCGAATAAGGATTGCCGACGCCAAAGACGGTTTGCGTACGGTTCGAGACGAGTTCCGGACACAGCTCGCATTTTGCGACTTCCGCCGCGATCGTCTGTAACTGCGCGACGCGATCGTCCCCCTGAGACGCTCTGACCGCGCCGTCAGACGCCGAAGAAGATCGAGGCGGCTGGGGCGCCGACGCAGGCGTAGGCGCGGGCTCCGTCGCCGACGGCGACGTCTGAACGGATTGACGCCGCGCCGTCGTCGGGGGCTCCTCCGACTTTACGTCGTCCCCGCGCCAGACGTCCTGAACGCCCGCGCGCTGGAGATCCGCAAGGTATTCTGAAAGGTAGTAGCTGAGGGAGGTCTTCGATAACTGAGCCATACTGGAGTTCCTACGCGTCGTCGGCAGAACGCTTACAACAAAAAACGCGGCGCTTGCGGCGCCGCGTTTTCCTTTCTGTCGGCGTCTAACGCTCGCTAGCGTCAAACGCCATTATACCTCTTTGAACGACAAGTTCAATTCATAGGAAGTTCTTGGTTGACGACTCCGACGCTGACGTCCTCGAAACTCGGAGCGCGTAATTCATGCGCGTAACCCTCGTGATCGGCGGCGGCGACGCGGCGACTGCGCAGCGGCGCCGACGTTCCGACGGCAGACGCCGAACGCGCGGCGGCCGTGTGCGCAAGAAGCCTGACGTCCGCGATCTGAGCATAGATCGCGCGGGCGAGCTTTTCCGACGTAAGAATCGGTTGATTATAGTAAACGACGTCTTTGCCCGCCGCCTGGATTTCCTGCGTAAAACGCACGGACGGCGTACAGAACTGCTCTTGGATTATGAAGAGCCGCACCCTGGGGTCGTCGAGATATCGGCGTAATTGTTCCTCAGAATACCCAACCTCAAGCCACTCGAGACCGAACTGAAGCGTGGATTCGAGACGGCGAACGGCGGAATTGCTCATCCAAGCTCCGAAGACTACGGCGACTGCTCCTTCGTAAAATTCGCGAACCGCATGAAGCTCGTTGGTGAACCCGTTCCTGTCGATATCCGTGCGTCCGCTTCCCTTGGAGCGAGGCTCGGGAATCTCCACGGGGGAAGTCTTCTTGCGCTTGATTTCCTCGTAGATCTCCTGGCGGTGGACGGGAACGTTCGGCGGCGCTTCGACTCCGAGACGAATACGGTCGCCGCGAACGTCTACGATCGTCACGACAATGTCGTCTCCAATATAGATACTCTGATCCTTGTATCTTGACAAAACAAGCATAGTAACTGCTCCTTCACTGTACTTTTGCATTGCGCGCCGCATTGCGCTTCGCTCCGCGACGTCAAGAAAAATCCTGACGAGTTCGGCGGGACGTCTCGCAAAACGACGTCTAAAACGCGTCCCCCTCTGTTCGATCGCCGCCGCTATCCGTATACGGCGAATCGAAGAATGCGCGTGTCGGAGGTCGAACCTCTCAACTGGACGTCTTGTATTACGCGAAAAAGGCGCCGTTCTAAACGTTGACTTCGCAAAAAATCCAAAATCGGACGTCATTACGACCTGCGCTGACAGTTCGTAACGACTGTAAGGGTTATAAAAAATGAGCGACGTTCAAAACAGCGACGTTCGCGACCGGCGTTTTTCTCAAACTACCGGAACGTTCGTCCGAAAAGCGGAACCTTCGCGTTTCAATAAAAACGCGTACTTTCCGCCGACATGCCTTCAATCGGTTAGAAGAAACCTTCGTCGTGACGAAAAAGGGGCGCTTCCCGACAAAACAAAGAAGATCAAAGCGCTCTTTTGCACCCTATGACGCAAATGTCAAGAGTAGTGATTATTCCGGTCTTCGTGAAAAAAATGTTCGTTTGCAATACTCGGGTTTTCTATGTGTTTTTTTACAGGCGGGCGAGGGGGAAATCTCTTCTAAAACACGCGAAAACGTTGACAAACCGAGGGCGTTCCAATACATTAATCGTCGTTCCCCTAGCGGAAAGCACGTCGGTTTATAACGGTTGCGCAAACGCGAGGAATAACGTTTGTCACGATCGAGTTTGATAGGAGCATAACGGCATGAATATCTTTCCTAAATTACTAACCGCGCTGGTCGTAGCGACCCTGAGCGTCGTGTCGAGCGTCGGCTATGCTCAAGAGCAAGAGAGGAAATCGCGTTGGACGCTTCAGCCCGACGGCTCGATCAAATGGATCGTCGCCGATTCCTCCCTGCCGCATGACGACCACATCGAAGCGAGCGGCGAACAGGTTTCGACCGTTTTGCGATACGGGGTCGACGAGAAAGGCGCGTTCAAACTCAGTCGTTCGGTCGTTTGGCCGATGCTGCGGACGATTCCGAACAACACGCACGCGAGCCTCACGCGCCGCTTCGACGTCGATCTTCCGTCGCGCGCGTCCGTCGACGGCAAACCGCTGACCGGCGAAAAAGTCGAATGGATTTCCCTCGACGGCTTTTTGAGGGTTCGGAGTTCTTTTGACGTCGGCGACTGTCGCGTCGTCGAGGTCACGCGCGAGATTTTCCCCTCGACGACGAAGCCCTGCGTTATTGAGCGTCTGACCCTTACGAACGTTTCCGGCTCCGACGTTGAACTCAATATGCCCGAATACCGCAACGTGACGACGACCGATCCCGCCAAGGGCGTCAACGGCGCCTATACGCTCGTCGAGACCCTCTCAAACGCCGGAACAACGACGCTTAAACCGGGGAAGAGCGCGAACTTCGACTACGCCGTTCAAGGATATAGCGAAGGGAAGGGCGAATCCGAACTGACCCTTGATTTTGACGCGGAAGAGACGGCGCGCTACGAATTTGTCCGGACGATGCGGAATCAGCTCGTGTTGGAGACGCCGGAGCCGACGTTGAACGCCGCCTTCACGTTCGCCAAAATCCGCGCGTGCGAAAGTATCTTTCGGACGGCGGGCGGGCTGATGCACGGTCCCGGCGGCGAATCCTACTATGCGGCGATTTGGGCGAACGACCAAGCCGAGTACGCGAACCCGTTCTTTCCTTTCATGGAGTATCCGAAAGGAAGCGAAAGCGCGCTGAACTCGTATATGCATTTCGCGCGGTTCATGAACGACGAGTACAAACCGATCCCGTCGTCGATTATCGCGGAAGGAATCGATATTTGGAACGGCGCCGGGGACCGCGGCGACGCGGCGATGATCGCCTATGGCGCGGCGCGTTACGCGCTCGTTCGATCCAGTAGAGAGGAAGCGATGAAGCTTTGGCCTCTCGTCGAATGGTGCCTCGAATATTGCAAACGCAAACTCAACGACGAGGGCGTCGTTCAGTCCGATTGCGACGAGCTCGAACGGCGTTTTCCCGCCGGCGACGCGAACCTCTGCACGTCGTGCCTCTATTACGACGCGCTTCTAAGCGCTCAGTATCTCGGAAAAGAAATCGGGATCGATCCTTCGCAACTCGACGAATACGGCGAGGAGGCGGCGACGCTGCGCAAGAATATCGACCGATACTTTGGCGCCAACGTTCGTGGTTTCGAAACATACCGGTATTTCAAAGGCTGCGAAAAGCTTCGCTCGTGGATTTGCGTCCCCTTTATCGCGGGAATCGACGAGCGAAAAGACGCGACGATCGCCGCGCTTTTCTCCGACCGGCTATGGACGAAGGACGGACTCCTGACCGAAGAGGGGAGCAAAACCTTCTGGGATCGTTCGACGCTTTACGCGCTCCGCGGCGTCTTGGCGGTCGGCGCGACGGAGCTTGGAATCGAGAAACTGCGCGACTATTCCGAGACCCGGCTCCTCGGCGAACACGTTCCTTATCCGATCGAGGCGTGGCCCGAAGGGAGCCAGCGCCACCTGTCGGCGGAGAGCGCGCTCTATTGCCGCGTCTTTACGGAAGGGCTTTTCGGAATTCGTCCGACCGGCTTCGCGTCCTTCACGGCGACCCCGCGCCTGCCGAAAGAGTGGGACTCGATGATACTTCGAAATATCGGCGGCTTCAATAGGACGTTCGACCTCCGCGTGTTTCGTTCCAAACCGAAATCGAATAAGCTTTTCGTCGTGGTTGAAATTCACGACGGTCCGATGATTACGTCGGTCGTTGACGAAAACGAGCCCGTCGAATTCGAGATTCCGTACGTTACGATGCGCTGGTAGAAAAAACGCCGCCGGAATCGCTTGCGAACGGTTCCGGCGGTTCTTTTCTTTTGGCGCGGCCTCGTCGTTAGAAGACGCCGTCGCGCGTATAGCCGTAGGAGAAAGTCTTGACGAGTTCCGCGTTCGGCGACGCGCAGGCGCGGTCGATTACGCGGCGAACGTCCGCGATCGTTTCGTCCGTAAAGGTCAGCAGAACCTCGTCGATTCCCGATTCGAGAATCTGAGGGATAACGTCGAGCAGGTTGAGTTGAACGTCAAGATAAATAGAACTTCCCGTCGGCGGCGCGACGGAACCTTCCGCCGAACCGTCCGGCGCAAACGCGGCGGTTGCGTCGCCGATTAGCTCCGATTCATACGTCGAGTTGCGCTCGACGATCAAACGACGGTCGTCCGCGTTCGTGAGTCGTACGCGCGGCGTCTCGAAGAGCGTCTTCTGCGTGTACATGGCGAGGAGCCGTCCGTAGACCGGCAGCCCGAGGGACGCCGTTCGTCCTGTCGGATTCTCGCGAAGACGCGCGACGAGCGCCGCGACGGCGTGATCTGAGATTTCCGGCGAAAGATAAACGACGTCGGCGTTTGGCAGTCGCTCTGTTAGGAACCGCGTCGCCCGCGCGTTCGCGACGTTAAAGAACCAGCCGAGCGCGTATTTCTTCCCTTGACGTTCATATCGCAGCGCTTCGACGAGCGACCCCGCGAGCGGCGCGACCGCGTCCGATTCGTGAAATCTAAAGCGACTTTCGAACTGCGCCGGGCGCGATTCAAGGTAGATTTTTTGGACGCCGCGCGCGCGGCATGCGTCGTATTGGGCGCGATTGCGCACGGACGCGGCGAGTCGGGTAACGATCTCGTTGGGCGCGAGACTTCGGGGCGCGGCGAAAACGCTGGGCGCGGGGACGGGGCAAGGCGCGTTCGTCGGGGACGCCGCGTCGCGACGATAGGATTCGAGAATCGCGCGCTCTAGGTTTTCCGCCGCGCGTTGCCGGAGCTGGTTGAGGAGCGATTTCGGCACGAACGCGTTTTGATCGAATTCAAGGCGCGTTTTGTCGAGGTAGAAGGGCGTTTCGCCGAAGCGGTCGAGCGCGTCGAGGAGCGCTTCGCGGTCGGCGCCCTTCTTTTGCGCGGGCGCGACGTCCTGATCGGAACGTTCCGTCGCGGAAGCGCGGGAGGTCGAAAGGGTCAGTTCTAGGGGACGGCCGACGCGGGCGACGAGCTTGGCGGCGACGGGCTCATGCCGTCGCGTCTGCTGGAGGGCGAGGTCGATTTCTTTGTTGAGTCGATGATTAAAGGTGCGATAGAGGACGGTCGCGTTTTCAGGGACGGGCTCGTGGAACTGAACGAGGTCGTTCGGTTCGGCGCGTTCGACGATTTTCGAGCGTCGCGAATTGGTCGGATCGAAGAGACGTATGCCGCTGACGTTGAGGCCGCCGAGTTTCCGGGCGGTTTCGTCGAGAAAGACGACGCCGTCGCCGTTCCGGAGCGGTTCGGAGAGCCGAACGACGTCGCCGCGGACGTCGTCGTGGCGAACCTTCCCGACCTCGACGCCGAAATTCGAAGAATAGAATTCGTTGATAATCGCCGGGTCGTGTTCGTAGAAATAACCGTGATCGTACCCGCGATTAAAGAGCGCCGCGACGTCGCCGCGGCGTTTTTCCTCGTCGCGAACGTCGTCGGGCGCTCCTTTGATCGCGAGCCGTTTTTTTCTCGTTTGCGGCGCGACGCCGGAGAGCGAATCGACGAGGTCGCGATAGTATCGAACCGTCTCGTAGACATACGACGGGGACTTCATGCGCCCTTCGATTTTGAGCGATTCAACCCCGATTTCCGCGAGCGCCTTAAGTTCGGCGCTTCCTTGCAACTGGTCGCGCAACGAAAGAAAATACCCGTATTCGCCCTTCGACGTCGGGCGTTCTCCGTCCAGCGTTTCCGCTCGATAATACTGGCGACAAGGCTGCGCGCACATTCCGCGATTGCCGCTGCGACCGCCGATAAAGCTCGAGAGATAGCATTTTCCGGAACACCCTAGACACAGCGCGCCGGAGACGAAAACCTCAAGTTCGATTTTCGACTTTTGCCGGATCGAACGAATCTCGTCGAGCGAAAGCTCGCGCGCCAGAACGACGCGGGAGAAACCGTGCCGTTCATACCAATCGACTTCATAGCCGTTCGCGGGCGAAAGCTGCGTCGACGCGCACAGATTCAGATTCGGAAAGAATTCCTGAAACCACGAGACAACCCCGAAATCTTGGACGATGACCGCGTCCAACCCCGTCTCGTAAAGACGCTTCATCTCCGGATAAACGAGTTCTAGCTCCGCGTCGGAAAGAATCGTGTTGAACGTGAGATGTACGGACGCGCCGACCCGGTGCGCCTGGTCGATCGCCGCGCAATATTCGTCGACCGAAAAGTTCTTCGCGAATCGCCGCGCGCCGAATCCCGAAAGTCCCATGTAAACTTCGTCGGCGCCCGCCTTAAGCGCGGCGTCGAGGCGCGAAGAATCCCCTGCGGGCGCCATGATCTTCATATGTCGCTCCTCCTTAGCGCGGATCGCGAACGATGGGCAGTGAAGGATATTTAGGAAAAGAACGGAACATTGGGACGCCTTAGCTACAGATCGTCGTCCCCCTCGAATCCGAGTTCGCGGGCGATCTGCATATCGCGCTTCATTGCGGAAGGGTTGCCAAGTTCTCGCCATGCCAACGCGCGATAGTAGTAGCCGTCGGGATTTTCCGGATCGAGTTTAATCGCTTCGTCGAAATCGGCGAGCGCGCGGCGCGCGCGACCGCGTTCGACGAGCGCTTCGCCGCGCGCGACATAGCAGTGCGCGAAAGTCGGATCGAGTTCGATTGCGCGAGAATAGTCGGCGATCGCGTCGTCGAATCGCCCCGCGTTTGCGTGAAGCGCGCCGCGATCGTAATACGCCGAGACGAACTCGGGCGCGAGCGCGAGACAGGCTTTGAAGTCTTCGAGCGCCGCCTCGACTTCGCCGATCATGTCGCGCGCGACGGCGCGACCGTAGAACGCGAGGTAAGCGCGACGGTCGAGCTCGAGCGCTCGGTCGTAATCGCGGATCGCGTCTTCATATTTTTCCAGCAGACGCGACGCGTGACCGCGCAGCTCATACGCCTGCGAACTCGACGCGTCCAGCTTAATCGCGCGATCCGCTTCTTCGAACGCGCGCTTATAACGTTCGTCGGCGAGAAACGCTCGAGCGAGGCCCGCGCGCGCGACTGAGGAATTCGGGTCGAGCTTGACGGCGCGTAGATAGTTGTCGAGCGCGTCGTCGACGTCGCCCCCCAAAAGCGCGTCGGCGCCTGATTCGCAGAAGGTTTCCGCAAGCTCGCGTTTATTCTCGGCGCCGTCGAGCGAGAGGGACGAGGATTTGGACGCGTCGTTGGCGCGACGCTTCGCCGTCGATTTTTGACCGCGAGGAGAAGGACGATCGTTCTCGTGGGAGTTGGTCTTGGTCATGTGCCGATTTCGCTGCAGGCGACGCGTCGTTACGCGCGTTTTTTGACGCTTAAGGAAAGGTGTTGTGACGGATCAGACGTCGAGCTTCGCGTCGAGCGCGAATTTCTCGATGAATTCGCGACGCGGTTCGACTTGCTCGCCCATGAGGACGCGGAAAAGTTCGTCCGCCGCCTCGGCGTCTTCCATCGTTATCTGAACGAGCGTGCGGTTGTTCGGGTCAAGCGTCGTTTCGCGCAACTCTTCAGGATCCATTTCGCCGAGTCCTTTAAATCGCGTGATCTGCCAGCCTTTTTCGCCCGCTTCGCGAATCGTCGTCAGAAGCGACCTCAAATCTTCGACGCCAACTTCCGTATCGCCGCGGAGCAACGAGTAACGCGAACCTTCTTCGCCGGTGCGTTCGATCTTGTAGAGGGAGTCGATTTCGAACATGAACTTGTCGCGGAGTTCCGCGAGGAGATTGTTGAGCGTGCGAATCTCGTAAAGTTCGACGACGCGCAGTTTCGCGTCGACGTCCGCGTTCTCGTCGAACTTGGCGTTCACGTTAAGAGACGCGGAAATCGACGACGCCGTCAATTCGTCGATCGTCATTCCCGTCTCCTGTTGCACCTGTTCGAGATACGCGTCGAGTTCCGCGCGCTTGAAGAACCAGTTTTCGACCTTGCGCCATGTGACGTGGTACATCGGGAGCGCCGCGGAAACGGGATCCTGTCGCGCCGCGAGCGCGCGGAATCCGAACCCGCGACGTTCCAGCGCCTGAATCGAGTCTTCGATCCGGCTCAAGAGGTCGCTGAGTCGCTCCATCGCCTCGCCTTCGACGACGCGTCCGTCGTGCGCGTCAAACCGCGCGTTTTGGACGCCGGCGCGGAGAAGTTCTTTCTTCATCGCTTCGTCCGTCATGACGTAACGCGCTTTGCCGTCCTTGTTGTTTTTACGACGGACGCGGTAAAGAGGCGGCTGCGCGGCGTAGACGAATCCGCCTTTGACGAGCTCGCGCATCTGACGGTAGAAGAACGTCAGGAGCAGCGTCCTGATGTGCGAACCGTCGACGTCGGCGTCCGTCATGATGACGACCTTGCCGTATCGACGCTTCGTGACGTCGACTTCGCTTCCGAACCCGACGCCGAACGCCGTGATCATACTTTGGATTTCTTCGTTTTTAAGAACGCGCATATCGTGCGCTTTATACGCGTTAATGACCTTGCCGCGCAGCGGCAGAATCGCCTGCGTCTCGCGGATGCGCCCGCCCTCGGCGGAACCGCCCGCGGAGTTTCCTTCGACGAGGTAGATTTCGCAGCGATCGACGTCGCGACTCGTGCAGTCGCGCAGTTTTCCCGGCATTCCGCCGTGACTTAGCGCGTTTTTACGCGCGTGAACCATCTCTCGCGCTTTTCTCGCGCTTTCGCGCGCTTCCGCCGCCACGATCGCTTTCTGGACGATCGTCTTTGCCGTCGCGGGATTCTCTTCAAGGTACTTCGTCAGATATTCCCCGAAGACCGACGCGACGATTCCTTCGACTTCCGTATTGCCGAGTTTCGTTTTCGTCTGACCTTGGAAAAGGGGCTCCGGAACGCGTACCGAAACGACGGCGGTAAGACCTTCTCGGAAGTCTTCGCCGGAAGGCGGCGTGTTCTTGAACAGCCCGTTCTTCTGACCGTAACGGTTCAAAACGGTCGTCAGCGAGCGGCGGAACCCGGAGAGGTGCGTGCCTCCTTCGATCGTGTGGACGTTGTTGACGTATGTGCGAACCGTCTCGGTGTAGCCGCTGGAATACTGCAACGCGACGTCGACTTGAACGCCGTCCTGCGACCCGCGCGCGTAGATGACGTCCGGATGCGCGACTTCGTCGCGGTTCAGGTTGTGGATGAAGTCGACGACGCCGTGCTGATAGTGAAAATCCTCGCCGCGTCCGTCGCGCAAATCACGGAACTGGATGTGAATGCGCGGGTTGAGAAAAGCGAGGTCTTGGAGACGGTGATAGAGAACGCCGTAGTCGTATTTGACGTCGGTGAAGATTTCATGGTCCGGCTTGAAGGTCGTCTTCGTGCCGTGTTTCTGCGTCGCGGCCCCGCGCGTGACTTCGGTCGTCGGCTTGCCCTGCTTGTATTCTTGATACCAAGAATAGCCGTCGCGGCACACTTCGACGTTGCACCATTCGGAGAGGAAGTTCACAACCGTGACGCCGACCCCGTGAAGACCGCCGGACGTTTGATACGCGCCCTTCGTGAACTTGCCGCCGAACTTTAACACCGTCATGACGCCTTCGAGCGTCGAACATCCGAGATCCGGGTGGACGTCGACCGGGATGCCGCGCCCGTCGTCCTCGACCGTGACGGAACCGTCGGGGTTGACGGTCACGGAGATACGCGTCGCGTATCCGGCGAGCGCTTCGTCGAGCGAGTTGTCGACGACCTCGTTCACCAAATGATGCAGGCCTTGCGTCGCGACGTCGCCAATGTACATCGAAGGACGCATCCGAACGTGCTCAAGGTCGTTCAGATGTTGCATGTCGTCGGCCGTGTAAGACTCGTTGGCGCGCTGTATTTCGGCGCCAAAATCGGCGTCGCCGTCTTCGTTCTGCACAGATTCAAAGCGGCGCTCGTCGTCTTCGGGTCGATTCTGAGAAGCGTCAAATTCGTTTGCTGCCGGGTCGCTCATGGTATAACTCTGATTTGGGGAACGCGTCTGCGACGCGTGAAAAGGGTAAATTGACGCTCGGCGCTTTCGCGGCGGCGACTCGTCGTTTCAACGAACGGCGAGCTTGATTTCGTTAATCGTTTCGTTGGGAAGGCGCGCGCGCAACTCGTCCAGCAACCTTGGCGTCTGAAACTGCAACTCGCTCGCTAAAAGGTGCGAGACGACTTCAATTCGCAGAACCCCGCCGCGGAGGGAGGTGGGACGCGAACATTTCAGGAAGGTTTCAAGGCGATTCGACGCCGACTCCTCGACAAAGTCGAACTCTTCTTGACCGCCGTAGAGCGCTTCGAGCGCCTCGCGCCACGCCTCTTGATACTGATCCGCGATCAATCTGCGTCCGAGACCGTATTTCGCGACGACGGAGGGCAGAATCGTGTCAAACCGAGACGCGCGAAGTCTCGGACGCTCTTCGAGGAAGTTGTATCCTAACGGGTGCGGCGGGACGGCGAATGGATCCTTTGGGCTCGATTGTTTCTTCGCGCCGCGTTTTGACGCGGAGTCGTTTGAGCCGGTGGACGCGCGCGGTTTTTTCATTATACTGATCGGCGTTCGAGGTTCGCGGAGAACGCTATTCTTCACGAAGCGTTTAACGGCGGCTTCGGAGGCGCGAGACGTTCGACGTCCGTCGTCGATTGGTCAAACTCGAAACGCGAGTCTAACCGCCGCGCGCCCGTATAATTATACCACGAAAACGGCGTTCGGACAAGCGACGTAAAGGGGTTCTGGAACGGAAATTTCCCGATAAAAGTCGCAATTTTGACCGACGCGCGCGACGATATTTCAGCGCGGTTGAGAATAAGATCCGGCGCTATTCCACACGAGGTCCTAAAATGACGGCGACGAGTCGGACGGAATCGCAAAAATCAGCGTTTTCGTCCTGTTTTTTCCTTTCGGGCGCGACGGCAAGCGGCAAAACGGCGCTCGGAGCGCTCGCGGCGAAGACGATCGACGCCGAAGTCGTGTCGCTCGACTCCATGGCGATTTATCGCGGCATGGATATTGGAACCGCAAAGCCGACGGTCGAAGAACGCGGCGGCGTGTCCCATCATATGTTCGACGTCGCCGATCCAGCGCGGGAATATTCGCTCGTTGAATATCTTAAAGCGGCGGAAAAGGTCGTTTCGGAGATTGAAGGACGCGGCAAGCGCGCGCTTTTCGTCGGCGGGTCGCCCCTATATCTGAAGGCGATTCTCTTTGGAATTTTTGAATCGCCGCAGGCGGATCCTACGCTTCGCGACGCGTTGCGCCGCAGGGAAGAGAACGAGCCCGGAACGTTATGGCGCGAATTGAACTCGGTCGATCCAACGGCGGCGGCGAGACTTCATCCGAACGACGTAAAGCGACTCGTTCGGGCGCTCGAGGTCTTTAAACTCACGGGCGTTCCCATTTCAGAACAGCAAACGCAGTTTGACGCGGAGCCGCTGGTCGATCCGCGCCGCGTCTTTATCCTGACGTGGCCTCGAGAAGAACTGTATCGTCGGATCAACCTCCGCGTGCAGACGATGGTCGAGGACGGGTTCCTCGACGAAGTCCGACGACTGGCAGAATCGGGCGTGGAACTCGGCCCGACGGCCTCAAAAGCGGTCGGCTACCGCGAGATGGCGGCCGTTTTGCGCGGAGAACAGACGATTGACGAGGCGATCGAGCGCGTAAGTCAGGCGACGCGCAATTTTGCGAAACGGCAGGAGACGTGGTTCAGATCGCTTGTCAAAATTGGCGCGCAGAGAATTGACGCGGAACATAAAACCGTCGAGACGCTTGCCGAAGAACTTGTCGCCGCCTTCAAATCCCTTGATCGAAATATCGCGCTCTGACGGCGGCTTCATGGCGTCAATAAAAAAAGAGGAACGAGCGACAAACGCTCGTTCCTCTTTTTTAAACGCTAGACGCTATGCCGTTCACTTCGTGATGTTGTCGACCTGAACGAGCGTGTATCGCTGACGATGGCCGTTCTTACGGCGGCTGTTCTTGCGGCGACGGAACCAACGAATGATAACCTTGGGGCCCTTGACTTCGTCGAGAACCGTAACCTCGACCTTCGCTCCCTCGATCGTCGGCTGACCGACGAGAATTTCGCCGTCGTCGGCGAGGAGAAGAACCTCGTCGAAGACGATCTTGTCGCCTTCGCCAATGTCGATCTGTCGCTCGACATACATCTTTTTACCGACTTCCGCTTTGTACTGGTGACCGCCGTCTCTAAAAATAGCGTACATTGAAACGTCCTTTTGGATGCGCGCCGACTGTATCGGCGTTATGGCAGCGCGCGACGCGCGCCGATGCGCTATGTCGTTTTGCGTCCGGTTTCATAGCGCGAAACTAGCGTCGGCGTCTTAACGCGCCGACGGGCGCTCTACGCGCAGGACACTTCAAGCGCGGAGCGACACGCCCGGAGACCCCGACTCCAATCTCAAGCGTTCTGAGACGGAAAAAGGGAACGAACTACAGGTTCGCATAAGTTTATGTCGTTTTTTTATGACGTCAAGTCGTGACGGCGTTTTTTTTATCGTCGAAGCGTCGACGAGAAACGTCACTTTTTGTGATATCGCGCGTGTTCGGGATCGAAGGAAATTTTCTTGCCGTTCTCGTCGTAGACGTCGACGACAAGCGTTTCCGGCCAGACGTTCGGCGTGGGTTTGACGACCACGGAAACGTCGCCGTTCCCCTCGATTTGCGCAAGCTGCTGACGCTTCCGGTTGTTCACGAAATCGGCGACTTCCTCGGAAACGTTGACGACGATTCGATTCGCGCGCGGCGTCTGAACCGCGAGCGCGACGCAGCGCATGACGTCGAGCGTCATGCTTTCGAGCGACTTAATCGCGCCGCCGCCGCGACAGCACGGACATTCGCGGTATCCCGAGCGTCGAACGCCGGGACGAACGCGCTGTCGCGTCATTTCAACGAGACCGAAGGGACTCGTGCGAAGAATGCGCGTTTTCGAGCGATCCCGTTTCATCGCGTCGCGAAGCGTGCGCTCGACGGCGCGACGGTGCGCTTCGCTCGTCATGTCGATGAAGTCGTTGACGATGACGCCGCCGAGGTCGCGCAGACGTATCTGACGCGCGATTTCCTTCGCCGCGCGAAGGTTGAGCTGGAACGCCGTTTCTTCCGGAGAATCGCTGGCGCGGAAGTTGCCGCTGTTGACGTCGATCGCGACGAGCGCTTCCGCTTGGTCGATCACGATCGAGCCGCCGTCTCGAAGCGGAACCGTTCGGCAGTTGATCTTCTCGATCTCCGTGTCGACCCCGTATCTTGTGAAGAGCGGCTCGCGTTCCGCATAGTACTTAATGCGATCCGCGTAGCGCGGCATAATCGTCTGGAGAAATTCGCTCGCGCGCGTAAAAGCGCTCTTTTCGTCGACGATGATTTCGTCGATATCGGAGGTAAACGCGTCGCGAATGGTGCGAATGACGACGTCGCTTTCTTCATAAACTCCGACCGGACCGGGAATATTCTTGATTCTACGAACGATCGAACGCCAGAGTCGCATGAGGTACGCGAGGTCGTACGCGAGTTCTTTACGCGTACGGTCGGAACCTGCCGTGCGGACGATAAAGCCGAGTCCCTTAGGAGGTCGGAGTTCGTTCATGACGGAACGGAGTTTGCGTCTGATCGATTCGTCGGGAATCTTACGCGAAACGCCGACGCGGCGAAGCGAGGGCATGAGAACGAGATATCGACCGGGGATGCTGACGTAGGTCGAAAGGGTCGGGCCCTTGGTGCCGATTCCCTCTTTGATGACTTGAACGAGCACTTCGTCTCCGCGCTGGAAGACGTCTTGAATCGGCGGTTTGATTCGCGGACGACCGAAATCGTAGTCGTCGTCTTCGTCGTCGTGACGGCGATTGTAACGTCCGCGATCTTCCTCGGGCGGAACGAAATTCGGCGCCTGCTTGAAATAATGCGGCTCCACGTCGCTGATATGAAGAAAACCGTTATGACCGACGCCGATATCGACAAAGACCGCCTGGAGACTCTGTTCGATGTTGACGACGACGCCCTTGTAGATATTGCCCACGAGATTGTCGTTCGTCGTGCGCTCGACGTACAGTTCTTCGAGTTCGTCGTTATCGACGACGGCGATTCGGAGCTCTTCCGCAAGTCGAGCGTTGACAAGCATTTTTTGAGACATGTATTGATCCCTGAAACGAGGGTAAAGGCAGACTTGAAACTACGCTAGGAGCGTCGCTTTTTCGTCGAGTTCGTCCACGACGATCGACCTGTTGCGATTCGGAAAGATCGTGCGAAAGAGCTGCGAACCTAGATTTAAATAGTCTAGGATTTCGCGAACGCCCGCTTCCGGTCCCGACTGCGCGGCGATTGTCATGAAGAGCGTCGAACCGTCGAGTCGGAGATCGAGGACGACCGGGCGCGCTTCGACCGTTTTGCCGTTAGCCTTGACGACTTCGACCGAATCCGCCGCGAGAAATTCTTCAACGCGTCGCGCGACCTCGTCGCGAAGTTCGGACGGAATCGTCATGTCGTAACAGAACGCGAACGCCTGCTGCTTCGGGCCGCCTTCTTCAAGGAAAACGGCTCGAGTGAAGCGCAAACCGGGAACGCTAACGGAATTGAGACGCGTCAAAAGCTCTTCGCAACTCAGTTTCTCTTCAAGAATGAGCTCCATCGCCTCGTCGTCGCTCGAGAAGCCGAGCGGCAACGCGGAGAGATAACTCACTCGCGGTTTCGGATGGAACCCCTGCGAGAACGCGACGGGAAGTTTCGCGCGACGCAAAAGTCGCTCGATCGCGCGCAACAAATCGCGGTGTCCGATGAAACAAAGATTGCCTTGTTTGACGAATCGGAGTCGGTATCGCTGACGAACTGACAAGTCTGATCGTTTTGATCCGTCTAAAATCAAAACGCCTTTCTGACGGGTAACTTTTCCAACGTCGCGCGCCCTTCCTTTCAACGGACGTCTAAGGACGTCGCGTCTGTTTTCCGCGACGAAACGCGGGCGAAGTTAGCGAAACGTGGAAAAAACAAATATGTGTTTCTACTGTGTGTTGTTATCGGCGCGCCGTTATTCGAGCGCGTCCGATCCGAGAACGGCGCGCAGCTGACTGCGTAAAAACGCCCGAATATCCGCCGCCGTTTCAAATCGCCACGCCTTCCGCGCAATTTCCTCGCAACGCTCTATGGAAAAGCTCTCGCAGATTTCTTTCGTCTGCAAGATCATGCTTGGGGAAACGCTCAAGGAGCGCAGACCAAGTCCGAGAAGAAGCGGAACGCACGTCGGCATACTCGCCATCTGACCGCAAAGGGAGAGGGGTTTGCCGTAGTGGTTGGAAACGCTGACCGTGTGACGGATAAAGCGCAGCAACGCCGGAGATTCCTGTTGATACAGCGACATGACGTTTTCGTTGCTACGGTCGACCGCTTGCGTGTACTGCAACAGGTCGTTCGTGCCGATGCTGAAAAAGTCGACCTCCGGCGCAAATTGTTCGAGCATGACGACGGTCGCCGGCGTCTCGACCATGACCCCGAGCGGGACGTCATGATCGAAAGGAACGCCTTCGTCAAGGAGGTCGTCCCGAACGTCCATAAAGATCGCGCGAGCGTCGCGCCACTCGGAGATCGTCGTGACGAGCGGGAACATGATTTTTACCTTGCCGTAGACGCTGGCGCGAAGAATGGCGCGAAGCTGAGAACGGAACATTTCGGTGTGCCGAAGCGAGAGACGAATGCTCCGCAGCCCCATGAACGGATTAGGCTCTTTGACGTTGACGAAAGTATTGTCGTCCGGCGTCTTATCGGCTCCCAAATCGAACGTTCGGATGATCGTCGATTGCTCGAAGCCGACGGTCTCGAGGACGCTTTTATAGGCGCGAAAATGCGTTTCTTCGTCCGGGACGCTGTTGTTCGGGGAGGTCAGAAAAAGGAATTCCGTTCGATAGAGGCCGACGCCGGCGGCGCCGTTCTCGACGCACTTAACCGCTTCGCTGGGGAACTCGATGTTTCCCTTAACCTCGATTTCGACCCCGTCGGTCGTCTTGACGACGACCTTTTCCCGCAGCGCTTCGCGGAGTCGGCGGCGACGTTCTTGCGTTTCTTTTTTCGCTTGGTAACGCTGAACCGTCTCTTGATCTGGATTGATAATCAACAGACCGGTGGAACCGTCGACGATTGCGAGGTCGTCCTCGTAAAGCTCGGAGATAAAGGAGCCGACTCCGAGAACGGTGGGGATTCCAAGCGCCGACGCAACGATCGCGGTATGGCTGCCAAGACCGCCCGTTTCCGTCACGATCGCGATTGTTTTGGTTGGATCGAGCTTTGCGGCGTCGCTCGGATTGAGAAAGTTTGCCGCGAGAATTTTGCCTGATTCTGACGAGAGCGCGACCTCTTGATTGACGGCGAGCAACTGGCGAAGAAGCTGGTCGCGAACGTCGACGACGTCGTTTGCGCGATCAGCGTAGAGCGCGTCTTGCAGTCCTTGGAGCAATTTCGCGTAGTAATCGAACGCCTGATAAACGGCATACTCCGAGCAGAGACGATCTTCGGAGATCGTCTTTTCGATTTGCGCGCGGAGTTTGGCGTCGCGTAGAATCAACGCGTGCGCTTCAAAGATCTGACCGTATTGCTCGCCTAGCTGTTCCGACGCGTCGATTCGACGACGCTCTAACGTTTCGGCGGCGCTTTCGAACGCGGAGTCTAACTTTGCTAATTCAGAAGCGACCTGCGTCGATTCGATCGCTCGAGGACGGATAAGAAAATTATTGTTAGCGACGACAGAAACGAGCCCGATTTCAACGCCGGGGGAGACGGGAATGCCGTGATAATATTTCATTCGCCAGAGTCCTTTCCGCCAGACGGGGAGACGCGTCGCCCCGTCTTCCGACTCGTCGGGAAATCCGCGTCGGAACCGCCCAGATCAGACGCTTTTAATAAGCGCGGGTCGCGCAATTCTGAGATCAAGCGCGAGCGACGTCGGCAAATTCGTCCTCGTAAAACTTGTGTTCGAAGAGCGAAACGATAGCGTCGAACGCTTCCTTTCCGCCCTCTCCGTCGACCGTAAGCGTGAGAACGGTTCCCTTGGGCGCCATGAGCGTAAGAAGGTCGAGACAGCTTTTGCAATCGACGTCGTAACCGCCTTTTCCAAGGCGAATCGTCGCTTTATGCTTCATCGCTTCCTTGCAGACAAGCGTCGCGACGCGAACGTGAAAACCGGACGAATTGTCAACGAGTAATTCTTTCGTAAACATTGAGGTCTAACCTCGTATCTCTCGCGGAAAAACCTTTCCGCGCTTCGTTTCGGCATGGAACCGGCGAAAATCGTCGAACGAGCGCGGATGCGAAGAGACCGCGTCGACTCTCGGCGTCGCTCCGTCGCGCAAAACGACGGCGGCGTCGACGCCTGCCGCGACTTGCGACCGGTTGACTCACGCGCTCGCGGCGCCGTCGGCTTCGTTGAGCAGTTCAAGGACGTCTTCGACCGTCTGCGCCTGCTTCAAGAAACGGACGAAACCGTCGTCCTTAAGTTGATGCGTAATATGTTCGAGCGCTCTGAGATGCTCGCCAGGACGATCCGGCGGAGAGACGAGCATGAAGATAAGGTTGACCGGCTCGCAGTCGAGGCTGTCGAAATCGACGCCTTCGCGACGGCTAACCGCGACCGCGCCGACAAGACGATCGACGCTGACATGCTTCGTATGCGGTACGGCGACCCCGTGACCAATGCCGGTAGAGCCGAGTTCCTCACGGCGCTTGATCGAGTCCGCGACGCCGACGATATCCGCTTGCGGAATCCCGTTCGCTTTCGAGAGAGCCGTAACCATCTCAAGGATAACTTCATCCTTCGATTTCGCCTTGAGATCCGTAATAATCGCGTCCGTGAGGATAAAATCGGAGAATTTCATCGCCTGTCTCCTAAAATATCTGGTCAAAATCACGTTAAAAACAAAACGTTCGCCGGGTGAAGGGGCTGTTCGCCTCTTCCGCTGTTTTTAAGCGGTTAGAGCGCCAAGCTCTTTCCGAGATTTTAACCTCTCTTGGAATTTTGTACAGACGCAAGCCAATCCCAAAAGAAAGAAAAAGACTAAAATTCCCTGAAGTCTACGTAGCCTAAAAGACGAGCCTCGAATTGCGCGTCGAATCATGACCCAAAAAGAAGAGAGCCGCGCGGCCCCGCGTGGCTCTCCCAAGCTCCGCGACGAAGTCCCGCCCCCGATAGAGACGCGACGACGTCGCTATAATCGCAATCATTCGGCGTCGCCCTTGGCGACGTCCTTTGCTCGGTGGTCGGTAAGTTTCTCTTTGAACTTGCGCATCTGCTGGTCAATCTTATCGACGACCTGGTCGACGCACCCGAACAGATCTCCAGACGAATAACTCGAACGGAAATCGTGCTTAAGATCCGTAATAACAACGACTTCGACGTTAGGCTGATCCGCCTTCGCGAGGTCGACGACGACGTCGATCGTGGAAACGCGTTCGACGAAACGTCCGAGCTTTTCAACCTTTTCGGCGATCTTCTCACGAGAAGCGTCCGAAAGGGAACCGTGACGAGCCTGAATCTGAATGTTCATACTCTAACTCTCCTTATACTCGCACGCGCGACAATCGACGAACTGAAGACGTCGCTCGCGCCCGTGCCGAGTTAGTAGACGCGCCGCGTCGATCGGCGTCGCGTCTCGGCTTAATGACGCGTTTCGAAAGAGCCGCGCTCCTTCGGAACGTTCTACAATAATAGTATGTCAAAAACGCGCCGAGGTTTCAAGATTTTTCCGGGAAATCTGAAAAATAATTTGGCGGAAACCGATTTCGCGTCATCGCGAATAGAAGACCTCGACGGGAAGTCCCGTTTCGCGCTTGAGCGTCGCCGCGTAGCCGTCCATTTCTTCGTCGGTCAGCGGCGCGACGTCCGGCTCCGCGGGAACGCGCGCGATCGTATAGAGTTGCGTCGATTCAATTCGACCGCCGGCGTCGAGAATCTCGCGAAGCCGTCTGCAGTATTGTTCAAATTCGGCGGCGGTAGGCGCCGCGCCGCGCTGGGAGAAAAGCGCCGTTTGAATTTTAACGCGCCAACGTTTCGCGGCGAACTCGATATTTTCGACAATCCTGCCGAAAGGAATCGCGGCGCGGTCGACGCTCTTGAAACGTTCGGCGTCGCCCGCGTCGAGTTTTGTCCAAATTTCCCCGTTGGCCGCGTTGAATTGATCGAGCGCCTCGACGATCTCGGGGCGCGTTAGGCGCGTCGCGTTCGTAATAAGAACGAGTTTGACGTCGTCCTGATTCAAATTCTTCCGAACCTCGACGAGGCGCGCGACCGCTTCTGGAAATTGAGGCGCAAGCGTCGGCTCGCCGTCGCCGCTGAACGCGAAGTCGCGAAGGACGCGTTTGCTCGGTTCGACGTCGGCGAAGCGTTCGACGCGGAACAGCTCGCCGTCGAGCGTCGCGCGCGCTAAACGCGTCAGCTCCGCCGCGAGAACGTCGAGGTCTACGCGGCAGGCGCAAAGGTCGGGCTTCCGCCGGATAACGTCGAGAGAAGACGCGCGTTCAGGATCGGTCGTCGCGACGGCTCGTTCGATTTCGGCGCGCCCTTCGCCCCGTTCGACTTGACAGTAGACGCAGCGAAAATTACAGAGTTTCGTCGGACTGAGGTTCACTCCGAGCGAAACGCCGTTGGCGCGTCGACTCACGACGGGATAAACGTGACGGTATCCTTCAAACCAACTGGGGTGAAACTGGGTAGACGCGAGAGATTTCACGTTGAACGTCATGACGGCTCCTTGTTTTGAAGAAAGGGACTATCTTTCTTCGTCTTCGTCGGAATTGAAATCGTCGTCTGCGTCGCTGCGATTCGCGTCTCTGGGGTCGGGAAGATTCCAAGGATCGCGCGTGAACGAGAACCCGGAACTGGACTCTTGAACGTCCGTAGGAGTCTCGTCCGACGAGGAAACGTCGTCCGACGCGGTTTCGGAATCGGCGGAAGGCTCCGGTTTATCGTTGGGCGCGGGGCCGAGAATCTCGATCAGACGCGGACGATCAAGTTCTTCTTCCTCCGTCAACGCGTCGACGAGTCGGTCGAACATTTCGCGTCGACTGACTATGAGGTCCTCGGCGACTTTGTCCGCTTCAAGAACGATTCGTTTAATTTCGGCGTCGATCAGTTCGGCGGTCGCTTCGCTGTAGACGCGTTCGCCCGTCGACATCTCGCGTCCCAAGAAGGGATGCGTTTCCGTATTCGGGAAGGAGACGGGGCCGAATCGGTCGCTCATGCCCCAGCGGGCGACCATATCGCGCGCGAGCTCCGTCGCGCGCTGGAGGTCGTTTTCGACTCCGGAGGTCGTTTCCCCGTAGACGAGCTTTTCCGCAACCCGACCCGCGAGCAGGTGCGCGAGGGACGCCTTCGCTTCCGACGCGTCGTAGCTGAGACGATCCTCTTCCGGAAGGCTCCACGTCACGCCGAGCGCCTGACCTCGAGGAATAATCGTCACTTTGTGCACCTTGGAGCCGGCGGGCAAGAACCATCCGACGACCGCGTGACCCGCTTCGTGGACGGCGGTCTTGCGCTTGTTTTCCGGCGTGATGATCTCGTCACGTTTCAGACCGAGCGCGATCTTTTCAAAGGCGAAATCGAAATCGCTCGCCTCGACGACGTCTTTGTCGTTGCGCGTCGCCCAGAGCGTCGCTTCGTTGACGTAATTGCGAATGTCGGCGCCGGTAAATCCCGCCGTTTGCGCCGCGAGTTTCTGAACGTCGACGTCGGAGCCGCACGGAATCTTCTTGAGGTACACTTTGAAGATGTCGACGCGGCCGCGCATCGACGGACGACCGACCGTTATATGGCGGTCGAAACGACCGGGACGCATGAGCGCGGGGTCAAGGACGTCGGGACGGTTCGTCGACGCCATAACCATGACGGAGTCGGTCTGCGTGAAGCCGTCCATCTCGCTCAGAATCTGGTTGAGCGTCTGTTCTCGTTCGTCTTGACCGCCGCCGACTCCCGCGCCGCGCTGACGGCCGACGGCGTCGATTTCGTCGATGAAGAGAATCGAGGGCGCGTTCTCGCGCGCCGTCGAGAAGAGGTCGCGTACTCGGCTCGCGCCGACCCCGACGAACATCTGAATGAATTCAGAGCCGTTAATCGAGTAGAACGGAACGCCCGCCTCGCCGGCGACCGCGCGCGCAAGCAACGTCTTGCCCGTGCCCGGAGGGCCGAATAACAGCGTGCCGCGGGGAACCCTCGCGCCCATACGCTCGTACTTTTCGGGGTTCTTCAAGAAGTCGACGACTTCGACCAGCTCCGCTTTGACTTGGTCCATGCCCGCGACGTCGTCGAACGTCGCGCGTTTGCTGGAGTCCGGATCGTACTTCTTGGCGAGACTCCGCGTCGCTCCGAACGGACTGCCGACCATGAACGAATCGCGCGCGCTCCGCATCATGCGGAAAAGGAAGACGAAGAAGACGACCGTGACGCCGATGGAGAGGAGCGTCAGCCACATCGAGTTGTCCGTCTGCGGAATCGACTCGTAAGATTTCAGGTTGTCGCGCAGCCGCTTGTCGAGCGAATTGTCGGCGTAAGCGAAATCGGGAACTTCGCACTCATAACGATTGTAGAAGACTCGATCGAAAGGTTTCTGCGTTTTACGATCGATCATCTGCATCGCATGACGAGGGTTGAAACGCCCCATATTGACCGGTTTGAGTTCCCAGCGTTGATCGATTTGGCGGCATAGCCGATAGTTTTCGGCGAACTCGCGCTTGACCGCCGCGATATCGTCGTCGCTCGCGGTCCAAGGGAGATTCCGCGAGCGATAAACCTCGTCCGTCTCCTTGTTTGCCATGACGATCGAAACGTATTTTTCGGCGCGGGACACATGCTCGACGCGCAGCTCAATGTTATTGAATTCCTCTTCGAGTTCGGAATTGAGCGTCTGCGCGGCGTTAGGATGCGCGCGGTCATACTGCGCGACGGCGGTCGCGAACATCTTTTCGCCGTCGGGAATCAACTCGACCCACTCCGTGAGTTTAGGGTCTTCTCGGAGCGAGCCTGAGAGCGTTTTGCCGCGAAGTTCCGCGGAGACGATTCGACCGTCGTCGAGCATCCTGTTAAAGGCCGTCCACGTTATCTCCGTGACCTTCGGAGTAAAGATAGAACGATAACCGATCAAGAGCGTCGCGGCGATTGCGAGCATAAAAATGACAACCGCCGTCGAAGGGCGACGCGAAGAGTCGGGAAACTGAGGAGGCTCGTTTCCGTCGCCGCCTCCGTCGTTATTCTGACGAGGCTCTTGGGGTTTCGCAGGACGTTTGAATTTATCGGGAATCCGGTTATAAGCGTCTTCGCTGATCGGCGGCTTTTTCGAACGCTGGCCGTTCGAGGGTTGCTCTTTTCCGTCGCCGTCTTTCATAAACATAGCGCCGGGGAAGGAGTCAACGCGTCGATGAAGTTTCATAGGAAAATCCATTGCTAGGTAATCGTCGGATTATAACGTCGTAAAGTTTTGTGAGACAATGACGACGAGGTCGGGGCGCGTAACGCGCAACCCTCCTCTCGTCATTATAACGCTGGAGCAGATTTTTTCTACCCTTGACCTTATTTCTTTTCTATTCCGTACAACCCTTTCAATTAGACCCGCGCCTTTTATGTTCCGCATTCTATGAACGAACGACGGGGTTCCTTCATGTTTTAGGAACTTTCCTCACGGCTTGCAGGAGGAAAGGGAAAGGGTACAATGAGCAGAATCATGGGCGCGTGGGGGACGCGTCGACAAGTCCCTTCCCGCCGCTCAATTCGGAGAAGCGAAGCCGACCGCCCTAAACGAAGGAAGACGCCGTATGACTTCAACATCGTCTCGAACTAAAGACCGCCGCGACGACGCCAATCAAATCCGTGTTCGAGGCGCGCGCGCCAACAACCTGAATTCCGTCAATCTTGACGTTCCTTACAGAAAATTGACGCTCTTTTGCGGTCCGAGCGGAAGCGGCAAAAGCGCGTTGGCGTTGAAGGTTCTTTACGCCGAGGGGCGCAGACGCTACGTCGAGTGCTTCGCGCCTTCCATTCGCGCGCTGCTCGAAAAATTCGACAAACCGGAAGTCGATTCTATCGAAGGGCTGCCTCCCGCGGTAGGAGTCGCGTCGCGCCAAGGAAAGATTAGTCCGCGCGCGACCGTCGGAACCGCGACGGAGATCTTTAACTACTTTCGGCTTCTCTTTTCCGCCGTCGGCAAGCAGTACTGTCTGAGTTGCGGACGCGAGATTCGGTCCTATTCTGTCGATACGGTATGGGACGCGCTCAGTCGTCAGAACGACGGCGTCGAAGCCCTAATCTGTTTCGCTCCTGATTTACGTTCTTACGAAGGGCGGAGCGTCGTCGATATCGAGGACGAACTTCGAAAGCGCTCCTTTAGGCGCGTCGTCGTCGACGGCGAGATTTTTAAACTGGACGATCCCGAAGGAATTCCTCCGGCAAAATTCCAGATGGCGAAGATGCTCCAGACCGCGGCGGCTCATGCCGACGACGAATCGACGACGACGTTGGCGGAGTACGGGCTGCGACAGGAATCGTCCTTTAAAAAATCCAGGCGTGAGAACAACGACGACGCGTCCGACGAACAGAACGACGACGGCAAGCTGTCGTCGCGTATTCTCATGCTCGATCCTGACGCCGACCATTGTCGCGTTAAGAACTATCTTGAAAAGATCGCCGAAGTCCGCAAGACCCCGCCGCCGCGAATTTTCGTCGTCGTTTCTCGCGTGAGGATAGGCAAGACGGGCGCCGATCAGATGAAAGAGGCTGTTGCGACGGCTTTTAAATTTGGCGATTCCCGATGCTGGGTTCTCTTCAATTCTCAACCCGACGACTGCGATTTCCAAGAGACGATTCAAATCGACGGTAAAACGACGTTCCCCGTCTGCTTTAGCGGTTCCCGACGGTGTTCCGTGTGCGGCGTCGATTATCCTGAGTTAGAGCCGAACCTGTTCAGTAGTTCCGCCCCCGCCGGCGCCTGTGAAATGTGCGGCGGCGTCGGCTCCATTACGACCTTCGACGAAGACGTCGTCATTCCCGACAAATCGCGAACCTTAACAGACGGCGCGATCGCTCCGTGGCGTTCTTCCGCGCAGGAGGACGAGTCCGAGGAAGACGAGTCCAACTTTGACGATCTCGACCAGAGCGAGGAAGAAGAAGAGGAGAAAAAAAAGTCGAAGGGCGAAAAGCCGTTGACTTTGTACCAGCAACGACTCAAGCAATACGTTTCGGAAGAGACAGATCCGACGACCGGCGCGCCGCTGCTGCCCCTTGACGTTCCTTTCCGAGAGTTTACGAATCAACAGCGCCGCCTCCTCTTTAACGGCTCGTCGACGTCGGACGCGAAGGGGATTAACGGGTTCTTTGCCGAACTGTTGGGCGAGAAATATAAGATGCACGTTAGGGTGTTTCTCGCGAAATATCAGAAGCCGATCCCATGTCTATACTGTCATGGCAAGCGGTTCCGCAAAGAAACGCTGGGCGTTAAGTTCGCCGGTAAGACGATCTTCGACTTCTCGACGTCGCGCGTGTCTGAACTTCTCAAAACGCTGCGCGCCGTCAAACTCTCCGAGGAAGAGGAAAAACGCGCCGGCTTTGTTTTTCGTCAGATATGCGGACGACTGGAGTATCTTGAACGGGTCGGACTCGGCTATCTCTCGCTCGATCGTCAGATTAAGACCCTTAGCGTCGGCGAGATTCGCCGCGTCGACCTGACAAAAGCGCTCGCTTCCGATCTGGTCGATATGCTTTACGTGCTGGACGAGCCGTCGACGGGGCTGCATCCGTCGGAAACGGAACGGCTTGCGAAAACGCTCCTTGAACTGCGCGACCGGGGAAACACCGTCGTCGTGACGGATAATTCTCCCGCGCTTATTGGCGTCGCCGACAATATCGTCGAATTCGGAGTCGAGCCGGGCGTCGGCGGGACCGTCATGTTCCAAGGAACGGCCAAGGAGTTGTTGGAGAATAAGGACTCCCTTACGGGCGAGTTTCTCACAGGACGGCGTTCCGGCGTTTCTTCTCGGAGACGCGACGTTAAAAACTGCGATCTCTTGGAACTCACAGGCGCGAGAGGACGCAATCTCAAAAATGTGAGTTTGGCGATTCCTCTCGGGACGTTCTGCCTTGCGACGGGCGTCAGCGGGGCGGGGAAGAGGTCGCTCGTTTGCGACACGCTTTTCCCGGCGCTGGCGCGGAAAATTAGCGTCGGAACGACGCAGAACGTCGAACCGCTTCCCTTTGACGCGCTCAGCGGCTACGAGAATCTTGAAGAGGTCAAATTCATCAATCAGGAGCCGATAGGACGTTCGCCGCGTTCTAATCCCGCGACGTATTTGCGCATTTTCGACGAAATTCGCGCGATCTACGCCGACACGGAGGACGCGAAGAGGAAGGGATTCAAGCCCAAGGACTTCAGCTTTAACGTCGAGGGCGGACGCTGCGAGACCTGCCGCGGCGAAGGATACGTGCAGGCGGATATGAAGTTCCTCGCCGACGTCTATACGCGATGCCCGATGTGCGACGGCAAGAGATATCGGGCGCCGATTCTCGATATCCTCTACGAGACTCGCAACATTGCGCAGGCGCTTGAGCAAACGGCTCAAGAAGCGTTTGGCTTTTTCCGCAAGTATCCCAAAATCACCCACAAATTGCAGTGCATGATCGACGTCGGGCTCGGTTATCTCCCGTTAGGACGGCCTGGAAACACGCTTTCCGGAGGCGAGTCTCAACTTCTGAAGTTAGCGGCGGAACTTTCGTCCCGAAAAAGGGCGACGCTCTTCATTCTCGACGAACCGACCGCCGGTCTGCACTTTGCCGACGTCGCGCGCTTGATCAACGTTTTCAACGATCTTGTCGACGCGGGCGCGTCGCTCCTCGTGATCGATCATCACCCGCTTATGATGAAGGCGGCGGATTATATCGTCGATATGGGACCGGGCTCGGGCGAAGACGGGGGCCGAATCGTCGCCGAAGGAACGCCCGAAGAACTCGCGCTGCGTCCCGATTCGTTAACGGGGCGCGTCCTCGCGTCGAAGCGGGTCTTCGTCGAGTAGCGGAGTCGGAAAAGTCGGTTCGGCGGGGACGAGACGCGGCGCTTGCCAAAGCGCCGACGCGTGATATAATGCCGGGAATTGCTTAACGATCGGACGGTTAGCCTCCGTCCTTTCACGCTAGATCATTTTTTAACGGCGTCTGCCTGCGGACAATAGTCATGAGAAACGTATTTTCACTTTGCGTGCAGAACGTTCCCGGCGTGCTCTCGCACGTCGCGGGGATGCTCGCTGCGCGCGGTTACAACGTCGATAGTCTCACGGTTTGCGCCGCCGAAAATCCCGCTCTGTCTAATATGACGATTGTGCTTGACGTCGATCCGAGGGTTGCGGATCAAGTCGGCAGTCAACTCCAGAAGCTGGTGACGGCGGTCGAGACGCATAATCTTTCGAGAGTGCCCCACATCGAGCGCGAACTGGCGCTAATCAGAGTCGAGGTCGCGCCGAGCGAGCGCACCGGCGTCGTGGAATTGACGAATATCTTCCGCGCGAAGATCGTCGACGTCGCGCCTATGTCGTTGCTGGTGGAAATTTCGGGCGAAGGTTCGAAGATCGACGCGTTTGTCGCCGCCCTTCATCCGTGTAAAATCGTGAGTTTGACACGGTCCGGCTCCATCGCCACCCCTCGAGGCGACCAGCCTAAGAAAGAATAACGATTACGACGCCGCCGACTTGAATCGCGGCGTTTTGGATATTACTACGCGACGTGCGTCAGGTTGTTACGACGAAGCGCCTCCGTTGCGGAAAAGAACCTTTTTTAATTTGATTGGGAGTTTATAGGTTATGGCAGCGACAAAATACTATGACGCCGACGCGGACCTTTCCGTCTTGAAAGACAAAACGATCGCTATGTTGGGCTACGGTTCTCAGGGACACGCCCACGCTCAGAACCTGCGCGACAGCGGCTGCAAGGTCGTCGTCGCCCAGCGCAAGGGCTCCGAGAATTATAAGCTCGCCGTTGAAGCCGGATTTGAGCCGGTCTCCATTGAGGAAGCGGTCAAGCAGGCGGATATCGTCGTTCTCACGCTGCCTGACGAAATCCAGGGCAAGATTTTCCGCGAGCAGATTCGTCCGAACCTCAAGCCGGACGCGATTATTCTCACGACCCACGGCTTCAACGTCCATTACGGACAGTTTGACCTTCCGGAAGGCAACCGCGCGATCATGATCGCCCCGAAGGGTCCCGGTCATTTGGTTCGTTCTGAATTCGTGAAGGGCGGCGGCGTCCCGTGCCTCATCGCGCTCGACGACAAATGCGGCGAACGTGAAAAGGCGATCGGTCTCGCTTACGCTAAGGGCATCGGCGGAACGCGCGGCGGCGTCATTCAGACGACCTTCAAAGAAGAGACCGAAACCGACCTCTTCGGCGAACAAGCGGTTCTTTGCGGCGGCGTCAGCCACCTGATTCAGGCGGGCTTCGAAACCCTCGTCGAAGCCGGATACGAGCCGGAAATGGCGTACTTCGAATGCATGCATGAAATGAAGCTCATCGTCGACCTCTTCTACCAGGGCGGTCTGAGCTATATGCGTTATTCGATCTCCAACACGGCTGAATACGGCGACTATACCCGCGGTCCTCGCGTTATCACGGAAGACACGAAGAAGGCGATGCGCAAGATCCTCGACGAAATTCAGGACGGCACGTTCGCTCGCGAATGGCTCCTTGAGAACCAGGTCAACGCGCCTCGCTTCAAGCGCCTCCGCGCGATTCATCACGATCACCTGATCGAAAAGGTTGGCAAGAGCCTCCGCAAGATGATGACTTGGATCGACGCCAAGGAATTCTGATCTGCGCGAGTTTAAGCGCGAAAAACGCGCTTGGAACCCAGTGAAAAAACAGAGCGGGGGAAGCGTTTGACGACGTTTCCCCCCTTCGTTTATCCGTTTCTCGAAGAAGTAAGGACGACGCGCCCGTGAAACCTACGCCTCCTCCGGAAAAAGGCAAGATCGCCGGAATCGACTTCGGCTCCGTCCGCATTGGGGTCGCGGTTTGCGACGCGGAGCGTCTGATCGCTTTTCCTTACGAGATATGGCGCCGCAAGAACGAGAAGCTCGACCTTGAGCATTTTCAAACGCTTGTCAAAGAGGAAAAGATCGTCCATTTCGTCGTCGGACTCCCTCTGCACTGCAGCGGCGAAATGAGCGAAAAGGCGCGCCAAGCGTTGGAGTTCGCCGCCAAACTCGCCGACGCGACCGGATGTTCCGTCGACTTCCTCGACGAGCGTTTTACAAGCGTCATCGCGGACGATATGCTGCGGCAGGCGGGAATCAAGGCGAAAAAACGCAAACAAAACGTCGACGATATCGCCGCTCAAATCATTCTCTCGAACTATCTCGAACGCGGTTGCGTCGGTACGACCGAGCTGGAATCCCTCGAAGACTGACGCCGCGCCACGCGCCAAGCTTAGCCGCGCTCGGCCCCTTTCTGTATGCGTCCGCTCGTTTTCTCTGTGGCGCGTTGGTCTTTGTCTTAACGTTTTCTAATAATTAACGTTTTCTTGTAAACTGCCGAATTTTGAATTTCGCCAAAACGACGGATAAATTTTCGCCAAATCGAGGGTCAAATTTTCGCCAAATCGAAGGTTTTTGTCTTAAAATTACTATAACGACCAGATAAAATAAGATTGTCGAATAAAAACGAGGGATTTCGTATGAACGAGTACAAATATCGAATATTAGATAATGTAATAAATCTTCGTTTAGCCAATAAAGGAGCGATTCTTGTCGAGGGCGTTAAGTGGCGCTGAAAACGACGACTTGCAAACAGCATGTCGCAAACGTTCTTTATTTGAACGATCCTGCCAACCTCGTGCGGAATTTGCAATTAGCCGACATTAACCCTGTCGCGTTCCTTCGTGGGGCTATTTTATAGATAAGAAAATCGCGTTTGGGGAACTCAATATCTAACATTCGTCGTTAAATGACTTGTACTTTCTTGATTTTTAGAGTAGCCTATAGAACGTCCGTTCGCTTTTAGTTTGGTTTTTTGGGGGCGTTGACGTGGGAGGATATCGTGCGAGAATATCGATATCCCGCAACTCCGCTTCATATATCGATTCAGAAAGGAAAGCAAACGATGCGCACATGTCTGGTTGAGATCAATGGAGAGAAGCGAATCGTCGCTCTCGACCAACTTCCCGCGCTGGTTTTGCGTCGTTTGGTTAGCAACGACTCGGTCGTATGGGTCGACGGAAAAGTCTACAGAGTCGACGAGTTGTTACGGCAAAGCGAGACAAGTTCCGCCTCGGAAAATCCAAGGGGGGGGGATATTTCACTCCTTGCAAACGATCTTCCCAATCGTTTTTCCTCGAAACAGTCTCATAACGTTATCCCGTTCTACTGGGGAATGCTCGCGGTTGCCTTGTTTGTCATTCTTGGCGTTGCTTCTATTTTTGCGACCGTCAAAAACGGCGAAAAGCCCGCCGGAGAAGACGTGGTAAAAAATACGCCCGCGACGACGCAAGAGGAGTCGCCCGTCCCTGACGCCGTTTCTTTCCAAGACGAAGGCCAGAGCGAATCTCGCCGTCGAAATCGTCGAGTCGTCCCTTCTCAAGACGACCGCCAAGAAGAAGACGAACCAGAACCGAAGGAGGTATTTCGATTCGAGGCGAGCAACGAGTTTTTCAACGAAACTTACGACGATTACTCTTCGGAACCAAAAAAGTCAAAGGCGACGAGGGGCGCGAATGCGTCGGAGACGACGGCATACCCTGAAGATTGGGAAGATTGGTTTGAAGAGAGTGAGAGTTATGCGTCAGATGAACCGAAACCTACAAGTTTTACGTCGAGACCATATGATTCGACTCCCTTTGCCGAAGGCGGGGCGAACAGTCTCCTTTCCGATTATCGAGGACACGACCTTACTAAAATTGTCGATAGTCTTCAGCGTTATGAGTTTCGTTTGCCGACCTCCAATTTTTCGCCGACTTTAAGTGAGAATGACGCGTTTTTTGAAAGACACACTAAATTTCTTCGAACGGAATCTCTTTACGGTTCGTTGCTTTTTGGCTCGCGCTTGGCCTATGTGATGAAAAACGCCTCGGAAGCCGGTAAATCCGAGGAAGCGATTAGTGTCGAGTACGATTCGTCGACTCAGACGATGACCGCGCGGCGTTCGTTCAAGTTTTCCCATGGGTATTCCAGCGTGAAACAACTTGACGACGATAGTAAGCGTCGAACAAAGAATTACCGCGTCTACTTCACCCTTTTTGTTCGCGGCAACTACGACTATGGACTGACGTTTGACTACGCTAACTCGAAGTCCGTCGATCTTACGATAGATCATTGGACGCTTACAAACGTTTCCGCGAAGACCTATGAGAAACTGAAGGATTCCTTACGAGTTCTTTGCGTTTTTCAACTCGGAGCCAATGGGTCAAGTTATTCGGGATTCTATGGACCGCTAAGCGGTGATTTTCGCTATCCATTTTACGCTCTTTCTGCGGATAAACTAGAGTTCTGGCTCTACGACGGAGCGACGGGCGAGATTCTTACAAAATTTTCGCAGGAAGCTTTTTTAAAAGGTTTACCAAAGTGGCTAAACGAAAAGGACGTCCCGATTGCGTCTGATCCTGCGCCTGCTCAGGAATCTCGCCAGACATGGCGCGAAGTCCTCCGCGAAGCGGTCGAACCTGAAGATAATTGGACGGCCAAGACTCCGTCGATTACGATACCTGACGACGCCGAGTCGTTGGAAGACGCGTTGACACAATCTCATGACGGCGACGTAATTCTCGTTCGAGCTTCTAAGCGCCCGATCCCGTTGAGGAGCAAGAGGATTTCTCATGGCGACAGTTCCGAAATTCTTTGCGACCACGAAGTCGCCGTCGTCGGTGAATCGGGCGATCCAAGAGACTCGTCGATCGAGATTCCGAGAGACGCGACGCTCAAGATTGACCTGCCCGGTTTCGTCGTGTTTAAAGGCGTGACATTCGTCTCCATCCCTCCCGAGTCGGGAAAGGTTGCGACGCCCTCCGTCGTCGTCTCGGGCAAAGCGACGGGAAGATTTCGCGACTGCCATTTTGTCGGCGCTAAAACTCCCGAATCGACGGGCGTTGCGGTCGTTGGCGAGCATACTTCGGCGGAGTTCTGGCGGTGCAAGTTCAATGAGTTTGAAGTCGATGGGCTACGCGTCGAGGAATCGGCAAGGGCGACCCTCGAATATTGCGAGTTCATCTCGGGCAACCGTCGTGGCCTTTCGGCGCTGAGTTCGTCGTCGGTCAAGGTCGATCACTGTCGGTTTGACGGCAATATTACGGGCTTCATCGCGGAAGGGGGCGGCGGAGTCGTCGTGTCGAACTCGTTCTTCTCGAGGAACCGTAGTAATTGGAGCATCTCGTCTGGCAGCGCGAGGGCATGCGACACGAAAGATGGAAACATCGTGGAAAAATAGCGCGTTTTTCTATTAGATTTGGCGTATCGACGCGACGCGGCGCAGGTTTGTCTGTATAATGTATGGAGCGGACAAGCATGCGCCGCGTAGTTTTTGGAGAGTGAAGATACGACTATGAACGAGCAGAAACACGAGGAACGGAAGCTTTCTTGGCGACGCGACGATTTTGAGAGGCGGCTGGGATTTGAGGGCGGAAGCTATACGAAAGTCGGGGCGCTTTGCTCCGGGCTGTTGGCGACGGTCTTTTCGGTCGCCTTTTACGTCGTTCTGATCTTCGTTCCGGAATCGCCCGTAAAGAGCATGTTTACCGAACGCGGATGGACGCCGTACGCGGTCGTCTTTCTCGGGTTCTGGACGTTTTTCATCCTCTTTATCAAGACGCGGAAGATTAAGCTCCAGCGGCAGCCGTTGACCCGTCCGATTCTGCCCGACGACCCCGACTTTACCCTGACCGTCGACACGGTCGACGACGTCGCCGACACGATCAGCAAACACGCGGACTCGCCGAAAGATTTCCTCGTCTACCGTCGGGTCGTCCAGACGCTCTCGAACCTGCGCAACTTCGGGCAGGTTTCCGACGTCGACGCGATCTTCCGAACGCAGGCGGAGCAGGATGAAAACGTCTCCCAGACGTCGTACGCGCTCGTCAACGGGTTCCTCTGGGCGATTCCGATCTTGGGGTTTATCGGGACGGTTATCGGTCTTTCGTCCGCGATCGGGCATTTCGCCGGCGTCCTGACCGCGACAAGCGACGTCGCGGCGCTCACGCCCGCGCTCAAAGACGTGACCGCCGGACTTTCGACCGCGTTTGAGACGACGCTCGTCGCGCTCGCCGTCGCGCTCACGCTCCAACTCTTTTCGACCTTTGTCCGCAAGTCGGAGGAGGAGCTTCTCGACGCGTGTTCCGAATTCTGCACGGTCAATATCGTGACGAAGCTCCGCGTTCGCGAGCGCGTCGAACCGATCGTCGAGGGAGCGTCGGATGAGTCGTAAGAAGGGCGGGGCGCCCTTTTCGCTCTTCGCGTTTCAAGACGCGATCACGTCGGTTTGCGGCGTCGTCGTGCTCGTGACCCTGATGCTTGCGCTCGCGCTCACGCAGCGCGTCGTAACCGAGTCGGAATCGAGTACGGTCGCGAAATCGAAGGTCGACGAGGTCCGCGCTCAGGTCGAGAAACTTCAGAACGACCTCGAGGAGCTCAACGCGCGCGTCGAAGAGACGGCGGCGGTCGATTCCGCAGGAATCGGCAAGTCCGTTTCGGAGGTTAAGGCGCAGCTCGCAAACGCAAAAAAACGCCTTGACGGCGCGCGGGAAGAGTCGGCGCGGCTCGATCAGAAGCTCGAGGAGTTAGAGACGCGCAAAGCGTCCTTCGCCGACGTCGAAAAGCGGATCGAAGAACTCAAGCGTCTGATTGAGGAAAGACTTCAAGAAGCGGCGGAAAAGGCGGCGGAAGAGTTCGACTCGCAGGAGAGCGCCGTCTACGCGTTTTCCGACGACGTGCGCGAAAGACCCTGGTACGTCGAAATTTCCGGTTCGAAACTCGTCGTCCACGGCTCCGCGAATAATTCGGAGGACAAGACGTTCGAATCGCCGTTTGCGTTCGCCAAATGGGCCGCGACGCGTCCGTCCGGCTCCGAGTATTTCGTGCTGATCGTTCGTCCTAGCGGCGCCCGAAATTTTGATTTTGCCGTCGCTGAATTGGAGGGGATGCGTTATCGTTACGGGATCGATCTGATTAACGAATCGCGTCCGCTCATGTTCCTCGACGAGGGGCGTGGAAAGGAGGGGCGATGAGTCGCAGACAGACTTCGCAGGACAGTCTGGAACTCTTCCTTGACACGATCTGCAACATGTTTGGCGGTTTTATTTTCATTATGCTTTTCGTCGTCGTTTCGATGCGAACGACGACCGAAAAGGCGTATGAAGAAACCGTCGCCGAGGAACGCGCGAGCGCCGTCGAACTCATGGAACTGGAAATTCAGCTCGAGTCGTTGCAGCGCCGGTGGAACGCGGTTTCAGATCGAGTCGAGCAGTCGCGGGCGATCATCCAAGGGCTGGGTTCGCAGGAGGTCGCGCAGTTTCATCATGAGACGCTCGACGTTCTTGACGATCTCCGCGAAGTTTCCGAAGAGAACGCCGCGAAGGCGCAGACCGTCGCGGAAATCGAACGTCAGGCGATCGAACTTGACGTCCAAATGAAAGACGCGCTCAGCGAACTCGACGACGCGACAAAAAAACTCCAGGCGGCGGAAGACGACGCCGCGGCGGCCCGAAGACTCGCGACGCGAAAGTCGTCCCCTCCGCAGATGCGTTCCGATTACGGGTATCGCCGTGAAGTCGCCGTGATCCTGAAATTCGGACGTCTTTATTTTTGGCACAAGTACGACGCGCGCGGCGTCAAAAGGTTGAACGAGGAAGATTTTCACATTGTTTCCGAAGACGGGACGTCGGCGCAGACCGAGCCTCTCCCCTGGCGCGGAATCGATTTGAACGCGCCCGGCGTCGTTCAACGTCTCGACGCCGCGTTCGCCCAGTTCAGTCCAAAGAGCGAGACGATCGCCATTGTCGTCGCGAGCGATTCCTACGAGGAATACGCGATCGTTCGCGACTTCCTCAAGGATCGACTCTTCCGCATCCGTCCGATCGTCGGCGAAAAAGGAACCAAAGTCGCCGACCGAGGCGGCTCCGACGCTCAGTCGCAATAGCCGACCGTCGATAATTACCGTAGGAGACGACTAGAATGTTGAAATCGAAATCGCGCCGCCGCGTCGCGAGTACGCTGGCGATTGTTACGGCGATTTTAGTCGCGCTGCCTTCGTCGTCTCAAGCGTTCAAATGGGGCAAAAACGGCGACCGCGCCCGCGTCGAGCGTCCGAATTCGGCGAAGGACGACGTTCCGATCGCGGAACCTAAAAATCGACCCGCGCCGAGCGTTCCGAGGCCCGCGACGCCTCCCGCTCCCGCGCCGGTTCCCACCCCGGCTCCGCCCCCGACCCCGACGCCGCCACCGCCTCCGACTCCGAAAAAAACGGAGTTAGAGAAACGCCAAGAGGAACTGCAGAACGCCCAGAAAGACTACGATCGAAAAAAATATAAAAAATCGCTCGAAAAATCCTGCCAGTTGATCTCCGAAATTCGGGAGCGCGGCTACCTCAAAGGTTCCGACGCCGAACAGTTTCGCGCCCTCATGAACGAAGCGGTTGAACTCGCCCAAAAGAGCGGCGAACGGTTCGACGAGCCGACCGTGCCCGCCGGAGTTTCCGGAAAGACGCTTTATTTTGTTTTTTAGATCGGCATACGTTAAAACGAAGTTTTCGAGCGCCCCTTTCAAAACGCGTGGAGACGGGCGACAAGTCATAACGCGCATAAATTTATGAGATTCGACGGCGACGACGATTCCCCGACGTCGACGTTTTTTACCTTGAGAACAACGCGTCCGACAGGAGCGTCCCCGAACCATGACGAAATATCAATCGAATCGACGCAGACTCCTAAAAGAGGTGGTTTGTCCGCACTGCTGGTCGTCGTTCCGACCGGAAGACGTTTTGTGGATTTCCGAAGATCTCTCGCTCGTCGGCGACGACCGGCTTGGCGAATCGGAACGCGTGCGTTTTTTACCGACCGAATACGACGAATACGGGACGCCCCTCGACGCGCGCGGAACGCCGTGCCGCGATATGGCGTGCCCGCGTTGTCATCTGAAGATTCCCGCCCCCGCGCTCGATTCGCCTCCCGTTTTCATGTCGATCGTCGGCGCGCCCGCGTGCGGCAAGTCGTATTATTTAGCGTCCTCGACGTGGTCCTTGCGACGCGTCCTGCCTTCGAAGTTTCAGGTGACCTTCACGGACGCGGATCCCGGAATGAACCATCGAATCCGGCATTTCGAGTCGTTGCAGTATGAGGACGGGGGGCGCGGACTCGTGCGCATCGACAAGACGGAAGAACAGGGCGACTTATACGACGCGGTTCGCATCGGCGAGCAGACCGTCGTGTTGCCGCAGCCCTTTGTTTTTCTTGCCGCTAAGTCGAACGCGCGCGCTGCCGAAGACGACTCGAAAAACTATTCGCGCATGATCTGTCTCTACGACAACGCGGGCGAGAGCTATCTTCCGTCGAACGATCTGAGTACGAGTCCTGTCACGCGGCATTTGGCTCAGAGTAAATGCGTGTTTTTCCTCTTTGATCCGACTCAAGACGCGCAGTTTCGACGCGAATACGTTCGACGGTACGACGACGCGACCGTTTTCGACAGTTCGTCGTCGACGACCGGGAAGGGGACGGCGATTCGTCAGGAGGCGGTCTTCGGCGAGACGGCGCGTAGAATCCGTTCGCTCCGGCACATGACGACGAACGAACGCTTCGAAGATCTCCTGATCGTAATCGTCTCAAAAGCGGACGTCTGGTCGCGACTCGCCCCGGGGCTCGCCAGACTCATTGAGAAAAACCCCTTCTCGCATAAGAGCGGTTCTGACGACTATGGACTGCGAAGCGACAAGATAGAAGCGGCGAGTCGAGAGACGCGAGAACTTCTCGCTCGACTCACGCCTGAATTCATTTCCGCCGTGGAGAACTTCGCGAAAGACGTCGTCTTTATCCCCGTGAGCGCCACGGGCGTCGCCCCGAGCGTCGACGCCGAGACGAACGCGTCGGGGTTTCGCGTCGAAGATATGAAGCCCGTCTGGGCGACCGCTCCGATGCTGTACGCGCTGCGGAGATTGGCGCCCGACCTCGTGCCCGCGGGGCGCGTCTCAAAAGAAGCGGAGCGCTACGGCGACTAACGTTACGTTCGTGGTTTTAAGCGAAAAGCATTAAGGGAACGCGATGGCATACCAACTGGTCTACACGTCTTCTCCGCGAGGGCTCAAACCCGGCGCGTTCGGGTTCTGCGTCGTCGCGTGCACTCGAGGAATGAAGGAGCAGACGACGTCGGCGCTCGAGGCGCTCTCGGGCTATCGCCGGGTCTACGCCGATCCTCGCGACGCGTTGCGTAATCCGACGTCGTATTCCCACGTGCTCTTTGAGACGGCGACGGGACGTCTGCGGATTCTTGCGCGCGTTGCGGACGCGGGGTTGGATTACTCTGGACGCACGAATAAAATAGCAAGTTTTCTCGACGTCGCGACGAGCGAACTCACGCCGCCGGGCCCCGCCGCGCTCTTTTCGCAGCCCGGACTCTTCGTTACGAACTGGTCTTCGTCGTCTGCGCCGCAGTATTACGAGGCGCCGATCGCGCTTCCGAACTACGTTCCGATTCCGCCCGGGTGCGACGAATGGCGCAATACGACGGGCGACCCCGCGTGGGCGGGCGTTCTCGCCTCGACCGTCGCGACGCGTCGGCCTGTCGCGCTCGTCGTGCGCCCCGAACAAAACGTTTTACGGCTTTTTCAAGAGTCCCTCGCGCTTCTTCCTCCGGGAGAACGTTGGAACGCGACTTTCTCCACCTATTACATGAAGACGCCCCCCGGCGTTCAATGTCAATGGAAAGCGGTCATGCAGGGGTCGCCGGAAGAACTCGCGTCGCGTTCTACGCCCGGCGTCCTTGTCCTCGATTTAACGGCTCCGAACAGGCTTCCAAGCGTCGCGTCCCTCGTCGCGACGTCTGAGGCGAAGGCGCTTGTCGCCGCCGCGTCCGGAAGATTCCAAAGAACCGATTCTCCGACAAACGCCGCTTCCTCGTCTTCAAACTTCCCGACGCCTCCGCCCGCGTCCGGTTTCGCGCCCCTTCCCGGAGCCGCTCCGATCGGCGCGCAGCCCCCGCATAATTCCGCGACGGCGGCTCCGTCTGACGAGACCGCGCCCAAACGCAAAACGCTTGATTACGGGCGCGACGCCGTCCTTACCGTCGCGACTCCGCCGAGACGCGGAAGTCGCGAGACGGCGCTTTTGACAAGGGGTCTCGCCTGCGTCGGCGCCGCGACGATCTTGTGCGGAATTGTCATAGCGTTCATGTGGACAAGCGGCGTCTTCAAAAATTTTGTCGACGCCAAAAAAACGTATGACGAAGTCCTCGCCGAAGCCAACGGACAGCCTTCTGAAAAGGAAGAGAATCAGACCGACGAGGTTGTCGAATCTGGCGAAAATTCAGGAGTGTGGATTAGCGAGGACGAAGAGAACAAAAACGACGACGAGGGGAACGAAAACGACGAAGTTACGCCCGACGACGGCGATTTTTGGGTCGATGAAGAAAACGACTCTCCTCAGAACAACGTCGGCGGGGACGTTATTTTGAAGTCCGTCGTCGCCGACATTAACAAGGCGCTGACGTCGTTCAAGAAAGAAGGAGGCGTGGAGAATCTCAAAGAAGCCGAACGCTTATTAAACGAATACCCTGACGCCAAAGAACTTATCGAAGAAAGAAACGCATTTAAAAACGTGAAGGAGGCGTTGCTGTTTAAAAGTTTTAAGTCGTCTAGAGGGAACGGAAAAGAGATTCAGAAGGCTCTTTCCGGCGACCAAGTCGACGTTCAGAAGAAGGGCGTCTACGACGATATTACCAGTTTCTTTAACGAGTTTAATTGGGGTTCTATTCGACTTACCTTCCATTTCTATGACGGAGACGCGGAACGTCCGGAATGGAAACAAGTAATTGTCAAATCTGCCGATCTTAGAAAGGTTAAAGAGAGACCCAATCCTCCGAGGATTCTTGAATGTGATCTTTCTGATTCCGACGATTCAACCGACGTCTTTTTCGTCGACGTTGCCAAGCAGACCGGCGGATTGAGCTTCTGGTCAATCGAAAGCGCTAGGAAATACCTATTGGGAACCCTGAAAATTGAAGCGTTTGCGACGCCGGACGCCGACGAAAAATCGCGAGTCTTTTCGTCGTCGGAAACGCCGTTGCTGAACGCCTCGGATATAAGCGCGCAAGAATCTCTTGATTTAAGCTGGCTCTTCGGCGACAGACTCCCGAAATTGGTCAATCAGGAAAGCCGCGAAGCAGACGCGCTGTTCTTGGATTTTGTCAAAGATATGAGAAAATTGACAGTCGAACTTTCGCCGTCGAAAATTGCGGATATTCGATCAGACGTTCAAAAACGCAGTCGCGCGCGCGATAGGTCAGACTTAAAATCTTTCTCGATTTTGCTCCCTGACATTACAGGCAAACGAAATATGGCGGCGACGTCGGATTATGCGCTCGAGGTCGGCTTTACGATTGCGAACGTAACGAAAATTGAGAACGACGGTATTCGACTCTATAAGTTCGTTTCATTGGATCAAAACGGCTTGAACGCAAAGAATCCAGGCTGGCATGACGTGACGCCGACGACTTCCCTTCCAGAAGGCGTCGGCGGGGCGATGTTTAAATTCAACGTTCGCTATCGCGCATACGAGGGGCAGAAGAAGGAAGATTCGCCGATCGTCGGCGTCCTTAGCGTTCCTGCCACATTAGGAGGGCGCGTTAGATAGCGCGTCCTCCTTCATGACGTCTTACCCATTTTTTACGCAAACCACGACGCAACGAACCCCAGGTCATACAGGAATCAACGATGACAAACGCCGAACTGGTGGAAAAGATCAGACGAATCCTTGAAGATCCCGAAAGCGCTTCGCCCGACGAACAGCGCGAGGCGGCGCGGCTGTATGCGACGCGCGTGCGCCGAGTTCAGGAGGGGTTTCGCAGAGCGCTGGGACGGCTCAACAACGGCGAGCTTGCCGACGCGGACTGGATTCTGACCGACGGTTCGCTCCTCGAAGACTACGCCGCGCTCACGCTTCCCGGCGCGGAAGACTGGCAGGTCGTGTGCCGGACCTTCGATTATGAGGTCGCGCCCGCGACCGACCCCGCCGCTCGCGACCGTCTCGCCGCGTTCCAGCAGGAATACGCCGCGCTCCGCGACGTCTTTGCGAAACGGCGCCGCCAAGCGATGGAAAACGCGCCGTCCCGTTCCCAGCTTGAAACGCTCTATTACCTAGAAGAAAAACTCGGCGCTCGCGATTTCCTCACGCGTCAGATCGAGCGTTTGGAACGGAGACGCTCCGAAGAACTCGCCGAGGCTGTGAAAGGTTTGAACGAGGAGAACGTCTTTTCAGTCGATTTCAAAGCGCTCGTCGCGGAGATCCGGGATCCGCGTCGTCATACGCAGGTTCCGCGCGAAACAGTCGACAAATATCGTTCATGGCTCGACTTCTACCAGAGTCGTCAGGAACTTGCGAATCTTCGCGACCTGATCGCGCGGTGGGAAGTCGCCTCGGCGAACCAAGACGCTAACGCCGCGCTCGCGCTTCTCGCGGAATATCGTTCGGGCGAGTTCCGTCATGCGGCGCCGTACGTGACCCAAGACGAGACAAATACCCTTGCGGCGCTCGTCGATCAGGCTCTAAAAATCGAACGCGCCGAGGAGTTGCGCGAGGACGCTCGGCGCAAGGTCAGCGCGCTCCGCTCCGCCCTTGTGCGTTCCTCAAACGACGCGAACAAGCTCCACGACCTTTACGAGGCGGCGTCGATCGCGTCTAATAACGCCGGCGCTTCGTTGCCGCCCGACGTCGAGAAGGATTACGGGAAACAGGTCGGCGCGTTGAGCATGCAGTCGCGCCGCCGCCGCATGGCTGCGGTCGCGTTTACCGTCGTCACGGTCGCGTTCTTTGCGACGCTCGCCGCGCTCTCCGTCGCTCATACTCGCAACGTCAAACTCGCTCGCTCTGTCGCGGAATCCGTCGGCGCGCAGCTCGACGCGTTTGAAAAACGATCGCCCGATTCCGCCGCCGCGCTTGACGCCGCCGCCGCGCTCGTCGCCAAATACGCCGAGGAGCGCCCGAAGCTCGCCGAGATTCCCGAATACTCCGCCGTCGTCGAGCGTTTCAACAGTCTCCAGACCGCCGAGAAGAAACGGCTGCACGATATCGAAGATCTGGTCGACGCGATCGACGAAGCGCACGGAGCGGGACGCGCCGTTCCGGCGTCCGTCGAGAGTCTCAAAAAGCTCCTTTATAACGACAAAGAAAAAGAAAAGTACGATTACGCCCGGCTGTATCGCGAGGACTCCAACCTTGCCCACGCCAAGAATACGGCGGGCGCCGAGCGGTATTCCGAGCTTGTCGACGCGCTTGCGGCAAAGGAACGCGAGTTCGAGGAGAATTCAGCGATTACCGTTCCCGAGGCGAAAAAAGCGCTGGCGGAACTCCGTTCGGGCGTTGAAGAACTCAAATCGCAGGAACAGTTTGCCGAGATTGCGCGTCCTCTTGTCGCCGCCCGCGAGGCGCTTGAAGCGGCGGTCGACGGTTCCGAACGGCGTTTCAAGCTTCGCGCCGCGCTCGATAAGCATGGCGCCGCGCTCGCCAAGGCGGTTGGAAACGCGTCGGATTATGCGAAGACGCTCAAAGCGATTCGCGCCGATACGAGCGAACTGAGCGCCAGCGGCGGCGAAGACGTCGCGGACGCCACGAAGGACGCCCTCGACGCGGCTCTTGACGCGGCGGTCGAAGACGTCGCCAACGCGAAAGGGGCGACGGCGTGGAACTCTTTCGCGAAGTCGTGGGGGTCCGTCAACGCGTCGGCGCAAAATCTTTCGGCCTCGGACAAAGCCGCCAAAGAGTTGCAGAAAACGGAGTTGAAATTCGCTCCCGAGCTCGAGCCGTACCGACAGGCGCGCGCCGCGCTCGACGGATTCGCCAAGCGCGGCGGGTACGAGAGCGCCGCGAAATCGCTCGCGGGCGCGCTCGAAAAATACGAGACGCCGACCTGGGTCTTTTTCGATTCTAAAGAGGAGCGTTATTTCTATCTAACGTCCGATCCGCAGGAGGGTCGATCCGGATTGAAATACCTTTCTGAGGTCGAAGGGGGCGCGACGCGCGATTTTGCGGCGGATAGATTTGAGGAATCGACGCTCGCGTCGACCCCGCCTTCCGCTCAGTATATGATCGCGGGGCTCGCCGCGAAACGGCTCTCGGACAAGCCCGCGCCGGAAGACTGGATTGCCGTCGTCGACGGGGCGCTCCGCGCGCTCGACGTCGCGCCGGAAACGACCCTTGATCCGGTCGTTAAGCTTCAACTCCTCGCCGTCGTCGTCGATTCCGCGAAATTATATCCGGGCTTCGACGAACTGACCAAGTGGCTCGAGGAGACGCGTCGCAGCTCCGATTTTGATTTTGCGATCAACGCGTATCAGCCGGGCAGAGAGTTGCTCGAAGCGCGCGAGAGCGCAAAGAAAGCGCTCCGTGACGCGCCCGACCTGAAGAACGCGCTTGCGGCGGCTAAGGCCGCTTTCGACGAAGGGGAACGCTCCTTCGCCTGCGAATATCGCTGGATCGGCTATCTCGACGAAGTCAACTCCGCCGCGACGCTCGCGCTCGGCGCGGGCAAGACTGTCGACGAAGGCGCGTCCCTTTGGGTCGCGCGCGGCGCGGACGCGACGGCGGAGGAAATCGGAACCATGACGGCGGACGGCGCGTCCTTCAACACGGCGAAGGACTGGGCGACCTACCGCTGGACGCCGGTTTACGCGCGCGTTGAAACGGCGAAACAATAGTATAGGGCGAACAAGGAGACACGTTATGACGTCGCCGGATAACTCGTACGACGAGCCGGAGGAAGATTTCTCCGACGTGCTAGAGATTCCCGCCGGTCTGGTCGAGGAGTCAAACGCGTTTCACACGCGCGTCGCCAAGGGGCGCTGGGTTCGTTCATGGACGATCGCCAACGCGTTCGTTACGGCGCTCCTCTTTGCCGAATCCGCCATAGGACTTTGGGTTTTTGATTTGGACGCCGATTCGTACGCCGTGTGCGTATGGACGACGTTCGTTGTCGCGAAGTTTCTGGGCGTCGCGTTTCTTTATAGCTACTTGCGCTCCCTCGATCCGCGCGTTTTACCGCGTTCGCCGCGTCGCGTCGCGCTTCTAAATCTTATTCCCGGCTTCGAACTATACTGGTCTTTTTTCGCGTTTCGAGAAAGCGCGAACGCGGGAATCGCGAATATTGAAGCGCTCGACGGCAATCGCCGTCTATATCGCGCGCCGACGACGCTTGCCGACGTCGCGTGTTCGACGCGCGTTGCGGCGCTCCTGACGTTTCTCGGAATTGTTTTTTTCGCGTTGACCAGCGCCGACGGGGATTACCGCGACGGGAATAGGATCGTCGACGCGACGGTTATGGCGACCGCCGTGTTCGGCCTCGTGACGCTGGCGCCGTCGCTCGCGAGCTTCGGATTCGTCGGCTATGGTTGGATTGCGTTCTTTACGTCGGCGCAGATTCTTGCGCTCGTCGCAATCGCGACGCGTATGGCGCTGATGTGGCAAATGGCGCGTATTGCGAACTTCGCCAACGATACGAAAGGATTGACGGAACGTCACGCGACGGCGGGAGAACGCGCGGAGGAACGCGCGCGCGTCGATCGACTCTTTGACAATGCGAAAACGGCGGGCGCGACCGCCGGAAGCCCGAGCGACGGGCGCGCTTTCTCGGACGATATCGATAAGGTTTGAAAACGATGGCAAAATATTACGTTAAGGTTGTCGGACGCGCGTTTGGTCCGATCGACGCGGAGAGAATCGTCCAGATGGTCGCCGACGGCAAACTCACGCGCGAATCGGAAGTCTCTGCCAATCGCCTCGACTGGCGAACAATCGGCGAGGTCGACGAACTGCGACAAGCGCTCAGCGTCGGGCTTCCGACGGCGGCGCCTTTTAACGGCGCGGGAATCGGCGCGTCAGACGCGAAGGTCTGGTATGTGACGAACGACGGGGTCACGCAGTATGGTCCGATGACGCAAAACGAGGTTCTTCGCGCGTTGCAGTCAGGTCAGATTCAGCCGACCGCGAGCGCGTGGCGCGACGGGGAACAGGCGCGTCCGATCTCCGATATTCCCGCGTTTCGAACGCAAAACGTCGCGCCCGTCGAGAAGAAAGAGTGGTACTATAGTCCAGACGGTCAGACGGGCTACGGGCCGTACGGCGTCTCCGATATCCTCGCGTTCGTCGAGCAGGGCAGGGCGAATTTCGACACGCTCGTATGGCGTCTCGGCGAGAATTCGCGCCCGATGCGCAACGAACCTGTCTTTACGAGCGCCTATAACGCCGGACATGGCGGAATGGTTGTGGCTGGAACGAATCCTTTGACTCCTTATGGATCGAACAATAGCGATTCGCATTTTCGCAAAGAGACGGATAAACTTAATGTCAACCTTCGGAGATGGCACAACCTCATGTGGATTAGTTTCGTGGCGTGTTGGGGGGCGTTGTTTATTGTGTTGGTTCTCGTTGTGACTTCGCTATTTTTCGGGCATTCAATTCTAGATTTCCTCTCGGCAGTAACTAAGGCTTCTATTCTCACGCCTATTTTGATTGGCTTACTATTTACCCCACTTTATATCTTTTCTCTTGTGCCGCACTATGTTTTCATTTACAACTTTTGGAAGTCTATTCCACAAGAATTTGCGCGAACAACACCGGGGAAAGCTGTCGGATTCATGCTGATTCCCTTCTTCAACTTGTACTGGTACTTTGTAGCGTTTTATCATGGATCAAAGGATATCGACAAGGCTCTTTCCGAATATGTCCAGCAGGGACGAAACAGGGGAGAGCGTCCCTGTTATACAGGAAGCGTGGGTGGATTGATCGCGGCGATTTGTTTTGTCCTTTTATTAGCGCACTTCCTACCGATTATTTTTTACTTCTGTACGATCAGTATGAAGAACGCGGCGATCCAGTTGAATAACTGGCGTTCTGTCGGCGCTATGCAGCAGTCTCCTGTAAACGCCGGGCCGCGCGTGACGCTTGACGACCTCATTCGTTCCTGACGTCGTGCGGATCGTTTTCACGTTATTTGGTCGGGTCATTCTTGTCGAAAACGGCAATTTCGATTATACTTTCCGGGGACGCGCTTTTTGACGGCGACCGCGTGGGAGCGGCGCGAGGGGCGCGGGGAACGCCAGCGCGTAGGGATTGCGGAATTTTTTGATATGTCGACGCCGAAACAGCAGCTTTCGTTTGAACGTCCAATCTTCGAGATGGAAGCGCGGCTTGAAGCTCTTCGCGGCTCCGCGAATACGACGGAGACTCGCGACGAGATTCAACGTTTGCGCCTTGCGCTGGCGGAACTCACGCGCAGTATCTACTCAAATCTCACCGCGTGGGAGACGACCGAGGTCGCGCGACATCCAGAGCGTCCGCAGGCGCTCGATTATTTCAATCTCGTTTTCGACGAGTTCGTCGAGCTTCACGGCGACAAGGTTTTCGGCGACGACCGAACGATTCGAACCGGCTGGGCGCGAATCGACAATTTTCGCGTCATGGTCGTCGGCCAGCACAAGGGGCGCGATTTCAAGGAGCGTCAGGAGAGCAACTTCGGCTGCGCGCGTCCTGAAGGATATCGGAAAGCCGTCCAGAAAATGAAGCTCGCCGCGAAATTCGGACTCCCGATCATTTGTCTGATCGACACGCCCGGCGCGTATCCCGGTCAGGATTCCGAAGAGCGCGGAATCGCGCAGGCGATTGCGGAATCGATGTACGAGATGACGCTGCTGCGCACTCCGATCGTTTGCGTCGTTATCGGCGAAGGGGGAAGCGGCGGCGCCTGCGGCATTGGACTGGGCGACCGCGTCGCGATGCTTCAGTACGCGTATTACAGCGTGATTAGCCCCGAAGGGTGCGCCGGGATTCTTTGGAAAGACGGCGCCTGCAAAGACAAGGCTGCGGAGGCGTTGAAATTTACCTCGGGATATCTCAAGCGTTTCGGGGTCGTCGAGGACGTGATCGAAGAGCCGCTTGGAGGCGCGCACCGCGACCACCGCATCATGGCGCTCAATCTCAAGAAGTACCTTGTCGCGAAGCTGCGCGAACTCACGAAGATTCCGACCGATCGTCTCGTCGAGGAGCGCTACGCGCGGTTCCGTCGAATCGGCGTTTACCTTGAAGAAGCGGTCGACGCGGCGCTTGAGAATCCCGATCCGAAGGAGGTCGCGAGTTCCGACGCGAACGCCTGATTTCGGATTCCTCGCGCAACACGCTATGCTCACGAAACTCAAGACGTTTTCTCTTCTTGGCGCGACGTCCCATCCGGTCGACGTCGAAGTTTCCGTCACGCTCGCGCCCGATAACGGCGATTCTCAGCCCGTTTTTGACGACACGCGAACGACAATCGTCGGCATGGCGAAGACCGTCGTCCGCGAAAGCGCTTTTCGCGTCAGGCTCGCGCTCGAACATTCCGGATATCAGCCGCCGCGCGGCTCCATTCTTGTGAACCTCGCGCCCGCCGACCTTCCGAAGCAGGCGGCGTCTTTTGATCTTCCGATCTCCCTCGGACAAATCTCTTCAAGCGGCCTTGCGCGTTTTGAAAAGCTCAACGACTACGCCGTAATCGGCGAGCTTGATCTCGACGGACATACGCGTTCTTGTCGCGGCGTTCTGGCGGCGGCGCGCGCGGCGAAAGCGCAGGGACTCCGAGGACTTCTCGTGCCGGCGGCAAACGCGCAAGAGGCGGCGCTTGTCGAAGGAATCGAGGCGATTCCCATCGAGACGCTCAAAGACGCCGTTCTTTTCCTGCAGGGCAAGAAGGAAATTAAGCCCGCGCAGGGACTTACCGGTTCGGAATTCGACGCGCTGACGAAGTACGATTTTGATTTCTCAGAAGTTCACGGTCAGGAACTCGCCAAACGCGCGATGACGATCGCCGCCGCCGGCGGGCACAACGTCCTGATGTTCGGGTCGCCCGGCGCCGGCAAGACGATGATCGCCAAGCGTCTCGTGACGATCATGCCTCCGCTGACGCTCGACGAAGCGCTCGAAACGACGGAAATTTACAGCGCGTCGGGCAAACTTGACGGACGCGCTTTGATTGCGACGCGTCCTTTTCGCGAACCGCACCATTCGATCAGCGAACCGGGCCTCATCGGCGGCGGCGCGATTCCCGCGCCCGGCGAAATTAGTCTCGCGCACAACGGCGTTCTCTTTCTCGACGAGCTTCCGGAGTTCAATCGCAAAACCCTCGAAGCGTTGCGCCAGCCCCTTGAAGACCGCGTCGCGAGGATTACCCGCGCCAACCAGACGGAGACGTTCCCTTCCAATTTCATCCTCGTCGCCGCGATGAACCCGTGTCCGTGCGGTTATCGGAACGACCCGCGCCGCAAATGCCGATGCACGCCGCAGCAGGTGGCGAGCTATATGTCGCGCATCAGCGGTCCTCTCGTCGATCGTATCGATATCCACATTGAGACGCAGCCCGTGACCTATCGCGAGCTGTCGTCGACCGAGCCGCAGACCTCGAGCGCCGAAATGCGGGAAACCGTTTTGCGCGCCCGCGCGATTCAGACGGAACGATACAAAGACGACGAGAAAGTTCGCGTCAACTCCGCGATGCGCCGGAGCCATCTCGAAAGATACGCGCGCCTTTCTCCTGAGAGCGGCGCGCTTCTAGAAAAGGCGATGGACGATTTCGGACTGTCCGCCCGCGCGCACGATAAGATTCTGCGCGTCGCGCGGACGATCGCCGATATCGAGCAGAGCGACGATATCAAGCAGGAACACCTCTTCGAAGCGCTCAATTATCGCGTTCTCGATCGCAATCTGTGGAAGAACACTCCATAGGAAAGAGCGTCGCATACGGCTGATCCTCGGGGACGCGGCGTTCTTTCGCGTCTCGCTCCTTCTTTTCGCCGGGGTTTGTCTCATATTCGCGCAGCGCGTGGAGCATCTGCCTCGCGACGGCTTTTATGACGGGAACGGCGACGGAGTTGCCGCACTGTTTTTTCATTTGGCTGTAGTTGACGACGATCTTGAAGGAATCGGGGAAGCCCTGAAGCCGTAGCATCTCGCGCTCGGTAGGACGGCGTTCGTCGTCGATCAGGATGTAATTGGCGGACGCGCCTGATCGGAGCGCGGCGGAGTAGGGGCGCGGCGTAATCGACCCCGCCATATTTTCATGCGAAACGTACGGCTTGGGGTATTCCGGATCCTTGAGCTTGGCGAGCCTTGCGTCTCTAATTGCGGGGCGGACGTAATATTTGGGATCGACGTTCGACTCAAGAATGTCGGCGAGCGTCTTTTTTTCGCCGTCGGGGATCGCCTCGGGGAAATCGAACGGGACGTCGTCCTGGAATCCGACGATAACGATGCGTTCGCGTTTCTGCGGAACGCCGAAGTCGAGCGCGTTGAGAATTTTCGCGTGAACGTGGTACCCGAGCGCGGTCAAATGCTCGCGAATGACTCGGAACGTCTTGCCTCCGTCGTGCGCCGTGAGATTGCGCACGTTTTCGAGCAGAAACGCGGGCGGACGTTTATCTTGGAGAATCCGCTCGATTTCAAAAAAGAGCGTCCCGCACGTCTCGTTCGCAAAGCCTTCCTTTTTGCCGATGATCGAGAACGCCTGACAGGGAAAGCCCGCGAGCAGTATGTCAAAGTCGGGAATTTCAGACGCGGCGATTTTGGTTATGTCGCCCGAAGGATGCTCCCCGAAGTTCGCCTCGTAGGTTCGGCACGTCTGTTCGTCGAATTCCGAGGAAAAGACGCACCGTCCTCCGACGCTTTCAAACGCGAGACGAATCCCGCCGATTCCCGCGAAAAGGTCGATGAACCGAAAATCGCTCCAACGTGTTCCCGAAGGAACCGCGGTTGACGCGAGAGGGGCCGGGGGCGGCGCGACGTCCGTCTCCGCGTCGTCGCCGAAGAGAACTTCGACCGTCGCGTTCAAGACGCCCGCGATTCTGAGCGCGACGTCCACCGCCGGGACGGAGGTCCCCGTTTCAATCGACGAAAGCGCGCGACGGCTGATCCCTGATTTTTGCGCCAGCGCCTCTTGCGTCATTCCAAGACGCGCTCTAAAGGTTGCGATTTTGGTATTCATGACGATATACTCCAAAACGGTGAAGTTGACTTCACTAATATGATAACATATTGCGCTGCGACGTCATCCGGCGCCGACGAAAAAATCTCAAGATAAGACTGGTTTTTAACGGCGCTTGTGATATGCTTGAGAGTGAGAAAAGAACTTGAACCCGACCTTGCGACGCGCCGCGACTTCCCTCAAACGCCGCGTCGCGAGCCGAGGAGGACCACAATGACGAATCAGACCCCGACGTTTTTCGATCCTGAAAATCCCGTTTGGGAACTCTACGATCCCAAGAGCGAGATTCTTGTCGCCAAGGTCGCTTTCGTCGACGGTCCCGACGGCGTTTTCGATTACTTGATTCCAGATCGACTCCGCGATTTGGTCGCGCCCGGCAAACGCGTTCGCGTTCCTTTGGGGACGCGGAACCGATCCGTCGTCGCATGGTGCGTCGCCGTCGAGCGTCGTAAAAACGTCGTCGAGCCGAAAGCCGTCCCTGCAAAACCTCGCAAAGAAACGGGACCGACTCTCTTTCCTCTTGACGAGCCGGAGCCGCCGGCGAAACTCGGCGACGACGCCGGGAAGAAATTTCGCCTCAAGGAAGTTCAGAACGTCGTCGATCCGAAACCGCTTCTCGCGCCGAAAATTCTTACGCTCGGAATCGACCTTTCAAAGCGTTGTCTCGCGCCTCTCGGCGCGACGCTCGACGGAATTCTGCCCGCGGGCGTCCGCGACCGCGTCGGCTCGCAGTCGACGTCCGTCTGCGTCCTTGCGAGCGACGCCGACGCGCGAATTAAACGGTTGCAAGGAGGCGACAAGGCCGATAAGAAGCGCGGAACGATCACGCAGAAACAGCTTTATGTCGTCGACGAACTTCGCAAAGCGACCGAGCCGCCGACCGCTTCCGAACTTGGGCGCATGGCGAAATGCTCCTCCGCTCCGATTGTCGCGTTGCGGAATCTTGGAATCATCCAGATGAAGCGCGTCCAGCGGCGCAGTCGTTTCTACGACGAGCTTGCCGCCGCGAAGAAAGACGCGAAACCGACGACCCCGCACGTCCTTAACGACGATCAGCGGCGCGCGCTCGACGCGATTCTTGAGGCGCTCGAATCGGGCGAAAGCAAGACGTTCGTGTTGCACGGGGTTACGGGAAGCGGCAAGACGGAGGTCTACATCGACGCGATCGAAGAGGTCGTTTCTTACGGGAAGCAGGCGATCGTCCTCGTGCCGGAAATCAGCCTGACGCCGCAGACGGTCGAGCGTTTCCGGTCGCGTTTCGGCGAGGTCGCCGTTTTGCACAGTCGGTTGACCGACCTTGAGCGACGCGTGGAATGGGAGAAGATCGAGTCGGGCAAGGCGAACGTCGTCGTCGGGGCGCGGAGCGCGATCTTCGCGCCGTGCGCGCGTCTCGGTCTGATTGTTATCGACGAGGAACATGAGACGTCGTTCAAACAGGACGTCGTTCCGCGTTATCACGCGCGCGTCGTCGCGAGGATGCGTGCGGAACGCGAAAACGCGATTCTTGTGCTCGGGTCCGCGACTCCGTCTCTCGAGACGTGGCGGAACGTGCAGCTGGGGACGTACAAGCTGCTGACGCTTCCGCGTCGCGTCCGCGATCTTCCGAATCCGCCGATTTACGTCGTCGATATGCGCGACCGAATCGCCTCGGGGTTTTCGCGCGGATCGCTTGGACAGCGACTTTGTCGCGATATTGAAACGGCGCTCGACGACGATCCGACGAATCAGATCGTGTTGCTTCTCAATCGCCGCGGGTACTCCACGCACATCCAGTGCCCGGCGTGCGGCGAGGTTCTATGCTGTCCCGATTGTTCCGTGGCGCTCACGCACCATATCACGCAGCAGATCGCGCTCTGCCATTACTGCGACTATCAGATTCCCGCGCCGCAGACCTGCCCGAAATGCGGTCATCCGGGGATCAAATACGGCGGGGTCGGGACGCAGCGGCTGGAGCAGGAGTTCGCGGCGCGGTTTCCGAACGCTCCGATTCTGCGTATGGACTCCGACACGACGCAGGCGCGCGACGCGCACGAGCGCGGGTTCGAGGCGTTTCGACGCGGCGATTACCGCGTCCTTCTCGGCACGCAGATGATCGCCAAGGGCCTCGACTTCCCGAACGTCGTGCTCGTCGGCATTGTCAACGCCGACGCCGCGCTGAACCTGCCCGACTTCCGGGCGCCGGAGCGCGTTTTCAATCTGATTCTGCAGGCGGCGGGTCGCGCGGGGCGCGGCGACAAGCCGGGCAAGGTCGTCGTTCAGACGTACAAGCCGGACCATCCGGCGATCATCGCGGCGACGAACGGGGATTACGTCGGCTTCGCGGAGTCGGAGTTAGCGGCTCGGCGTTCTGTCGGCTATCCGCCTTTTTGTTCCGCGATTCGATTTATCGTCCGCGGACCCGACGAGAAAGAAACCTTTGAATTTGCCAAAACGCTCGGGGGCGCGCTCAAAGACGCGATTTACGCGATCAATCTCGAACGCGGCTACGATCTCAAAAATCCGCCCGCGCCCGTCCGAGACGACTCTGTCCAGCGCGACGCGCAGGGACGCAACGTCGCGTCGCTCCGTCCGCCGCGCCGTCCGCGTCCGCCCCTCGTAACGCGTCTCGTCGGGCCCGCGCCCGCGCCTTTTGCGAAACTGCGCGGAAACTACCGATTTCACCTACAACTCTACGGAACGCCCGGCGAACTTCTGCGCGAGGCCGCAAGGCGCGTCGTCGAGAGCAAACTCAAACGCCCGGCGGCGGTTCAGTGGATCGTCGACGTCGACCCGCTCGACTCGCTGTAACGCTAATATACGGGGTTCCTTCTTATTTCAAGCCCTCGGTTAGGAACGACTCAAACCGAGAACGGTTAGAAATCCCGGACCTTCCTTTTTTGCTTTTCAAAGTCGCTTTGCAACAGAAAAACATGAGCGAAACGAAATCCAAAACAAAACTTGGCTTTTCCGCCCAGATATTTATCGCGCTGTTTTTGGGGAGCGTCGTCGGACTTTTCCTTCATTTCTTCTTGCGCGAGGGCTTTGTTCGAGACGCAGTTATTGTCGACGGCGTCCTCAACTTTGTAGGACAAGGGTTTATCCGTCTACTTCAGATGCTGGTCGCTCCTTTGGTCTTTTCGTCGATTGTATGCGGAACATTTGCCATCGGCGATACGCGGACGTTGGGTAAAGTCGGCGTCAAAATATTTCTCTTCTATCTTGCGACGACTGTTATCGCAATTTCAACCGCTCTTGGCGTCGCGAATTTGTTTAATCCCGGCGTTGGAATAACTCTTTCTCAGGAGGAAGGCGTCTCGATTAACCTTTCTGAGGATACGAACGTCGTTTCTACGTTGTTGAATATGATTCCGCGCAATCCCTTTGAGGCGCTTGCCGAAGGAAATATGATGCAGATCATTTTCTACGCGGTGTTCTTGGGGCTTGTCCTGGCGAAGATCGCGTCGCGAGTTCCGGTCGTTGTTTCTTTTTTCGAGCAATTTAACGAAACAGTCCTTGAACTGACGAATTTCGTGATGTTTTTCGCTCCTTTCGGCGTTTTTGCTTTGATATGTAGAACCTTTACGAGTATTGGATTTAGCGCGTTTCTACCAATGCTAAAATACATGTTTTGCGTTGTTCTTGCGCTAATCGTTCAGTGTTTCGTCGTCTACCCGTCAATGCTGTCGTTTTTCACGCGGCTTAACCCTCTGCGGTTTTTCAAAAAATTCTTTCCCGTAATGACCTTTGCCTTTACCACTTCGGTCAGCGCCGCGGTCGTGCCGTTTAACATCGAAACGATGGTAAAGAAAATCGGCGTTTCCAGAAAACTGACGTCGTTTACAATACCTCTTGGCGCGACGATCAATATGGACGGCACCGCCATTATGCAGGGCGTCGCCGTCGTTTTTATCTCCCAAATTTACGATATGCCCTTAACGCTTGCTAATTTGCTCACCGTCATATTCATGACGACGGTCGCGTCGATTGGAACTGCGGGATTGCCAAGCATTGGACTGATTACGTTGACGATGATTTTAGTTTCCGTTGGGCTCCCCACGGAAGGGATCGCGCTCATAATGGGCGTCGATCGAATTCTTGACATGCTCAGGACGGCGGTAAACGTCACAGGGGACGCGGTGTGTACATTAATCGTCGCAAAACAGAACGACGAATTTGACTCCGAAATCTTCGCTCAAAATTGACGTTAAAAGGCAAGCGCCGTTTGAACAATGTCTGACCAAAAACGGCATAAAAAGCGGCGTGAGATTCTTTAAGTAGCGTCGCAGAACCCTAAAATCCAATAGGGATTCAAGGGCGCTTCTATTTTTACGCTTTTGAGTTATACCTTAACCGAAGCGTCGCGCTTTTCAAGCGACGTTCGGATCGGTTTAGGAGATGTGACTCAATGGGCGCGATGGTTCGTCCTATGGCGCTGATGTGCGCGTTTGTCGTCGGGTGGTTTTGTCCTCAAGGCGCCGTTCTTTCGTGGACGATTCCTTGGTTTGTCCGCTTCATGCTCTTTATGACGTTTCTCGGGCTGAACGTTCATAAGATGAAGCTGCGCCGCAGTCATTTTGCAATTCTTGCGCTCAATATCCTGATCGGGGTCGGCGCGTGCGCGATTCTTCGGCGTATGGGCTATCCCGCGCTGGCGACGGCGGCGTTCTTCACCGGCATGGCGCCGACCGCGACCGCCGCGCCCGCAATCGCGTCCTTTTTGCGGCGCGAGGTCGAATACGTCGTGACGAGCGTGCTTCTGACGACCTTTGGAATCGCAATCGCGACCCCGCTGCTGATCCCGTGGGCGGTCGGAATGGAGACGGCGGCGCCGGGCGCGTTTTTCGACGCGTTTTTACGCGTGGCGTGGACGGTCGTGACGACGATTGTCGCGCCGATCGTCGCCGCGAGGCTCCTGCGGCTCGTCTATCCCAGCGCGCAGACGTGGACGAAACGCTTCAAAATCGCGACCTTCTACGCGTGGGTTCTCATGGTGACCGTCATTTCATGCCGCGCGGCGGAGTTCATTCAGAATCCTGAGAACGGCGTTAAGGCGTTCGTTTTAATCGAAGCGGCGCTGACGGCGCTTGCGATTTGCGTGATCGACTTTACGCTCGGCTTCTTCGTCGGCGAGAAGGGACTGCGCGAAGAGTCGAGCCAGTCGCTCGGTCAGAAGAACACCGGCGTTATGATCTATTTCGCCGTTCTCTACGCGAGCCCGATTGCGGCGCTCGGGCCGACGCTCTACGTGCTGTGGCACAATTCGTGGAACGCGATTCAACTTCAATATCAGGCGATTAAAGACGTTAAGGCGGAACACGCCGCCAAACGCGCCGAATCGACAAAATAACGGACGGCGACATGAAAGACGAAGCGACGCTCCGCGGGGAGAAACTGTTAGAACGAATCGAAGCGTTAGAAACTCGGCTGGCGGCTCTTGAACGACGCGAAAAAGAGCGTCGACCCGGCGCCGCGCTCGGCTCCTACCGGGTGGGCTACGGAAACGACCTGCACCGCTTTACCGACGGGTCGTCGCTCCGGCTCGGCGGCGTGACGATCCCATACTGTCATTCTCTTCTCGGGCATTCCGACGCGGACGCGCTCCTGCACGCAATCGCCGACGCGATTCTCGGCGGCGCCGGGCTGAGCGATATCGGCGAGTTCTTCCCCGACACGGCGGAAGAAAACCGCGGGCGGGATTCCGTCGAGATTCTTGCCCTTTGTGTGGAAGAAGCCGCGCGCGCGGGCTGGCGCGTCGTCAATCTCGACTGCGTCGTCTGCGCTCAGCAGCCGAAACTCGGACCGCTCAAGAAGGCGATGCGCGACCGAATCGCCGCCGTGCTCGATCTGCCCCCGGACTGCGTGAGCGTCAAGGCGAAGACGGGCGAGCACGTCGGGCCCGTCGGGCGCATGGAAGCGATCGAGACCTTCGCGGTCGCGCTCCTCGCGCCGATCGAATCCGACCCTGAAAAGGAGCGCGACGATGCGTGACGATTTCTCTTCCGGCGCCGCTCCGTCTCCCTTTTGCCCCGGTTCGCTGACAATTTTTCAGCGGCGCGCGATGGCGTCTGATTTCGAGGTCGCCGTGAACGAGACGGACGACGCCGATCGCGAGACCTTTGCCGCCGACGCGGCGATTGCCGCGCTCGACGAGGTGGAGCGCGTCGAGGGGATTCTTTCCGTCTTTAAACCGCATTCTAAGGTCAGTCGTATCAACCAGCTTGCAAGCGAGATGAATATCCGGGTCGACGACGAACTTTGGGGCTGGCTCGACGCGTCGTTGCGGTTTGGACGCGAGACGGGAGGCGCGTTCGACGTCGCGTCCGCGCCGCTGTGGAAGGCGTGGGGCTTCGCGCGACGCGACGGCGAGTTTCCCGAAGAGAACGCGCTCAAAGAAGCGCTCGAAAAGTCGGGCGTCCGGCATTTACGACTCGATCCCGAATCGCGAACGATCGCGTTCGACGAGGAGGGCGTCGCGTTAAATTTCGGCGCGATCGGCAAAGGAATCGCGCTCGACGCGGCGGCGGCGATTCTTGAAGAGCGCGGACTCGGCTCTTTTCTCGTTCAAGGAGGGAAGAGCGGCGCCGTCACGCGCGGCGGCCGCAAAAACGACTATGCGCCGAGCGTTCCGCGCCCCGTAGACGAGACGGACGCTCGTGAGGACGACGACGAAATCGACGAGGAGAGCGGCCTGCGTCGTCGTGGCGCCGGCAAACGCTCCGACGCCGTCGCGGCGCTTGACGCGTTGCTCCCGAATTTACGCGTCGACGAACTCGTCGCGCCCCCCGAAAACGCGCCGACCGGCTGGACGATTGGCGTCGCGCATCCGCTCATGCCGGAAAAGCGCCTTGCCGAACTCTGGCTCCAAGATCGCGCGCTCGCGACGTCCGGTTCGACGTGGCAGTTCTTTCGAAGCGGCGGCAAAAGATATTCTCACATCATCGACCCGCGCACCGGCTATCCAACGACGGGCGTTCTTTCAACGACCGTGTTGGCGCCGACCGCGACGGAGGCGGACGCGTTGTCGACCGCGTTTTTTGTCGCCGGTCCTGACATGGCGGCTGAATTCTGCGAGCGACGTCCCGAGATTGCCGCGCTCTTCGTCCTCGAACGCGAGACGTCGCCCGGCTACGAGATCGCGACGTTCAACCTCGACGCGGACGTCTTTCGCCTTTGTTAAAGGCGATAACGCGCCGCAAAAGACAAAACCCCCAAAACCGACGCGTCGTCGGCTTCGGGGGGTTGTCATAGCGTAGCGAGGTCGCTAGAACGCGAGTCTCACTTGGACTTCTTCGTCGCCTTCTTAGCGGCGGGCTTCTTCGCCGTCGCCTTGGCGGTCGTCGATTTAGCCGCAGCCTTGCCCTTGGCGCTCTTCTTCGGCGCGCGACGTTCGAGAATCTCCGCCTTCATAAGCTTGCTCGGCTTGAAAACGACGGTCTCATGCTCGGGAACCAAGACCTCTTCGCCGGTACGCGGATTGTGCGCCTTACGCGCAGATCGCTTCTGGACGGAAAAGACGCCGAAGCCGCGAAGTTCGACGCGACCGTACTTGACCAGCAATTTAGAGATAGCGTCAAAGGTCGCCTGAACGGCTTCCTGCGATTCAACAAGACTCAACTTCGTGTTCGTATAAACAAGCCTCGCGATTTCTTTCTTGGTCATCGCTAGTCGCTCCTTCAATAATTAAAAAGCCGCGCAACTTGACGAAACGAACGGAAACACTCCCAATTCGTCGCCGTCGTTGCATTTAAAACTGTTCTACTTCGTACGTCGGACGGCAAACGTTCCGCGACGGAATACGCAAACGACGACACGCCGCCGATTTGAATCCGCCGCGCCTTTGCCGCAGACGTCCGTTTTCCACGGAACAATTTGATTTTAGGGACTTTATTAACGGCGTCAACCCGAATTTTACAGGAACTTAAAGTCGTCTAACGATGAAAACTTGTTCTAAAACGCAAACTGCCTAAAGGATACGATAACAACCTTTGCGTCAAAAAAACGCTATTTTTTTGACGCCGTGTTAGATTTCTTGACAAACAATCTTTGTCAAGCTCTCTTGTCGCGCTCAAACGACAAGAGAACTCCTTCAACTAACGTAACTGACGAAATAAAATAAAGCTAATTTAGAACCCAAGCGTCTGCATCCACGCGAGCGTTCTTTCCGGCCACGAGCCGACATGATCGTCGAACGCGTGTCCGACGAATCCGTGTTTAATTCCCGCAAATATATGAAGTTCCGCGGGAATTTCCTTTTGGCGAAGCTTTGCGTAGACGGCGACGGACCCCATCGGCGAATATGCGTCGGCGTCGCCGTGGAAAAGGCACATGGGCGGCGTTTTTTCGTCGAACGCGAAGTCTTCGACCATTGTGGAGTCGTTTCCCTTGGCGACGTTCGGACCGTCGGCTCCGTCTTCTAGGACATACGCCGGATAAATCGGAACGGCAAAAGCGACCGACGCGGAAAGCTTGTCGATATCGTCGACCGGCTCGTAGGAGTTCGTAAGGCTCGACGTCGCGGTCATGAGCGTTAGATGACCGCCGGCCGAAAACCCGAGAATTCCGATTTTCTCCGGATTGATTCCCCATTCCTCAGCGCGAGCGCGAACGAACCGAACGCAGCGCTGCGCGTCTTGCCAGGGCGCGAGATGCTTCGGCGCTCCTTCGCGACGCGGAACGCGATACCTTAGAACAACCGCCGTAACGCCGTGAGACGCGAAGAATTGCGCGACCCAGTCTCCCTCTTTTTTATCGAGGTTGCGGTAGGCGCCCCCGGGACATACGATCACGCAGGCGTCAGACGTTTTGACGTCGGGTTTAAGATAGCGACACGTAGGTTTTTCCGCGTCGCCTGTTTCGCCCGGCGCGGCGCCGGGCCAGAGATCAAAGACTTGAAAGTCTGCGGCGAACAAGACGCCGCCGGTCGCAAGCCAAAGACTCGCGACCGTAAGAAGCGTTGCAAGAGCGCGTTTCACGAGCGTTTCCCTCCGTTGCGACGGGCGTCAGAATCCCATCTTCTGCATCCAGTAGTAGACGCGGTTCATCCAGTCGCCGACGTGATTGTCCGTAACTTTCGCTCCGAAACCGTGTTCCGCCTTAGCGTAGATATGAAGTTCCGCGGGAATTTCCATCTTGCGCAGTTTCGCGTAGACGAAAATGGATCCCATAGGGGTCACGCGGTCGGCGTCGCCGTGAACGAGACAAATTGGGGGCGTCTTTTCGTCGAACGCGAAATCGTCGACCATGACGGAATCGAGCGATCCTCGCGCGTCGCCGCCGTCCTTCGCCTCTTCAAGAATGTACGCGGGATAGACCGGCGCCGCGAAATTGACCGACGCGGAAAGTTTGTCGATTTCATCGATTGGCTCGTAGGAATTCGTCAAACTCGTCGTCGCCGTCATCAGCGTAAGGTGACCGCCGGCGGAGAAGCCCGTGATCCCGATCTTTTCCGGGTCGATCCCCCATTCCTTCGCGTGAGCGCGGACGACGCGGACGCACCGCTGCGCGTCTTGCCACGCCGCCATGTGTTTCGGAAGCCCTTCGCGGCGTGGGACGCGGTATCGCAGAACGACCGCCGTCACGCCTTTGGAGACGAAGAATTTCGCGACGTCTTGACCTTCATAGTCGGCGCAAAGGACGTTATAGGCGCCGCCGGGACAGACGATAAGGCACGCGTCGCTCGTCTTTTCAGCGGGTTTCCAATATTCGAGGGTCGGCTTTTCGGCGTCGGCTTTTTCACCGGGCGCGACGTCGGGCCAAAGGGGAAGCGTTTCAAAATCGTCGGCGTTTGCGAAAGAACAATTAACGGCGAACGTCGTCGCGACAACCGCCAATAACGTGAGAAGATAGCGTTTCATTTGCGTTCGTTTCCTGAGGAATGAGAAAAAGAGGCGACGAAAGGCGCCCTTCAAAGAGAACGCCCTTCGTTTTAGCAAAGATTAAGAGAGCGGGCCGCGCGAGAAAACGCGTCAGAATCCCATCGTTTTCATCCAGTAGTAGACGCGATTGAGCCAGTCGCCGACGTGATTGTCCGTCGGGTTGCCGCCGAACCCGTGATTGACTTTTGCGAAGATATGAAGCTCCGCGGGGATATTCATCTTGCGAAGTTTCGCGTAGACGGCGACGGATCCCATCGGGGAATAAACGTCGTCGTCGCCGTGGATGAGGCACATCGGGGGCGTCTTTTCGTCGAACGCGAAGTCGTCGACCATTGTCGAATCGTTGCCTTTGCCCGAATTCGGACCGTCGGCGCCGTCTTCAAGGACGTACGCGGGATAGACCGGAACGGCGAAATTGACGGAGGCGGAGAGTTTGTCGATATCGTCGACCGGCTCGTAAGAGTTCGTCTGGCTTGTGGTCGACGTCATGAGCGTGAGGTGACCGCCTGCGGAGAAACCCATGATTCCGATCTTTTCGCGATTAATTCCCAGTTCTTCCGCGCGCGCGCGAACGACGCGAACGCATCGCTGGGCGTCCTGCCACGCCGCCATGTGCTTCGGGATTCCTTCGCGACGCGGAACGCGATACTTCAAAACGACCGTCGTAACGCCCTTGCCGACGAAATATCGCGCGATTTTATCGCCCTCGTGACCGTACGCGAGACCGTTGTACGCGCCGCCGGGACAGACGATCAGGCAGGCGTCGGTTGTCTTTTCAGCGGGCTTCCAGATTTCATAGGTCGGCATGACGGCGTCGGATTTTTCGCCGGGCGCGACGCCGGGCCAGACGTAGTATGTTTCGAAATCTTCAGCGTTTGCGGCGGCGCAGAACGTCAGGGCGAACGCGGCGACGAGGGTTAGAATTGCGAAATTGAGACGTTTCATTTTTTAATTCCTACCGATTGTTAGAGTTGGATGGAATTCATGTCAGAATCCCATTTTTTGCATCCAGTAATAGACGCGATTAAGCCAATCGCCGAGGTGATCGTCGGTCGGATTGCCGCCGAATCCATGTCCCACTCTCGCATAGATATGGAGTTCTGCGGGAATCTCCATCTTGCGGAGCTTGGCGTAGACGGCGACGGATCCCATCGGGGAATAAACGTCGTCGTCGCCGTGAACGAAGCACATCGGGGGCGTTTTTTCGTCGAACGCGAAATCATCGACCAATTCAGAGTCGTTACCTTTGCCCGTATTCGGTTCGTCGGCGCCGTCCTTTAGAACATACGCGGGGTAGACAGGAACGGCGAAATTAACGGACGCGGAGAGTTTGTCGATCTCGTCGATCGGCTCGTAAGAGTTCGTCTGGCTTGTCGTCGCCGTCATGAGCGTGAGGTGACCGCCGGCGGAAAAGCCCATAATCCCAATTTTGTCGGGATTGATTCCCAATTCGCCGGCGCGTGAACGCACGACGCGGACGCAGCGCTGCGCGTCCTGCCACGCCGCCATGTGCTTTGGAATTCCTTCGCGGCGCGGGACGCGGTATCGCAGCACGACGGTCGTTATTCCTTTTGAAGTGAAATATCGCGCGATTTTATCCCCTTCATGGTCGTAAGCGAGACCAAAGTATCCGCCGCCGGGGCAAACGATCATGCACGCGTCCGACTTCTTTTCAGCGGGTTTCCAGACTTCGTAGGTCGGTTTTTCGGCGCCGGCTTTTTCCCCTGGCGCGAGATCCGGCCATAAGTTAAACGTTTCATAGTCCTGAGCGTTTGCCAAAGCGTAGAACGCGGACGTGATTGCGACGACAAGAAAGATCGCGACGGCGACGAGAATCGAACGTTTCATGGATGATATCTCCCTGGGAGGAAAGTGTAAAGGCGCGCGGCGTCGGCGTTATTTTAGTAATTCTTTAAGAGTATTAAGGTTGACGGCGTCCCAGTCCTCGCCTTCAGGCGTTTGTCCCTTCGGCGTCTCGAGGTACATGGGCGTCTCCGCAAAACGCGGATCGTTGACAATAAATCGGAACGGTTCGAGTCCGAGCGCGCCGCGTCCGATGTGCGCGTGGCGGTCGAGTTTCGAGCCAAGCCCTTTGACCGCGTCGTTGAGATGGAACGCCTTGAGACGTTCGAGACCGATTTTGCGATCGAATTCCTCAAACGTCCGTTCAAATGTTTCGCGCGTCGTGAAATCATAGCCCGCGACGAACGTGTGGCATGTGTCGAAGCAGACTCCGAATCGGTCCTTGTGGTCGGTTCCGTCGATGATTGCCGCGATTTCCTCAAAGGTCGCGCCGAGATACGCGCCCTGTCCGGCGGTCGTTTCGACGAGAACGACAATGCGGTTCGTTTCCGGAAGTTCGCGGAAAATACGATCGAAGGATTCCGACGCGCGGCGAAGCGCGTTTTCGCGCGTATCGTCTTTAGCGGAGCCGGGATGCATGACGACGCAAGGAATTCCGAGCGCGTCGGCTCGAATCAGTTCCTCTTTGAACGCGGCGATCGATTTTTCAAGCAGTTCGGAATTGACCGACGCGATGTTGATAAGATAGGAGTCGTGGATAAGGGGGCGAGACACGCCCGTTTCTTTCAGCGCCGTTTGAAATCGTTCCGCCGCTTTAGGATCGATCGGCTTGTTTTGCCACCGCGACGCGTTGGCGGAAAAAATCTGAACGCAGTCGAAGCCGACGCTCGCGACTTTGCGTACCGCCGCGTCGAATCCCAAAGAGATTGATTCGTGAACCCCGAAGTATGGCATTTTCTTAATCTTCCTTGTATTGTGCGCGCCGTAAATGTAAATACATGACGCCCGTCCTGATCGCCTTTAGAATTTTATCAAACTTGATTGTCGTTTGCCATACCTTGTTCCAAACGTGTTTCTCTTTTAAGAACGCAAACGACCAGTTCCGGACGGTTGAAGAGACGCGTCGGGATTACGCTTGGCCCGAGTCCTCGCGAGACGATCATCGTCGTTTCGCCTTGCGTATGCGCGCCTCCGGTATACTTGGGGAACCAGCCTTGTCCCGGCGCGTTAAGTCCGTTCGGCAGAAGCCCGGGAATACGAATTTGTCCGCCGTGCGCGTGTCCCGAAAAAACAAGGTCGTACCCATATTCGGCGTAAAGACTGAGCCATTCGGGCCTATGCGAGAGGAGGATTCGAAACTCGTCGGGGTCGCGGGAAAATTTATTCAATTGCGGTCGCGCAATATTCGCAAATTTACGCGATTCCTTGACGTCCATGAGGCCTGCGACCACGATAGCGTCCCCGTTCCCACGCGTCACGCGCTTTTCACGGTCAAGCAGCAGCGTAAAGCCCGATTTGCGCAGCGTCGCGACGACCTCGTTGAAATATTTGGCGTAGAGATCCGCCTCATGATTGCCGACGATATAGAAGACCGGCGCGATTTTCACAAGTCGTTCTGCGAAATCGCGAAGACTGTCGAGACGAAAGTTGCGTTCGTCGACGACGTCGCCCGTTACGACGATTAAATCGGGTTTCTCACGTTCGACGAGTTTCAGAAGTTCGGCGTTGTCGCGTCCGAAAACTTTGCCGTGAAGGTCGGAGACTTGGACGACGCGGAATCCGTCGAACGCCGCCGGTACTTTCGGCGAGACGCGCTCATATCGCGAGACGTCAATTGCGTTGTTGGCCCGGTAACAAACGAAATAAAGGAATCCCATGAGCTTAAAGAAAAGCTCGGCGGCATAACGCCCCGGCGTTCTTCGCGTTTTGGCAAGGCGCTTCCTTGAGCGACGCGCGAAAGTCATGCGGCTTCTCCTGTTCGGCTATTTTCGACGCCAGAAAACGTCGTCGGGAATTCCAAGTCGCGACCTCGCGTCTTCGACCTCGGCGCGGAATCGGAGCGCGTCGACGGGGTAGCCCGCCGTCGGACGAAGCGAACTCGAAACCGCGTCGCGCCAGAATTCGTTAAAGAGACGCATCGAGAGTTCGCGAACGTATTTTGCCGCGATCGACGCGAGGGCGACGGGCGCGTTTGACTCCCCCTTGGCGGAGAAGCGAATCTCAAGGATCGTCTGTTCGGGGAAGGGACGGACGACGCCGTCGCGGTCAATTCCCGCCTGAGCGACGACGCGGTAAAGACTTAGTTCGCGTCCCTGACTCAGTATTTCTACGTCGGCGCCGCAGAAGCGTCCTTTTAAGATCGGCGCGTAATGATCGCGCCCGCCAAGCTTATCGCAAAGAACGAGCGCAGTTTCCGGACGCGGCTCGTTTCTTCGCGCAAGTCGGTCATACGCGGCGACGAGCGTCTCGACGACGAGCGACGTCGTCACGTCGGCAATCAGATCGCTCTTGAGTCCAAGCCCGTCGAGTCGCCTGTTGAACTCAAGGGGCTGGACGCGCCGCGCCGCCAGTTCCAAGAGCGAGACGTTTGCCGCGCCGAACGTCTGACGAACGAGTTGGAGGTCGGGTTCGAGCGGGGAACGAAGCGTTTTCGGATCGACGGGGAGAGCGAGCGTCGCGTCGCGTTCCCACGGGGGGAGTTGGTCCTCGGAATCTGATCGAAGATCGTTCAAAACCGTCGCAAACGATTCGTTTTTTCGACCGAGGAGCGCCGACGCGAGCATAAAGGGACGTTCTAGCGCGGCGAGCGATTTCGACGGCCCGTAGAGCTTCTTCGAGTCGAGCAGCGGAAAGACGCTCCGGCGCGATCCCGAGACGGGCCCGAGCGCGTCGTCGAGACGTCGCGGCGACCAAATCTCGTCGCTTGCGGGCGGGGCGAAGGCGAGGAGCGAATCGCGGCGAGATTCCGAGGTTTTGTGCGAGAACGCGTCGTCGAGTCGCGTCGTTTCCGCGGGCGCGCGCCAGCATGACGCGCCGACAAGAAGGGGGCCTAAGTTCGGACCGTAGCCCGCTTCGTCTGTGCCGACGACAAGGATTTCGCGTTCTTGAGTCATGTCTGCGGCGCCTCGACTACGGAACGTCGCGCGATTTCCAGCGCGAGCGCGGTTTGACGGACGTTATGGACGCGCAGAATTTCGACTCCGCGCGCTGCGACGAGCGCGGAGAGCGTCGCGGTCTCTTGGTCGAGCGTCGCGACGTCGGGGAGCGCGGCTTCGTCAGTCAGTCCGCGTCCTTCGTTATATCGCCGCGCCGTTTCACGCAGGAACGTTTTGCGCGAGAATCCGAGGAGAACCGGACCGCCGAGCTCGCGAAAACGCTCTAAATTCGCGATAAGCGACCAGTTCTGATCGAACGTCTTGCCGAACCCGAGACCGGGATCGAAAGCGATTCTCTCGGGCGCGACCCCGACGGCGACGAACGCGTCGCGGCGACGTTTGAGGAACGCCAGAATCTCGTCGACGACTCCGCCCGGATATTCCGGCGTCGCCGCCTGCATCGTTTTGGGAATCCCGCGCATATGCATGATTACGACGGACGCGCCGCGCCGCGCGACGACCTCCGCCATTTCTTCGGGAAAGCCCGACTCCGTTTCGTCCGCGAGTCGTCGCTGAGAATCGATATAGCGTCCGGCGGCGACGTCGTTGACGATCGACGCGCCGACTTCGAGCGCCGCGTCCGCGACGCATGGGCGACGCGTGTCGATTGAGATCGGAGCGTCGAACGTCCGCGCGAGCGCCTGAACGACGGGAACAACGCGCCGCGTCTCTTCCGCTTCGTCGACGGGCTCGGCGCCGGGCTTCGTGCTTTCGCCGCCGACGTCGAGGATTCCCGCGCCGTCGCGAAGGGCGATCCGCGCCGCGTCGACGACCGCGCCGAGGTCGACGTCAAACGACTCGCGTCCGGCGTTAAAGCGCCCGCCGTCGGAGAAACTGTCCGGCGTGACGTTGAGAATCGCCATAATGGTCGGACGTTCGACGTTCAGATTGAACGCTTGGAAACGGTCGGGGAAAAGGAAGGGCATATCTTCGCGGCGCTCCGTAACTTCTAAGGGATACTTGAGAATTTAAAGTATAAAAAAGGCGGCGTCTTGCGCAAGAGGTTTCCATTTAAAGAGGCGTCGGGGATTCTGTCGTCACAGAAAAACGTATAAAAGTGTGATTTTTATCACACTTTTATGCATAATTATGTGAAATTCGGTTGCGATTTTCGTTGGATAATCTAAAACTCGACGACGACGTTCTCAATATTCCGCTCTTTATGGCGGATCAAGCGGATCGTTTGATTGGGTTGGCGTTAGAGAAGAGAAAAGGCGTTTCGTCGTGAGAAAACGGCGTTTTCCTTCGTCCTTTGCCGTCTCTCGTTCGAGAAAACTTGTCGGTTCACCTTTTAGCGACCAGACTGGGCGACGCGTCGAGTCGGGGGCGCCGCCCGCGCGTGAAACGCTTGAAATCTGTTGCTTTAGCGTCAAATACTTGTAGAATTTGGTCGAGGCTTCTATTGGAGTCGCAGCGCAACTAAGAATTCGTTTCAAGAGAAAAACATGAAGACGATCATCATCAACGGCAGTCCTCGTAAAATTTGGAACACCGCGCAAATTCTCAAGGAAGCGCAGAAGGGCGCCGAGTCGGTCGGCGCCGAAGTCGAATACGTCGATCTTTACGACCTGAAGTTTACCGGATGTCGAAGCTGTCTCGCGTGCAAGCGCAAGGGAATCGAAGAACACTGCAAATGCTACTGGAAAGACGAACTGTCCCCCGTTCTCGAGCGCGTGTTGCAGTCGGACAAGTTGATCGTCGGCTCCCCGATCTACTTTAGCGAACCGACGGGCGTCTTTCGATCTTTTCTGGAAAGAATCGTCTTTCCCGCCCTTTCGTATAACGACTATACCAGCTATTTCAAAGGAAAAGTCGACGTCGACGTCTTCCTGACGATGAACGTCCCCGAGTCTATGTACGAGGATCTGTACGGCGCGAAACTTAAGGCGTATTTCGAGCCCTTTAAGTTCCTGAACGGTTCTGTCCGAATCTTCCCCGTCTACGACACGTTGCAGGTCAAGGATTATTCCAAATACGAGATGGGGAGCTTTTCGGAAGAACACAAGAAAGAAGTTCGCGAAACCGCGTTCCCGAAGGCGCTGGAACGCGCGTTCAACGTCGGCGCGGGCAAAGAGTAATCGCGCGGCGCGCGCTTTTTTCGATAAGATCGGACGGATAACGACACAAGGCGAACGCGACGGGCGTTCGCCTTGCGCTTTGTTGATTTTCTCCTTGGATTTACAACTGAGGTTCGGCGGGTTGGCTATCGCGGGAGTCGCCGTTATTCTCGGCGGCGGCCATAACCTTGCACGCGGCCTCCAGAAGCGTGCAGCCCGTAACGTGCGGGTTCAGCGCCGAAGGGGCCTCCGTCGGTTGCGGTTGACGCCAACGTCCGCCGTAGAGCGCCGTTTCGGGATTCACGCCGCGACGGACCAGAACTGTCGCGCTATGCAGGAGGTAGTCGGTCAGTTCTTGCCGCGCGGCGTCGTCCAGTTCGGGCAAGACGATCAGGTTGGCAAGATAGCGGAAGAAAATACCGTGAAAGAGTCCGCCGTCGCCCCCGGGCGCGTCGGAGAGAACGCCGCGATTGCGTCGGCTCATCGGTCCCGTCGTATAACGCGCCGTAAGCACGGCGTCGTCTAGGAGCGAACGATCGCCCGTCAGACGGAAAAGCTCTACCGCCGCGCCGATGAACGTCCCTTGGTTGTAGCTCAGGCTGAAGCGTCCAATCCTTCCGTCTCTGTTCATGTTGTCGAAGACGGCGCCCGTTTCCGCGTCCCAGAGGTTTTTCCGTTCCCACTGATAGATTTTCAACGCCTCGTCCTGATACTCGGCCGCCGACTTGTTTTTGTCGTTCGAAGCGTCGACCGACGCGAGCCGCGCCAAGCGGGCTGCTATGATGGCGGCGGGGCCGTTGGAGCAGGCGTTCTTGGATTTCGAAACGTCGGTCTTCCATGTGATCCCGCCATGCCACGGCGCCTCGTCCTCGGGACCCCATTGCGTCCAGATCCAGTCGGCGTAGACCTGCCGCGCCTTATTCAGATAGCGCGTCTCGCCCGTCGCCTCGTAGACGCGTATGAGCGCGAGACAGTGCCATTCCATGTCGTCTACAAAAGCGTTCCACCATGGGTCGCCTCTCCACCTTCCCTGTCGGGCGTTAGGATTGAAGCGCGGCATGCCCTGGAACCAAAGGTCGAACATCTTGGAGTACTTCTCGTCCTTCGTTCGCAGATAGGCGTCGGTAATCACGTCGATAGCGTGGGCTTGCGGCCAGTAATCGCCTGTTCCCAAATCGGCCTGTTGGCTCATTTTGTTGAAAAAGTAACGTTCGGGACGTTCCTCGAAACTGGCGCCCCAGAAATTATCAATCAACGCCTGCGCCATATCGTCGGCCCATTTCGACGTCTCTTCGTAAGAGAGCCGATCTTCCTGCGCCGCGCATACGGGAATCAAACAAAGGTAAACGACGAAAGCGGCAAATAGTTTTTTCATATTTATCGCGCCCTACTAAGTGATTTTATCTACTTCAACGCGGGGAGGATATAGTCCCAGACGAGGTTCAACTCAGCCTGCATATCCTGTAGGCTGGCGGTGTTGATTACGACGGCGTCTTTGTCGGGAATCACAATGATATACTGTCCGCCGGCGCCGTCGGCGCGGTAGGCGTTGTGTCGGCAGCGCCAAACTTGGTAGCCGTAACCGAGAACCCAGTCGCTATTTTCGGGCGTCAGACCGCTTTCCGCAATTCTGTCGGCTCGAATCCACGAAGGCTGGCAGGGAACCTGCGCGCGCGTCGCTTCGGCGACGTATTCGGCGGGCAATATCTGTTTGCCGTTCCATTTGCCGCCTTGGAGTAGCAACTGGCCCATCTTGGCGAGGTCTTCCGTCTTCAAATAGAGCCCCCAACCTCCGCAGTTGATTCCTTGCGGGCTTTCCTCCCAGCGCGGCGCTTCGACGCCGAGCGGATCGAAAAGGCGCGGTTGCAAATAATCGACGACTTTTTGACCCGTAACCTTCTGCACAATGGCGGAGAGCATGTAAGTTCCCAAACTGTTGTAGCAGTAATAAGTTCCCGGCTCGTGTTCGATAGGCCAAGCGAGGAACGACTTCGCCCAAGATTCTCCGTCTTTGCCGCGCTTGGGCTCGGAATCGTGTCCGCTGTTCATTGTCAGCAGATTGCGCACGGTTACTTTCTTCAAATTTTCCGACGGCGAGTCGGGAAGGTCGTCGGGGAAGAAAGAGATTACCTTGTCGTCGAGCGACAGGAGCCCTTCGCCAATCGCCAGCCCTACCGCCGCCGAGGTAAACGTCTTGCTTACGCTGTTAAGCACGTGCGGCGTTTGAGGTTCGCCGCCGTTGAGCCATTTTTCATACAAGACTTTCCCATGTTGCAACACCATGACGCTCTGGATATTGAGTTTCTTATCCTTGGCGCTTTGCAGATACTTCTCCATCGCCGCGCTGAGCGCTTCGTCGGGTTCCGCGCGCTCAATTGACGTCGTTTTTGCGTCAGTCGCAGGGTTGCTGGGTTCCTGCGCCGCGACGTTTAGGCTGCAGAGGGCGAGAAGGGCGATAAGTCCGTAGCGCGAAACGAAACGTTTCAAAAAGTCGTCGAGACGTCTTGTCATCTTTAACTCCGTTTGGATAGAGATTTCTGGAAAGGAAGAAGAAAATTGAAAACTGAAATTCGTCGCGTATGAAGCGCAAAGAAACGACGTGTTTTTGTGACCGCAATTGGCATTTTAACGCCTTGAATTAAGAAGCCGCTTTCTAGTCCTCCGCGCGACGTCGCGCAGGAAGTCGTTTCGAGAAAGCGTCGGAATACGAACTCGATTATATAACGAGTCCTTCTTGATTTATGCGGTTTATACTCTGATAACAAACGGAAGTCAAGCTTTTTACAGTTTTCAACCTGATATTTTCCAGGTTGTTGGAAACGTTCTTTCTCGACGGCGGAAGAACGCAAACAAACGGGAAGGGACGGCGTTGTAAACAACCGTCCCTTCGTAGCGGTTTCAAGGCGTTTCCGCCGAATCGTCGACGCCGTCTTCAAATTGGGCGACGAGTTCGCGGCGGAACTGCTCGTAGTACTCTTTCCAGCACGCCTCGCGATGTCGCGTGAATCCGTATTTGTCGAGTTTCGCGACAAACTCTTGCGCCGCCTTAAGCGGGTCGGCGGGACCGAGGAATTCGACGCCGCGCTCTTGCGCCTCGGCGCGGAACCGTTTGTACTCTTGGAGCCAAACGAGTTCGATCGGGATTCGTCCGCGCTCGACCTTGTCGACGAGTCCTTTTCGCATTTCAGGATTTTCGCGCTCGAGTTTTTCGGCGATTTCAAGCGCCTGATTCTGCAAACGAGTCGCGCGGTTGAGATCGTCGAGCCCGAGCCAGTCGCGGACGTCCATGCGATAAATATCTAGGTGGACGCCGCTTCGCTCGACCGCGTCGGAGAGAACGTCGAAATAATCGCGATAGATTGGGACGAGTTCCGGCGCGTAGTAGTTGGAAACGAAGTCGTCGCGAAGCGCTTTCGGGTCGAGGTCGGGGTTCCACATGAGTTTGGAGGCGACCCAGTTGCGCAGTTCGACGAAATCTCCGGTCGGGGAATGATAGTCGCCCTGTTCAAAGACTCCGACGACGTGATTTTGGGCGAAGGTTCTCAGATTCGGCGCGAGAACGCGATAGTTCGGGAAGGGAAGGAGATAGAGCCCGAAGTCGGTCGCGTAATCCCAGACGAAAAGGTTGTCGGCGACGGCGCTCCACGCGAGGAGGTCGTCTCGGAACGACTTGTTGACTTCCGAATCGATTGGCTCCGCGAAGGAACATTCGATCGAGCAAAGTCTTATCAGAACGTTTTTGCGCGGTTTCGTTACGGCGGGGGGCGTTCGGGAATATTTGTAGGCGAGCGTTTCGACGAGCAGATCGGGGAACTCGTCCTCGAGCGCTTCCGCGACCTTGTTGACGGCGCGGAGAATCGAGCCGATGTGCGACCCGTCTTCTTCGTCGGCTGCGCGGCATTTTTCGCACTGGCACCATCCGTCCCAGTCGTTCTGACTGACGTCGAGGAAGGAGACGGTCGGGTCGGCGCGGAGCGTTTCGCGCGCGTTTTTAACGAGTTCGGCGATCATCTCGTCGTTCGAGAAGCATAGCTGCGTTCCTTTGGGCGCGATCTGCTCGGGGGGAACTTTTGCGACGAATTCTTTGTACTCCTGCGAATAGTCGCCGGGCAGACAGACTTTTCTCACGCCGTCGATTTCCGAGAACCAATCCGGGTGGTCGATAAAATATTTGAGGGGCGAAATCAGCGCGAACGAGGAATGAACTCCGTAGGCGAACGTTCGCCGCCCGCCGTATTGCGGCGGGATCGGCGCGCGGTCGCCGTTGCAGCGCGACCGCGCCGCAAAGACTCCGTCAAACGCGCCGAGATAGTACGATTCGCGCGAGAGAATCTTCGGCGCGTAGACGACGTCGAGATCGCCGTCGATTTCAAGCCGTCCGTTTTTCGCGCGGGGAACGGTCGTTTCCGCCGCCGTCAGCCAGCGGATTCCCAGTTCCCGTTCGAGAAATTCGTAGACTGCGTAGAGCGGTCCGCGGCCCGGCGCGCCGCTAAAGACGATCGAGTTTCCGACGCGTTTCAGAATGATCCCGTCGTAGCCGATCGACGATTCCGTCTCGCCGAGAATCTTGCGCGACGTCGCGCTCGGTCCGATAATTAAGAGCTTCGCGGACTCGATTGCGTCGAGCCGTCCCTCTTGCGCCGCGGCTTCTTCGCGAATCGTCGGAATTTCGACGTCGGCGACCTGACGAACGTAGTCGCGCAGTTCTTCCGCCGCCGTAACCTGAACTTCCGACGCGTCGTCCGGCAGAAGGACGGCGTAATCCGAAGTTCCCGCGTCCGCGAGTACAAGTCCCGAGTCCGCATACGCGCGACCCGTTAGCGTCGCCGTCGCGACGACGATCCACAAAAGCGTTCTGAACATGGCGCTCGTTCTTCCTTCTTTTTCTCGCCGACGTTTTCGGCGACGGCGTTTTCAATGAAGCGTAGTTTTCCTCTCGTTGAACGCGAAGTCGTATCTCCGGGAGTTCCGTCTGGTTTCAGTATACTCGGACGTTTCCCGTTTGGCAACGGATTGACCTGCGGAGTTGTTCGAGGCCTCGCCGCCTCTTTTAACGCGCGCGCAATACGGGTAGAATGAAGCGGCGAGTTTAGAGTTGAAAACCGAGTTGGTTTACGAAACTCGCGCGACGTTCCCAAAGTTTTCAGAAACCGAACCCTCCATATCGTATGAAAATGGAATCTCCCGACCCAATCGCCGCCCGCGTCGACGCGCTTCTACGTCTTTTCCCGCAGTGTGCGAAGGAAATACGGGGCAAAAAGGGCGTCTCACGCCGCGCGGTCGATTTCGAGGCGCTGCGGCGGCTTCTCGGCGACGTCGCTGCGGAAAAGCCCGAGCGTTACGAGTTCAACTGGGTCGGCAAACGCGCCGCGTTTAACGACGCCTACGCGCCGACGCGCATGACGTTGCGACCGTGTCCCGAGGAAAGCGTCGATTGGGATTCGACGGGGAATCTCTATATCGAGGGGGACAATCTCGACGCGCTGAAACTTCTTCAGGCTGAGTATCGCAATAAGGTCAAAGCGATCTACGTCGATCCGCCGTACAACACGGGGTCGGACGCGTTCCTTTACGCCGACGATTTCCGCGTCGACTGCGAGGAATATGCGCGGCGTTCGGGGCGTCTCGCCGCGTCGGGGCGCGGTCGTTCTCATGAGGACGAGACGACCGATCCGCGCCGTCATGTGGACTGGTGTTCAATGATCTTTTCGCGGCTGATTCTCGCGCGGGAGCTGCTGACCGACGACGGCGCGATCTTCATATCGATCAGCGACGTCGAACTCGCGAATCTCCGTAAAATCTGCGACGAAGTCTTTGGCGAAAAACAATTTATCGCCGTTTTGAACTGGAACACGAAAAAGGCGGCGCAAGGGATGGCGACCGCCCATATGATCGTGGAAAATCACGAATATATCGTCGTTTACGCCAAGAATCCGGCTCTTTTTCGTTTCAAAGGGCTAGAACGCGACGCCGCCGACGGCTTTTCAAACCCCGACGGCGATCCGAGGGGCGTTTGGAAACGCCAGTATTTGCAAAGATTTGGACAGGGACTGCCCGTCCGCACTGTCGTCGATCCCGCGACAGGACGCGTCTTCTCTTTCGAGACCCCGTATACCCAGGAGAAACTCGATCGCTGGATCGAAGAAGGGCGGATCATCTTTCCCCGAGACCCGAAGAAATACCCGGCGCGAAAGGAGTTTTTAGCGGAATACAAGAATCGTCGCCAGCTCGTCACGTCCCTCGGGCTTTTCCCGACGAAAGCGACGACGGAACAGCTCTACGCGCTCTTTGGCGGCGTCAAGATTTTCACGAACCCGAAGCCGGAAGCGTTGATACGTTTTTTAATCGACCAGACGACGGAGGACGGCGACCTCGTCCTCGATTTCTTCTCCGGCTCCGCGACGACCGCCGCCGCCGTCATGCGGCTCAACGCGGAGGACGGCGGACGTCGGCGGTTCGTCATGGTCCAAAGCCCCGAGCCGTGCGGCGAAAAATCCGAAGCGCGAAAATCGGGCTACGCGAATATCAGCGAGATTGGAAAGGAACGCATTCGCCGCGAAGGCGCGAAACTCCGCGCGGAACTTGCGGCGTCGCGCGGCGTCCTGTCGCAAACGCCCGATTTAGGATTTCGCGTCTATAAGCTCGCGGCGGTTGACGAAGAAAATGGCGACGACGCAAAGACCTTTTATTCTTGTCGTTGAGGTTGGCAATATACGTCTATCGAAAGGGCTGTGACTACGAAGCCGCCGCAAAAGGAACCGGATAAAGCTTCTCAAAACAACGACGCGAAGGCTTGTGAAGAACTGAGTGAAGGCTTAGAATGAGGCGGCTTGGTTGAATTTTAGTTTGACCTGTAAAGAGACTCTTTTTGTTGCGTCGAGGCGGCGTTCACAATGGGCAAGGAGTCCTTTTTTGTTTTAGGTTCAAGACAACTTTAGAGGAGATTTTCTC
>CAMJTU010000014.1 GCA_946408825.1 uncultured Planctomycetaceae bacterium
AACATATAATAATTCAAGTTTCCATCCCTTTCGAGATTCCGTATTTAACAGAAAGACGAATCATGTTTCGACGGTTGGCTTTTTGGACGATTGTTTTTATTCTCGCCGTTCCGGCGATCGTTCGCGGAAGTTCCGAAACGATTTCACTTGACGGAACGTGGCGCATTGCGCAAGACGCGAATAACGTCGGTCAGAATAAGGCGTGGTTTTTAAACGCGCTTGCCGACGCGGACGAAATATCGGTTCCCGGCGTTCTTCAAGAGGTCTATCGCGAATATCACGGCGTCGTTTGGTACGAGCGAGATTTCGTCACGCCGGAAAACCCGAACGTCGGCGGACGCGCGATTTTGCGTTTCTGGCAAGCGGAATACCGCGCCGACGTCTGGCTCAACGGCAAACCGCTCGGCTCGCATGAAGGGGGCGAAGAAAAATTCGAACTCGACGCGACCGACGCGCTCAATCCCGCGGGAACGTCGAACCGTCTTACCGTGCGCGTTCTCAACGCCGCCGACGCGCCAATCGACGGAATCTCTTTGGCGAATATCCCGAGTCGCAACAACACGAATACGATCACGCCGGGCGCGGGCTATGCGTCGGGCGGTCTCGTCGATTCCGTCGAACTTGTCATGGCTCCCGCGATACGCCTCGTCGATCTTCATCTGCTTCCCGACTGGAAAACGGGCCGGATTGAAGTTCGCGCGACCGTCGAAAACGGAACCTCGCAGGCGTCGCGGGTTTCGCTTGAACTTTACGCGAGTCTGATCGACGGAGGAGAGACGACGCGGTCGACGACGGTCGAGGGAATCGCAAAACCAGGCGTTTCGACGCTCGTTTCAAACGTCGTCGTGCCGAATTTTAAGCTTTGGGATCTCAACGATCCGAATCTATACTCGGTTACGGCGCTGTTGACAGACGCGTCTAGATCGAGCGACGATCGCTGCGTCGCGACGTGCGGATTTCGAGATTTCCGATTTGAAAACGGCTATTTCCGTCTCAATGGGAAGAGAATTTACGTCAAATGCTCGCATTCTGGGAGCGATTCTCCGATCACGCATCGCGTTCCGCTTGATCCCGATCTCTATCGTAAGGACATAATTTCGTGCAAAACGATGGGATTTAACATGATCCGCTATATCGCGGGCATGCCGCGTCGTTTTCAACTCGATCTCTGCGATCGAATCGGGTTTATGGTCTACGACGAATGTCTCGCGGCATGGCTCTTCGCCGATTGTCCCGAACGCGCCGAACGCTGGGACGCGCAGACGAGCGCAATGATCAGACGCGACCGCAATCATCCGAGCGTCGTCGCCTGGGGGCTCCTCAACGAAACGACAGACGTTCCGCTCGTTACGCAAGCCGCCGAGTATCTGAACAAAGCGCGAGAACTCGATCCGAGTCGCCTTATCTTTCTCAACAGCGGCGGATTTGACGCGTTTGCAAACGACAAGGTTCGAACCGCCGACTATGCGATCTGGCGCAAAAACGGCGGCGCGATCATGCCGGGAGCCGTTAAGAATGAGAAGAACGAAGATTTTACCTTCGACGGAACGACCTGGCCCGCCAATACGTTCGTTCTTCATCCAGGCGACGTCGCAAACGAATACTCCGTTCTCAGGTGGGTCGCGCCGGAATCGGGCGCGTATCAAGTCGACGCTGCCTTTCGCGATATCGTTATTCACGGTTCCGCGACGGTCGACGTTCACATGATCAAAGAGTCGGCGGACGGATCGAAAAAAGAACTTTGGAACGGCTGGCTTAATCTCAACGGTTCCGGTAAAGACGTCGAACTCTCGACGCGCGGCTCCGAGGAGTCAAACCTTTATCTTATCTCGAGTCATACGTCGATTTTGGAGGGCGCGAACGTTTCTTCGATGGCGTTTTTCGACGTCTTGCGTAAGCAGCCGCTGAAAATGGTCGTCGAGCGCTTGCCAAATCGCGGGGCGATTCGAATCCGCGTGGAGTTGGAGCCGGGGCGCCACGCCGAGGACGTTATGAAACTCAACGTCCTCAATCGCAAGAAAAACGTGGTTCCTATCTCTCACCTTATCGCGATGGAACAACTCGAATCGGAACCGTCAGGCGACCGTCTCGATCCCGCGCTCTTTACGTTTGAGAAGGGCGAGGCGCTCGACGTCGTCGTAGGAATCGGCGACGAGACGGGCACGGGCGACTCGACTGCGGTTGATCTCACGCTGGTCGCGCCGAGCGGCGCCGTCTACGACGTGAATCGCGATTTCTCTTGGGAGCAGAATCCCAACGGAGTCTGGAGTTACGGCTGGCTCCCCGCTGGAACGGAGCCGAATTTGGACGCCTTTACCCTGTACGACGTCGGTCAAAAGACGCTCGCGATCGAACCGATCGGACGCGTTTCTAATCCAGGGTCTAATCGCTGGGAGAACGTTCTCGCCGACACGCATCCTTACAAGCCCGTCCCGCACACGGCCTCGGTTCTCCGCGAACTGCGAACCCATTCCCAAGGCGGACTCCCCGTCTTTCTTTCGGAATATGGAATTGGGAGCGCCGTCGATCTGTGGCGTCTCACGCGACTTTTCGAACAACACGACGCGGTCGACGCTGCGGATGCGAAGCATTATCGCCAGCGCTACGACGGCTTCATGAAGGATTGGAAACGATGGCGACTCGACGACGTCTTCGCGACGCAGGAGGACTTCTTCCGTCAAGCGATCGCGCTTATGGCGGAACAGCGTCGAATTGGAATCAACGCGATTCGCGCTAACGCCAACGTCGTCGGCCATAGCGTAACTGGAACTCACGATCAAGGAATCTCCGGCGAAGGTCTGACGACGATCTTCCGCGAACTTAAGCCCGGAACCGTCGACGCTATGGCGGACGTCTTCGCGCCGCTCCGCTTCTGTAATTTCGTCGAGCCTGTCCAGGCATACGCAGGGCAAAAGGTTAAGATCGAGTCCGTCCTCGTGAACGAGGACGTTCTTAAGCCCGGCGTTTACCCCGTTCGCTATGTCGTTTTTGGCCCTAAAAACGAGCGTCTTTACGACAAAACACAGAATCTAACGATTCCCGAACCTCGCGACGGAGAAGACCCGCCAATGGTCGTCCCCGCGCTGAGCGACGTCTTTACTCTGGACGTGAATTGCTCTACCGGCGAGTGCCGTTTCTATGCGGAATTCCTTAAGGGCGCCGCGGCGTCAGGGGGCGTCGAACGGTTTTACGCCTTTGAGCGACGCGCGTTTCCGAGCGTTGGAAAGGGGCGGATTTTCGTGTGGGGCGACGACCCTGAACTTCTTGCCAAACTCAAGCAGTTGAGCGTCGACGCCGAGCCTTTTACGAGAGCGGACGGAGGTTCCGCTAAATTGCGGCGCGGCGACCGGTTGATTGTCGGCAAGACGTGTAATCGTCGCAACGCGGAAGATTTCCGTCGGCTCTACGAAGCGGTTCGCGACGGAGCCGGAGTTCTTTTTCTTTCGGCAGACGTTCTCGCAGAAGGGAACGACGCGTTGCATTGGCTCCCGTTCCGTGTCAAGGGCGTCGTGAACCGTATGCCGAATTGGCTCTATCATAAAGACGACTGGGCCCGACGCGACGCGGCGTTTGACGGGTTAGAGTCGGGCGGCGTTCTCGATTACGTCTACTATCGCGACGTGATTCCCGTCGCGACGTTTCGAGATCAGATTCCCGAACCCAACGTCGCGATCGCGGGCGCTTTCAGCACGCAGATGGGGTATGACTCCGGATTGTCGATGGCGGAATGGAAATTCGGCGAGGGTAAAATCGTTCTTTCGACATGGTTGATTCAGGAGAATTTGCCGAGTCCGATAGCCGAACGATTATTGCGCAATCTTTTGAATAAAATCCGAACGGACGATTAACGGAACATTTGATAGAGGAGAATCGTTGAAAATGAAACTACGCGTCGTTCTTTTGGCGTTTGTCGTCGCGTGCGCTTTTGTCAGTTCTGTTTCGATTGGCGCCGAGCCCAACGCGACGCCGAAGAAAAAGCTTATTGAATTGGGATGGGATATCCCCACGACGAGTTATCTGCGGGAACATTTTCGCGAAATGGAGGAGAACGCCCCTTTCGACGGCGTGATTTACGACCTCGTCGCGAAGACGCACGAAGGCGAGCAATGTTCAAGCCAGTCGCTCTTTTCGCCTAAGCGTTGGAACCGCGACGATTTTAAAAGCTGCGTCGACGACGTGAACGCCTGCGATTTCAAACGATATCACGACAACTTTATCCGTATCAATTTTCATCCTGCCGGATTCGATTGGTCTGACGACGACGCGTGGTCGGCGGTCGCGGAGAAGGGCGCGATTTGCGCTTTCGTCGCGCGAGAAACTCACGGCGATCTTTGTCTCGACTTTGAATCCTACGGCGCGGCGATGTTTCGCTGGGATCCGAGTTTAGGTCGAAGTTTCGACGAGACTCGAGCGTTGGCGCGAAAACGCGGCGCTCAGTTCTGTAAAGCGGTCGTCGACGAATATCCGAACGTAACCTTTCTCTGTCTGTGGATGAATTCGATCAACTATAGCGCGGGTCGCGCGCCTTACCCCGACGAAATTTTACGCGGCTCCGGTTATGGCCTGCTGCCGGCTTTTATCGACGGATTGCTTGACGCTTCGCGACCTGAAACGCGATTCGTCGAGGGGTGTGAGAACGGGTATTACATGAACGGCGCGGCGGCGTACGTGAAATCTTCGCTCGACGCCATTTCGACGACCGGACCTGGCGCGACGCTCGTCAGCCCCGAAAATCGCGCTAAATATCGCGCGCAGACGACTTCTGGCTTTGGCTTCTATCTCGACATGTATTCCAACCCCGAAGGCTCGCATTATTATCGGGGCCCCGAACCGGGCGAAACGCGGTTTGACAGGCTTCGCGCGAATCTTACGGCGGCGTTCGACGCGGCGGAAGAATACGTTTGGGTTTATGGCGAGCAGAAACGCTGGTGGGCTCCGGAGAACGGGGGCGATTGGACGTCGTGGGAAGAAGCTCTTCCCGGCGTGACGGAGCTGATTTTAGAACTTGGCGATCCTCAAGGGGCGCTTGTCGCCTTGAAAGAGCGTCTTGAGAAGATCGGCGCGAAGAATCTGATTCTTAACGGCGCTTTCAAGGAGAAGTCGGGCGAAAACTCGTTCCAGGACTGGGCGACGTGGCGCCATGAAGATTCTCATGGACGTTTCCTAGAGGTCGACGGCGTCGCCGCGATTCAAGGAGATACGAACGCCTGTTATCTTCAGTCGGTTCCTGTCGAGCCGGGCAAGAAATACTTTATTTCCGGCAGGATTGGAACGTCCGGAGACGCCTTAGGTTCTCTTACCGCGCGGTGGCAAGACGGCAAACGCGCTTGGACTGCCGAAGCGAGCGACGTTAGAATCGCCATTTGCGACGGGGACGACCGAGACGCCGCGGGACGCGCGGAAGCGTACGGCGTCGTTACGGTTCCCAGCGAAGCGCGCTATCTCACGCTCCTTCTTTCCGCAACCGCTGGCGCCGGCGACGCGACCACGACGTTTGACGACATAAAGGTTTACCAAGTCGAATAAGATTGCCGACTAGCCGATTCAACTGTTGGTTTTAAGTCGACGCCGAAAAAATAGAAAACCGCGAAGAGACGCGCGGGGGGCGGTTTCTTCGCGGTTTGTTTTATTAGGTTTCAGACTGTACGCAGACTCAGTAGGTGATTCCGAACGCGACCGCGCCGGTGACGCCGTCGGCTTTCAGACCGGCGACGTTCATCCAGTCGTATCGGATTTCAGGCAGGATGAAGATGTTGGGCATAGGCTTGTACAGGAGCCCGAAGGAGACGTCGTGATATTTGCCTTCGACGTTGGTCGGTTTGACCTGTTGCAGGTAGTATTCGTACCGAACCGACGCGGAGAAGCAGTCCGTGAAGGCGTAGGTCAGGTAGTTCGCGAAGCCGTACTGACCATAGCGGCGCGTCTTCGTTTCACGGTCTTCCATCGTGCCGAAATTCGTCTGGAACGCATAGGAGAGTTGGTCGGAAAGACCAAGTTCCGCAGTCACGCTCTGGAGGTATTCGTTTTGGTCGCCAATCGGAAGACCGCCGAGAAGATAATATCCCCAGCTTTGAGCCGCTCGGTTTTCTCCGAGCAAGCTGTGCGTTTGAAGAAGTTCGCTCGCGTAACTGATCGTGAAACGTTCGTCGAGATTGAGCGTCGCGGCGAAGACAAGACCCGTGTCGCCGCGATAGTTCTGCCAGCTGTTGTCGGAACCCGCGACGAGACCGACGCTAAGTTCTAGCGGAGCGCCCGGCGCCAACGTGAAGAGCGCGCCGGAATGCGTCGCCGGCTCGTTGTTGAACATGTGGGAGTGGGTGGCGAAATTGTTTGCGGAAGCGTCGACGCTTTCATAGCCGATCGGCGTTCCAAACTTTCCAAACTTTCCGACGAGCTTGCCGACGCTCCCTTCAACGTACGCTTGATAGAGCGAAGCCGCGTATCCGTCGTCGCTTATGCCCCATTTGCCGTCGAAACCTCCGTCCCCCAAGCATTGGAGATTGTTGGTTCCGAAAACGGCGTCAAAGTGATAGCCGAAGTCGTAAGGCATGTTTGTGTCGGCAGACTTCTGAATCGTCATCCATACCTGGTTGAACTGCCATCTGTCGCCAACTTGCCCAAAGCCGTCCGCCCATGAGCCGACGAAACTTCCGCTGATCCATTTTTCCGGTTCTTCCTCGACGATTCCTTCCATCGCCGCTTCCTCGCCGTACGGGCGCATAGCGCTCGCGACTTTCGGTCCTTGGGCGGGACCGTCATAGGAATCAAGATCGACGCCCATTGCGACGGCGCCGCCGAAGACGATCGAACAAATCAGCGGGGTAAAGTGAATAATCCTTTTCATTCCATTACGCCTTAATTTCATCCGTGTTTAGCAATAGGCGTTTGACACGACGTCGCTCGCCTGAGTCGCGTGTGGGAAATATGTCGTCTATATCGGAACGTCGTTTCTCGTCGCTGTATTCATTCTTAACAAAACGATCATTTTCTAAAGATACGAGCATTCTTAAAGGAACGGTAATGCCGATTGTAGAGAATAGTAAAAATAGACAGAATAGGTTTTTCCTTGACGGCTGTTTGACGCGTTCTTATAATTCATTGGGTCGGCGAACGTCTTTGGCCGGAACTTCGTCGACAGACTTTCACGGCGGCGTCGATATACGACGTCGCCGCAGACGGGCGTTTCTTAGACGTCGTCATTGATAAAGCGTTATTGAACGGAAGATTGAATGAAACGCGTCGTTAAGCTTCTTTGTTATTTTTTGATTGTCGTCCTTTTAGCGGCAGCTACGGCGACTTCGGGCGACTTGACAAACGATTTCTGGGCGCCGACGGGAGTATGGTCGGTTCTTCCGCCCTTTATTGCAATTCTACTCGCTTTTTTGACAAAGAACGTCGTCGTTTCCCTTCTTGTGGGCGTCTTCAGCGCGACTTACCTCTTGGCGCTTCAGAAAGCGAGTCCGGGGTTGGCGGTTTTCCTATCGTTTGACCTCGGCGCGCAGCAGATGCGCGACGCGGTTGCGAAGCCATGGAACGCCGGCGTTCTTCTGCAGTGCGGGGCAATCGGCGGACTCGTCGGACTGATTACGGCGAGCGGCGGCGTTCGAGCAGTCGCCGAGGCGCTCGCGAAACTAGCCCGCGGACCGAGGAGTTCGCAAATAATCTCGTGGATTCTCGGCTTCTTCATCTTTTTTGACGATTATGCGAACGTCCAGATTCGCGGTCCTATCATGCGGCCTATAACGGATCGTTGCGGAACTTCGCGTGAGAAATTTGCCTTCATTCTTGATTCGACCGCCGCGCCGATCGCAGGAATCGCGCTCATTTCGACTTGGATCGGCACTGAGGTTTCCTATATCGCGTCGGGACTGACCGACGCGGGGCTGACCGATATTTCGCCGTATTCGCTCTTTGTCGAATCAATTCCGTTCCGATTCTACAACATCCTGACGCTCGTGTTTGTTCTTGTTTCAGCGATAACGCTTCGTGAATTTGGTTCGATGCGGAACGCGGAAATTTTAGCGCGTCGCGGGTTTCTTCGCGAGATGGATTCGCGCCTTATTCGACGTGAAGAAGCGGAAGTTTACGCGACGGGCGAGGAGATCGTCGAACCCTCCGAAGGAGAAGGGTTTGAACTTAGCGACGCGCCTAAATCGCGTCGATCCCTCTGGTTCGATTCAACCTTCGCGATTGTTCCGCTCGTCTTTCTCGTGGTTTCGGCGTTTGTGTTTTTCTACTGTTCCGGTCGCGCGAAGATTGCGGCAGGCGAAACGACGGAAGACGTCTCGTTGGCGCTTGGTTTTTCCTTCGATTCTTTTCGCGCTTGCATCGGTCACGGAGACGCGTCGATCGCGATATTTCAGTCCGCTCTTCTTGCGGGAATCATCGCGTTTGGCATGATCGTTTTCTTCCGAAAACTTTCGGCTGCAAACGCGGTTCGCGCGTGGCTTAACGGCGTAAAGTCGCTGGCGTTTACGTTCGTTATCTTGATTTTGGCTTGGTCTCTCGCGGGAAGCATTGGCAAAGACGGACTCGGCGCGGCGCAGTTCCTTGTGAAATCCTTCTCAGACAGCGCGCCGCCCTTTATTCTTCCGACCTTTATCTTCGTACTCTCGGCGGTCGTGTCCTTTGCGACGGGCACTTCCTACGGCACGATGGCGATTATCACGCCGCTTGCGATTCCCTTCGCGAACGAAGCGGCGCCCGGCGACCACGCGTATCTCGTCGCGGCGACGAGCGCGGTTCTCACCGGCGCAATCTTTGGCGACCACTGCTCGCCGATCTCCGATACGACGATTCTTTCGGCCAACAGCGCGCGGTGCGGGCTTCTCGAACACGTTTCGACGCAGTTGGGCTACGCGCTCTGGATTGCGGGGATCGCCGTCGTACTGGGGTTCCTTCCCGTCGGACTCGGCGCGAATCTTTGGCTCGCGCTTGGCGCCGGAACCGTCGCGATTATAGCGCTTCTGTTCCTTTTGGGGCGTAAGGTTCCCGTTTCGGTTCCCGACGAATCGACGGCGGAGCCTCTTGCCGAATAAGACGTTTTGCAGACTAATCGAATTTTGCTTTATGTCGCCGCTTTAACGACGACGACGCATTTTGTAAAAGGAGAAGAGAATGAATCGACGCGACGCGGTTAAAACGACGCTCGCCGCTCTGGGCGGTCTTGCCTTGACAAGTTCCGTTGCGAATCCTGTCGCGGCGCAGGAGAACAAATCCCTGCGTCTTCGGATTTTGTCCTACAACATTCAGATTGGTCGCGGACCGGGCGGCTCCTATTCCGACCCGAGCCAAGCGCATTTGGATCGAACGGCGGCGGTCGTGAGCGCCGCGAAGCCCGACGTCGTCGGGCTCCAAGAGGTGGACAATAAAACGAATCGTAGCGGTTCCGACGTGGATCAACTTGGCGAAATCGCGAAAATGACGTCGCTCGTTCCGACGTTTGTTTCGAAGATCGAACTCCCCGGCGGTCTTTACGGGGTCGGCGTTCTCTCGAAAGAGAAACCGCTCTCGACGACCTTCGCCTATATCAAAGGCTCCTCCCACCGACGCGTCCTTGAAATCTGCGAGTTCGAACGCTTTTACTTCTTCAACACGCATTTTCCCCTCACGGCGGAAACGAGAATCGCGGCGGTGAAAGTCGTCAACGAGGAAGCCGATAAACGCGGAGACAAACCGATTTTCTTTCTCGGCGACCTCAACGCCGAGCCTGACTCGGCCGAGATCAAAGAACTCAAAGAAACTTGGACTCAAATTAGTCCAGACGCGCCGACTTTTCCCGCCGACGGTCCTAAGGTTCAAATCGACTATATCTTTGTGAGAAACGCGGACAACGTCGTCGTCCACGAGGCGTTTGTCGTCGACGATTCGACGACGTCGGACCACCGTCCTGTTTTCTGCGACGTTGAAATTTCTGGAAAATGACGCGTCGTGACTTTCGGCACGGCGGCGTGTGAAAAGAAAGACCGCAAACGAGGAAAACCCCGTTTGCGGTCTTTTAGTTTTGGCGTGTTTCAGCGAAGGACGACTACCAGCGGAACGGCGAACTCGGCGTCAAATTATATTTGGCGTTGAAATCGTTTTCGTTTGTCGTAAGGTAAATAATCCCTTCGACAAGCCCGCAAATCGAGGGGAGTCCAGTGCAGGAAAGCAGGATAAAAACGATTCCCCAGCCCCAACTTCCCAGATAGAATTTGTGGATTCCCAAACTTCCAAGCAAGATCCCCAAGATTCCGGCGGTCGTTTTGTTATAATTCTTGCCGCCAGTCTGACCGTCGCCGACGTTCGGCACAACGGAAGGAACTGCCGTTCCGTCTTGCCTAGCGCCGCAACTTGAACAGAACGTTTGATTGGGTTGGAGTTTGGCTCCGCACTGTCGGCAGCAATTCGGAGAGGACGCCGACGGGACGGAATCGACGTTTGCGCCACACTGTGAACAGAACTTTTGTCCGGGCGCGACGTCGCCGCCGCACGAAGGGCATTTTGTTCCCGTAGGCGCGCCTGAAACCTTTTGCGTTTCTTCGGAAATTGGCGAAGGGAAGGGCTGCGGTTTCGGAGTCGTCGCGGAGCCTGCGTCTTCGGGGAAGACGAGACCGTTGACTTTTTCGGCGCGAGAGCGCCTGCCGTCTGCGGTTTCGATTACCGTATTCTTATCGATAACGCCTTCAAGCGCCATTGTTTTGAGTTCCGACGAAGTCGTCGGTTTCTTTTGTCCGTCTTTGTCGTAATAGAATAATTGGCTCATTTGCGATACTTTCTATCTTAAATTATTTACAAGGACGACGATTATCGCGTCGAACGTCAGAGCGAATACTGAGGAATCTTAAGCGTTTCGCCGTCTTTGAGCGCGGAAAGGTGCGCGTAGTAGCCGGGAACCGTCATGTTGAGCGCGTCGACGATTCCAACGCGCGTGTCTTGATCTTTGAGGATCGCGTCGACGAAATCGCAGCAGAGGTATCCGTGCGAACCGCCGTGACCGCCCGCGTCGACTCCCGGCGGGAGCGCGGGCTTCTTGATCGAGTCGCCGAGCGCTTCGACGATTTTACGACCGTCGGACGTGCCCGTATAACCTTCGGCGACGGGGACATACGTCGCGTCAAAACCGCCGATTTCGCCGCGAACTCGTCCCGCTTCGAGATACGTTCCATACGCGTTGCAGCACATCATGCGCGAGAGTCCGCCTTCCGACGTGTGCAAAAACGCGGCTTCTCCCACGAATTTTTTCGGATCTGCGCCAGGGAAGGTCGAACGAATTCCCTGCGCGCTGACGTCGAGGAACGACTTATGAGTCACGCCGACGTAATACGCCGTAGCGTGCGTGGGATACCAAAGCGGGAAGCCGTTTTTACGCCAGTCGTTGTAGGACGGGTAGGATGGCGCGCCCGGCTCTTTGGTATGGTCGTATTCGCCTTCGGAGTAGATGATTTTACCGAAGCCGCCCGCTTTGTAGATTTTTTCCATCGCGTAGAGGTCGTCGTGGAACGTCGACGTTTCAAACATCGCGTATTTCAGACCGGGGTTCTTTTTGACGGTCTCGAAGAGCGCGTCGCCGTCCTCGGGGTTCCCGTAAAAGACGGGGACGGCGTGACAAACGTGTTTGCCATGCTCGAGGCAGAGTTTGGCGTGACGCGCGTGGGACGGCGCGTCGGTCGCGCAGAAAATCGCCTCGATGGAGTCGTCTTTGACCATTTCTTCCAAGGACGGGTAAGTCTTTTCGCACTTGACCTTTTTAGCAAGTTCAGCGCAACGGTCCGGGAAGAGGTCGGAAACGGCGACGATTTCCACGTTCGGATGATCTTGAAAGGAAAACGCGGCGGAGAATTTGCAGAACCCGTAGCCGACGAGTCCGACGCGGAGTTTTCGGTCGGTATACGGCTCCCATTTCTTTTCGGAAGATTCCGTTTCCGTCTGGTCGAAGCCGGGGACTTTGTCGTCGGCGCGGGCTGAACCAGAGAGGACGTAAGGGGTCGCGACGGACGCGACGGCGGCGCCGAGGAAGGAACGACGATCGATTTTTTTCATAGGAAACCCTTTCGTAGGATGCGGTTAAATCAAAGCGTGTATTCCGGAAGCTTCATGACTTCGCCGTCTTTCGCGGCGGAGAGGTGCGCGTAATATCCGAGCGTCGTCATGTTGAGCGCGTCGATGATTCCGACGCGAGGCTCCTGATCCTTGAGAACGGCGTCGACGAAGTCGCAGCAGAGGTACCCGTGCGAACCGCCGTGACTGCCCGGTTCGACTCCCGGCGGCAACGCCGGTTTCAGAATCGACTTGCCAAGAGAATCGACGATCGCTTGACCCTCGCCTGTGCCCGTATAACCTTGTTCCAACGGACGGTACGTCGAATCAAATCCCCCGATCTCGCCGCGAACGCGTCCGTTTTCCAAGTACGTCCCGTACGATTCGCTGTACATAATGCGCGCTAGACCGCCTTCCTCTGTGTTTAGAAGCGCGACTTCCGCTACGAACGTGTTGCCGATCTTATTCGGACGCGCCTTTTCAAACGGGTTAATGCCGCGCGCGGAGACGTCGACGAAGCGTTTGTGCGTCACGCCGACGTAGTAGGCGCTTGCGTGCGTCGGATACCACAGCGGCGACCCGGAGCCGCGCCATCCGCCGTAGGAGCCGATCGAAGGCGCGCCCGGCGCGGTCGTGTGGTTGTATTCGCCCTCCGTGTAGATTAGGCGTCCGAAGCCGCCGGCCTTGTAGATTTTTTCCATCGCGTAGAGGTCGTCGTGGAAGACCGACGTCTCAAACATCGCGTATTTGAGTCCTCGATTCTTTTTGACGCATTCGAGAAGCCGCTCGCCTTCTTCCGGCTGACCGTAATGGACGGGCACCGCGTGACATACGTGCTTGCCGTGTTCGAGACAGAGGATGCAGTGCCGGGGATGAGACGGCGCGTCGGTCGCGACGAAAATCGCTTCGATGGAATCGTCTTTGACCATCTCTTCAAGGGACGGATAGGTCTTTTCGCACTTGACGCGCTGGGCGAGCGCCGCGCAACGATCTGGGAAGAGGTCGGAAACGGCGACGACCTCGACGTTTGGATGGTTCTGGAAATAGAACTCCGCCGAGAACTGACAAACGCCGTAGCCGACGAGACCGACGCGAAGTTTGCGATCCGTGTAAGGTCGCCATTCCTGGAGGGGATCGTATTCCGTGTCAGTGAGGTCGAACCCTGCGATTTTGGGCGACTGTTCGTCGGCGCGAGCCGTCGAGGAGAAGAAATACGGGGCGAACGACGTCGCGGCGGCGACGCCTAAGAACGTACGACGATTCATTTTAGATTGCATAAGTAGTCCGTCTGTTTAAAAGGAAAAATGCGACGCGTTCGGCGCGTCCTCGAACTTGTTTTCATTATAACTTCAGCAATCGCGAGATTCAACATCATAGGGAACGACCGCGACAAGTCGCGCTTGACTCAGGGGACAAGTTGAGACGCGCGGTCGGCTGTTAAAAGACTACCCCGTATAATCTTCTCAAAATAGCGACGACAAGTCTTGCAAGCAAACAATTGGCGTCTTAAAATCAAGCGTCTAAGTTTGTTTTGACAGGGTTCCTCAGGAGCCTCCTTGGGCGTGTTGGTCTTGGTTAAACGCAAACTATGTCGGTTCCTTTTTCGCATGCCAATTATTTAGCCGCCCGTTCAAGCGACGTTTTCCAAAATAAAGAGGAAACGCGGACTTTAAACGAAGACTTTTAACGCAAATTCTTCGTTCAAATTTTTTCAGTTTGCAATCCGGCTGCGCAGAACGAGGAATTTAACAACAATATAGAATAGGTTCCGACTGCGGGGACGATTGACCGAACATATTGCGTTCGGCGGAATGAATTAACGTCGCGATGGGTAAAAATCAGGATTTTAAGCAAGTTCGTAAGCGCCTCGCCGCGCAGCGAATGGAGAAATTAGATCGTGGTCTTGTGGCGCTTAGGACGAAAGACGGCGTCTTTCTTTCTTGGAGGATGTTTTGCGCTGAGGATCCGATATTCGGAACGGGACGGGAGGCTCCGAAGTTTACGTTATTGCGCGACGGGGCGCCGATTTTTTCACTTTCAGGGAAAACCTGCTGTCTGGATCGCGACGGAACTATGGATTCGCGCTATGAACTGCTCGCGGAGGACGGGAGCAGGATCGGGGCGGCGCGTCCGGCGTCAAGCGGGAAGAACTATTTTGATATTCCGTTGCAGCGTCCGGCGCCCAGTCCCTACGGCGCGTACACGATCAACGACGTCAGTTGCGGGGATTTGGACGGCGACGGAACGTATGAACTGATTGTCAAATGGGATAGCGCCGGAAAAGATAATTCAGAGGACGGGTTTACCGGAAACGTCCTGTTAGACGCCTATCGAATGGACGGCCGTCGGCTGTGGAAGCAGCCCATTGACCTCGGCGTCAACATTCGCGCCGGCGCCCATTACACGCAGTTTCTAGTCTACGACCTAGATCGTGACGGAAAAAGCGAGTTGATTTTAAAAACGGCGCCCGGCTCAAAAGACGGAGCCGGCAATTATGTCAGCGGGGCGAGTTCTGAAGCGGCAATTAGAAATTGCGACGATACGAAGGATTATCGCAATGAAAATGGTCATGTGCTGGATGGCGACGAGTTTCTGACGGTGTTTCGTGGGGAAACCGGCGAAGCGATAGACACGATCTGGTATCCGAATCAGCGGATCGACGTGAAAATCTGGGGCGATTCATACGGGAATCGCTCCGAACGGTATACTGCGACGATCGCGTGGCTGGACGGCGAGCGTCCTTACGCGTTCTTTATGCGCGGATATTACTGGGGGAGGTTGGAGCCTTTGCAAGCGCGGCAATGTGCCTGCGCCGCGACCTTCGACGGAGAGCGACTGACATGCCGACACTGTTTTGACACGTTTAACGAGAGAAAATACCGAGATTGGCGGCGCTCTTCTTCGTACCTTCCGAATGGGAAATATAAGGGCGTGCGCGGTTATCGACGTAAACATGAGCGATATGTCGGCGAGGGTAATCATAACTGCATCGCGGCGGACGTCGACGGCGACGGAAGAGACGAAGTCCTCACTGGTTCGCTCTGCTATAAATTGAATTGGCTTAATCGGCTTTGCGTCAAATGGTGTAGTTTTCGAGGACACGGCGACGTGATTCATCTCGGCGCGTTTACTCCGAACAAAGATCGTCTCTTGTTATTTACCACGCATGAAGCGGGCGGGAGGAATCCCGTGACGCGTCAAGAATTGGATCATGGGGCGTCCCTACATGACGCGGCGTCTGGAAAAACGCTGTTTCATCAGGGGGCGCCAGACGATACCGGAAGAGGAATGATGGCGAACGTCGGCGCCGGCGGCTGGTTTCAGTTCTGGGGCGTGACAGAATGCGGGAAAGAAAAAACGAAACTATTTCACACGCCGCATATCTGTACGGAATCCGGGTTTAAAGAGATGGAAATACCCGGCGCGACAGCCAATTTCCGTATTTTCTGGGACGGCGACCTGTATGACGAACTTCTGGACGGCGAAAGCGGCGGTCCGCTGAAGATTACTTCTTGGAACGGAGAACGGATGGAGGAAATTTTCTGTACCGAGGGGTGCGTTTCCATTAATGGAACGAAAGCCAATCCGTGTCTGCAGGCGGACCTTTTGGGCGACTGGCGCGAGGAGCTTGTCATGGCGCGCGAGGACAACGAGGCGCTACGCGTCTTTATTTCCGATATTCCGACCGAATACGCAATGGCGACGCTGATGCACGATCCGATTTACCGGGCGGGAGTGGCGGCGGAACAGACTGCGTATAACCAGCCTCCGCATATTGGATTCTACCTTGGTAAAGAGTGTTTCAAATAGCGGCGCGATAAATGTTTCTACTTTTATTTGGATAAAGTTGTCGGAGAGAATCAAACGAGGAAGCTAGCTGCGGAATGCGCGTTGACGACAGTCGTTTGGTCAACAATAGCCGTTTCCAACGATTCGCGGTAAAACGTTCCCCGTTTGAGACGTTTTCTGACAAAATAGCGTTCAAGCGATCAAATAACCCAAATGTAAACTGCGGGATAAAAGCAATGACGCTTTTGTAACAAAATAGCGCTCGACAAGGGCTATATCGGCGCTTATCTCATGTAATTTCCTTGACGCGCTGGAGGATCCGAATTTTGCGAGGTCGTGATTAGAGGAACCCATGAGTTTTTAAGACGTCTTTAACCCTTTATCATTGCCGAAAATAGCTTGACAGAAAGACTTTGTGAAATTATATTTGCCTTAATGAAAAATGGCGTTCGCTTTGCCTTTTCCTATTCGCAAAAGTACTGGAAAAGTAAAGATTTGCACAATATCCCAAGTTTGCGAGACAGAACGTTCACGTTCAGTTTGTAAATTGTGAAATATAGGCGTTAGAATGATTGCCGACGTTTTGCAACCTTTTGTTTATAACGAAGTTACATAAAAGAAAATAAAGGAGTTTTTTCACGGCGCTGACTGCGGCTCCTGCCTACGTCCACATTCGTTGTTCACCGAACCTTTTCAGTTTTTATTTTAAGCATGATAATCTATTGCGATTTGACCCGTCCTCCTATTTTTCATCAAATGTTCGAAGATAGCGGCGAACGTCATCTGAGTCATTACAAAAGTATGTGGCGGTTGTATCTGGAGCGAAAACTGAGGGGCAGAATCCCCGAGTTTTTTTTGTATCCTCGTCCGAATCCAAAGGAGGCGACGGATACGTTTATTGTTTTTGACTCCTATGCGTGCGATCGTTATTTGCGTTGGCTTTGTCAGAAGGCGCCGTACGCGAGAATCATCGTATGGTTTTGGAACCCGATATGTCGTCAGTGTCGATGGAGAGAATACGCTCCGTCTCGAGTCGAATTCTGGTCGTATTCTAAGTCAGATTGCGCGGCGTTTCATTTGCGACACAACACGCAGTTTTTCTTCGATTGCCTTGCAGAGGAAGCAAGAATCGAGAGGGACAAAGCTTTTAGTGAAACGGCGCGTCAGCCGCCAAAGGTTTTTTTTGTAGGACGCGATAAAGGACGGAGCGACGTTCTTCATACGTTGGCGGATCAGCTTCGCGGAGCCGGCGCTGAGGTGGAACTGGAGATTATCGTGCAATCTCCGAACCGTCGAGCGTATATGCCCGAGCGTTTGCTGACGTATCGGCAGATTATTGATCGCACAAAAGAAGCTGATATACTGCTAGATTACACAATGAACCCTGACGCAGGGCTTTCCCTGCGACCGATGGAGGCGTTGTTTTTCGGAAAAAAACTGATTACAAACAATCGGGAAATCCTGCAGGCGGATTTTTATCGTCCCGAAAATATTTATGTGCTGGAGAACGATAAGAGAACCTTGAACGAGTTCCTTTTATGTCCAATGAAGCCTGTTCCGGATGAGATTCGGGATCGCTATCTTATGTCAGCTTGGCTGAAAAGGTTTTCCGAATGAGGAATTGGCGATGACAGGTAAAGAAAAAAACGTCAAGACCTTATTCCGAAAAATCGAACGAAGGGAACGTCAGGCGGAAGAGTACAAAAACAGGTTATGGAAAGTTAGCAGAGCGAGGAGGATTAAGCAGAGACTGCGCAGATTGATCAGAGCGCTGAGAAGACAAACTGATCCGATCCTGCGGACGGAGCAGAATCTTGCGCTGGATTGGCAGCAAGCTGGCGATCGAAAAGAACTGTATATAAGAGAGGAAAAAATCGTCGTATATACGGCGTTGTATGGCGCCTACGATATTATCCGAGAGCCGCTGACGCGCCCGGACAATATCGACTATGTGTTGCTGACGGATCAGGAGTTTCCCCCAAAAACGGTTTGGAAGCGATGTGGTCGGGAAGAGCTGCTCCCGCAAGAGCTTCGGAAGGACTCGGTTCTCTGCAATCGTTGGTGCAAGATGCACCCGCACCTGTTATTTCCAGAGTATGAGTATAGCGTTTATGTGGACGCCAACATTTGGATCATATCGGATATGACGCCGGTCGCCGCTGGATTGGATCGGTATCCGATCGCCATGTTTCGCCACAAAAAACGCGATTGCGCGTATGACGAGGTTCAAGCCTGTATCGATCAGAAAAAAGCGGATCCTGCGTCGTTGCGGCTTCATGAAAAATTGCTTTATGCGCATGGCGTGCCGCCGAAATGGGGGTTGTTGGAGGCTAGCGTCATAGCCAGGAAACACGGCGATCCTCGATGCGTCGCATTGATGGAGGATTGGTGGAACGCGTTCCGCGAGAATTCGCGAAGGGATCAGATATCCCTGATCGACGCGCTATGGCAGTCAAGAATCCCGCCTGAACAAATCGGCGTTCTTGGTTCTAATCTGACGCGCTGCAATCTGTTTGTCCAGACGGGGCATGCCGGAAAATGAAATAATCGGACGGCGTCCGGCTCGTATTCGACGACAAAGGAGAAAAAGGTTGCGGATTTAGCGTCGTATGGCTAGCGCGTCGCGACGGCGGGAAGTTTTACCGCGAAGCTCCAAAATTCGGATTTCAAGAGGTGGAGCGAGTTTCAGAACGCCGTCGGTCGCCGCAGTTTTCTTGACGTTCGTCTTCCGACAACGTCCTTTGGACGGCTGAAAAGTGGAAGAACGTCGGACGGTTGTATTGGTTGAATAATCGATTACAATTACAAGAGAACGAGTTAAAGATCAACCGTATTTTTCTCGATCTCAAGGCTTGTCTTGGGGATCGCAAACGGTTGTGCATTGGACTCCCGACAACTGACTATTACGTCTTAGAAAGGGAGAAAATGAAACTGCGCAATGAGTTTATTAAACGCCGTCATAAGAGATTGATCGTCCGTTTCTTGTCAACTTGGCTTGTTCTTTTTACGATCAACCAAGCGTTTGTTATACCATTGTTTCTTTCCGTCTTTTTCCTGTATTTGAACGAGCCTAAATCGCAAATTGGACTTGAGTTGGAACGCCTTGCAGAATATAAGAAAGAGACAAATTCTGAACCGTTCTCACTCTCTGAAATTAATTCGTCCGAAGCAAACAACCTTGTCCTAACTACTTCGTCTTCGTATCTTGAATTAAGACGTCGGCATATTGGCATGATCGTTGCGGAAAAAAAGCCTAGACGTCGATTACTCTTACCCTTTCCTATAGGTTTGTGGACTGTCTTCGGCGTTGACCCGGAGGGGGATGAAGATACGGGACAGAGGGTGATTTTATCTGATTGGGAAACTAGGCGCGTTTGCGCTTATATTGCCAAGCAAGAAGGCGGTTGTTTTGATTTCGCCGCTTCTTTTTTTTCCGACGCTTTGATTTACGTTTTTTGGATTTCAACGATCGTTTTTTATGTTCGCCGTCAGAAGAGGAAAAAGATTGCGGAAACAACGACGCTTGAGCGATTGAGTCGCTTTCGGGACGCCTGCCTAGCGTTTCGCGACAGGACGGGAAGGTTTCCAACGACGCTTAACGAACTTGGAGTCGAGGAAACTGCGGAGTTTCGAGATGCGTTTTATCGCCGTGAATTCCTCTGTCTTTCGTCTCTTAACGTCGGCGTGATAGGGGCGACGTCGAAACCATGGCGAGCGCCTTGGGGGTTCGGAAGACGAACGTATGTCGCGCTTGAGGACGGTTCGATCGTTACAGTTCGCGGACGGCGCGCGGTCGATTTCTTTTATGACGTCCTTTGGGCGGCTGAAAGATGGAAAAACGTCGGACGGTTTTACTTGTCAACGAGTCGACTCCAATTCACAGAACGCGAGTTAAAGATTGGACGCGTCTTGAGAATTGACAGATTTCTTACCTTCGCGTTTTTAACCGTTGTCTTCCTAACGCCGACAATACTTGTAACAATTTATTTTGGAGGAGGAGGGGTTACTCCTAGATATGTTTGGGGGATTTGTCTTGCTTTTGGATTTTCGATATGCTTGTTTCTGGGAATAATTCCTTTGCCTATAGTGGGCTTTTACACGTTCATCGCGCATTCAGTTTGGGGTTGGATTTAGCCTAAAATAGCATAGAGAGACGCCCGCGCATTTCCTGCTTTCCGATTGTGCTCTTATTAGTGGTTTAACAGGTTCTATTACGTATTTGTTATGGTTTCATTTGCCTCATGCGATTATATTTTTTGAGTCTTCACAACTATCTCGATTTTGGGAGCGGGGCTGCGGTGACGACGCGCGAGGAGTTGCTAGCGCTTTCGCGTCGCGGTCATAAGGTCGGCGCGCTTTGCGGAGCTTTGTTCGACGGCGAGGAATCGGGCGAAGAGGAGCTTACTAGGACGTTGATTCGTTTAGGAATAACGAGTCGTCGTCGCGTAACGACGGCGGAGGTCGACGGCGTTCGAGTCAGGTTCAAGGAGTATTGTTTCAACGATTCAGGAATTGATTCGACGGTCATTATCCCCGTAGACGAGCGCGGATTTGAGACCGCGTGGAGTCATGAATCGGAAACGGTGTTTCTTGCTACGTTGGATGGAATGCCAATTTGACGAGTTCTCCCCCGAGATTCTGGCGACATATGGCGGACAAGCGACCGTATCGGCGTCGGCAAGGAAGGCGCGTCGACGGGGAATAAAATCCGTTTTCATGCTTCATAACCTCTCGTATCGCGATCCGACTCCCTTTAGTCTCTTCGACGCGGTAATTGTTCCGTCGGAATATGCCCGCGACCGTTATCGAAGGCGCTTGGTTTCGACGCAAAAGTCATAGCGCCGCTAATCGATCCGAAGAAAGCGATCTCGACGAATCGAAATCCACGCTATCTCACGTTTGTCAACCCGACGCTGGAGAAGGGACTCTATTTCTTTGTCGGAATAGCGCGAGAACTCAACGAACGTCGTCCTGACGTCCCGATTCTTATCGTCGAAGGGCGCGGCAAGGTTAGAGAATTGGGGAATATCCCTGAAGCTCGGGGCTTAACGAATCTACATGTGCTTGAACGCGCGTCTTCTCCTCATGAGTTTCTTCGTGAAACGCGGATTCTTCTTTTACCGTCGCTCTGTGAAGAGACGTTTGGACGCGTCGTTGTGGAGGCGGGTATGAACGATATTCCTGTTGTTTGCGCTAATCGCGGCGCGATTCCCGAGGTCGTAGGCAACGCTGGCTTTGTCCTTCCGATTCCAAGTCGCTTTCAGACTGAGGGGCGGTTAATTCCAACGTCCGAGGAAATGGCGCCTTGGTTTGCCGCGATCGTCTCGCTTGGGGACGACGAGTCCCTTCGCGATAGAGTCGGCGTCCAACTACGCGAGCGTGTTCGACGCTATGATTATGATGCGACGGTTGCCGAACTCGAGAAAGTTCTGGCTAATTTGTAAGCCGATATAACGGAGGGGCGTTGCGTTGGAATTCGGATTTAACGAACGCTTGAGTTTGGGGCTTTGACGACCGATCGTCTGGAACGCTTGATTTCAAGTCGCTCGCGGGGTATCATCTTATGCGGCGAAGGAACGCGCCTTTGCTAGAAAATGAAAACAGGGAGCTTGAACGTATTATGAGAACGACCGCCGTTTATTTTCCGTCGTTTCTAACCTTCGCGCTCGCGCTGCTTTTAACGCTGACCTGCGTCAGGAGCGCGAACGCCGATCAATATTGGATTTATTTCGGAACGTCGACGGGCGACACGACGCAAGAGCAGAAGGAGAAGGGGATTCCGCGCTCCGAAGGAATCTACGTCGGCAAGTTTGATACAGAGACGGGCGCGATTTCCGACGTTCGTCTCGCGCTCAAGGCCGCGTCCTCCGGGTATCTTGCGACGGCGCCGGGGAAAGACCGTCTCTGGTTTGTCGGGGCCGCCGCGCCCGCCGACGGCTGGGCGAACGCGTACGCGTGTAAAGTCGACCGTAAAACCGGCGGTCTGACGCTCATGAACGGGATTCCGACGACAGGACAGGGCGTCTGCCACACGAGCGTTCGTCCAGACGCGAAGTATCTGAACGCCGCCAATTATTCGAGCGGCGATTTCTCCGTGATTAAACTCAAGGAAGACGGCTCCGTCGACAAAGTGACCGCGAAGTATCGTCGCGACGGAAGCGGCCCGCTCAAGCGCCGTCAGGATCATCCTTACGGACACTCCTCCTACTTCGTCAAGACGGACGGCGTCTGGCGCGTCGTCATGAGCGACCTCGGCTCCGACCGTATCTACATTGCACGACTCGACGAAGAAACAGGCGCGCTCGAAGAAGACCCCGACGTTCCGTTCCTCGCGACGCCCGCGGGCGCCGGTCCTCGCCATCTCGCCTTTACGGAAGACGCGAACGGCAAGCTAATCGTCTTTTCGATCAACGAACTTGATTCGACCCTTTCGGCGTTCCGCGTCGATTTTAAGAAGGGCGAAGGGAAGCGCCTCGGAACGTGGACGACGATCGAAGATAAGTATCGCGCGAAACTTACCGACGAAGAAACTCTCGTCGACGGCAAGGAATATACGTATGGCAACAAGACCGCCGCAATCGAGTTTGTCGCGCTCCCGAGTGGAAAACACGTCGTTTACGCGAGCAACCGCGGTCAGAACACGGTCGTCGCGTTTAACGCCGACGCGGTCTGCGCGGGCGACGAGAATCCCGACATGCCGCTGTTGCAAAGGATTTCCACCTACGGCGCGTTTCCGCGTTTCTTCATGCTCGACCCCACGAATCATTTTCTCGTCGTGAGCAACAAGAAATCGGGTTCGATCTACGTTTACGCGATCGATCAAGAGACGGGACTTCTCAAGCTGACGAGCGACAAGCCGACGCAAATCGCGTGGGTTATCGCGGGCGCGTTCGTCCCCGTCGAGAAATAGCGCGCTTTTCGGGATTGACGCCGTTTGCAGGAAGGTCAAAATGAAGCGATTCGCTTGTGTTTTCAGCGTTTTGACATGCGTCGCGTCGGCGGTTTGCGCGCTTGTCGCGACCGTCGTTTCGACTTCGACGGTCGCGGCGGACGAACTGACGCCCCAGTGGAAACTCGTCGAGCGTGAAGACGTCTCCGACGTCTGGAACGGCGTGACAGTCGGGTTCAAGTTTTTGGCGCGGCCGGACGCGGTCTACGTTGGGTTTTACGCGTATGATCGAACCTTAACGATCGGACGTCGCGCCTACGACGCGGACGGCTGGGAATTCAAAAAACTTCCGACGAAGATCGAATGGGATTCGCACAACTACGTCGAAATGACCTTCGATTCCGACGACGTTCTACATGTCGCGGCGAATATGCACGCCGTCCCCTTGATCTACTTTCGCGCGACGAAACCGAACGATATTTCGACGCTCGAACGGGTCGCAAGTATGACGGGCGAGCGCGAGGCGCACGTTACGTATCCGAATTTTTTGCGCGATAGAGAGGGGCGGCTCCTCTTCACGTATCGCGACGGCGGCAGCGGGAACGGCGATCAAATCTGGAACGTCTACGACGAAAAGACGAGAACGTGGTCGCGTCTCCTCAATACGCCGCTCTTCGACGGCCAAGGGGAAATGAACGCGTATTTCCAAGGTCCGACGCTCGGAAAGGACGGAAACTTCCACGTCGCGTGGGTCTGGCGCGACACGCCCGACTGCGCGACGAATCACGACCTTTCTTACGCGCGCTCGCCCGATCTGATTAACTGGGAGAATTCTAAGGGCGAGCGAATCGAACTGCCGATTACGCTTGAGACGGGCGAGATCGTCGCGCCGATTCCCGCCGGGGGCGGGCTTCTCAACCCGCTGGTTCGCCTCAGCTTCGATCAGAAAGGGCGTCCCGTCCTGACCTATACGAAGTACGACGACGACGGAAACCTTCAAATCTGGAACGCGCGTTCCGAGAAGGGCGTCTGGAATAAAGTCCAATGCACTTCGTGGGAACTGCCGTGGCGCTTTTCCGGCGGCGGCTCCATTTGCGGCGAACTCAGCTTTAGCGGCGTTTTTGTCGCGTCCCCGACGACGCTTGCGTTTCGCTACGAACTCGTCGATCAGAAAAAGCGCGGCGTCGTTTACCTCGACGCGGAAACGCTCAAACCGACCGATCCGCCCGCGCCGAACCCCGGCGCCGCTTCCGCGTCCAGTCGCCCGGAGTACGCGCAAGGGATTCCGACGGAACTCAACCGCGTCGAAAGCGACGACGCGCGCCTTCTACCAAGGTCGTATACCCTATCGGTCAACGGCGACCGCTGGGTCTTCCGTTGGGAAGCGCCCGCGCCGAACCGCGATCGTCCTCAACCAGACGGACCTCCGCAACCTACTAGACTGCGCGTTTTTAAATTTATCCCAGAAGGAGAATGAATCATGAAACTCACCGCTGGAAAATTTGTCTCCGAAATCAAGAAAATCGAACAACTGTTGGTTAGAAACTTCGACGCGGACGAGGACGATTCGTTTACCTCGAAGATCGTTAAACTCCAGAAGCAACTTCCTAAGGGCGTCAACGAGAAGCTTTCGTTTCTCGCGAATCTTTACGAACGCGCCCAGAAAGGGGAGAAGATCGACCCCGCCGACCTGAAACAGGCGGGGTTCTGGATCGAAGCGGCGTGGCCGTACGTCTCCAACGGCGCTCCGCGCGTTTCGCGCTGGGGTTCTCGCCTCGCTTGGCTTGTAATCGCGATCATTGCCGCCGCCGTCGCGTACCATTTCCTCCATTGAGTCTGGACGCGCCCATCGGCGCCGCCGTTATGTCGAATCAATTGAATTCCGACGAGGCGCGGAAATTCCTTCGCGCCTCGGGGCTTGTTTCTTACGAAGATTTTTTAGTAGACCTTCCGCCTAAGACGTCGGCAAGTTCCGCTACATACTCGTCGCCTTTTTCGGATGAAAAACGTCGGGAACTCGTTCGAATTAGAAATCTTGCCGCGTCGACAGCCGCAGAGGACGGTCCCGTTTATCTTGGCGTCGGCGACTATGATCACCATTCGCCTTCGGCGATCGACCGACTTGCCTCGCAACTCGAGTTTCAACGCGCGAGTTCAGAAACTCGCGAGGATCTTTCTCGAGAGCTATACGACGCGATCTTTCGATTTGAGCAGACGGCGCGCCGCCTTTCCGGGATGGCGTCGGCAAACGTCTCGCTCTATCGCGGCGGCTCGGCTTTGGGGCGCGCGTGTCATATCGCGGCGGAAGCGACGGGACGTCCTCTCGTTCTCGCGCCGGACGTCGCGTCCCCCGAAGCGTTAGAACGGCTTAACGCGTATGCGAACCTTGGCGCGTTTGAGCTGCGAATAATCCCCAGTATCGCGGGATTGACCGATCTTGACGTTCTTCGGAAAACTTTAGCGCTCGACGGAGCTCGAACTGCCGCCGTCGTCGCGCCCTATCCGAATTTTTTCGGTTGTCTCGACCGCATGGGGCAGATTGCGGAAGCGACGCGCGCCGCCGGCGCGCTCTTTGTTACGGCGGTCGATCCCGTCGCGCTCGCGATTCTGCGACCGCCTGCGGAGTGGGGCGCGGATTTCGTCGTAGGCGACGTTCATACGGTTCCGGCGCGTCGCGAGATTGGAGACGTTCAACTCGGTTTTATCGCGACTTCGCGGCGTTTTCTGGAGAACGCGCCGACGACGCTTGCGCGGCGCGTCGAGACGGAGTCGGGAGGTTGCGGCTATTGCCTTGCTCGAGATTTCGGTCGCGGCGCTCCGGCGACGGCGACGACCGACGCGCGGGCGTTGGATTCATTGCGAACGCTCGTTTGTCTCGCTTACGCGGACGCTCGTGAACTTCGACGCGTCGCCAAGACCTCTCACGAACGCGCGCGGTTGGCGCACGACGTTCTTGCTAGGGCTGGTTTCGAGTTTCTCTATGACGCGCCGTATTTACGAGAATTTGCCGTTAAAATCGCCGATCCTGACGGGATGTTTTCTTACCTTGAAAAGTGGGGAATCGTCGGCGGTTATAAACTAGACGACGGAATGATTCTCGCGTTTACAGAAAAACGAAGCGTCGAGGAAATTGACGAACTCGTTTATTTCATGACGGAGTATCGGGATCGCGTAAGTCGCGACGCTCGTTAATCTCGCGTTTTGTAAAGGAACGTTAATGGACTGTTTAAACGACAATAAAAAGGGCGGAGGGGCCGTCGCGGTCGCCTTTGATATGGACGGTCTCATGTTTGAGACGGAGTCCGTGTATTGGAAATCTGCGGATATCTTATTGGGGCGTCGCGGGCATAAGTATACGCAGGAGCTTTGCGACGCCACGATGGGGCGCCCGCCCGAGTGCGCCTTTAGACTTTTCATTGAACGCTTTGCGTTCCCAGAAGATTGGCGCACGCTTCAACGTGAATCGGAAGATATTTTTATCGAACTTCTCAAAGACGGATTTGAAACGCAACCGGGATTTCTCGAACTCCTTGAACTCCTCGAGAAACGTGGAATTTCACGAGCCGTCTGCACGTCGAGCGCGCGTCGCGTCGTCTCCGAGGTTCTCAAAAAAGACGGAATCGGCGAGCGTTTTGACTTCGTTATCACGAGCGACGACATAACGCGCGGCAAGCCCGACCCTCAGATTTACCAGCAAGCGGCGGCGCGATTTGGCGTCGCGCCTCATGAGATGCTCGTTTTAGAGGACAGCAGCGCGGGCGCGGCTTCGGCCGCCGCCGCCGGCGCGCCCTGCTGTATGCTCAAGGCCGCGCATAATTTCAACGCGGATTTCTCTCGCGCCGTCGCCGTCGTCGAACGTCTTGACGCGCCGGAACTCGTCGCCCTCCTTGCGCCGTCGGGAACGCGACGCTGACGCTCGCAGCTTGCCCGTTGACGAAGGCGGTTAAATCCCTTACAATCGGGACGGGTCGGATCCATAGGATCGAGGCGTTGGAGGATGACGATGCAGACGCTGGTTTTAGGCGGGGGAACCGTCGGCGGGTTTATTGCGAAACGATTGAGCGAACAGGGACACGACGTTACCGTCGTCGAGGTTCGTAACGACGTTTGTCGCGAACTTGACCAGAACGACGTTCGCGTGATTTGTGGGGACGCGTTGAAGGCGAGCGTTCTTTTTCAGGCTGGCGCGACGACGGCGGACGTGTGCTTTGCGCTCACGAGCAGCGACGAAGCGAATCTTTTGGCGGGGAGCGTTGCTCGAGGGATGGGGACGCGCCGGGTTGCGGCGCGCATCAATTCGATAGCGTATCGAGATTTCGCGTCCTTTGATTATCGTCGTCACTTTCTCATCGACCGTTTCTTAACGCAGGACTACCTCACCGCCGTCGAACTCGCGCGGCGAATACGCGAGCCCGGCTCGATGATTATCGAACATTTTGCGAGCGGCGAGTTGGAACTTCAGGACGTGCTGATATCGCAGCCTTCGGCGCTAACAGGCAAACCGCTTTCAACGTTGAAACTTCCACGCGACGTGCGAGTCGGAGCGATTACTCGGGACGGCGTTTCGCATATCGCGACGGCGGACGACGAGATCGAACTGGGCGATCGCGTGGCGCTCATGGGCGCGCGCTCTCAAGTTGAGAAGATTAAGAAGGAACTTAAGACAGGTTCCGTTCGTAAACGGTACGTTATGATCGCCGGAGGCGGAGAGACAGGCGCCAATATCGCTCGCGTTTTGTTTCGTCGTGGGTACAACGTCAAAATCTTTGAACGCAACATGGAGAGATGTAAGCAGTTGGCGTTTCAGTTTGGCGACTCTGCGACGATCGTCCATGGCGACAGTCGTCGAAAGGCGATTTTAGACGAGGAAGACGCAGGCAAAGCCGACTTTTTCCTCGGCTGCACCGGCGACGACGAGTACAATATCATGGCGTGCGTCGAGGCGCGCGATCTTGGCGCGAAGGCGTGTCTTTCGGTAATACGTCACGGAGATTACGCAAGTATCGTCGAGAAACTTGGCGTCACGGAAGCGGTGAGTCCATATGAGGTTATGGCGCGTCAAGCCGAAGGGTTTATGCATGCCGGCGCGCTCGTTTTTCGGAATTCGACGATTTTAAACGGTCCTGCGGACGTCGTTGAAATCGAGGTCGGCGAGAATTCAGCGGCGACTCGTTTAACGCTACGCGATTTGAAACTGCCGCGCCCGACGTTGTTGGCGTCGGTAATTCGCGACAACCAGGTCGTCATGCCGCATGCGGAGTTTATTTTTGAGAGGGGCGACGTCGTCGTTGGATTGACCGACGCGCCCAATGTCGACGAACTTGTCAAGCTTTTTGAAGCCGCGTAGCTTCTGCGAATCGCGTTTTATTTTGAGCGGCGTTCCCAGACGCCGCGCTTGATTGTCGTTTGCCGCATGGTTGTGGCGGGAGTCGTTTTATGGAAAGAAGAAGTTTTGTCTTTGTCGCTCTTGCGCTGACGTTGGCGACTGTGGTCGTCGCCGGATGCTCCGGTTCGAATCGTCAGGCGGAAAATTTTTGTCTCACAGGAATGGAGCGGCTTCGAGACAACGATCTCTCCGAGGCGAGTTCCTGCTTTCGTAAGGCGATAGAGCTTAATCCGCGCATGGCCGCGCCTCGCGTGGGACTGGGCGAGATTGCGCTCCGCGATTACGATTACGCGGAGGCGGAACGCTGCTTCAGCGAGGCGCTGACGCTCGATCCGCGCGTTGTCGAAGCGTTGAGCGGACGCGGCGAAGCGCGACTCGGACTCCGTAAATTTGACGACGCCATCAAGGATTTTGACGCGACGCTTGCCGTCGATCCTCGACGCGTCGCGGCGCTTGGCGGACGCGGGTATGCGTACGCGCATACGGGGCGCCTTGACGAAGCGCTGGAAGATTTAAATCGTTGCGTCGAAGAAGAACCGACGAATCCGTACTATTACGTCAATCGAGGTCTGCTCCGTCAGAAGCGCCGCGAGTATTCGCAAGGAATCGCCGATTTGACGAAGGCGATCGAACTTGAAGCGCCCAATCCGATGAACTATACCGTTCGCGCTCGAATTTACGAGGACGCCGGCGACTGGGACGCAGCGCTCGCCGATCTCAATAAGGCGTTGGAAATCGATCCGCAGCTTTTCGCCGCCTATAAGTATCGTGGACTGCATTTCAAAGGACTTGGCGATTGGGAAAACGCGCTCATGGATCTTTCGCGTGCGATTGAAATTAACGGTTCCGATCCTGAAGTCTACTTTGAGCGCGCCGGCGTTCTTAACCAACTTGGGCGAAAAGACGAAGCGGACGCCGATCTCATGACAGTCGACAAACTCAATCCGGCGATACGTCATGGCGAGCCCAGCGAGTCGCCGATCGATTAACGCGTTTTTGACAACTTGGAGTCCATAGTTTAAAATGCAGACGAACGGCGGCTTGTCTCAGACCGACGAAAGACGCGTTCCGCGCGAAACGATCGACGGCGTTTCGACAAATGGAAACGAATCCCCTACGCAGCGCGAACTTCTGACGCTTCCTGTCGCTCGAATGAAGGGCGTCGGAGCCGCGCGCGCGGAACTCATGGCGAAGCTGGGAATCCGTCGCGCTTACGATCTGCTTTTCAATTTTCCTAGAGATTATCTTGAGGTTGTTCTCCGTCGGGACGCGACCGCGTTGACGGACGACGCCGTTCAGTCGATCGCCGGCGAGATTATAGATTTTAGCGTTCGGTATACGCGTCGAGGGACTCTCGTTACGCTCAACGTCGACGTCAAAAAAGACGTCGTTCAAGCGCTCTGGTTTAACATGCCCTATATCGCGAATTCTTTTCGTCAGGGGCGGCCTCTTATTCTTACGGGCAAACCGAAAAAAAAACAGGGTTTTTGGCAGTTTTCACACCCTAAGCTCACCTATCTCGATTCAGGTCTTGATATTCCTTGGAATATGGACGGCGCCGAGGGCGAAATAGAAGAGAAATTCGTTTTGCCCGTCTATTCTTTGACTGAAGGATTGTCGCAGGCGCAGTTGCAACGCGTCGTTCGTGGCGCGCTGGAAACGCTTCCCGATTATCTTCCGGAGGCGCTTCCCGAGGATTTACGGCAGAAACGCGCGCTTGCGCCGATTGCGGAAGCGATTCGACTGATTCATTATCCTTCGTCCCCGGAAGAAGCGGAGTACGCGCGTCGACGGTTTGCGTATCAGGAATTGCTCGTGCTTCAGCTTGCGCTCGCGCTCTGCCGCGCAAGGCGGCGCGTCAATCTTAAGGCGCCGGAGCTCCCCGGCTCCGCTAAGATCGATTCTCGAATTCGCCGACTTTTTCCCTTTGAACTTACTCCCGCGCAAAACGGCGCGATTGCGGAAATAGCCGCCGATTTAGGGCGTCCCGTTCCAATGAACCGGCTTTTGCAAGGGGACGTCGGCTCCGGCAAGACCGTCGTCGCGCTCTACGCTGTGTTGCAGGCGGTCGCTAACGGAGCTCAGGCTGTCGTTATGGCTCCAACGGAAACGCTCGCTCGACAGCATCTTAGGACGATCGACGGTTTTCTTCGCGGAACCGCGACGACGGTCGTTCCCTTCTTTGGCGCGCAGAAAGCGAGCGAACGCGCGGATATTCTTTCGAAAATTGAAGCCGGGCGCGCGCAAATTGTCGTCGGCACGCAGGCGCTCATTTGCAACACGTTGAAATTTAAGAAGCTTGGACTTGTCGTTATTGACGAACAGCATAAATTCGGCGTGCGCCAGAGAGCGTCGCTCAAAAATACAGATTCTGATCTGGAGCCGCATTACCTTGTCATGTCGGCTACCCCGATTCCGCGCAGCATGACGATGACGTTTTTCGGCGATCTCGACGTTTCCGTTATGAGAGGGGCGCCCCCAGGACGGACGGCGCCGACGACTTCGATCGTGACGGCAAAGACGTTCGAGAGTTGGATGAACTTCGTATGCGCGAGGCTCGACGAAGGACGTCAAGCGTATTTTGTCGTTCCCCGCGTCGACGACGACGGAACGGAGGGCGATTCAATTACCGGCGACGAGGAACGCGCCTTGTTTGACGCTCCTGAGTACAACGCGTCGACGTCTTTTTCGCGTCCCTACGGCGCGACGGGCGCATGGACGCGTTGGAACGAGATTGAAGAACCTGAAACAGGGTTCGATTTCGAATCGTCGTCGCCAACGGGAAGGCGAGCGGCGACGAAAGAGAGCGCGTCGCGTGAAAAGCCCGCGTTAAAGACCGTTGGGAGCGTCTTTCGCGAACTATCAGAGGGATTCTTGAAAAAATACCGCGTCGGCGTCCTGCACGGGCGCATGACGACCCTTGAAAAAGAATCGACAATGCGTAATTTTCGCGACGGCAAACTACAATGTCTTGTCGCGACGACGGTTATTGAAGTCGGCGTCGACGTGCCCGAAGCGACGCTTATGACGATTTTCAACGCCGAACGCTTTGGGCTCGCGCAACTTCACCAACTACGCGGACGCGTTACAAGAGGCAAATATCCCGGTTTCTGCGCCGTTATCCCTACCGAAGGGGCGGTTCCAGATAAGAAAAAGCCCGCGTCTCCCGCGAAGAAAGGGCGTAAATCGTCTCGGGACCCGAATTCTGCCGAGACGGCGCAGAAAGAAACGCTCGATAGACTCCGATTTTTCTGCGAATCGACCGACGGATTCGAACTCGCCGAGCACGACTTCGAATTACGCGGTCCCGGCGAACTTCTTGGCTCGAAACAGCACGGATCCGTCGATTCGTTGCGAATTGCAAACCTTTCAAGAGACTTCCGCCTTCTCCAAGACGCGCGCGGCGACGCCGACGAGATGATTCGAAACGATCCCGGACTTCTAGAGTCTGAACATGCGTTGCTTCGGAAGCAGGTTCTAAGCCGCTATGGGCGTGCGCTCGATCTTGGAGACGTTGGATAAAACCGACGATTCGGAAACAATCGTTTAGATTTCCCGCACATTCTAGCGATAGAAGAACGAAGAGAGTAAGACGCTCGACGCGCTGACGCGGAACGACGCGCGCCTTTCTATTCTGAGTCAATCTTATCCTTTACAAACCATGTCCTCGTCGCATTCGGAGCGCGGATGATTTTTTTGGTATATTTCGCGCAGACGCGTCATATCGACATGGGTGTAGATTTGCGTTGTCGCGATACTTTCATGACCAAGCATTTCCTGTACTTGGCGCAGGTCGGCGCCGTTTTGAAGCATGTGCGTCGCGAAACTATGTCGCAGAGAGTGGGGGCTGATATCGGCGGGAGCCCCGATACGAATCGCGTATTTTTTAACAAGTTCCCAAAGCGCTTCTCTTCGTAATTTACGACCTCGTCGTGAAACAAAGGCGTACGGCGAATCAAGGTTGATTTCTTTTTGGACGCGAAAGAACGTTTCGCCGCCGTCTTTTAGTCGCCGCGCTCTGCGCGCGCGTCTCTCAAGACGTTCTTTGTATGCGGCGTTTTTCGCGAAAATAATCGGACGCGAGGTCTCCATCCAGCGTTTGTACGCGTCGACAGCCACTTCGCCGAGGTTGAGAATCTGTTCCTTCGACCCCTTGCCGACGCGACGACAGCACGCGCGTTCAAGATAGACGTCGTCCGTTCTGAGATTCACGACTTCCGAGGCGCGCATCCCCGTCGCGTAGCAGAATTCAAGAATAGCGCGGTCTCGAATCCACATTTCGTCGACGTCTGGGCGCGGCTCGACGAGTAGCCTATCGATTTGTCCCGTCGTTAGAACCGTCGGCAATCGTTCCCACTGTCTAGGGCTGACGAGAAGGTCGGCGATGTTTTGACGGAGAACGCCTTCGCCGACTAAAAAGCGAAAGAAAACGCGCAGCGACGTGAGATTTCGCGCGATCGACGCGGGAGAAAGACCCTCGTCGCGAAGACGGCCGGGAAAATCGGCCAGTTCTTGAATCGTTAGGTCGGGAATCTTTCGGTCGCCGAGCCAGCGATAAAATCGGATAAGATCGGCACGATACGCAAAACAAGTGTTGCGCGCGAGCTGACGTTCTCGCGCAATGTACTCGAGAAAACTGCCGAGCCAGTCCCTTTGCGAAGTCGCAAGGGTCGCGGAGTGCGGAGTTAGCGTTCGACGAGGGGGCACGACGTTTTTCCTTTAACAACGGTTGAAAACCGGAGGACGGACTTGGCGGCGTTTGACGACTCGAAGTCAAGGCTTGTTCTGTTCTTCAACGAACTTGAAGTTATACGACGGCTGTTCGCCGATTCCCTCGACGCGGAGCGCGTCTTTGCCAAGTTCGACGTATGCGTAAGCGGTCGTTTCCGTTTCGACAATCCCTCGAAGCGTAATGTGCGCGACGTTGTTGCGCTCGCCATAGGAGCCTTCGTGCAAATGTCCCGCCATATAGGCTTTGACACAAGGACGGCGATCCAAAATCTCGAGAATTTCGCGTCCGTTCCACGTCGAAACGCCAAGATCCGAATAATAGATTCCGACGTTGACGAGGGACGCAAGGCGCGTTCGGGGACTGTTATGCGTTTTTGAGTTCGCGTAGAGCGGGAAGTGGGAGCAGACGAGGACGTTCTGGCCCTCTTTTTCCGCTTCTTGGAGTTTCTTATCGAGCCATTCAAGTTGAGTCGCCGAGACGGAACCGTTGTAGTTGTGCGGTTCTGATCCGTCGGCGAGCTTTCGTTTGGCGCGTTCCTTCTGAGCCGCGCGCTTTTCGGCGTCGTTTTCCGCCGCGTAGAGGCTGATTTCGTTCCCGTTGAGGACGACGACGCGCCATTTGTTCGATTCGTCGTCCCGGTCGACGAGCGAGAAATCGTAATAACCGGGCTTCTTGAGGTTGAAGACGTCGTAAACTTCCGCTTTCTTGTCGAGAGGCACGGAGAAGTCGTGGTTGCCGAGTACGTGTCGCCATTTGACTTTACCGCGCTCGGCAGAGACGCCAAGAACCTCTTTGATTGCGAGCGCGTTTTCCCAATCATGGTCGTACGCGTCGCCGAAGTTCATTGCGAAGGCGACGTCCGCCCTGGAGAACTCGCCGACCGCGGAGAGAAGTTTTTCATACGAAGCGCGATAGTGACGACCAATCTTGTCGTCCGCGTCGGCATATTGAACGTCGGCGATAGCGGCAAATCGGATCATGAGTTCTCCTTCGATAAAACGTGGAAAGAACGACTTGAACGACAGACGTACGTGTCTATTATAGCAGAAAAAGCCTGCGAGGAAAATCGCGCAGGCTTTTTCTGGTCATATCACGACGGTTTTCATTTGCAAGAACCGTTTTTTTAGGGCGTTTCGTGACGTCACAAAACAATTTTTTCCGGCGTCTGCGATTGGGCGGGAGCGTTTTCGGCCGTCGTAGCGCCCTGACCGCTACGGTAGACTGCGATTTCGTCGATTCCGTCGCCGTTCCAGTCTCCCGCGACTGCCACGTCGCCGTCTTGGTATTGGTATTCTTTGGGATCGAAACTGTCCGAAATGACGGCGCTTCTGTCGCCATGGACGTCAAGCGTCCATTTACCTCTGTCGAAGTAGCCGATCGAATCAATACCGTCGCCGTCCCAGTCGCCGACGACTGGGATCGAGTCAGGACCGCCGAAATTTTTAACACAATCTTCGCCTTCGTCGAAACGACCGTTGCCGTTTAAATCTAACGTCCAAACGCCGTTGTTATAGAACCCAATCTGAGCTTGCCCGTCGCCGTTCCAGTCGCCTGAAATCGGCACGTCGCCGTTACCGCCAAACCTGAAGACGTGGTCGACAAGGTCCCGACGCATATCGTACTGGCTGTCGTCTGAATTGACGGGGTTTAGAGACGAAACGCCATAAATCGAACGTATGTTATCCGCCTGCGAGTCGAAGAACTTCTTTGACGGCGGCAAGTTCTTACCGCGCACGACGTTAGTTTTGGCGCTCGCGTTGACGAATTTGCCGAACCCCGACGAATCGGGGAATTCGGTCGACGTGTAACCGACGCCATAGTTTGCGTCGGTTGGAAGACCAAGTTCTGAACTGACAACTCTTTGGTCTCCGCTGGAATGGTTGCCAAAGATTGCGATATCTGTCTTGCCGTCGCCATCCCAGTCTCCCGTGACAGCGCGGTCGCGAGAGTCGCCAAGTTTTGCGTGCAGAGTGTATCTTCCGTCGTAATCCGCATTAATGAACCAATCGCCTTCGACAAGGTACCATTCGCCGTTGACGAACACGCCGACGTCGTCGTTGCCGTCGCCGTCCCAGTCGCCGACGATCGGTTGAGCTCCTTTGACTCCAAACTTCTTCGTTTTCCCGCCTTTAAAGAACCATTCGCCATCCGACTCCTTGACAACGTTCTCAGTAGAATTCTTGTTAAGGCTCGTTAATTGATAACCGAATTCAGGGTCGTTGCTTGTAATGTCACGAGTGACATAGCCTCCGTCTGCCAACAATTCTCCCGCGATGGAGTTAGTTTGCCCAGCGTTCAATTCATTGAACTTGAAACGCGGCGACCCTGCGTTGATAACGCTGAGTTTCCACGTGTAGTTCTCCGTAAAACCGCCGCCGCCGCCATAGAGCGTCGTCATGCTGCCCGGAATCGTCGGTTGGTACCAGATGTATGGGAACGCAGTCGGCGACGGAGCCCAGAGATTGTTTGGAGGCGTGACGGGAGGCGTTGAGGGCGGAACGTCGGGAATATCCGGTTTAAGAAGTTCGCCGAAGTTGTACTCCAGACCGAAATCGGCGGGCTTGACGTTAATCGAGTAGAGAACGTCGTTGCCGGCGAGACCGCCGAGCGACCCGACCGTGTCTTTACCGTCTTTGTAGTTTGCCGGCTGCGTTTCAAGGATGCGATAGACGCGCATTGGCTCTAGGTTGTCAAAGACGTAATATCCGGCCTCGTTCGTCGCGAGGACGCGCCCCGTATCTTCATAGAGCCCCGTTTCCTCGTTGAGAATCTGGAGCGTGACGATCGTTCCGGGAATACCCGCTTCGCCGCGTTCCGGTTCTCTGAGTCCGTTGTTGTTGAGGTCGACGTAAACGTACCCGGAAAGAGCGCCGGGCTTGAGCTCTCCGAAGTCGTAATGAATACCGACGCCCTTATGAGGCAAATCGATATCGACGATTTCGTCGTTCTCGCCAAGCGCGCCGACAGTTTCTCCGAAAATCGTTCCAACGGCGTCTTTACCGTCGTAGTATTCGGTCGGCTGCGTTTCGCGAAGAACGTACGTCTTATTGCCTTCGAGCGACTCAAATTCGTAGTAACCTTCAGAGTCGGTAAGTCTCGAATCGGCGAATCTTGCGATTCCGTCGTCGCCGACGACGAAGAGCTGGACGAGCACCCTTTCAATGCCCGCTTCCCCTTCGTCTTTCACGCCGTTGTCGTTGTTGTCCTCATAGACGTAGCCGCTCAGCGACCCAATGGGCAGAAGCTCGCCGAAGTTGTATTCGAGGCCATGATTGTCCCATTTGACCGGGACGTCGGAAATATTGTCGTCGGTTACGACGCCGCCAAGGGTACCCGCCGTGTCTTTGCCGTCGACCCACCCTTCGGGCTGTATTTCCTTAACGGCGTAGGTCTGTTCGATATCGAGCGAATCGAACAGATAGAATCCGTTGGCGTCGGTTTTCGTTTCGGCAATCTTGACATAGTCGCCGCCGACCAACTGATAGAGTTCGACCGTCACGTTCTCGATCGGAGGATCGTCCTCTCTTCGAATACCGCTGTCGTCGAGGTCATGGTAGACGTAGCCGGAAATCGACCCGAGTTTGAGTTCGCCGAAGTTGTAGTCGACGCCGTGATCGTCCCACTCGACGGGGATCGACGCGATTTCGTCGTTCGTAACGAGAACGCCGCCGAGCGAGCCGACGGATTCTTTGCCGTCGTCGTAGTCCGTCGGCTGCTGTTCGCGAACCGCGTATTCCTTGTTGATATCGAGCTTGTCGAAGAGGTAGGAGCCGTCTTCCGCCGTTTTCGTCTCGCGAATCTTCTGATACTCGACGCCGTTCCATTCATAGAGTTCGACTGTCACGACGCCAATACCCGGCTCGCCGACGTCGAGTAACCCGTTGTCGTTACGGTCCTCATAGACGTTGCCCGCAATCGACCCGAGTTTGAGTTCTCCGTAGTTGTACTCGTAGCCGTGCTCGTCCCACCCGACTTCGATCTTCGAGAAGAAATCGTTCGCCGCGACAATTCCGCCGAGCGTTCCAACCGTGTCTTTTCCGTCGTCGTAATCGGACGGCTGGATTTCCCTTACGGCGTACTCGTTTTCAATCGGCAGGTCGTCGAAGAAGTAAGAGCCGTTTTCGTCGGTGACGGTTTCGTCGATCGGAATATACTGAGATCCGTTCCACTGATAGAGAATGATCGGCACGCCCGCGATTCCCGCCTCGCCCGGATCGATAATCCCGTTGTCGTTGCGGTCTTCATAGACGTTTCCGGCGATCGACCCGAGTTTAAGCTCGCCGAAGTTGTAGTTATAGCCATGCTTGCCATAGCCGACGAAAACTTCGGTGAAGACGTCGTTTTCCGTGACGCCGCCGAGCGTTCCGACGTAGTCTTTACCGTCGCTGTAATCAGGCGAACTGAAGACTTCACGGATTTCGTAGGTTCTCTCGGGGAGCTTTCGATACGTTCCGGCGGCGTTCCACGAACCGTCGAACGTGAATTTATAATGTCCTTCGGAGTCGACGGTTTGCGACTCCATAAAGACCTTGATTTCCGCGCCGGTCGAAGGATCGTAGTCGATTCGATAAAGCTCGACGACCGCGGGATATTCGATCCCGTCCCAATTTTCGCCGTATTCCTTGTTGTTGCGGTCGTTAAGGTCTTCAAAAACGTAACCTTCAACCGTGCTTTCCAGAACTTTCGCGAAATTGTTTTGCGTCGCGGCGTCGCCGCCCAACATTCCCTGGACGTCGATTTCGAGCGGGGTGATCTTTTTACCAAACTCGCCGCCTTTTGCGCAGAAGTCGAAATACTGCCATCCTTCCGGAGAAACGAGATCAGATTCGGAGAAAATCTGATAGAATCCGGGGAGGAGTTGACTGTCGCTGAATTCATAGTATCCGTTGACGTCCGTGACGGTCGTTCGCGTGGAGCCGTCGGCGCCGACGAGCGTGATATGAACGTTCGCGAGCGGATCGTCCTCGCCGACGTCGTAATTGCAGTCGACGTCATAATCGGCGTAGACGTAGCCCGAAACCGTGATCGGTTTCGGAGTCAACGGAAATTCCGTGTAGACGCCCGCCTGGTCGATGCCTTCGTTACCGTCGTCGACGTCGTAGGGAAGGAGCGAAGGATCAAAGGTCTCGGAAAGAGCTTCCGAGCGACGATATTCGCCGTCGTAATCGTCGACGAAGAGTCCCGTCCAAGATTCTGTGAGGTAATGGTCGGAGGAGAAGATCGCAGAGACGGTCGCACCGGCGATTCCGTCGACGACCGAACCTCCCATTTCGCCGCCCTCGACGAGCGCGTTGTCCGTCCCGTTTGAGGAGTTCGACTGGTATTCGTCGAGATCGATCTCAAATACGAAGTGGTCGCCCTCATGGAAGTTTGTGAACGAAATGGAAAGAACCATTCCGCCGTCTTCGACTTGGTATCGGCAGCCGATATCTTCCGAGGCGTCGACGACGCGGAAGGGAACGGCCGTATAGACGCCGAGTCCGCCTTGATTCGTATCGAAGAACGCCTCGCCGTCGTTTAAAACGCCGTCGCCGTTCTTGTCGAGATTAATCGTAATGGAGTCGAGAGTCGTCGTTCCCGTTTCCGCCGTTTCGCCTCCGACCCACGCGACATAGAATCTGTCGCCTTGATCTTCGATGAGCTGCTCTGTGTAGACGACGCCTATAGAGACGGGATCTGCCGCAAGATATTCGCGCTTCTCGAGAGGTTCAAAATGACAACGGCGATTAAACGAATTGGAGACGTCCTCCGAACGTTTCCGCTGTTTCCTCGACTTGGAAGACGAAACGTGAGCGACCGCTTTTTTCCTCGTGAATAGCGACATCTTTCAGCCTTTCGTGAGCTAAACTCAATATACGACGTCCCGCGCTAACAGGACGTTCGAGAGAACGCGTCCCTCATGGAAACGTTCCCTCGGATTTTGGCGTCGACATGCTACGATTCGTCGACGATTTTGACTAAACGTCGACGCGCCTGACGCCCCGAAGCGTCAGACTTTCAGTTGCGCGTAGCCGTCCGTCGTCTAAAGCGACGGCAAGCGATCCCCTATCAAAATACTCGACTAAGGAACCGTCGGGAGGCGTAACGAGACCTTCCCCAAGGTCGGTATCGTCAAGATTGGAGCGTCGGGCCAGTAAAAAACGACAAATTCGGCGACTTGGCAGGATTTTCCGAAAATCAGGGTAATTTCCAACGGATGACGAGCGTGTCGAAACCTCCTGTCAGAAGCGAACGAGGCGCTTCGTCGTCCTTTGCGTTTTCGACATAAACTAACGAAGCGACCGTGCCCGAGTGGGCTATTCTATCGGACTTAGTCTCGTTCTGTTTCAAGCCTTTCCCTTGCCTGGTCGCTCTACCCGAGGCGACGTCCCAGATAATTACGTCGTTAACGCTATCTCCTGTCGCAAGCGTGTTATTGTCTATAAACGCCATCGAGAAGATTCTTCGACTTACGCCGCCTTGGTTTTGAGCGCCGCGATTCGAAAGACTAACGCTTGAAACTAGCTTGTTTGACGCGACGTCCCAGATCTGAATCTGATCTGCGTCGCCTGCGACTGCAAGTCTCTTCCCATCCGGCGAGAACGCGACGGCGCGGACGCGACGGGGAACGCCGCCGTTTTGATTCGTTAATCTGAATTCGCCGAGCGAAGCGCCGTTAACTACGTCCCAAATTTCGGCGGTTTCGCGTCCGCCAACGGCGAGGAGAGTCGACGTACAAAGTCCTGTCGCCGGATCACGATCGGAGTAGAAATCTAGGGTTGTGCATGACCTGCTCGACAATGGCCAAGCCGTGTTGATTTCTTCGAAATCGGAACCGGTGAAGGAGGCGCCTTCCTTGAGGTAACCGTAAAAGCGCAAATTGTTGTTGAAGCCGCAAACGGCAAGAATTTTACCGTTTGGCGAAAACTTCATCGCGTGAGCGCCGTTGATTCCTTTCGCTTCAAAAACTTTAACCGGTCTTGAACCGCCGGGAGCCCAGATTACAATTTGCCCTCTCTGTGTCAGCGTGGCGACCTCGGCAGTCGCTGGATTGACGGCAATTGCGCGAATCCAGTCGTCAACTTGCGACATGGTCGTTCGGACGACTTTGTACATACCTTTACCTGTCTCTTTTGGGATAGCGACGCCGTTTTCCAATCTCTCGACGTCTTCAACGTCGCGGTAATAAAAGTCCGGAGCGTCTCCGCCAACGTAGAAGATAGTCTTCCCTGTCGTTGGATTCGACGCGACGTCCAGCGCTGTTATGACTGGGGCAAGTTTTTGTTCTTCGGGTTCGCCTTCTTTCATCGCTTCGCTCTGCAAGGTATTGAAGAAGGTATAAAGTCCAATTGGATCGAGCCCACGCGCCCCGCTGAGGTCTTGAGCGTTCGCCTTTAACGGGACGAAACTGCCTGCGGAGAGAGTTGCGAACAGAAGCGCGGCGATTGACAGGAATCTTTTCATATCCTACACCCCCTGACGACGAGTCGTCAGTTTTTCTTATTTGGGCTTTTGAGGAAGCCCTTATTCCCTCAGGAACGGTTTCTTGTAAACAACGGCGTCGCGCGGGTCACGAACTGGAGAATCTGCGCGTTCACGAACAGCGCGAGGTTAGATTTCTCGTAAAATACGGAGAAAAACGGAACTTTTACGTTCATTGACTAGTTAAGCGATAATGGTAGTTCATCGTTGTTTTCAGTTGAACAAACCGTCGCCTAACCCCCCTGATTCCCTCTCATCGGTCTGCGGAGCTTTGAGCAATAGACTTAAAAGTAATATTGCAAAGGATTAGGATCGGGCGTTATGACGAAAAAAAAACGCTTTTGTCGACAACGACGCAATTTTGGAGAAAATCTGTCTTTAGGAACGTTATTGTTGTAGGACATAGAACGATTCTGTCGAGAGTCGTCGCTGCGTTGGGTTATGCGATTGTTGGATTTAAATCGGTCGTAACGACGGCAAACTGTAAAATCGATTTGTTTGCGCTATAATTAGCGTGACGTCCTCGTCGTTTTTGCTTACTATATTTCCGTAAACCCGAAATAGTCGCAATACGACGAGGGAGTGTTTTTTGCGAACAACGAAGGACGCGGTCCTTTTGGACCGCTTTTGACCTTCTTAATATCGAGTCATAAGGGAATCCAATGTCGAGTCATTCCGAAAATCGAGGAGAGCGCCGTCGGCGTTCCGCTTTGTCGTCACGTCGAGGCGGAACGATGAAGATCGTCGTAATCACGCTGCTGATTCTTGGCGTCGTCGTGGGCGTCGTCGGCTGGCGTATGAAGACGGCTAAAGCGACGAAAAAGGTCAATCTTATTTTCGCGGCCGCCGAACGCGGGACGTTTGTCCACGAAGTAATCGGCAAGGGGAGCGCGGAAAGCGCGTCAAACGTCGACGTCGCCTCCCAAGTCGAAGGTCAGGCTACGGTTATTTACCTGATTCCCGAAGGCACCGACGTTCGGAAGGGCGATCTACTCGTGGAATTAGACTCCTCAGATATTGATGAAAAGCTTGACTCGCAAGTAGTTACGACAAATACTAGTCGAGCGACGCTTAACAGTTCGAGAGCGACCCTTCGTTCCGCGGAAATTTCTCTTGAGGAGTACGTCGAGGGCACCTTTGAGCAAAATTGGATGGAGTACGAGAACACCATCTTCGAGGCGGAACAGACGCGTAAGCAACAGGCGGACAGCGCAAAGTTTACCGAGCGACTTCTTAATCTTAATTATTCGACGGAACTTCAGCTTGAAATCGACAAGGTTGCGGAAGAGAAGGCGAAGAATTCGCTCGAGGTCGCCAATCTTAAGAAAAAGACGTTGCTGAAGTACACGAGCGAAAAGCAGATTACGTCGCTGATGTCTGATATTGAGACGGCGCGCGCAAAGGTCGATTCTGACAAGAACTCGTACAATATCAACCTGAACCGCGAAAACCGTTATCGCGCGATCTCGGCGAACTGCAAAATCAAAGCGCCGCAGGACGGTCAGGTCGTCTATGCGAACCAAGACTCGCGGCGCATGTCCGAATCTGAAATGATCAAAGAAGGTTCGACCGTTCGCCAGCGTCAAGTCATTATTCGATTGCCCGACAAGACGCAAATGCAAGTCAAGACAATGATTAACGAGTCGAACATTTCCTCTGTTAAGGTCGGAATGCCGGCGAAAATTACCTTTGATTCGATTCCTAACCGAGTTATCGAAGGCGAGGTCGTTAAGGTAAACCTCTATCCTGAGATAGTGTGGATGTCTTCGGCGAAGGATTACGTTACGCTTGTTAAGATTAAGGACGAAGATATTGAGGAACTTCGTTCCGGTTTAACCGCGCAGGTTCGCATTATCGCCGACGAACAGCACGACGTTCTTATGGTCCCGGTTCATTGCGTCATGGAGTACGGCAACAAGACGTACTGCGTAACATATAAGGATGGCGTTTGGGGATGTAAGGAAGTTCTGCTTGGCGCGTCTAACGAGAAGCAGGTTATTATTCTTGACGGTCTCGAAGACGGCGAACTTGTCGTCAGCGGCGCCCGCAATTATCGCGACAACGTCCAGTTCCCAGATCCGAACGAACCTTCGCTCTTTGAAAACAACGAGGTCTATCAGCAGAAACTTGCCGATGCGAAGACTGAGGCTGAGAAAAACGCTGAAATTGAGGCTGGCGGCGAAGTCGCCGGCGGACCGGGCGGAGGACTCCCTGGCGCCGCGGGACAGCCGGGCGGTTTTCCCGGTTTAGGCGCGGGCGGTTTCCCCGGCGGCAATCCCCAGGCGATGCTTGCCGGACTTGCGGAACGGATCAAATCAGGCGACGTTCCGCCGGAGATTCTCTCGAGGATACCGCCCGAGATTCTTGAATCGATCAAGAACGGCGGCGGCTTGAGCGCGTCCGATCTCGAAGAACAACGTCAAAAAGAGGAAGAAGCCGCAGAGTATGCGCGCACGATCGAGGAAAAGCTCGCTCGCGACGTCAAGGTTGCGGCAGTCGAATCCTTCTTTGGACGTACCGTCATGGAAATGCACCGTGAACTGCTTTCCGCGATCGAGAACAAGACGACGAAACTTCAAGAACGTATCGCGACGCGTCAAAGCGAAATTACCCGCCGACAGGAGGAGATTGAGCTTCTCCAAAAGACGGCTCAAGCGGCTGAGACGGGCGACGTTCAGGTCGTTAGCGTCGAAGGAGGCGAGGACGCCGAAGCGAAAATCGCAAGACTTGCCGACGAAATCAAAACGCTCCGCGGCGATTCTGACGTTCCGACGCTCGAACGCGTCGTCTACCTCGACAAAATTAACTGGGATAAGTACGTAAGCGGAAACGACGTCACGCTCGACGCTATCGAATTTCTGACGCAGGATTCCGACGAAATCTTCAACCAGCTTTTCCCGAATTCCAGCGAAATCGATATCGTTAAGCCCGCTTCTAGCTACGACGAGGAGGAATCCCTTGAACTTGACGTCGATTGGCAGGAGGAACTTGTCGAGGATCGTCCGGGCGTAGCCGTTGAAGGCGTTGATTACTCTCCGTTTAAGACGCTCTTCTCGGACTGGGATACGAACGACGACGGGCGTTTGAAGCCGACCGAATTTGTCATCGGTTTCTTCTCCGATCGCAAGAGCTTCCAGAATTCGGAGACGGACGACGAGATCGAGAAACTGTTTGCCGAATACGCGCCGGAAACTGATCCGGAGGCGCAGGACGTTGACGTCGACGTCGACGACGTTCCCATGACGCGCGTCGCGGAGGTCGCCGACAAGATTATGCGCGAGCGCGTCGCGGAAGACTCCGGCTCGCGTCGCGGCGGTCGACGCGGAGGACGCGGCGGCGAGGGCGCGCGCGGGGGATTCCCGGGAGGCGGATTCCCAGGCGGCGAGGGCGCGCGAGGCGGTCGAGGTCAAGACGGCGCTCCGAACGTCGCGCAAGAGGGCGCAGGACGACCTAACGCGTCGGCGGACGGACAGAACGAGGCTGGCGCGCCGCGTCGTGGTCGCGACGAACGCGCCGCCGCCGACAGGACTCCTGAGAACGCCGCGTCCGACGGGCAGCCGGTCGACGTCGCTTTCCCGGGCCTTCCACGCGTTCCCGCCGAGCCGATCAAGTCTCTCGCCGAGGCGAACAGCGTGCGTCAGGCGGTCGCTTTTTACGTCGATAGAATGGACTTCAACGGCGACGGAGCGCTTCAAAAGTCCGAGTTTGTCAAGGGCTATCACGACGTGAAAGACGTCGCGGGGAAACTTTTTGCAACGACGTCTCTGGGCGCCGCTTCCGGCGGCGATAACGGCGGAATTATGGGACCGCCCCCGAGGTAATCGACGACGGACGTTTACGTTTGTTTTCAACCGGCGTTTTTACACTCTCAAACCAATGTTTGCAAAAAAGAAGAAAGACGATTCCGTCGTCGTAAAGGATCAAGAGCCGTTCTTCGCCGCTAAGCTTGTCGGCGTCAAGCGCGAGTACGTCCTCAAAGGCGAGACGGTTCATGCGCTTCGCGGCGTCGATTTAGAGGTTCCCGTAGGCGACTATGTGGCGATTATGGGCGCGTCTGGATCCGGCAAGAGTACGATGTTGAACCTTCTTGGGTGTCTGGATCGTCCGACGAGCGGCAAAATCTGGCTCGGTCACGACGACGTGACGACGCTCGACGACGACAGTCTCTCGGAGATTCGCGCGTCGCGCATCGGCTTCGTTTTCCAGTCGTACAACCTGATTCAACAGCTCACGGTGATCGAGAACATCGAAGTGCCCTTGTATTATCAAGGCAATACGACGCTCCGTTCTCGTAAACGTTGTGTTGAACTCGCGACGATGGTCGGGTTGGAGGAGCGTCTCAATCACCGGCCGACGCAGCTTTCCGGCGGTCAGCAACAGCGCGTCGCGATAGCGCGAAGTCTCGTGAACGACCCGTATTTCATCCTCGCCGACGAGCCGACGGGCAACCTCGACTCGAAGACGACGTCGGAAATATTGGATCTGCTCGACAAACTGAGCGAACAAGGGCGCACGATTATCCTTGTCACGCACGAAGACGACGTAGGCGCGCGGAGCAAGCGAATTGTGCGTCTGCGCGACGGACTGATTGAGTCGGACACGCGACTGCGCCCGATTTGACGTTCTTGGACGACGTTATGAAACAAGTAAGACGCCGACGGTCGTGACTCGGCGTTTCCAGACATACACAGGTTAATCTTTAGAGATGGTACAAGCGTTTCGCACGTTGCTTTCGGGGATCAAGAGTCTGTATCTGCACCCGATGCGTTCGTTGTTGACCGTGCTGGGCATCTTCATCGGAGTCGCGAGCGTTATTTGGCTCATGGCGATCGGCGAGGGGATCAGCCGGAAGGCGCAGGAACAGATCGAAAGCTTAGGCGCCGACAATATCATTGTCAGCACGATTAAGCCGCCGAACGAAGCTCTTTCTTCGGGATCCGGCGGGTTTCGTATGCAGTTTCCCGAGTATGGTCTTACGCGCGACGATTACGAACGTCTGACGGAAACGATCCCGACGGTTATTAATTCCGTTCCCGTCAAGGACTATCAGGAGACGTTCCAGAACGGTCGTTGGAAGCTCGACGGACGTCTCGTCGGCTGCACGGCGTCGTACGTCGACGTCGTGAAGATCGAGATGTTCGAAGGGCGTTTCTTTACCGACGAGGAGAATAAGAACGCTTGCGATTACTGCGTTTTAGGCGCGGGGGTCGCGCAGACGCTCTTTCCATACGAGGAGCCGCTTGGCAAACTCGTTCGGGTTGGGGATAACTACAGTTTCCGCGTCATCGGAGTCGCGAAGTCGCGTTCTCCTTCCGCCGCGATTGGAAGTTCTTTGAAGTCTGAGGATTATTCCTACGACGTCTACATCCCGCTCCAGACGATGCAGACGCGCGTCGGCGACACCGTCGTCGTGCGGCGTAGCGGTTCGATGGAAGGCGAGACGGTTCAGCTCAAGCAGATCACGCTCAAGGTGGGACGCGTCGCCGACGTTATGGAGACTGCCGATCTTATCAAACTTACGCTCGATAAGTATCACCAGAAGTTCGAAGACTACGGCGTGACCGTTCCCCTAGAGCTTTTGGAGCAGGCGAAGACGACGCGCATGATGTTTAACGTCTTTATGGGACTCATCGCGGGTATCTCGCTCCTTGTCGGCGGCATTGGCATTATGAACATCATGCTGGCGACGGTGACGGAACGTACTCGCGAGATCGGCATCCGGCGCGCGCTCGGGGCTAAGCGAAGCGATATTATCCGTCAGTTTCTCATCGAAACGGTCGTCCTCTCAATCGTGGGCGGCGGTCTCGGCGTCCTCGTCGGGTTGACATGCTCGCCCGTGACGACGTTCGCCATGAACGTCCTCAAGCGCGTCAATCCCGAATTGCTTGCGAGCCTTCCGCCAATCGTGCAGGAACTTAAGCCGATCATCGTTTTCTGGTCCGTTCCCTTGGCGTTCCTGATTTCGATCTTCATCGGCGTCGTCTTCGGCGTGTACCCCGCGATTCGCGCCGCGAAGATGGATCCGATCGAGGCGCTGCGACATGAGTAACTTGACTTGCCGCGCAAGATTCCGGTTTTGAAAATGGGACGCCGAACGAAAGAAGATCGTTCGGCGTCTCTTGTTTGATCTTAGCAAAATTGGCGTTTGAATTCGAACAACGCCTGTTTTGCGTTGTTCGGAGGGCGTCAAATGAATCGTCTTCGCGAGTTCGTATTCTTTCTAATCAAGGGCTTACCCGCTTTTTGCGCGTTGACGCTCGCGGCGTTCGCGTATCTGACGATCGGCGCCGCGTCGTTTTTGCATGTGTTTTTCGGGCTCCTTGCCGACGATAACATTCTTCTCGGCGAGTCTGCTTCGCGGCTAAAGCTCTCTCTGCTTCTTCTGTTTCCGTGCCATTTCTTTCTGCTGGGCATTTTGAGATACGTTCTCAAGAGCGACGTCTACGAGGCGCCTTATTTTGAAAAGAAATTATCGGTTCGTCTCGTTCGTTTCCATCTGAAACATATTGAAAACAACGACTTTTTTGGGTTCTTAAATCATCTTGAAGGCGTCTTCATGATTGAAATTTTCGGCTTTCTGTATTGGTTTTGGACTTTCCCTATAAAAGAGGTAAACAGCGGCGCTATGTTTTCTTTCGCCGACGCCTCGATCCTCGGAAAGCTTCTTATTCTTCTGCTTTGTATTCCCGCGTTTATCCACTATACGTGGGCGTTCCCGTTAATGTTCTATTACTTGCTCAATCTTTTAGATCAAATCGTCGACAATAGCGTCGATCGTTTGGGCAATTATCTTTCAGGCTGGGAATATCGGCGCAGACAATTGGAAAAGGAAGGGGCTAACTAGCGGTCCCGAAGCGCGCGAAAAAAAGAAAGGGAGACGAGTTATCGTCTCCCTTTTGGCGTTTAGGGCGCGGGGATCGTCGTCGCGCTACGTGACGACGTTCGCGTTGAGATCAGTTCTTCTTCCAGACGAAGCGGTAGTTGAAGCGTCTGTTCGGCGCCGTGTCGCCCGCGACGCAGAGGGAGATGGGATCCTTCAGCTCGGACGGGTTGTCGCTCCATTTATAGTCGAAATTGACCGCGTCGCCGGTCGCGCCGAGGAGTTCGCGAGGAACCGCGACGGCGAGCCGATTCTTTTCGACGGCGTATTCGAGCTTCGCGACCTCCTTCCAGTCGCCGCCGCTTGGCGCGTTCGCGTCCGCGACCCAGCGGCACATTGTTGTTTGAGAACCGTCGACGACGTTCTTGTTAATCAGGAAATCGTAGCCGAACCAGCCGGTTTTGTAATCCTGATCCGCGTTGACGAGGAGGAGCGCCCAGTTCGGGTCGGAGGAGGGCGTCCAGTCTTCGCGCGTCTCCGCGAGGAAGTAGAGATTCTTCGCGTCGACGCCGACCTTGCAGGTTACGAAGTCGTTGCGCCCCGTCGTATCGACGTAATGTTCGCCGCCGTAGCCCTTGGCGTCGCGGTGAATCGTGTCGCCGATCGTGTCGCGATATTCGACGTCGATCGCGTCCCACGCGTCGAGCGCGTTCTTAGCGGTTCCGTCGGCGACGGAGACGAACCCGACGTTTTCCGGGGTCTTGCGGACGCCCTTGTAGCGGCGGACGTTCTGAATCGTCTGCATGTAGTAGTTGTCGGTATAGCCGCCCTTCATCGGTTGGATGCAACGGTTAAACTCCGCGTTGTACTGATCGACGAAGAAATACTGGGCGTTCTTGCCGCGACGCATGAAGTTGAGGGATTCGAGGGTTCCGGGCGTCTGATATTTCCCGGCGGTCCATTCGTTCCAGTCGTTGAGGTAGACGATTTGCGGATCGGCGGCGATCGCTTCGTCCCAACGATCCTGATAGTAAATACCGTATCCTTCGGGGTGTTCGACGGTCTTGCCGAGCCATGGGACGTAGGTCGGTTTGGGCATGTCGTGTTCGTCGAGTTCCGGCTCGCGTTTGTCGCGGGTCCAAGATTTGCCGATGAGACTCGACGGGTGCTGAGCGGGCGTGACGGCGGCTTCTTCGAGGACGCCGTTGTGACGCGAAACAAGGTCTTTGGGATCCATCGCGGCGACGTCTTTGTTGCCGAGGTCATAGCCGAAGGACCACGTGTCTTCCGTTCCGACGTAACGCTTTCCGTTCCACTTGTAGTATCCCCACCACATGCTGCGGAACGTGAAGAAGTTTTTGACTTCTTTCGTGTAGTCTTTGTAGTTCTCTTCGCAGTAGTCGGGATCCTGATAATGCGGGTTATTGGGGTTCGTTTTCGCGTCGGGGTCGTAATTCGGGTTGGGCGAGACGTTTCCTGTGGAGTTGGCGTCGACGTCGGGAGTCGGATTGTAGAGGATCAGCGGCTTGCCCTCCCAGTAGAACCAAAGGTCTTGGAACTTGGGTTCTTTGTAATAACGCTCGTAAAGTTTCTGAACGACGGTAATCGCGGGACCGTTGAAGGACCAGAAGCAGAATTGGGGCGTCTGATTGCCTTCGGCGCGCATCTTTTCCATCGTCGAGAAGAGGACGTCCCATTCGTCCCAATAGTGAACGGCGTTCGTCACGTCGAGGATGATGAGGTCGATTCCGGCGTCGACGAGTTCGGACATATCCTTTCGGATAACGTACTCGTCCTGGCTGAGGAAGTAGCCCGTCTCCGGCTCGCCCCAGTGGAACGAGCCCTGCCCATGCCATGCGGGGTGTTTGGCGTCGAGACGTGCTTCGGGGGCTTCGTTGAGGATTTTCGTGACGTCGCTCGTATAAGGATGCGGGAGATTGGCGAGATTCTGGGTGTGCCATGTGATGTAGAAGATGCAGACGATTCGCTCGTGATCTTCCTTGACGTCGCCAACCTCGGCGTTCGTCGGGGTCGCGCGGTCGAGCGCGTCGACGGCGTACCACGTGTCGGAGTAGAGATCGCGCGTGGACGTCTCGGAGTCCGCCGCGACGACGGGAGAAGAAAGACCGGCGGCGAAGAACGCGAGCGTGGAGAATAAAGCGAGCGGGATCGCAGCGCCGAGAGGAGAGCGACGGCGTGTTAGAGTAAGTTTTTTCATGAATCGATTCCTGTGGGGTGGGTTGAACAAGGCGCGAAACCTTTCAGACGTCTATTATGACGTCGAAGCTGTAGGAGTCAAACGTCGTCGAGAAAAATCCGCTTAAGCGTTAAGATAGGGCGCGTTCTTCTAAACGCGACGTTCGTCAGAACACGATCTTTCGGTCGCCTCGTCACAATCGTTTCAACAGACCTTCGACCTTGTAGAAATATCTGCTAAACGGTCTTTCCTCTAATTTGACCCGCGTCGTTTTTTCGATATTGCCGACGTCGGGCGCAGGGACGCGTTCCCTGCCGGTCGTTGCGAACGCGACGCGGAACGTCGATTGTTAGACGACTTGAACGAGAGGGAAAGACGCTTCGGCTAACTTGACAATAAACTTTAGATAAATTTTGCCGATTTTTCAGATTTTTAGGGAAGAAGAAAAAAACGTCTTCCCTTGAGCTGGAAATATTGCTAATGTTCCGTACCTTTTTCACGTAATGGATTACGGGGCGTTTTGCATTGGGCGAGCGCTTTTCCCTGTAGCGACGCGAAAGCGTCGCGTACTTGGCGATTAGGAAGACGAGCATGGAAGATCAGGCGACGACAGTATTATCGGAAGTGGATTTGCCGCTGCGCGAAGAATGGAGCGCATACAAGTCGAATCCGAACGATATCGGGGCGCGTAACCGTATCATCGAGCATTATATGCCGCTGGTGCGCCGTCGCGCCGAGCGTATTCGGGCGAAGTTGCCGCATGAAATCGAGTTAGACGATTTGATTTCCGCCGGTTCCGTCGGACTAATCGACGCGATCCGCGCGTTCGACCCGGAGCGCGGCGTGAAATTCGAGACGTTCTGTATCCCGCGCGTCCAGGGCGCGATGCTTGACGAGCTTCGTTCGATGGACTGGGCGCCGCGCATGGTGCGTTCCAAGACGTCGAAGCTGAACGAAGCGGATAAAATTTTAGTCGGCAAATTCGGACGACGCCCCACAGAAGAGGAACTCGCGAACTTTCTGGAGTTGCCCGTCGACGACGTGCGTCAGACGATGGTCGAATCGAGCCGCATTAATATGTCGAGTCTCGATAAGAAATGGAACGACCCGTCCGGCGACGGCGACGTTTCCGAGGTCGACGTCCTGCCCGACAAACGCAGTCAGGCGCCGATGGAGCGCCTTGAACGCGCCGAGATCATCCGCAAATGCACCCAAGGGTTGACGCAGAAGGAAAAGATGATCATTATCCTCTATTACTACGAGGACATGACGATGAAAGAAATTGGCGCGACGCTCGAACTGAGCGAAAGCCGCGTCAGCCAGATGCACTCGGCGATCGTCAAGCGCATGAAGAAACTCAACCGCAGCTATCAGTACGATTTCTGATCGACGGTTCTGGAAACGGTTTGGCAAAGCTCCCTCGCGGATCGGTTCGCGGGGGAGTTTTTCATTTGGGAGCGATTTATTTCTCAGCGCTTTGAAACGTCGCGTCTAATCTTTTCCGACGAGTTCCCGAAAAACGTTTTCATATTTCTCCGCGACGCTTGAATATTTCCAAAGTTTAGCGCGTTCGAGTCCCTTTTTGCGGCGCTCTTCGTAAAATTCGGGGTCGTCCCACAGTCTTGTTATCGCGTCGACCCACGGTCGCGCCTCTTCGGACGTAGGGGCTATGAGCGTTTCTGGATCGTAGCGTTTCGGGACGTCGAGCAGAATCGCGGCGTCGCCGAGGGTTTCCGGCAACGCGCCGCGATTTGAAGCGACGACGGGCTTGCCCGCGATGAGCGATTCCGCCGCGACGCGTCCGAACGATTCGTCGAAAAAGGAGGGAACGAGCGTCGCCTTGGCGTAGCGAAAGAAGTTCGCGGGTCGCGTCGTGTTCTTCATGAACTCGATATTGCGCGCGTCCGACCAGCCTTTGGCGATATCGCGCAACTCTTTCGCGCCGTCGCTTCCTTCGACGACAAGGATCGGGATATCGGGACGAAGCCGCTGAAGTTCCGTCGCAATTCTAGCGAAGAGAAAGACGCCCTTGTTGCGCGACGGATTAACGAAAAGAAGCCGATTTCCCTCCGCGTTTTTATCTCCGGCGTCGCTTGCGTTTTTGGGAACGACGTTTTCCCAATCGATCAGAGGGGGAAGGGCGACCGATTCGACGCCGAGGCGTTTGCGATAGACGTCCGACGCGTAATTTGACGGCGTTACGACAAGGTCGGCGCCGCGAAAGTAATTGCGGTCATGATACGCAAAATTCTGTAGGAGCACGACCGTTTTAGCGCCGACGTCGCGCGCCGCCTTCAGGAGATCGCCGCCGAGCCAATACCCTCCGTAGGAAAGGACGACGTCGGGCTTGACGCGGCGCAACACGCTCGTCAACAACCGCAAGAAAGCGGCGCCGACTTTTCGAGAAGGAATAGGAGCGCGATCCTCGGGACAAAAGAGAATCGAGTTAATCGCCCCGTCGCGAAAAGAAAAGGTCGTAAAAGGCGCGGCGTCGCGATTCTCTAATTTTCGCAACGCCGACAGCCCCCGTCGCGCCAACGCGCCGATCGCGTCCGAGCGATTCCAGTCGTCGACCGCCGAACCGCAGAAGGTCGAAACTGCCCAGCCGCGTTGCGAAAACGCCTTCAGAATTTCCCGAGCCGTAATCGACGCGCCGTTCGATTGATCAAGGTAAAAATGCCATGAGGCGAAGAGGAGTCGCATGACTGTTTAGCGTTCGACAATTCCGGCAAGACCATCTCCGCAACTCCGCGAGTTTTCGGAGGACGTCCGCGTTGTTTTTATTAGATTCGCCGCAATAAAAAACGTATCTTTCCATAACAACGCGCTGAACTTCTGGCAGACTATCCAGCCAATCCCAATACTCTTTTTTGATTTTGTTGGCGTCGGTTGTGTTTCGAGCAGCGGAATATTCGAGCCTGAAGCGCGCGAGTCTGACTTCGTCGCGCATCGTACTGGGGGTAAGACTCGACTCAAGTTCGCGCCAGCCTTTGAGCGTTCGCGGGTTGTTGGGATCGGACGGTTTGCGGTTTCCAACGCGTACGAAAAACCAAGGATTGAGTCCCTTTGTCGAGATCGTCGACAGATGAATATCGCTTTTACCGCTATTGGGCAATTCCCCTTGGTATTGGAAGGGAAAGTATTCATCGATAAGACTCCGTTATTAAAAACAATCAGAAATTGGACTGGATCAGAGGGGCGACAAATGTCTGCGGACGCGACGCCCACATTAAAAAGGGTAGACGATCTTGTCTTCCTTCTGTCGTCGATTCTATAAAATCAGAAGTTCTCAGTACGGCAACTCAGCTATTTTGCGCAAAATTTCCATCGTCTTCGTCGCGTTTTCGAGATCGATTAGACTGGCAGGACGAGTCATGTATTCGGAATGACGTCGCTCCATGTATTCTATAAATTTAGAATACGCAACCCGCGTCCTTACGCAAAGTTCGCGCTTTCGGTAGATGTTATAATCCTTCCGAAACGGATTGTACCGATGATGTAAATCAGGACAAACGATCCGCGCACAGTTATCGCGGAATCGATACAAGTCAATCGCTTCCCAATCGCGGTAATCGCAAGGAATATCCTTTTTTTCCGCCACGCGCTCCTCAAGTTCGGCGTTAATCCGCATCACGACAGAATCGATTGAAGGTAAAGACAAGGTTGGAACAAATTCACATAGCGTTTGATAGACGTCGCCGGAAATGCAATTGGAAAATGGAGGAAGACTCTTGCCTTGTTCGTGCGCGTAACCTAACCGCAACGACGCCCAAGTCATTTCGGGCGACGAACCATATAGCAAACTGTAGACGTTAAAAGCTCGGACTTCCTGTCCGCTAAATTCGTAAGAAAGCGCCAAAACCAGATAATTCCACCGTAAGGAACCTCCTATCGATTCAGTTTTTTCAAAGAGAGAAATATCGTCGAAGGACAAACCCTTTAAATTCTCGTATATCTTTTCTATACTTCGTTTATAATCGCGACTGTAAAAACCGTCTACTTGTGTCGGGGTAATGCGATTTTCCTCTAATTCCCAATGAAAATTAGAAAAAAAGACTTCTGGATCGTCCAAATAATCGCAACCCTCTAAAACTGATTTGTCGACCCTCTCGCCGTCTGCGATCATATGCTCTACTACCCGAAGGGAAGGTGCAACGCCAGAAGAAAAAGGAACGTCATTAGAGCAACCAACCGAAAAAGCATTTCCAAGAACCCAAAAAATAAATATCAACATCAGTTTCTTTAACTGTTCAAAAAGATTTCTCGTCATCGTTTTACTCCTGAACCATTAATTCTGGTTAAGCACGGCCCGAAGGTAACTTTCGCTAAAGGTTAAAGTTCCTTGAGCACCCCCGTAAACATGATCGGGATTGCTAGCATCCAACCCCCAATATTCAGCTATATTACCAGAATTCTCGGGATGAATACCTGGCGCGAAAAAAACTAAAGATGAAGAAGAGCCACGAAGATTCTGCGCACTGCCTCCAACACACGCTTGAATAATAATTGCTCCCAAATAATAAGTCAACGCTTGATCAATCGACCAATTCGTCTCGTAGCCAGTTGCGTTTCCCCCGTTAAGATTATTGTTGTAGTACTTGAATTCCCACTCTGGTCCCCAGTACGCATTATGATTGATACAATCGCCAGGAGTCATTTTTTGCGAAGCGCCATGGCTCGTAATATAGATTCCATGAAGATATTTGTTTGACGATAACAAAGATATTTGACTGTTAAACGTATATTTTGCTGCTGACGACGCGGAATAATTATAATTATAAAACTCTACTACTTTAAAACCTAAAAGCCTGAGGCTTTTAAGATTCTCATTATAATAAAAATTTGCCTGAATCTTGTCCGGGTCATAGCAATAAGCGGCGTAAATTGTGTTTGGAATAGAAAGAGTCAACATCCCAGGGTTAAGATTATTTATAGTCATGGGAGTCTCTCCCAAGACTTCGTTTACGCCAAGCGCAGAAAGAATCCGAGGGGTTCCATCAAACAAGTACACCGTCTGCGATGGATCATCCGTTGTGTACCAAGATCGAGCCTGTTCCGCCGATAATCCAATAGTCGAGGCAAGTTCGGCAAGCGTACATCCAACGCTCGCTTCCGCTGTCGCGAGATAATCTTCAGTGCGAGAAATAGTCCAATGACTAAACGAAACTTCAACTACAGCAATGTCAAGGCAATCGGGAAAAAGTTCTTCAAGCCGAGGATCATAAGCATAGACCGTCAAGTTTGCGTGGTATACTCCATTATCATCGATAAATTTACTCGCGTTTTGCTTTAGAGTAATAACGCCAGTGTATTGACCGATTGAAAAATAGTCGCTTTGGCAGTCAAAGCGATAACAAACAGATTGTCCTTGCGCGTAGACTTTATGACCGCGATCTTCTACTGAACCATAATCTCTAAGATTAACTCTCGTTCCGGAGACGTCGTTTTCCTTTACGTAGGCAGAATAATGATCTGAACTTCCGTAATTTTCATAGTCTGAAATAAACTCAGGATACTCGTAAATTGATACTGTAAAAGACGAAGAGGTCGGGGAAATTACAGAATTCCCTTCAATAACGCTGAATGTTACGATCAACGTTGAATCGCCAATACTGGCATAATCTCTGGCTGTACTGATCCAAATGGATTGACTACCGTTGCCAACGGTAACTTCAAGATTAGAATATGTTTCATCAATTTTTCCATTAGCGACAGCAGAACCGCTAAGCGTCGCCTTAATTTTATCTCCTGACTGAGCGTTTTGAAATGAAAATGAAAGAGACGTCCCTTCAAGGATTTGCGTTCCACCGCCTGAAAGATAAGCCGTTATAACATTTCCGCCAGACCCGCCGGAACCACCAGACCCGCCGGAACCACCAGACCCGCCGGAACCACCAGACCCGCCGGAACTACCCGAACCGCCGGAACTTCCGGAACTGCCGGAACCACTCGATCCTCCCGATCCGCCGCTTCTCGGTTGTTCGCCGTCAAGGTTGGCGTCTTCGGAGTCGTTTCCTGAGTCGCCGGAAACGTCGGTTTCATCCGAATCGTCCAGGCTAAGCGAGAAAAGTTGTTCGCCGTCGACAGACTCTTCTTCGGAAAATTCGCAAAACGACTCCGAAACGGCGTCCAGTCCGCATTCGGAGAAGGAATCGCAGAGTTCGCCCGCCATTTCGTCGTAACAAGCGTCGATTTCGGACGGAAGCCCGACGGGTTCCGATTCAACGAATAAATCGTCGTCAACCGACAAAGCGACGTCGCAAGAGACGAACTCAATCGGAGAATCGATAACCGCAACAGACTGCGCGACTCCGAACAATCCGTCCGACGAGAGCAACTCTCTTTCCTCAAGAGGTTCGAGCGAAAGGGAACGATTCGCGAACAACTTGCCGCAAGCAAGAGAGGACTGACGTTGAGAGCGAGAGAACTTATCGAAGAGTTTCATGGCGTTCACCGTGGTGTTAGAGGCAAAAGGAGTTTAGTAGGCAGAAAAACCGCGTAACTGTGGACATTTTATTCAAAGCGCGGCGAACGTCAAGGAAAATTTTTGGCGAATTCGAATCAGCCGCTTTCGTTATTCAGAAGGCTGAAAGCGGAGAGAAACTTCAACCGCCGACGTTCGCTTTGTGTCCGAGCGATTCCTGTCGTCGACAGAAGAACTGCGGGAGGTTGATACTTCCAAGCGCGTCGCGTAACGTCTTTAAAACTCGGGCGCTGCTTTGAATCGTCGGCTAATTCGCGGAATTATTTCCGCAGTTCGGAAATCTTCCGAAAGACGTCGGCGTCGTTCTTACTAAACTCGTAGCGACCGTAGACGTATCTTTCCATAACGACGCGCTGAACTTCGGGGAGACTATCCAGCCAGTCCCGATATTCTTTTTTGATTTCGTTCGCCTTGGTCGCGTTTCGAGCCGCATAATATTCGAGTCTGAATCGCGAGAGTCTGACTTCGTCGCGCATCGTACTTGGGGTAAGGCTCGACTCGAGTTCGCGCCAGCCTTTGAGCGTTCGCGGGTTGTTGGGATCGGACGGTTTGCGATTTCCGACGCGTACGAAAATCCAAGGATTGTACGTTCTTATCGGGATCGCCGACAGACGGATATCGCTCTTGCCGCTGTTCGAGAAACTCCATCCTTCCTGAAAAGGAAAGAGTTCCTTCGGCGTGTTTTTATACCACTTTTCTAAAAGCGTCATTTCCTCGGCGGGACGCGGTTTGATCAGAATATCCTGCGACGCCGTGAAAACGTTTTCTTCGCCGCGATTGTATTCGAGTTCGATAGCGCAGACGATCCCCTCGGGCGTTAGTTTTTCCCGAAGTTCTTTCCAAAAGGGGGCGTCGAAATCTTCAAGAGGACAAATATCCGGATAAACGATTCGGGAACAAAACTTTTCGCCCGGCTCTAAAGAAGAAAGATGTTGTTCTTTTTTTAGCGCACAGCACACGCCCGTCGGGTTTTCAAATCTCCAGCGGTATTTGTTTTCAAGCTGCGGCGACGAGATCCGAACGGCGAAGCCCGGCATATCCCAGACGGGCGGTCGGTTTTTTTTAAAATCGTGTATCGGCGCGTCGGAGACGTTTTCAATGAATTCCGCGATGTAAATCGTATCGCCGAAGTAGGCTTCCGTAGGGAAAATTTCGACGGTTCGCTTGGCTTTACCTCGCTTAAGATCGTCCGACGTCAGCGGCGGCGAATCCTTTGTGTAAGGCTCAAAGGCGCCTTCGTACATCGACGCCGTTTCTCCCGGCGTCGGGACGTACTCGACGACGGAGGACTTTCCGCAACCGCAGACAAACGTCGGGAGTAAAAGGAAGAACAGCCCTAAGCTCTTTCGAATCCTAGAAAAAAGACGGAATGATTTCATGATGAATCTTTTGCGCTTACGTTTTCTCTTAAATGGCAAGAGCCGACGATAAGCGACGCGTCCAAATCGTCAAACTTCGACGTTTAGGTCGTTTCGCTCCTTTGGCGCTATAATATTCGCCCCTTTCGTCGGCGCTCTTTTCATAGAGCGCCGCGCCGGGGGCGTTTCTGAAAAAAAAGGACAAAAAATCTCAAAAACGCGGCGCTTCGAGACGGTCGGAGCATGCGCTTCCTACTTCGAGACGCGTTCAAATTTTGTCGCGCCGGCGCCAACGTTCGGGATTTTCCAATACGCGCCGTCTCTTAGGGGCGCGTCGAGTCGGACGCCGTCGACGTAGACGAGGTCGTCGTCGGAGACCGCCGGGAGATAGACGTCCGCTTTGACGTTGCCGGGCGTTTGGATCGTGAGCGCAAAGCGGTTGGGGGCGCTCTGGTCGACGGAGACCTCGACCGTTCCGCGAATCGTCGGGACGATCGCTTCGACCGTTTTCAGACTCGCGATTTGCGGCTTGATCTGAATCGTCGCGCAGCCCGGCGAGGTTGGCTCGACCCCGACGAGCTTGCGCGGGATGATATTCGCCGGCGCGGCGCCCCACGCGTGGTTCCAGTCCTGATTCGGCTTGTACCGGTCGTCCCACGCTTCCATCGTGATCGTCGAGCCCGCCTTGAGCATATTGAGCCACCCGCGCAGTCCGTCGGACGTCATGAGCGCGAGTCCGTAGTCCCCGTTATCCCCCTGATAGGTCGCGTCCAGAAGGAACTGGGCGCCGTAGACGCTGCAGACCGGCCCGCGAGATTGGACGAACTTCGCGACGCTTTCGACGTTCTCCTTCGGAACGAGCCCGAAGGCGAGCGCGAACATGTTCGAATGGAGCGACGCGTGGTCGGTCGCCTCGCCGTCTTTGTAGATTCCCCGGTCGGCGTCGAAGAAGACTTCCTGATACGACCGTTTGACTTTGGCGATCTGATCGTCGAAGAACTTAACGTCGTCGTCCTTTCCGAGGATTGTCGCGAATTTCTTCATCGAGTTGAGAGCGAAGAAATGGTACGCGTTCACAACGGCGTTGAAGTCGTTGAAGACGAACCCGTCCGTCTCGCCCGATTTCTCGTTCTCGTTTCCCGCCAGCCCGCTGTGCGGCCAGTCGACGATGTCGCGGAACCCGCCGCCCTTAAAGTGGATCGAATCGAGAACTTCCTGCGTCAGCTTGCCCTTGCGCGTGCTGATCAACCCGTTCTCTTCGGCGAGCACGACGAGCGACTTCGCCTTAAGCTCGTCGTAATATTTCGCGATATGCCGGACGTCGCCCGTATAGAGGTAGTCGTACCACGCCATCTGGACGTTCTGGAGATTCCATTCGGTCGGCCACGTGGGGTGGAAAATGAGGTATTCTTCGGAGAATCGCGCGAGCGTGTATTCGTGATCGACGGAATAATGGCTCAATTGATTCAGGAACGCGTCTCCTTCGTACGGGATGCGTTCGCGGTCGCCGTCGAGATAGACGCCGTCGAAGCTCGTCGCTTCGATCGAATATTGGCAGAGGTCCCAGACGCGATTGAGCGCGTCGTTATCGCAGTGGAAATAGGACGCGGAGGAGTCGAAGGGGTAGACGACCGTCTCGCGTTCGACGGCGACCAGCTTCGGCGCGGCTTGATCTTTAATCAACGAGCGGTTCTCCTCTTGATCCGGCAAGAACTCAACCTCGGCGTAGCGGAAGGGCATGACCTCGCCGACGTAGTCGGGCATGAGGAACGCCGCGCCGGACGAGTTGCGCTGATCGACGCGCGTCTTGATCGAGTACGTCTGGACGCCGGGAAGGAGCCGGAGCCGGTATTCCCAGTATCGGGTCGTTCCCTTCGGCTTGCGGTCGACGGCGCCGTTTGCCGTCCTTTCGCCGAGTCGAACGAGCGCGACGAGCCCGTCTTTCGGCGCGTCGACCTTGACGCGGAGCTGTCCGAAGGAGGCGCGCCCGAAGTCGGCGAACGTCGTATTGACGTTGAGCTTCGTCGTCTTAACGGGCGCGTCGGTCTTTTTGACGAGAGGATAGCGGGACGTCGCGTATTCTTCGAGTTCGGACGCGGTCTTGAACGCCTTGACGGCGGACCAGTCCGACTCCGCGTCGTTCCGGTCCCAGATCTTCACGCGCCAGTAGTAGACGGTCGACGGTTCAAGCGGTTTTTCGGCGCCGTAAGGAACCGCCGTCGAAGAAGCGTCGGCGACTTTCCCGGAATCCCAGAGAAGCTCCGCGTCGGCGGGCTCGGCGAACGCTTTGCGCGAGGTCGCGAACTGGAGCCGATACGCGGTCTGCTCCATGTTCTTCTCGACCGCCGGGACGACCCACGAAAGATAAGGTCGCGACGAGCGAATTTCAACCGTTTGAAGGCGTTCGATCGCCGTCGGAAGTTCGTCGAGCGTCAACTGCGTCGGATAGCCGTCGCGCCAGACGACGTCGGTCTTTTCGAGCAGATCGACGAGCAGGCCCGAAGGACCTTCGTATGCGACCGAGGATCGCGTCAGGGATAACGCGATCATGAAGACCAGCGCGAATCCGAAGGAAGAGGGAAGGAGATTTTTTGGAAGACGATTGGCTGACATGGGGCGACCTCTGCGACGTTTGAAAAAACAGCGTCATAAAACCGAGCGAGCGACGAACTCGCGCGCCCCTTGATTCTAGCCGTTGGGAATCGCGTTGTAAAGCGACGTTGACCGCGTTCTAGCCTGCGGCTATAAACAAAGCTCCCCGTTTAGTCTCTAAACAGGGCGCTTTTTCTCACGATCGCATAGAGCCGTCCTCGCGGCGCGCCGGACTTTGGGTAATGCAAAAGGATGAAACGCGAAAACCTGTTGACTTGCCTATGAGACGTGTTATAATACCCCCCGCTTAGGGGGATTTCTTGTCAATTTCAACGATTTTGTCGGTTGACGTCGTTTTGTTGAGAGTCTGAGGTCTTCTTTGCTAGGCGCTCGATCAGGGGCGCGTTTTCTAGCAAATTTTGTCGATATTGTCGGATGGTTGGCCGAGTTGGTCGATGGCGCCGGTCTCGAAAACCGGTGAAGGTTTACCCCTTCCACAGGTTCGAATCCTGTACCATCCGCTCTCTTAGCCCTAGCTAAATGTTGACGACGTTTAGTCAGGGCTTGTTTTTTGGCTTATGAAATAACTGTTACGGGTTTGGTCGGTCTTTCGGCGGCGTTTTCTGCTTGACGCTCTTCTGTTTCTTTGAACGTTTTATACCGTTTTTTGAAGGCGAAAATTATCGCGCGATTTCATCGAATCTTGCGACGTTCGCCGATATTTTTCCTGTTGACTTGCCTATTAGAAGCGCTATAATCCCCGAGCTGGGAATTTTTCTTAACAGTTTTAACGGTTATAGCGGTTGTAACGGTCGCTATTGTTTTGCTGGATATAAGAAGTTTTTCAAGCCGATACTCGACGAGAGGCGCGTTCACCCCTCGACGGTTAAGCGCGAGTTTTGTTGGTATTGCTGGATGGATGCCCGAGTTGGTCTATGGGACCGGTCTTGAAAACCGGCGAAGGTTTACGCCTTCCGCGGGTTCGAATCCTGCTCCATCCGCTTTTTTCTGTCTGACGTCGTCGGCTCGTCCGACGGCGTCAGACGCGAATGGATTCAATATTTATGAAACGAACGTTTTTGGACTTTAAACGATCTTTCGGCGTCGTTCTTTGTTTGACGTTCCTCTGCTTTCTTACCGCGTTTTCGTCAAACGTCGGCGCGCAGGGCGACCGTGAATTTGGACGACGCGTCGCGCGCGTCGTCCAATCGGTTCCTAACGTTCTAGCGAATCAATCGTCGCGTTCGCTTAACGAGGCGGCTGTTCCGTTTCCTTCGGGGGGCGGTCTGTCGTCTGAGGTCGTCGTTGGCTCGCGCTCGATTTACCGCGTCGGGGTCCAGAATATTTCTTGGCGTTCCCACGAGGGCAGAAACTATCGCGCGATTGTCTATCATCCGACGACTCCTCCCGTCGCCGGTTCTAAATTCGGCGTCGTGATCTACTCGCACGGACTCGGCGCTTCTCCTGAGGAATTTGGCTATCTTGGACGCGCGTGGGCGTCTCGCGGCGTCGTGACCTTGACGCTTCATCATCCGGAGACGGACGAATCTGTTTGGCGCGGCAAGGCGCGTCCGATGGCGGCGCTCAAGGAAGCGTATCGCAAATACTGGCCGAGTCGTGACCGTGCGAAGGCGATTCGCGCCGCGATCGATTATATTTACGACTCCCACTATAGTCCCGGTCCGCTTGGTTCCGACGTTGATTTGGGTAGGATTGCAGTCGCAGGGAACGATCTCGGCGCGTTGGGCGCGCTCCTCGTCGCGGGACAGCTTCCGCCCGACAACGGACCGTCGCTTCGCGACGATCGCGTCGCCGCCGTTCTCGCGCTGTCGCCGCCGGTTTTCTGCGAAGAGCGTCAGGGCGCGCGCGTTTATTCAGGAATTTCCGCGCCCCTCATGGTCGTGACGGGAACGAAGGACGACGGAATCGTCGGCTCGACAAAGGCCTATCAACGTCGTCTTCCTTACGACAGCGTTCGCAAGAGCGACCGCTATTTAGTCGTGCTTAACGGCGGCGACCATCGCGTCTATGGGCGGCGCGTCATTGGTTCTGACACGTCTTATCACGAAACGATAGCCGCCGCGACCGCCGACTATTTAAGCGCCTATCTTTTGAGCGACTACGACGTCCTTATGGCGTTGCGTCAATACGGTTCGGCAACTTCGCTTGGAAACGCGAGCGTAGAAAAAGCGTTGACGCCCTTTTCGTTCGGCGATATCGAGACGGTCGGCATGGCCCCGAGACGTTGAGGCGCTTTGAGAACATAACATGCAAAGGGCGCTTTCCTTCAGAGGAGAGCGCCCTTTGCGTTAATGCGCGTTTCATTTTTTTCCAGCGTCTCGGAGTTGTTTTTCTTTTTTTACCGTCGCATTGTCGCGAGCGTGATCGTCGCCGATTTTTTTAGGGATTGGGCTTGTCCTCTCGAGGCGTTTTTTCTATCCTAACGCACGGCTTTTTCTCGTTCTGCCGACGGCGTCGAAAGAACGAGGAGAGTCGGTTGTAACCGCGCAAAATTGCGGGAATCGTTTCGACATGGAGGCGCTTAACGATTTCCACTTTTTGCCGCGCGACTCCCCAAAAATCCCGTTCGCCTGTCGTATCCGTATGTCGTTGCGACGTCGTTTCGCACAAATCCTGAATTGCCGCTTACGCGATCGCCGAGCATTCCAAGTTCGGACGATTACGGCGTCGTTACGCCCTAGCGTTTACGCGGCGATTTTCTTTGCGCTTACGGGAAGTCTTCTGACTCTTAACGCTCTCTACGCAGGCGATTCGCCGTATGACTCCGGCGCGCGCTCCTCTTTTCTGACAGGCTCGGGGGACGGCGTCGTGTATGACGGAAGCTCGTCCGGATTGCTGCAGAATATGGTTTTCCCCCAGGATTCGACGATTGACGCAACCGAAGACGTCGCGCTGGATCCATTGACGCCGACGCCGGAAAATCAGGCGCTCGCGGATCGATATGAGAAGAAAACGATCAACGGAGCGACTCTTTACGCGCCGACGCCGTCAGTGAGCGCCGATCCGATTGCGATTTCGGCGCAGTATGGCTGGAAGGGGGCGTCCGACGATTTCGGCGAGGTCTACGTTCTCTACGGCGATTGCCGAGTTGAACAGGGCGCCGGCAGGGCGTCGGCTCCGAAGGGCGTCGTTTGGATCGCTCGCAATCAGGAGATGAAGTCGAACGGCGCCGATATTACCGGAACTTCCGTCTGGCTCTACCTCGCTCAGGACGAGACCGGAACGATTCAACTCGACTTGAATTCGGTCTGTCCCTATGCGAAGTCAGACGGCGCGACGTGGCTCGGACGGTTCGTTTCCCTCAAAGACGTCGATTTACGCATCGCGTTTCCGGGCGAAAACCAACTTCTTCCCGATGAAATTTACGGACTTGCGTCGCGTTCCCTTAAAGCGGCCGTCAACGCCTCGTCGCGCGGCGGTCTCTTCGGACAAAGCGCGCAGCCGACGAAACGCGCGGCCTCGGAGGAACTGCGCGTTCCTCAGGAGCCCGTCTCCCTTAAGACGGACGACGGAATCCTCGGATGGTCTCTCACCGGCGACGGAGACACGGTCGCGACGATTCCCGAGACTTCTCTCGTCACGGAGTATCGGGACGCCGTCAAGCCGAAGACGACGGAAGCGCCGCGTCGCCGTTTGCGGTTTTCGTCGCGTTACGACAACGAGTATTCCATTTCGGGCGCGCAGAACGCGAGCGAAGGCGGTAAGAACGTCTTCGTTATCTCGAACGGATTCACGTTAGTTGTTCAAGGAATAGGTCTTAACGACGAAACGATCGGAGATACGCTCGAACTTTCCGCGGACCAAGCTATGGTCTGGACGAGCGCCGGTCAGAATCTTGGCGATATTACGACGCCGAGCGACGTCGATTTTGAAATATATCTTGAAGGCGCCGTCGTTTTCCGACTTGGCGACAACGTCGTTTATGCCGATAGAATGTATTACGACGTCAAGAATTACGTCGGCGTCATTGAAGACGCGGAAATGTACGCGCACGCGCCGGGCGACGAGGACGCCGTTTTTCGATTGGGCGCGAAGAAAATCACGCAGCAGGGGTATAATTCGATTTACGCGGATTCCGCATGGGTCTCCACGAGTCAGATGGGGCGTCCGAATTATCGACTTCAGGCGAATTCGCTCGTTGCGGAGACGCGTAGCGCGCCGCTGCGCGACGCGGCGACGGGAGATATTTTGGTCGATCCGAAAACAGGCATGGCGTTGACGGACGACAAAACGTTTCTTGTCGCGGAAAATAATTTCGTCTCCGTCGGGAATTTGCCAATCCTCTACTGGCCTTGGATGGCGACCGAGGTCAGCGCCGACAGATCGCTCTATCTCCGATATCTGAAATTCGGTCACGATAAGGCGTTGGGAACGCAAATTCTCACTTCGTGGAACCTGTATCAGATTCTTGGAATGACGAAAACGCGCCCGGAGGGAACGAGTTGGGATTTAAATCTCGATTATCTTTCTCGTCGCGGATTCGGTCATGGCACGACGTTCCAATATGAACGCGATTCTATTTTCGGCTGGAATACGCGCGCGGTCGGAACGCTCAATTATTACGGAATTAGCGACCGAGGACGCGACAATCTCGGCTATGGACGTCGTTCGCTCGAACATCCTCATAAATATCGATATCGCGGAATATGGAAGCACCGGCAAGAACTTGGCGCGCTTGATTGCGGTCTGGGACTCTGCGACAACTGCTGTATTCGCGACGGTTGGACCTTTACCGGACAGTTTGGCAAATCGAGCGACCGTAACTATTTGCCTCAGTTCTTTGAAGAAGAATGGAACACGTCGTCGAATCCGATTACGAGCCTGGAACTCAAGAGAACGGTGAACAACCGTTCGTTGAGCTTTATGGGAAGTTTTCGTACCGACAAATTCTATACCCAGACTAGCTGGCTGCCGCGTTTCGATCATTACTGGCTTGGACAGGCGCTCGGCGAATCTCCCTTTGTTTGGTACGAACACACGAAGGTCGGTTTCGCGCAGTTCCGCGTCGCCGACGCTCCTTACGACGTCGCCGATCGGGACCTCTTCCGCTATCTCGACTGGGAACTGGCGACTGATTCGGCGAACAACGACGTCTATAATTCGTCGCGACTTCAAAGGGACAGCCTCGTCTTTTCAACGCGCCATGAGATCGACCTTCCTATCCAAGCAGGCCCTCTCAAGGCGACTCCTTACGCGCTTGGCGAATACGGTTTTTGGGGACGCGGCGTCGATCGGAAGAACATAAGTCGCGTTTACGGACAGCTTGGCGTTCGTTTGAACCTTCCTATCTGGAAGGTCGATACGGACGTCGAGAGCAAAACGTGGTATGTCAACGGCGTCGCGCACAAGATGAACCTCGTCGCCGATTTCTCCTATACGGACGCGAGCAAGAATTTCGACGACCTCGTTCTTTTCGATCAAATCGACGACTTCCAAATCGAGGATTTCCGTCGTCGGTATTCCGTCACGACGTTTGCGGGCAAGGGCGCGGGATTTTCCGACGCCATACCTCTTCGGTTTGACGAGCGTTATTACGCGATCCGTTCCGGACTGCTCGAAGGAAACGTAACGTCGCCGTCGACGGAACTCGTCGACGAACAGATGCTCGTGCGACTCGCGTGGAATAACCGCTGGCAAACGAAACGCGGCCCCGCGGACGCGCGTCGCGTCGTCGACTGGATTACGTTTAACGCAGGCATTAATCTCTATCCGAAAAATCGTCATAACTTCGGTAAAGTTCCCGGCTTCATCGACTTCGACGCGACGTGGCAGGTCGGCGATCGCTTCGCCGTTTTATCCTCGGGGCTTTACGACGTTTGGGGAACGGGTCAGAAGATCACGCGACTCGGCGTTCAACGTCGGCGTCCGGGACTCAGTTCATGCTATCTTGGAATCGACCGACTTGACGGACCGATTGATTCGACATATTTGAATTTTGGACTGACTTATCGCACGTCGGAACGTTGGGGATTGGGCTTCAGCAATTCTTACGATTTAAGCGAAGGCATTAATGCCGGTCAGAGGGTTTCGATTAGTCGCATCGGCGAATCTTTCGTCTTCACGCTCGGCGCGAGCCGGAACGAGAGCAAGGACAACTGGGGCGTCAGTTTGTCGGTCGAACCGAATTTCATGTTTGATAAAAACCGAAGAGAAGACGGCGTCCTCGGACTAGGCTCCATGTGACGACCTATCCCGGTCGGATAAGGCGCGTTTAACGAATTAGAATCGAATCTTCTCGCGACGCTTTACTTTGTCCGTTTCATTTTTTATAATCGACCTAGTTTCCGACGAACGGCGTTCGCCGGAATTTGACTGAAGGCGCGCCGACGAGGCGTTTTTTTCGGAACGTTCTTCTTTCTGACTCTTTTAAAAGGATTAAACCTATGCAAATGACAAGACGTGAAGCGCTACGCGCCGCGCTGGTTAGCGGCGTCGCCGCCGTCGGCGCTACGGGAGGGTTTTCTATGGCGGATGAAACGAAAAAATATGAGATTCCCGAAGGTTTCAAGGGCGATATTAAGCAGTCGGTCTGCAAATGGTGCTTCGGCTCGTATCCGATGGCGGAATTCTGCGACGTCGTTAAGAGCATGGGACTGGTTGGAATCGATCTTGTCGATTGGAAAGACTGGCAACTTGTTCGCGACCATGGTCTGACCGTGACGATGGGCAATATTCCCGAGGTTCAGATTCGCGTCGGAATTAACCGAGTCGAGAATCACGAACGTATTATCGCGTCCTATGAGAAGTATATCCCGATGGCGGCGGAACTTGGCGTTCCGAACGTGATTTCTCTTTCGGGCGATCGTAAGGGCATGGATCCGCAGGAAGGGCTCAAGAACTGCATTACGGCGCTCAAGAAGGTCGCGACGATTGCGGAAAAGAACAAGGTTAACGTCTGCCTCGAACTCCTCAACTCCAAGGATCACGACGACTATATGGCCGATTCTGTCCAGTGGGGAATCGATCTTATCAAAGGCGTGGGTAGCGAGCGCGTTAAGATTCTTTTCGATATTTACCACATGCACCGTATGGAAGGGGACGTTATCAACAATATCCGTCGCGCCTACGATTGCATTGGGCATTTCCACACCGCGGGCAATCCCGGTCGCCAAGATCTCGACGATCAGCAGGAACTCTATTATCCCGCGATTATGCGCGCTATTAAGGCTCTTGGATTCAAAGGATACGTCGCTCACGAATTTTCGCCAAAGCACGGTCTCGATTCGCTCTATGAAGCGATTAAACTGAGCGACGTTTGACGTCGCGGCGCCTTTTCAGAAAAGGTTAAATAAAAAACTCGGTCGCGTTCCAGTGTTTGGGGCGCGACCGAGTTTGCGTTTTGGGACGACGTCTGAGACTATTGGTTTTTCAAGAGGATTTCCATCGCACGGTTGCAGAAGAGCGCGTCGATCATGGCGGGCTGACCTCCGAACGAGAACGTGTCGCGCCGCATGACGGGTTCCTTCGGATCGCGAAAATCGACGAAGGCGACGTCGACGAAACCGGAGGACGTGTTGGCGTCTTCCAACGCGCAAGGGTAGGGGCCGATCGCAACGAGGTAGTCGACCGTCTGACCGCGTCGCTCGGCGTCGTAGAGGCGGAGAAGTTCCTTGGACACGGGCGCGCCGTCGATATAGAACGAGGAAGAAAATGTTTCCCGGGCGTTGCGGCCTTTGCGAAGAGACTCTGGCGTCGTGGACGAATCTCCGAACAAACGCGTAAATTCGTCGACGTCGGAACCTCCAAAGACGCGTCCGAACGCTAGCACGTCCGCGTCGAGAAGTCCGGCGAGCTTGCCGCGCGTGCCCCATTCCAAGACGCCGACTTTACGACATTGCGGACGCAGATTGTTTCCGAGCGCTTGGGCGAGCGTTTCGTCGTCTTCGCCGAAGACATAGTCGCCGACGCTTGCAAAGATTTCACCCGAAATATCGTCGATCTGTTTGTCACATACTTCTTCCGTTTGACCCTCGGCAAAGATACGAAGCGTTATGACGCTCTCCTTCGCCGTTATGCCGACCGTCGGGAAATGGTCGCGATCGACGAGACCGGGCAATTTGGCCTCGACCACGCTCTCGCCGAGACCGAAAGTGTGGATTAATTTGGTCCGGTAGACGGTTCGATTATTTCCCAACGTGTGATCGAGATAGCGTTCGACGGCGGCGCGTCCTTCGTCGCCTTTCCACATTTCGTAAAGTTCGGCGGGAACGCCTGGAAACGTGAGAAAGACGAACTCGCCGTCAAGATCGTCGCCGCTCTTGAGCTTTCCCGTCGTTATAGGAAAGTCGGGAAGGGCGCGGCGCTTCTGTTCGACGACGAAACCGGGCGCGGTTCCGTTTGGATTGTAAATCACGCGCGAATTTTTTGGCACGTATGCCTGGCTACGATTCGATTCGGGCATTTCCCGCCCGCGCCTTTTAAAAAGCTCCGTCGTGTGTTCAAAGGACGGTTGGTCGAAAACCAATTCGACGCCGAGAACCTTCGCCGCCGCTTGACGCGTTAAATCGTCTTGCGTGGGACCGAGTCCGCCGGTGCAAACGACCACGTCGGCGCGGCGTAGCGCGACGGCAAACGCTTCCGTCATCGCCTTCATATCGTCGCAGACCGTCGTATGATAAAGAGTGCGAACGCCGATTTCCGCAAGGGAACGGCTCAAAAACGACGAGTTCGTATCAAGAATATAGCCGGAAACGATTTCGTCTCCCACAGAGATAATCTCCGCGACAACGCGTCTAGATCGGCGTTCTATGTTTTGATCTGTCATCAAGATAGGCGTGTTTTCAATAAGGTTGAATAAGAAAACTAACGTCGTCGCGTCGATATCGAGCGACGACGTCGGCGACCTTCAAAATCGCTCAGGTCACGGCGAGGCCATGATCATGAGCGAGAACGTGTTCGACCAGAAATTGTCAGAATCAGGCGTGAACTCGAAACTCAGCGAGTTAGCGGAACGCTTCGGCAACGCGGCTTTCAGCGAGGCGCGCTCCATTTCTCGAGCGAGAGGCGCGAGACTGTATTTCTCAACAATCGGAGAAGGAAGCCCGAAAAGCGAACCGCCGTCGTCATAAAGCGCGTCGATGAGTTTATCGCCGAGCGTTTCCAGCGATTTTCGGGCGTCTTCGGCGCGTTCGGGAGTCGTAAAGACAAGCGAACCTTTAATAGAGAAACGATTGACGTCGATGGAAACGTTGAACTGCTGAAAATATGATTTGAAGGATTCAAGTCCCGTTTTATATTCCTCGAACGAGTCCTCGCTCGCCGCGCCCGCTTTCACGAGGGCTGCATGCACGTCTTCATAAAACTTTTGGATATCGAAACGCGAACAGAAAATTTGAATTGCGCCAGACGCCTCGCTTTGATAAAAACGCTTCAACGGGGAATTAACGTTGGACTTGAATTCTTTATAGATTTTAGCGTCCTCGGCCGGGTCGGTCGCAAAGGCGCAGCCCTTGGACGTTTTGACGGGTTTCAGAGGGGTCGTCGCTAGAAACGGCGCCGTGCGCGCTTGGATTTCTTTCTGAGAACCGGGGATTAAGACTCGGAAGGAGTTGTCGGTTTGGTTCTGAACGATTATGAAAATTTCACGAACGTTCAAGGCGTCGCGATACTGTTCGAACGTTTCTACGTTTTCTTTGATCGCGTCGATAGCGACGTTAATTTCGCGCCGTCCTGTTTTGATTTTCGCGGCGCTGAAACCTCGTTCTTTCATGAATCGCACGTAGACCTCGTCAAGCGTTTTTGCGAGCGTCTGGGAATTGACGGCGGTAAGGTCGACGCGAACCACTAAGAACGTTTTATCGTTGACTTGATCTTCGACGCGGCTGTAGGCGGTCGCAAGGAGCGAAGGCGCGCTTTGGGCGAAGAGCGACGTCGGAACGAGCGCGCTAACGCCGAGGAGAAAGGATAGAAGAATCGAATATTTAGGAGTCATGAGGGCGTCTCTTAATCGTTTAAAGGGGAACGCGATAAATCGCGGTCGGGAGGATGACGAAAGAGCGTTAATCGACGCGTTTGAAAGGATTAGGCGTTTTTGCGTCCTCTTCGCCAGGGGCGTTTGAGTCGAATTCGATGATGGAACTATCGACGTTTTCGAGTTCAACTTTGGAATCGGAACTCGTTAGACTACGTCCAAGCACGAGAAACCCGACGGACACAGGCCCGAGTTTTGAGACTTCGTCGAGAACGCTGTCGGTGAACGTTAGTTCCGATTCGTTTTGACTGGGGAGCAAAAGTTCAAAAGTTCCGGCGAAATACTCGCGGACAATCCCATACAGATTAAAGCGTTTTACAAGCGTTTGATCCATGGTCGCGAGGAATTTACCGGGCGCGAAATCGTCCATGTCGACTTGACTCGGATTGTTTTCGAGCGTCTTAAAGTAGAATTCGTTGTAGGCGTCGACGACGTCGACGAGGCTGTCATGGAATTTGCTAGCGTTTACGGACGTCGTGAATTTTAGCGTATACTGAACGCTCAGCGTCGAGGCGTCGACATATCCCGAACCTTCGACAAACGCGGCGTCAAACGTCTCGACAAGATCCTTAACGGAGCGCGGCGAGTCGGAGAATGGATCGTACTGTCGGACGCGCGCCGACTTCGTTCCTTCGTCAAGGGTCGCGTGGAAAAGGGGACGAATCTTGAGCCGTCCGCAATACCACGAGAGCAATTTGTCGCCGTTATGCGCGATTGACGTCTCGAGCGTTCTATTCGACGACGGTTTGAAATCCTTGTAGCGCGCGCCAAACTCCTTAAGGGGCGCCTTGGAAGCGACCATGTAGCTCTGCTGATAGAGCGCGCAATTCAATCGGAACTCCTCCGCGAGTTTTTTGCACTCTTCCTGCTGTTCCGACGTCATGTTTTTCGCGGGCGCTATAAAGCACGCGCCGTCGCCGCGGGTCGTCTGAACGACGTAGTAGACGTCGGATAACCCTGTTCTCGCTTTGAAGTCCGCGATCGTCTGCCGGAAACTTTCAGTCAAGGCGTTGGCCGTCGCGTCGAATTCTTTGCGACATGCCTGAACGCCCGATTCGTCGAATTGGAGTTTTTCCAAGATTCGATTGAATATCTGCTTAAGAGATTCGTTGAAGACGTCGTAATCGATTCGGTCAAGGTCCAAACGCGCGACGAAAAGCGTGTCTTTGCCGATAAAGGGCGCGATAGGGTTGAGTCCTGCGGTCATGACGCGCGTATTTTCGCCCTCTTTCTCCGTTTGAGCGAAGGAGACGGCGGCGTCGCTTGTCGCGAAAACAAGGCCTAGAACGCACAATCCGAAGACGACGAGCGCCACGCGGGCCGAAAGACCACGCAATTTTCTGTAAAGGAACGACGAAAGCGCCATGGGAATATCCTGAAAGAATTTACGGTCAAACAGACGTTCTTTAAGTCGAAGCGTCGCCTTGCGGAGCACGAATCGACCTCTCCGTTTAGCATTGTAAGAAACACGTCCCCCATCGTCAATCTTTTTAGCGAGAAGTTTGAGGCTTTTTCGTCGTCTGCACTCCGGGTAATCGGAACGATCTTCACGCGCGGCGAAGGGACTGCGTCGTCCCGGACGTTTTTGCGTTTTATGACCGTTTGAATCGACGCGGCGCGTCCCAACGCTTGAGTCGCGTCGGCGGTTTGCGTATAATCTACGTTAGACGGATTATTCTTTCGTCGGACGGCGCGGAATTGGCGCCGTTTTGACGACGACGTGTCAGCGATTTATAGGCGACGAGACGATGCTTCATTTTGGACAGAAGATTTTTGAACGACGCATGACTAGCGTTTTGTTCGTCTTAACGGTTTTTTCCGTATTTCTTCAACTTCCCTGTTTTCAGACTCGAGCGCAGGAGGCGAATCCGCGTCAGTCGTTTACTTTTCGAGCCGAATGGTTTTCCGGCGGGGACATGACGCTCAGGGGATTGCCATACTCCGACAAATATGTCGCGCTTTGCCCGCCGTCGGGCTCCAAAGATTCTCACGCCGATTTTGAAATCGAGTTTCCAGAATCGGGCGATTATGAGTTTTGGGCCTTCTTTAGCGCGGAGAATTCGCGACCGCTGACGATTGAATTAGACGGCGCCGTCGTTTCCGATAAAGCGCTTGCCGGGACGAACGGAAGCTGGCTCACGAGCGCGTCTTCGTGGGAGAAGGAATTTGTTCTCGCAGGCGTTTCCGCCGGCAAACATACGATTACGGTCCACGCGTTTTCGCCTGATATACCGCATTTTAGCGCGTTCAAACTTGTTCCCTTGTTTGACATGAAAACGCGTTGGAACGTCCCTCGCGCCCTCGCGGAAGAAAAGATCAAAAATATCGACGGTTGGACTCCCAGCCCTTGGAGCGGAGGATGGTATGAATATATCGCTCGAGACAGGTATTTACGCAAAGAGAGCGGCGAAACGTTCAGCGATCATTTTGCGCGCGAGACGGCGCTTGCGCTCGCGCCGAGAACGTCGATAACCGTCGAAGCGTCGGCGACCTCTTTTGACGCAAATCTTCAAGACGTCGATCTTTTCGACGAGCTTACTTACGCTCCCGGAATGTTCGGTTCTACGTCTGAAGAATCGGCGCAGGACGACGAAACGCCCGTGTTCCATCTGCGCGCGACCTTTGCGCGTTCGGCGGACGACGCCGACTCGAAATTGCCGAACGTCGAAACGTTTGTCGTTTGCGCGTCGCGGTTCGACGAAATGCTAGATCGCGCCGCCGCCGCTATTGAACGATTCCGTCAGGACTCCGGCGAAGACGATTATCTCGCGAAGACGGAGGCGAAGATTGAAGACTTGCGCAGTTCAGGAAAAGAAGCGTTTGATTTGTACAAAAACGATCAGTCCGACGCGAACGCGCTCAAATGCGCCGAGCTTTATGTCGCGGCGTCGCGACTCTATGCGCGCGTTGGCTGGGCAAATCCGATCCTCGATTTTGACAAACTGCTCTATATCCTGCGAGGCGCGTCCGATCTTGGGCTTCCTCAAAATTACCAGAGCAACTGCGTCTTGAATCCGAACGGCTTTGACGACGTATTGAAAACGCTGGCGCTTCCCTTCGTCTTTGACGAGACAAACTCCGAAGACGTCGACGACTTGATCGCGTCCGACTCCGACGTCTCGCCTCGTTCCGCGACCCTTTTCAAGCCGGATTATCCCACGTTTCTCGGCGATCTTGATCTGCACTTTGACGCTCAGAAGGCGCTGATTTCTTCCACGACGCGCGACCGTCGCTGGAACGTCTTTGAACTCGATCTCAACGCCGCTCAGGAAAACAAGGCGACCGACGAGACGATGAAGGCGAAACTGCCGGAGTTCCCCGACGCCGACAGTTACGACGCATGCTATATGCCCGACGATTCCGTGATTTTCACCTCGACCGCGTGTTATATCGCCGTTCCGTGCGTTTCGGGAACGACGCGCGTCACGAACACGTTTAGACTCGACGCGAAGGATAACTCGATTCGTCGTCTGACCTTCGACCAAGAACACAACTGGCAGCCGACCCTCACGCCCGACGGCCGCGTTATGTATCAGCGCTGGGAATATACCGATATTCCTCACGTCCCTGGACGACTTCTCTTCCAGATGAATCCCGACGGCACAAATCAGCGCGCGCATTACGCGTCGAACTCGCTCTGGCCCGTTTCAATGATGTACGCGCGTCCGATTCCCGATTCGCCGACGAAATTCTGCTGCATTGTTACGGGACATCATGGGGTTTCTCGAATGGGCGAACTCGTGCTCTTCGACGTGCAGAAGGGACGTAAGGAAACGCAGGGCGCCGTCGAGCGTATATGCGGATATCCGAAGAAGGTCGAGTCGCGAACCGATCCAAAGTATCATTCGACGCTCTGGGGCGACAATATCGCCGACGAAAGCTGGCCAAAGTATCTCCATCCGTTCCCCCTCAGCGAAGACTATTATCTCGTCGCCGCCAAGCCCGATCGAAACGCGCTTTGGGGACTCTATCTCGTCGACCGTTTCGACAATATGTATCTTCTTGCGGAAAACGAGAATTTCGCGTGTTTCGAACCTGTCCCGTGGCGCGAAACCGACCGTCCCCCGGTCATCCAAGATCGCGTCGATCTTTCGCGCGACGACGCGACAGTCTATTGCGCCGACGTCTACTTTGGCGAAGGCCTTAAAGACGTGCCGCGCGGAACCGTAAAATATCTGCGTCTTTATTCGTACAGCTACCTATACCCGACGATCGGCGGCGCTACGGGAATTATCGGCGTCGACGGTCCTTGGGACGTCCGTCAAACGCTTGGCGTCGTTCCCGTTAACGAGGACGGTTCGGCCCTCTTTAGGGTTCCCGCAAACGTGCCGATCGCGATTCAGCCGCTCGACGAAAACGGACAGGCGTTGCAACAAATGCGCTCGTGGTTCACCGCCATGCCTGGCGAGACGCTGGCGTGCGTCGGCTGTCATGAGGACGAAAACTCCACCAGCGCCGTTTCAAGCGTCGCTTTCAAGACGGATTCCGTCGAAGAGATTCGATATTGGAACGGTCCGATGCGCGGTTTTTCCTTTGATCGCGAGGTTCAGCCCGTCCTCGATCATTACTGCGTCGCATGTCACGACGGCAAAGATCATGGCTGGGGCGCGATTGCGTTCGATCTTCATGGCGGGAATATCATTCAAGATTATCGTTCGGCTCTTCAAGTCGGCGCGCCCGCCGATAGAGTGGGAAAATTTTCGACCTCGTACATGAACTTGCAAATGTTCGTCCGACGTCCCGGTATTGAGAGCGATTATTTTCTCCTCAATCCGATGGAATTCAGCGCGAATACGACGGAACTCTATCAGATTCTCGCGAACGGACATTACGGTTTGCAGATGGACGCGGACGCTTGGGATCGAATTATTACTTGGATCGATATGAACACGCCGTATCATGGCGGATGGATTGAATTCGCCGGCGCGGAAAACGTCGCGAAATGGAACAAGCGTCGCAAAGACCTCCTTGAACTTTACGCCAATTTTGACGACGAGTCGGAAGAGGCGCGCGGCGAACAATACGATCCTCAGAAATCGGGCGCGCTCCTTGCGTTAGACTGGATTAAAATTCCCGCGAATCCGAACGCGACCGAGTGGGAACGTGAAATCCTCCGCGCCGTTGCGGACGGAAAGCGCGCGTTTCCGGACGGCGAGGAACTACGCGCTCGTTTCGACTCCGAGATCGGCAAACTTGACGAAAAGGCGATTCAGGGCAAGCCCGCGGAAGTCGGGTGGGAGGTTCCGAATCGTGTCGATTGGAATCGCGTCGCTCAGAAGACTGAAGTCTGGAATATGAGCGAACCGTATCTCGTTCCTAACGATCCCGATAAGGTGCAGATCAATCCTAACGACGTCGTCGTCGACGTTTTGACGGAAGACGATACGATGAGCGTTAAGCTTTCGCCTACGATTACGCTGACCCTCAAACGCGTCCCTGGACGAACCGATCAGGATAAACCCTTGTGGGTCGGCGAGTTCGAAATTTCAAACGAACAATTTGAAGTTTTTGACCCCAACCACGATTCGCGCGTCGAATCGCGTCAAGGATTGTCTCACGGGTTCCGAGGCTTTTTCGTAAACGCGCCCGACCAACCGGTTTGCCGCGTTTCATGGAACGAGGCGACCGCGTTTTGCCAGTGGCTTTCGGAAAAGACGAGCCGAACGTTCCGTTTGCCGACGGAAGAAGAATGGGAGCGCGCATGTCGCGCCGGGACGACGACGCCCTTTAACTTTGGCGACTGGAACGCCGATTTTACGCGCCACGCGAATCTTGCCGATCAGACGCTCATCGAGTTCATCGCGGACAACTACTTCCGCGTGCGCGTTCCTCTCCCGAACGTTACGTACTACGACGACTGGGTTCCGAAGGATCGGCGTTTCTGCGACAACGGATTCCTTTCTGAACGATCGGGACATTATCTCCCGAACGCGTGGGGACTCTACGATATGCACGGAAACGTCGCCGAATGGACCTCGACGTCGCTCCGTCCGAATTACGGGGTCGAGCTCATGGATTCCCAGCATGACGTTCGCGTTGTTCGCGGCGGCTCGTGGCACGATCGACCGTACCGAGCGACGTCGAGCGCGCGGGAAGAATACTATCCTTGGCAACGCGTTTTCGACGTCGGGTTCCGCGTCGTCTGCGACGCAGATTAGAATTCACGGACGTTTGCCCCTGCGACGCGTTCGGCGTCGGCGCGCCGCCCTTGACGAACGCGTCGCAAGGGGTAGAATCTCCGAGGATTAGGAGACGCGGAAATTCGCGCGAAGCGTCGCTTTGCGCGAGGTTCCGCGTTTTGGCGTGGAGAGTCTTGTCCGCGCCTATTTGAAGGACTCGACGTCGAGCTTTTATCGACACAGCATTTGGGAGGAATCATGAGCGACAGGAAGATTCTTGTAACGAGCGCTCTGCCTTACGCTAACGGCGATATCCATATTGGACATCTCGTCGAATATATCCAAACCGACGTTTGGGTAAGATTCCAAAAAATGCGCGGCGAAAACTGCCGATATTTCTGCGCCGACGACACTCATGGCGCCGCGATCACGATCTCCGCGAGAAAGAAGGGCGTTTCTGAAGAAGAGTTCATCGCCGACGTTAAAGAAGCGCATACTGCGGATTTCGCCGGCTTTGGAATCGAGTTCGACAATTACGGCAGTACAAATTCGCCTCAAAATCGTCGATGTTGCGAAGAGATATGGGGTAAGCTTCGCGAGGCGGGTTTGATCGTCAAACGCGAGATTGAACAGTTCTACGATCCCGTCGAAAAACGTTTCCTCGCAGATCGCTTTATTAAAGGGACTTGTCCTGTTTGCGGTAAAAAAGATCAGTATGGCGATAGTTGCGAGTGCGGCGCCGTCTACGAGCCGACGCAGTTAATCCAGCCGAAGAGCGCGATTTCCGGCGCAGATCTTGAACTCCGCAAGGCGGAGCACCTCTTTGTCGACATTGAACAATGTCATGCGTTCCTTGACGATTGGGTCGAGAACTCGGGCGCGTTACAGCCGGAGGTCGCCAACTATCTCAAGGGGCAGTTTTTAAGCTCCGATCTTTACGCTTGGGACATTTCGCGTCCCGCGCCGTATTTCGGATTTGAGATTCCTGATTTCCCCGGAAACTACTGGTACGTTTGGTACGACGCGCCGATCGGTTACATGGGATCGTCCGCCCAGTGGTGTGAAGAACATGGCGAAAATTTCGACGACTGGTGGCGTAATCCTAACGTGGAAATTCACCATTTCATCGGCAAGGATATCACGTATTTCCATACGCTCTTCTGGCCGACGACGCTCAAAACGGCGGGATATAATCTTCCGTCGAAAGTTCATATCCACGGATTCCTTACGGTCGACGGGGAAAAGATGTCTAAATCAAAGGGCACCTTTATCCTAGCGAAGACCTATTTGAAGCATTTGGATCCGTCTTATCTACGCTACTTCTTCTCCTCGAAAACGTCGGGTCGCGTCGACGATCTCGACTTGAATTTGGAAGAAATGGAACTGAAGGTCAACGCCGATCTCGTCGGCGTGGTCGTCAACCTAGCAAGTCGAACTGCGAAATTTGCGACGACGACGGGACTTTCTGAGGTTTATCCCGACGACGGAGGACTCTTCGCGGAAGCCGCTTCGAAGTCGGAGGAGATTGCCGCCGCGTACGAGACGTGCGATTACGGAAAGGCGATTCGTCTCATTCTTGAGTGTGGATATCGCGCGAATCAGTACGTTGAGAACAACGCGCCATGGACGCTCAATAAAGTATGGAAGAATCTCGAAAAAGACGAATCGGCGACCGTCGAGGCGCGCGAAGAAGCGAAGCGCCGACTTCAAGACGTCGCGACGATTAGTCTGAACCTGTTCCGACAGATTGTCGTTTATCTCGCTCCTATTCTTCCCGATCTCGCGAAGAAGACGGAAAATTTGCTCAATACGAAAATAACCAGTTGGAACGACGCTCAGACGCCGCTCCTTGGCGTCAAGGTCAACGAATACGTCCACATGATGACGCGCGTTTCAAAAGAAGGAATTCAAGCTATGATTGAAGAATCAAAACCGACCCTGGAAGGAAAAGACGAGAGCGCGCAAACGTCCCCTTGGAACGATTCCGCTCAGCCGTTGGAAGACGAACCGCTCGCCGACGTTATTTCTATTGACGATTTCATGAAGGTCGATCTCCGCGTTGGTCGTATCGTTGAGGCGGAGCAGGTTCCAGAGGCGCGTAAACTCCTCAAGTTGAAGATTTCGCTCGGAGGAACAGAGACGCGCCAAGTCTTCGCCGGCATTAAGGCCGCGTATCCCGAGCCGGAGAAGTTGGTCGGTCGCCTTGTCGCGTTTGTCGCGAATCTCCAGCCGCGCCAGATGAAATTCGGACTCAGCGAAGGTATGATTGTCGCGGCGGGCCCCGGCGGTCCCGACGTCTTTGTCCTTTCCCCTGACGAAGGCGCCAAACCCGGAATGCGGCTCCACTGATTAAAACGGAAGGCGCCGGCCCCGGAATGAAACTCTACTGATTAAAGCGGTTCTCTCGCGTATTCGGCGATTGAAAAAAACGAGCCGGAAGCGTCTTGCGCGACGCTTCCGGCTCGTCGTCTTAATCGACCGGATTGTTTCCTTCGGACGTCTGTCAGATTCTATATCTAATCTCGCCCGCGACGATTGTCGCGACGGCGCGTCCCGTCATTTTACGCCCTAGGTACGGCGAGTTGAAACTCTTTGAATGGAGTTGCGAAACGTCAAACGTCCACTCGAGATCGGGGTCGACGATCGTAACGTCGGCGTCGGCGCCTTTTTGGAGCGTTCCCTTGGGTATTCCCAATATTCTGGCAGGATTGAACGAAGTCTTTTCAACGAACTGCGACCAAGACAGAAGTCCTGGCTTGACAAGCGTTTCAATAACGAGAGGAACGGCGGATTCCAGACCGATGATTCCGAAGGGAGCGACGTCGATCTCGCGTTGTTTCTTCTCCTGCGAATGGGGCGCGTGATCTGTCGCGATAGCGTCTATAACGCCGTCGTGGAGACCTTCGATGCAGGCGGCGACGTGATCTGCGCTTCGGAGAGGCGGATTCATCTTGAAGTTTGGGTCGAACGAACGCAATTCTTCGTCCGTCAACGTCAGATGGTGAGGCGTGACTTCGGCGGTAACACGGACTCCTCGCGCTTTGGCGCGGCGAATTGCGGCGACGGAACCCTTGCTCGAGACATGCATAATGTGGAGTTTTGCGCCGACGCTTTCGGCAAGCGCTATATCGCGACTGACCATGAGGTCTTCCGCTTCCGCTGGTATTCCTCGAAGTCCGAGGATATTGGAGACGCGCCCTTCGTGCATGACCCCTCCCTTGGCGAGAGGTCCCGACTCCTCATGGCAAAGGATTGGCTTGTCAAACATTAGGCAATATTCGAGCGCTCTGCGCATAAGCTCCGCGTCTTCGATAGACGTTCCGTCGTCGCTACAGGCGACGGCGCCGCTTTCAAACAGAATTCCCAGCTCCGCGAGTTCCTCGCCCTTACGCCCTTTGCTGATGCAACACATCGGGTAGACGTTGCAAAGGCGCGCGCTCTCGGCTAGTTCGCGAATGAGCGCGACGTTCGCAGGCGTGTCGATCGGAGGGTTCGTGTTCGGCGGACAGGCGATCGACGTAAAGCCGCCGGCAATCGCGGCGCGCGCTCCCGTCTCGACTGTTTCCGCCTCTTCGTAACCGGGCTCGCGGAGATGAACGTGCATGTCGACGAGTCCGGGAACGACGATTTTATCCTTCGCGTCGTATCGCGTTACGTCGGCGGGAATTGTAGCAGGCTGCGGATCGATTTCCGCGATTTTGCCGTCAAGTATGAGAAGATTCGCGACGCGATCCACGCCCTGAGACGGATCGACAACGCGACCGTTTTCGATATATAAAGACTGAGTCGTCATGTCTATACGCGCGTTTCCACGCGCCCTTGCTTTTGGACTGCCTTTTGTTTGTCAGTCGCCTGAACGGAGTATTGTTATTCTGAGCGACCGCAGGAAAAGCGATTGTTAAACTGAATGACCTCTGTTACGACGCGGACGCGTTCTCTTTAGAACGCGTTAGAACGCACCAAAGCGCCGCCATACGCACGGCGACCCCGTTGGTTACCTGGTCGAGAATCGCCGACTGAGGACCGTCTGCAACTTCAGGCGTGATTTCGACGCCGCGATTGATCGGACCGGGCGCGAGAATGAGCGCGTCCTTCTTGCATCGCGCCAGTCTTTCGGCGTTCATCGCATAGAGACGGCTATATTCGTGAATCGACGGGAACGGACGAACGACTTGTCGCTCGAATTGAATGCGCAAAAGATTGAAAACGTCCGCTTCGCCGAGAATTTCGTCGAGAGAATAACAGACTTTGACTCCCATCTCTTCCCAGTAGGGGGAGACGAGCGTCGAGGGACCGCAGACGATCGGCTGGGCGCCGAGTTTGAGAAGCGCGAAGATATTGGAACGCGCGACGCGACTGTGCGCGATGTCTCCGACCAGCGCGACTTTAAGTCCTTTGAAAGAGCCGAAACGACGCCGAATCGTGAGCATGTCGAGAAGCCCTTGAGTCGGATGCTCGTGCGTTCCGTCGCCCGCGTTGACGACGGCGCAATTTTTGAGATTGTCGGCGAGGAATTTCGGAACTCCAGGACACACATGCCGTACGACGACCGCGTCTATCCCCATCGCCTGGATATTCTTCGCGGTGTCGAGGACCGTTTCTCCCTTTGCGAGACTGCTAGTTCCCGCCGCGAAATCGATAACGTCGGCTCCAAGGCGCCGTCCGGCAAAACCGAAACTCGTTCGCGTTCGCGTCGAGTTCTCAAAGAAGAGATTGACGATCGCAAAGCCAGTGAGCAACGGAATTTTACGACGGTTTTCTTCCGATTCTAGGACGTCTTCGCGGAATCGTTGCGCAAGATCGAGCAGAATCGTAATTTCTTCAGCCGAGAGATCTTCGAGCCCAAGAAGATGCGTTCGCGTCCACCCTTCGGGAACCGAACCCCAGTTTTCTTTTGTGTAAAGCATAGTCGTATCGTCTTCTTATCGCCGCCAAGAGCGTCTTGGCGGACTTCATGACGTAGCCCTAGCGCGTCCGCACGGTCGCGCGTTTAAATTTTCAGGCGCGTAAAATAGCGTTCAAGGTTGCGCTGGATCGCCCGCAGGCGCGTCCGTCGCGGGTTCGTCTGCCGCAGGTTCTTCTGCCGCAGGTTCTTCCGTCGCAGGTTCTTCCGTCGCAGGTTCTTCCGTCGCAGGTTCTTCCGCCGCAGGTTCTTCTGTCGCAGGTTCTTCCGCCACGGGTTCTTCCGTCGCAGGTTCTTCCGTCGCAGGTTCTTCTGTCGCAGGTTCTTCCGTCGCAGGTTCTTCCGCCGCAGGTTCTTCCGTCGCAGGTTCTTCTGCCGAGGGTTCTTCTGCCGAGGGTTCTTCTGCCGAGGGTTCTTCTGCCGAGGGTTCTTCTG
>CAMJTU010000015.1 GCA_946408825.1 uncultured Planctomycetaceae bacterium
GCTTAATCCAACCGTCAACCCCTTATTCCAATTTTTCAAAAAATTTTCTCTACGCTATACCCCAAAAACTTCTCGCCTCGGTTGTTAATCTCTATCAAATAACATATTACAAAATAATCGCTAATCAGTTTCGGTCCGTTAAAAAGACTCAGCCGCGTAAAAAAGCACGTTTGTCGCAAGATAAAAAGCGCTCTTCTGGGTCAACCCTTCGCAATTCGTCGCAACCTTATTTTCGAGAGCGCAACTAACGTCATACGGTGAAAAAAGGAAAATCCACCGACCGTCGCGGGCAATCCCTTTGAGTTTCGGCGCCGATTCAACCGTCTTCGCCGCAGTCTTTCCTTCTCTGTCTGTCGTTTGCAAACGATATTGCAACTTTTCTATTTTGAAACCTCCGTATTTTCCAGTAAATAACGCGTCGTCTGCGGGCACGTCGACAAGTTCTTCGCCGGGCAAAACTTCAGCAAGTTCCGCCTCTATCGATTTGGAAAACGCAGGAGACGCGCAAACGGCGTTCGCAAAAATAAAACCGCCGCGTTCAAAGTAGCGACGCAAGCGCTCTCGTTCCTCCTCATTGAGAGAAAACGCGTTACGACCGTGCATAAAGAGCGTCGGGTAATCGAAGACGTCGTCGTCTCTCAAAGACGTATGAGGCGTATAAAGCTGAACCGGAACGCCAAGACGAGAACGGATCGTCTTCATTAGGTTTGGAATGGCGCGCGGCGCGCAGGTAGAACCGGCGCCACAGTCAAGAATACCTGCGAAAAGGCTGTTGTGAGCGTCGCGATTTTTTTCCAATTCCTCGGCGACGTCGGCTGCAATCTCGTCTTTAAACTTCATTTGGCGATTTGTCGCGTATGCGCAAATATTGACGCCCAAAATAAACGCTGCCTCTTGTTCTTCTAGCGCCTTCGCAGTCGGAGGGTTGGTTGCCGATGCGCCGCGCGGACGCTTTGTCGCCGCCTCCCACAAACATGAAAGCGAAGGCCGGTCGCCAAAGACGCTTGGCGCCGAACCGTCGTCGCCGCGGCGAGGTTTGTAGGCGGGAACGAAAACGACGCTTGTTCGGCAACCAAAATCAATTCCATAAACAGGTCGCGCATACTCTGCCGGGACAGGCTTTTCCGCAGACCAAATCGGATGCGTAGGATCTAACAGGGCGAGTTCTCCCCCGTCGTCAGAAAGCGTTTCGCGCATAAGTTCGCGAAACCCCTCTTCAAAGGAAACGTCGCCGTCTAGAGCCTCGGCAAAAATAAAACCGCCCTGCTCAAGATACCCGCGAAGATTCTGGATAAGACGCTTCTTCTCGTCCAGATTCTTTGGGATTGGATCCATTGTTCCATTAACGACAAGAATCGGCGTTTGAAGCAAATCGTCAAGCGTAGCGTTTTGCGCGTCGATCGTCTGCCAAACAAGGCGTTGATCCCATTCTTTCTCCACACGTTCCGTCAAATGGGCAAGGTCGTTTGGATGCTCGTTCCAAAAGTTTTCTTCGCCATACTTTAGTTTAGAAACAAGAGTCGGCCAACGTCCTTTAGAAAGAAAGAGCAAAGCAAAAGACGTTGTCACGCAACTGTTGTTCGCAAAATCCTTTTGAGCGTTCCAAAAATCGGAAAGAACGCCCTTTCGACGCAATAAGACTTCCGCCCCTTCGCGATACCAATCGCTCTGACCTACAAAACGGTTTGCCGTAAGACGACCAACTCTTTCAAGTCCGTAAAGATAGTAGAAGAAATATGAGTCGCTTCCTTCGGCGCGACCTGGATTCGTTCTCACGCTGAAGTGTTTTCCGAGCCAATTAAGTCCGCGGGATATACGAACGGCAATCTCGTCGTCGACGTCTTCACAACAGTAAGCGCGTTCTCCTTCGATACGGGCGCGCGCGATCTCGCGAGCCCCCGAACAAATCGCCAGAGCCGCAATACCGGCGCATGTCATGCTCCCAGTGCCGTATCCGCTCGGAAACCCTTCCGCGTTGAGCGAAGACGAACGATATCCCCATGAGCCGTCTTGGTTTTGCATTCGAAGCCAGTAATCTTCCGCCGCGTCCCAAACAGCGTCGTCAATTTTGAAACCCGCAAGTTCAGCTTCAAAAAGCGCCAAAATCGCGAACTGCGAATTTGAGTTGTCAGCACGTTCTGCCTCTTGGCGGGAACCGACGTAGGACCATCCGCCGAAATGTTCGTTACGCGTCTTCATCTGCCGCTCGACAAGCCAAGCGACGTTTGTCTGAATTTCTTCCCGATATTCTTCGGGATCGGAGAGACAAAACACCATTGTCTGGAGAGAGACGGAATAGGTTTGATTCTGATCTAGAGCGGAAAAACGACGGAGGTATTCCAAGGCTTTTGCAAGCGTTGGATCTGTCTTATCAAGCCCCGCTGTTAATAACGCAAGAGCACAGAGAGAAGTCGTGCCTGGTTCATAACCAGGGTATTCCTTCCACCCCCCTTGCTTTGTCTGCTGATTCCGTAGGAAAGAAATAGCGCCGTCAATCGCAGAACGGACGGCTTCAGCAGAGAGTAAATCGCTGGAAGAATCGGAAGCGTCGCCGGCGACGTCTCCATCGTCCGGTTCCGGGGAGGCAAGCGGTTCTGAGGCGTCGCTCGAGTCACTCGCTCCGGTAGGGGGCGCTGTATCGCGAACAGAAAGCACGCCGCGTTGCGCATACGCGACGTCGGCGACAAAACTAACCCCAAACGTCGAACTGAGCAGAACAAGAAAAAAAACGCCTATACGTGAAATAACAACGTTTCTTTCACCTACGACAGACCGGTTTGACATAAAAACCTACCCGCGACATGCGCCGCATTTCAACGATGTGAGAAAAAAATCGCTCCATAACGACTCATTACGAAGCGCAGCATCGTCGCTCAACATGTTGTCAGTAATGATAGCGCCAACCGATAAAAAAACGAGGGTAAAGAAAAAACAACTAACGACGCTTGACGAAAACGGAGTAGAAAACGAACGCTAACGTCCCAGGCGCCCACAAATTTAAACGTTCTACAACACGCTCAAAACAAGAACTCCACGACTTAGAAAAAGGCGACAAAGCGCAGAGCAATGGAACGCAAGAAATAGATCGTCCAACGCGTCAAGACCGCGCGCCTCCGTCGTTCTTTTCAACGAGTTCAGATTTCCTAATTTTCTCAAGCACTTCGCTACGATAGACAGAAACTTCGCTCGGCGCCTCGACGCCAAGTTGAACTTTGTCGCCCCGAACGTCGACGATCACAACGCGAATATTGCCGTTGACATAAATGCTTTCATTCTTCTTTCGTGAAAGTACCAGCATAACGTATTTCCTCCTGAAAAACGCGACCAATCGCATGGGCTCGCTAAGCGCGTCCCATTACGATGGAAAAGCGGCTAAAATAGGATCGTACTCTCACGACCCTTTTAGATTATCCATTCTACTTTTTACGCGTAGTCTGAAAAGTCGTCAACATTACGACGATTCTTTTCGAACCTTCTTCCTTGATTTTATACTAAAAAATTTATTTTACAACGATTAAAACGGTTTTACCGGATTAAAATTTCTCAGAAAAGGACAGTACCCAAATATCGTCGTCCCTTGTCGACCTATGCGATAAATGCGATTTCGATATCATAAACGACGACGTTCACTCGAACTTGAGCCGATCATATAGTGAGAATCGATAATGAAAACCTCTGAAACGTCGCCTGTTTATATTCCAATCGTCGACACGCATGCCCACGTCAACTTAGATTGTTTTGAAGCCGAACTAGACGATCTTATCGCGCGGTCACGCGAAGGCCGCTTTCCTGAAATTCGCGGTCGTCATTTTGGAACCGATCCTGTCGCTCGCCCTTTTATTTCCGGTTTAATATGTCCTGCGGTCGATCTCGCGACGTCAAAACGAGCGGTGGCGCTCGCGGAAAGATATGACTTTCTCTTTGCGGCAGCCGGCGTCCATCCGAATCACGTCGGTTTACTACAGCAAGACGAATGGGAGGGAATATGCCGTCTGGTCGATACCGAGAGTTCCAAAGGGCGCCTTGTTGCGCTCGGCGAAACGGGATTAGATCGTCACTGGGACGACGCGCCTTTTGATCTTCAACGCGAATACTTCCTTAAAACGCTCGAACAGGGGCGTAAAACGAGGTTGCCGGTTATAATACATTCACGTGACGCTAACGACGATCTCGACGCTCTTCTTCACGATTTTTATGCCGACGGCGCTCCCGATTGGAATGTCGGCGTTATTCATTCTTTCAGCGGCTCTCCCACACAAGCCGAACGTTGGCTTGATTTGGGCTTTTATCTTGGGTTCGGAGGATTTGTAACCTATACGAATCGAAGTTTTTCTGATATTTGGGACGTCGCACGTTTCGTCCCTCAAAATAGAATTCTTCTCGAGACAGATTGTCCGTTCCTCACGCCCCACCCTTTACGGGGCAGAGTCGAACATAACGAACCGCTGTTTGCGGCGTTTGTCGCTCGGCGACTCGCAGAACTACGGGGAACGTCTGTTCAAGAAATCGCCAACACAACGCTGGAAAACGCGCAGAAATTATTTAACCTTCCGCCGCTCCCCGACAAACCAAGCGAAACGACCTAATAGTTTTCGCTAAGTTGGCGCCTCTTTGACAAATCGCTTTGCAAGCGCAATAGACGGTTCTGGAACCGTTTATACTATCAAAACGTTCGTAATTTCAAATCGTTATTATAACCAACGACGCGTCGCAGAGATTCTCCCCTGCAACGCGTCGCTTTTTCAATTAAACAACGATAAAACTTGAAGCTGTCCAAAAGGAGGAAGTCCCTCTGAAATCAAGATCACGCCTCGTCCCATTGGGCGCGCAGGAATTCGATCGACTTCTTAAAGCCTTCTTCTTTATCAGCCGCCTCGCAACCACACTCAAAGGAACAGAAGCCCTGATAGCCGATATACTTCAGTCCGCGGAAACCGTCGACAAACGTCATGGAATTTTCGCCGGGATACGTACGTCTCGGATTCTCGACGCCGCCCGCAAGATGGACGTGACGCAAAAGCGAACCGGCGGAAATGAACGCGCCCATTTGGCTCGTCTCTTCAGTGTCCATGTGGTAGAAATCGCCCATGACGCCAATTCCGGAATCAATTCCAGCGGCGCGAAGGACGTCGCGCGCGATCGAGGCGCCGTCCGCAACTTGACGAAGGAAATACGCTTCCATTCGGCAAAGAGGTTCAAGAATAATATTCGTTCCACAATCCTTTGCAAACTTCGCAAGATCGGGCATGAATTCAAGGAGAAGCTTGCGAATCTCCTGATTCGTCAGTTTCGTCTGACCATTAAACGCCGGAACGTAGATGACGCCGTTGGCGCCCATCTCGCCCGCCGTTTCAAGCGCGCGTTTGAGATCGTCGACGCCGGGTTGACGCTTAGAAACGTCTTCAGAACAAAGATCGCCGTTATGCGAACCCCAGCAGATCACAGAAACCTTCAGTCCCTCGTTTTCCGCTTTCTGACGAAATTCCTTGCCCTTTCCGACGCACTCGCCGCCGTATTCAACCGCCTCGCAACCGTACTGCTTAATTTTTGCGAGCTTTTCCTCCAAAGAACCTCCCGGAGCGGGACCGACTTGGCTGGAAATGCGAAGTTTCGCGTCGGCTCGCTTATCCGTTGCTTCCGTGGTCTGGGTCGCAAAGGCAGAAGCGCCGGTCAACCCAAGTCCAACAACTGCGCTTGCGCCAAAGAAATCGCGTCTATTCATTTGAAATCTCCTAAAGAATTTTGACAGTTCGTCGTTCATAAAGGAACGTATGTAGTTTCACAAGCTTCAAACGCGCCGAACATCGACGCGAAAACATCGTTACCGAAAGAGACGTCGAAAATACGACAAGATTCCTCGGTCTCAACGGTCGTTTATATCAGATCGAAATGTAGAAATCAAGAGTTTCGCCAGCTTGCCAAACGAATAATCCAGTCTTTTGAACTTCCAAACTGCGACATGATTCTGAGCCTTCCTCCTAAATGAAAAAAGCGCCGCTCAATCATTGAACGGCGCCCAAAGCCACAGACAAGGCGTAAAGAAAACTTCGTAAACAGTTTCCTATTTCTTGGAGTCCTTCTTTTTCGACGCGCTCTGTTTTTTGTCGACGTCAATACGTTTCCAAAAGCCGTTCAACAGCACTTCAAAATGGTCGTGATCGCCTCTTAGAACTTTCTCTAACACGCGCCGCGGAACGTAAATCATTTTTTCCAGCTCGGTGACGCGTTTCGCCGAGACGCCGTCCCAGACAAGAAGAAGGTCGTCGCGAACCATTTCAAAAAGCGTTCGTCCGTCGTCGGACGACGTAAAGTATTCGTCGTCCGAAAAAACGTAATTGGGAAGATATTTCTGCAACCTATTTTTTAGTACATCGACAGAAACGACGCCCGCGCCGTCAAGGACGTCCTGCCAACGTTCAAAGAAAGATTCATAGTAAACGACAGAACCGTCTTGGCTAAACCAAGAGTCGACCAAATCAATGACAATCTCTTTCGCTCTCTTGGAAACGACGTAAAGTCTTCCGTCGCATACAAACCCCACGCGCTTAAGCTGTTTTAAAAGTTCGTCGTCGGATTGACTCAACTCGAGGTTTTTCTCCTCCGCCGTCTTACGAAAGCGTTCCATTTCCTTAACGTCCGATAGGAGTAAACCATCCTTGAAACTTTGCGAAAGAATTCTCGCGACAAGGTTGGCGCGTTTTCTCCAATCGCCGTCTGAAGTCGAGACCTCGTCGGCGGTTGAAACATATCGGACATTCGACTTGGATTCTTCGGCGATAATCTTTTCAGATTTCGTTTGCTCGGAAACAGCGGAACTACCGTCCTTAGACTCCAAGTCGGAGGATTTTGACACGTCCAACTCACGGTCCTTCACTTCGTCGAGCATGCGTTTCAGGAAGGCTTTACCGTCGCCAGAAAAATCAGAACTACGAGTCTTCGCGATTTTTTTGTCGAAACCGTCCAGCTTGAACTCATACGCAGGTCGACGATTCAACAAGGGTTTAAAATGTTCCGTCAAAATAAAACCGTCTTCAACGGGCGAGAAAAAGGACGGCGTATTTTCTAACAATTGTCGAATCAGCTCGCGCGGAATATAACTACGCTCCGCCAACTCGTCGACGGTTCGACGCGCGGAAAACGCGCCCCAAAGACGCGTAACTTCGTCTAAGATTTTCACTCCTTCGCCACGGTTGCTGGGAGCGCTTTCAAAATACTGATCGTAGAACATGTATTTCGGTAAGCAAGAGGCAATCAACGAACGAAGAACACGCCAGTTAGAAACGCCTTCAGGAGAGAGCCAATCCTCGTTCTTATCGAAAAACGGTTCATAATAAATAAGTTGCGTATTGTTTCGAACAAGGGACTCGACCGTGTCTTTTAATTTTTTCTTAAGCTCTTCAGAGAACGCCCAAGCGCGCAAATCACACAATACAGCGCTTCGGCAAATAGCGGCTCGAACCTTAGAATCGGACGGTTCCAGCACGAAGCCTAACTCGGCGCATTCTTTGCAGAAATCCATGAGCGAAGAATGGTCAAATAAATCAATTCCGTCCGGATAATACTCAATGAGAACCTTTTTCACCGCTTCGCTTCGAGAAGCGGGACCCTGATCCTCCGTCTCGACAGTCGGTTCGACCCTGAAAACGCCGCCAGCCGAAACAAAGTAGGAACGAACCTCGTCCTCAGTCGCCTTCGCTTTGGGCCCGGCGACACGAAGGAACTCATGATAAAAGTCGCCAAAGTCGGAATAATCACGCTCGAAACGTCTATTGGGAAACCGTTTCTGAACGACGTATTTCGCTATCGCCAAATATTCTGAACTGAAATCAGAATCGTGATTTAGAAACTCGACTACGCCGTCTTTATTCATATGCTTGCGGAAGATTTCAAGCGCCAAAACGAGAACTTCGTCAATGGCCGCAGGCGTTTTGTTTGCAAAGAGACGCAAATCGTCAAGCTTTATAAAGAGTTCCTCTAATCGAGTCGCGTCAAACTCGTCGAAAGTCAAAAAAACAGCGCCGAGAGCATTTTCAACGGAGCGATATTCGTCTTCGTCAAACACGGGAGAGTCTTTAAAGCTCGCAATGGATCGCGATCTCAGGAAGAATAGACGGCGAAACGTCTCGAAATCATAGACGTCAAGGGAGGTTCCGTCGAAATACCGTTCGAGGACTTCCATCGCGGCACGGTAAGTAGAAAGCCAAACGCAATCTTTCTTTCCCTGATCTACTGCTTGCGTCCCGTCGTTTGAGTCAAGCCCCTTGCCACGCGCGCTTTCTTCAGAGCCTTTACTGACTCTCGCCTCAGAAAGACGGCGCCTGTCGACAACTGATCCGTTATGTAAGAGTTCTTCAAACTGATTCACAAGATCAAGGTCGTCTCTAATTTTGCGCCGTCCCATCCGAAAACACAACGCGTCGAAATGCTCGGGACTTGAAAAATACGCGACTCGCTTTTCTAAACGCGTTTTCCTCGGCTCGAGTTCGCCAATAAGAGTTCCGCCAGCGTGAAAGAATAGGTCTCTAAGGTAATGATCTATCGCCTTATCAACCCCTTCGACTGTAGATAAATCCAACTGAGATTCGGATTCAGGAAGAAAGGCGACGGGGTCTTCGGCAAATTCAGGGACTCTCTGAAAAATGTAATCGCGAAAAACTTCGAACTCGACGGCGGAAATGAGCGTCTTGAGTGGGAAATACTGATTAAGAACGTCGTTTACCGCCTTCAACAACACGCGAACCTTGTCGCCGTCGCCGATCGGCACGGACTTCTCACGACCTTCTACTTGCCTCGCGCCCTCTTGAGATTCGCGATAAGCGCGCCGAGTTCTTTCTCGAGTTTCGTCCCCTCTTGAACTGCCGACGTTTTCATCGGCGTCCGCACGACCTGAATCATCGTTTAGGTCTTCATCGTAGTTGTCGTTATGCATCGCAAAATTCTCTAATAACGGTGAACAATTGTAGGAATCTGACGCTCACGAAAAGATTCCCGAGATTAAACTATTTTCTTCATGTCGGCGGAAGCTATGGACGCAAACGTAACGTTTCACTAATTCAAATGAAACACCGACGGCGCTTCGAATTGTTTTCACGGAGACAAGAAACACAACCAACGTCGAGAATTCGTTCTACGACGACAACTTATTCATTATTCCCTTGACGAAAACCATTCCGAAACGAGACGTCCCAGAACACGAAAGACTCCGCTTCCCCAAGCATGAAAAAATAAGGAGGCAATGACAAAACCTTGGCTGTGTATTCTACGGAGGTCGTCGACTCTGTCAAGACTCTTGGCGTTTCGAGCTACGATATTTTGTTTTTAGCGCGCGAAACGATCGAAAGGCGCCGTCGCTTTAAAACGTTAAAGCCAAAAGGGGCGGCCGTCGAATAACAGTCGACGCGCCGCCCGCGGATTCATAATGCGTGACAGGAAATTGCCGTCACTTGCGCATAACGGCGCCGTCGATTCGGCTCGCCGTCATGGTCTGTTCTCCAAGTTCGTCGGAATCTCGTCCGTCAGTAGAACGTCGAGAATAGCAGTATGTCGTCTCTTCGCAAAGAAGACTGACGTCCTCTGAACTCGACTGTAACATTGCCTGAACCTTTTGATTGCCGGGCGCAAGCGCTTCGGCATGCACGCGGAAGACTTTCGATTCGCCTGCCTTAAGACATGCAATTCTCTTAAAGAGAGCTTTGGAGTCTTCCTCGTAGACATAACCACGTCCGTCTTCCACCGACAATGGCCTCATTCCACTGCCGAGGAAAATACCCGTATTGACGTCATGGGCGTCACGAGACCCGTTGTTTTCTACAACGAGTTCATAGACGCATGTTTTTCCAACCGCAACGGGTTCTTTCGGCACGTTGACACGCATTGCCAGAACCGCTATTGATTCGACGTTCACAACGGATTTTGCCTGAGCGACAAGTCCGGTTTGATCGACTGCAACAGCTTCAAACTTGGCGTTTCCCGCGGCGTTAACGCGACAAACAACGGTAAAAGAGGTCTCCTCGTTTGGACGAATGTAGGGCGCTACCCAGTAGACGCGACGCTTGTCGTCGTTACGACGCGCTTGGCTGGAACAACTCAGCGCCTCGACCCCGCTCGGAAGCTGCGCGACAACGTCGACGTTTTGGAGCGTAGCGTCGCCGTCGTTGCGAACCCGTATCACCGCCTCGAACTCGCCTTCCACAAACTGTAGATCAGGCGTTTCGATCGCAACGTTAAGTCTGCCGCGCAGCGTCGTCACCTTCTTTGTCGCATTCGCTTCAAGTCCATAAGCGCCCGTCGCATGCGCGTCGATCACGAAGAATTCTTCCGAAACGGTTTTTACGGACATCTCGATCGTCTTTTCCTCGCCTGCGCGCAGAACTCCGATCTTTTGCGTCGCTTCATTCTCGCCAGTCGACACATTAAGGACCACGTTTTCGGCGTCGCCGTTGCCAATATTGCGCAACCGTAGTCGATAACGATCTTCAACGCCCCACTCGATCGAATCACGACCCTCGATAAGAGCCTCGAGAATAGGCTCTTGCACCTCGACTTCAGCAGACGTCGAAGGACGTTCAAAATCAAACGCGCTAGTCAACCCAAAAGACGCGCGTTTCGTCGGAGTCATGCTCAGAGTAAGCTTTTGTTCGTCTCCTGGCTTAAGAACGCCGACTTTCCAGACGCACTGCCGGACGCCGCCGCGTTCGTTTCCCTCTTGAATTGACGCGTCGCCAACGCTCGGAACAGCGCGAAGATCAATGGCATGTTCGGGAATATCCGTCGTCACAACCAATTTTCGAGCGATCTCTGAACCTGCGTTTTTCACGCGAATTGTATAGGTTGAAGATTGACCAACCGTAAGTTTACGAGGACCAAGCGAATCGACTTCGATAATGGGAGCGCGTCCCTGCGAAAGCGTCGTCTCCGAAGATTCTGAAGTCGCCGCTTTGCGATTCTGAACGTTCTCTGCCGGTAAAAACTCCTCTAAACGGTTGTCGACGGCCGCGACGTCTTCGACCTCTTCGTCTGACGATTCATATTCCTCGAGAAGTTCGTCCTCGTTTGACGCGACGGCAGACGAGGTTGGATGATTCTTTACCTGATTATCTGGAACGGCGGCCCTTGTGCGCGGGGCGCTTTTCGCTTCTTCCTCGACAACGACGGCGACAAGAGGCGACGCGTCGGCAGAGTCGATTGAACTCTCGTAATCGTCGTCTTCCTCTTCATCGGCGGCGTCCTCCAAGGATCCGTCCTCTTCGTCCGTCAAAAGAACGTCGTTCTTGCCGCTAGAGACAGGGGTCTTCTCGTTCTCTGCGTCTTCTCCGTCGTCAAGAAGTTCGAGGGAGGACGGGAACGAATTAGCGCGTAAACTTCTACGAACTGTTCGTCTAGGAGCCGGTTTTGGCGTTTCTGAATCGGCCGCTTCCACCTCTGGACTGTCCTCAAACTCGTCGAGTAACAACGACGCGACTCCGCCCGTGCTGGAAGTATTCGCCGTCGAACCGCTCTTCGGAGACGGACGAGCGGCGAGGCTCGACCGAACGGCGCTCGCTGAACTCGGGGCGTTCGAAGCAGTCGACATGGAGGGAGTCGTCTGCGGATGGGCCGCAGGTCGTGAAGGTTGCGCAACAGGACGACTCTGAACAGGCGGCTGCACTTGGACGCGCGGCGCGACAATCGTGTTGGACGACATATTCGTCGCAACAGGTTGAGAAATGGTCGTTGTGTCTACAACCGGCGCGTTCTGCTCCGATTGTCTACTGAACGGATTGAGTTGTGAAAGGAACGAACGGCGGGGACCGCTTTGAGCCGTCGCGGGAACTTCGCTACGTGACTGTGCAAATCCGGGCGCCTGTCCCCAACAATTCTTCACGCCAATAGGCGCGATCAAGAGCAGCGACAATATAATCGCCAACTGCGCGCTGCGCTGCATATTAAACGTTCTGTTAATCATCGTGCGACTTCTTTCTTTCAACGGCGTCCGATTTGACGATCTGGTGATTCACGATTCAGCGAAATCGTTCTCGCCAAATCAAAACATACGCAAACCTGAAAATACAGGCTCTACGGATCGTATCGACCATTACGACAACTCTAATTAGAAGTTTTTTAACTCTTGTGCAAAATATTTGCAAAATTACAGATTTAACGGTTTTTCCAATTTCTCCTGAAAAACCAATTATTCCAGTCTAATGTTGCGCCGTCGAGACAAGTCGTGAATTAAAGACGTATTCTCGTGAGGAGCGGCATAATCGAAAAAGCGCAAGTTGCAAGAAAGGACGCCGTCGTTTATAATCATGGGGACGTTGGTTTGAGCTACTAATGTTTGTCATGTCCAGCGTCACGTTCAGCGATCTGGAAGGTCGCTAAGTCGAGCGTCTGGAACTTGCTCTAGAGAACGAGAGGCGTCAGGAATGTTTTTGCTCGCTTTTTTGCTCTATCCGATCGTCGAACTCGTCGTTTTTATTTTGGTCGTCCGGGCGACGTCTTTAGGGAGCGCGTTACTGTTGACGTTGGGGACCACCCTCTTAGGCGTCGCCGTCGCGAAACTTCAGCGTCGCGGTCCGATTTTCGGCTCCTCAGGAATCTCAGAAAACTCTCTAAAAAACTACCTGTTCGGCAACCTTGGCGCGTTCGCGCTCATTCTTCCGGGTTTCGTTTCAGACGTTTTCGGCGTCCTCGTCCTCGTTCCCTTTACGAGAAAAGCCCTTCTGGCGCTAGTGAAACTGTGTAAAATAGACCTCAATAAGAGCGCCAACGGTAATTTTTCCGTCTTTAAAACTTGGAGTTTCAGCGTTAATAATTTCCACGACGCCAGACGACACGACTATGGAACGATCGACAATGGGCGGTTAGAAGGAGATTTTTCTGACGAAACGTTCGACGACCACGAAGACGCTTCGGATATGATCGACGTTGAATTTACCCCTAAGAATTAGGGCGATCTGACAATAGAAAACAATTATCGAAAAGATATAGAGACGACGCAATTGGCTCGACCAAACTCCCCCAACCTGTATCACGATCTTGAAATCCCCACGTCCCTCAATGAAAACAACGCTGACGCGGTCCCTAATCCCTTCTCGCCAGAAGAGTTGTTAGGCGGATTTCTCATTGGGCCGGAAAATGGACTAGCGGAATTGGCGTACCGACTTGCCGCCGACGGAGTTCCGATCTTTGACCGCCCTATTGGATTGTCGTCTCTTGACCCCGTTGAAGCGGCCGTTCAGGAACATTCCCGCGCCGACGTCGAAATACTTCTCCATGCCGCGCAAGACGGACTTCTCGGATCAGTTCTCGATCAACCAAACGGCGCCAAAATCTCCGCAAGCATCCTCTTCGACATGGCGACGTTCAACGCTTCGAGACGTTCGCCTGAAACGCCAAGCATCCTAGGGTATCGTCCCTTAGAGAGCCTTAGCTTTTCCGCGCCGTTAATTTTTTACGGTTCGAGCGGATCGGGGAAAACTCGTCTTATCGAGGGAATCTGCCAGATTCGTCGAACAAAAGAACCGCAAAAGACGGTATTCTACCTTTCAGCGTCCGACTTTTCGACGTCGGCAATCAACGCGATTCAACGCAATCAAACGCTTCTTTTCCGCCAACTTGTCGCGCAAGCGCACGTGTTGGCTATTGAAGACTCGGATATTCTCGCGGAAAAGGAGACTGCGCAGTTGGAAATGTTAGCGACGCTTGACGAGGCGATTCGCGCCCAAAAGCTCGTTATATTTTCTTTTTCGCGTAATCCTTCGACCATCTCCGGTTTCCTTTCCGATCTTGCGGCTCGTTTCTCGAGCGGTCTCCTTATCCCTGTTAATCTGCCGACGGATGAAACAAAGCGCGTCGTCGTCGATCGGATCGCTTCAAAACTTGCGCTCCCGCTTGACGAAGAAATGAGACAATTGTGCGTCCAACGCCTTCCTTCAACAGTTGGAGCGATTTGCGGTTCTCTTGTTCAAGCCGCGCAAACCCTCGCTATCTCGCAAAGCGCGCTCACAATTGACAACCTCGACGATTTCCTTGCCAAACGCAACCCCGACGCGACTTGGACTCTTGATCGCATCGTCAAAACAGTAGCAAAGTATTTTGCAGTTTCCGTCGTTGAAACACGGAGCAAAAAACGTTCCAAAACGTTAACGCTCGCGAGAAGTTTCGTCGTATTCTTTGCGAGGAAACTCACAAACGCAACTTATCGCGAAATTGGTCGACAATTCTCCAATCGCGACCATTCGACGATGATTCACGCGACGCGTCAACTGGTCAAAGCGCTCCAAAACGACGAGGAACTTCAACGTCACGCGCGCGAAATAGCAAGGCTCCTCAACGCGGAAGACTCCGTTGCCTTCTGACTTTTTTCACAAACTATTTCTTTTTCTATACAGGGACGGTCGCTACAAGAAATAGCGATCAGCGAAGAGAGTCAAGACAGCGAAAATATTCTCAACAATCTCATTCCAACAAATTGGAACGTTAGAACGAGATGAACGCCTTCTAAATAGGAAAATAGGCGCTAAAAGACCGAGATTAAGGTTTGGCGAGAAGGCGTACTCTGTGTAGAATCTAGACAATCGGAGTATTCGGCGCCGTTTGTTCTCAGGCGTCGGAATTGCGGTTATTTCATAAAGAAAGGAAGGAGTCATGTCGGCTCAGATACTTGACGGCAAAGGAACGGCGGAGCAAATCCGCTATGAGATTAAAGACGAGGTCGCTCGTTTTATCGAAGAGACGGGCGTCCAGCCAACGCTTGCCGTCGTTCTTGTCGGAGACGATCCGGCGAGTCAAGTTTATGTGCGCAACAAAGAAAACGCGTGCGCGAAGGTCGGCGTTCGGAGTCTCATGTATCGTTTGCCAAAAGAAACGACAAGCGACGAACTTTGCGAGCTCATTGAAAAGCTCGACGGCGACGAATCTGTCCATGGCATTCTTGTTCAACTCCCCCTTCCCAAGGGAATTGACGAGAAACGGATACTCGACCTTATCGATCCGCGAAAGGACGTCGACGCGTTTCATCCAGAAAACGTCGGTCTTCTTTCGCAAGGACGTCCGCGCTTCTTACCCTGTACCCCTTATGGGATTCAGAGACTTCTGGCGCGTTATAACATAGAAACAAAGGGAAAGCGCGTCGTTGTTATCGGTCGAAGCGACATCGTCGGCAAACCGATGGGGCTCCTCTTCCTCCAGAAGGGACTTGGCGGAGACGCCACGGTTACGATATGTCACAGTCAAACCGAAAACCTTCCTGAAATAGTCAGGGAAGCGGATATCGTCGTCGCAGCCATTGGCAAGGCGGAGTTTGTCACTGCCGATATGATCAAACCAGGCGCGGTTGTGGTCGACGTAGGAATGAATCGCGTCCAGAGAGAGATCGTCGACGAAAACGGCGAGAAAAAAACAATCAGTAAACTCGTCGGAGACGTTGATTTCGACGCTGTCAAAGAGGTTGCCTCTTGGATTACTCCCGTTCCAGGAGGGGTTGGTCCGCTTACCGTCACGATGCTCCTGCTCAACACGCTTAACGGCGCGCGTCGACAAGTCGCCGCAACTCGTTAACACATTTTTGATTCCCGTATTATCCTTCGTCTGAGCGCGAAACGCCCCTCCCCCCCCGAAATAACAAGCGATCGCGCTCCTTATGAACTTTGCGATTCGATTTCATGCAAAAGTCAATCGATAAGTTCTTCCTCGTTCCCTTCCTTCCCCATTGCGAGTTTGGCGTTCTCGCGTTTTTAAAGAAGTACACGCCAGCTTTACGGAACGTTTGGTTGCTCATGGGAGTTCAAGTTGTCTGAACCGCATGAAAAACGTCGGGAAAAAAGCAGCAAAATTGCCGTCGTCGCGATTTTTTTCGTCGGATGGCTTTTTCTTGCGCTTTCGTTTTTGAGCTATACGCCTCAAGACCTCCCGACTAAATTTGTATATCACGATCTCCAGGAGATTCGCAATCTTGCGGGACTCCCAGGGGCGTGGTGTGCCTATATTGTTTCGTTTTGCTTTGGCGTCGCCGGTTACTATATTGTCGTCGGCTTTGGTTTAGCGTTAGCGTATTACTTCTTTTTCGATCCCATTCGAGAACCCTACAATAAGGTCATGGGATTCTTTCTCACGCTTATTGCATTTTCGGGCGCCGCCGCATATCTCTTTGACAGTTCAATCGGTCCTCCAATCGGTCCGGGGGGCATGGTCGGCGCGTGCGTAAAATTTATCTTTGACAAGTTCTTCATCCGCTTCGGCGCGTACGCGTCGTTGTGCGCCATGTTCTTGGCGGGTCTTGTCTTGATCGCGCCGGAAAAAGTATTGAAGCTCGTCTTTTGGTCTTCGGGACTAGGAAGCGTCGTAGGCAGGGTATGCCGTCCCTTTCTGGAAAGGATTCAAAGGGCAAACCCGCGAAGATCGTTGACGACAACCTACACGTCTTTCGGCAAAAGTCGACGACCAAGCGAGTTTCAGAACAAACCGTTTGAACCTTTGCCGTTTCGAAGGGGACAAACTTCGACGGTTATATCCACGGCTCTCCCTCCTCGTCCTTTAACGCCTTCCTTCAGACCGAGCGTTCCAGTCGGGTCGACGAAACCTGACGCTATGGCTGAAGTCAGCGAAATAGTTATGGCCCCGCGCATTCCGGGAGCCACGTTCGTCGACGCTAGTCATGGAGACGTAGAAGCGGCAGAAAACGCTTCGCTTGCCGAATCCGACGTCTCGCAAGAACGAAGCGCGAGCGACCAGTATGTCTACCCGTCGATTGATTTACTCGCGGAGGGCGATTATTACGACGCCGACGACATTTCGGACGAAGTTCGTCGACGCGGCGAAGAACTAGAGCGTGTTTGTCGCAATTACAAAATCGAACTCAAAGTCGTCGACATTCAAACAGGCCCGGTGTTGACGTTATACGAAGTCGAATTACAGAAAGGACTCCGTGTCAAGGCGTTGCACAATCTCGCCAGCGACCTTGAAATTGCGATGCGGGCGCCTCACGTACGCATCGTTTCGCCAATTCCCGGTAAGAACACCGTGGGAATCGAGCTTCCTAACAGAAGTCGTCAACTTGTTCGCTTACGCGAGGTTATGGAAACCTGTGCCAAAGAAGCTCAGACAATGGATATTCCGATTTTCCTCGGCAAGGACGTTGTTGGCGCCCCCATGATCGCCGATCTTGCGAAACTGCCGCATCTGCTGATTGCGGGGCGAACGGGCACAGGTAAATCGGTCTGCCTTAACTCGATTATCATGTCGATCATTATGACGAAGAGTCCGGCAGAAGTCCGTCTCCTTATGATCGACCCAAAGATGGTAGAGTTGAGTCCTTATAAATCTATTCCCCATCTTATGCACCCAGTCGTCGTCGATATGCAGAAGGCGGAAGCGCTTCTCGAGTGGGCCGTGGAACAGATGGAAGAACGCTATCGAATATTCGCGAGGGTCGGCGTTCGTAAAATCAGCGAATTTAACAAGCTGACGCCTGAAATGATCCGAAGGAGATTGCGTTCCGAAGACGAAGACGAATGGGAAGCCTTCCCGAAATCGATGCCTAGCATCGTTATTGTCGCCGACGAAATGGCGGATCTTATCATGACGTCGGGCAAAGACGTCGAGCGTCATATCGTGCGGCTCGCGCAAAAGAGCCGCGCGGTTGGCATCCACTTGGTGCTCGCGACGCAAAAACCGACCGTCGACGTTGTTACAGGGCTCATTAAATCCAACCTCCCGGCAAGAATAGCGTTCGGCGTGGCGAGCCGCGTCGACAGCCAGGTCGTGTTAGACGTCAAAGGCGCCGAACAACTCCTCGGCAACGGCGATATGCTTTTCCTGTTGCCTGGCACAAGCCAACTCGTCCGCGGGCAAGGCGCGTTCGTTTCCGATCATGAAATCGACGCCGTTATCGACGCGATTTCCGTAGATCATCCCGACTATGTTGTCGAGCTTACCGATCCAAAAGACAACAATGAAGAAGACGGCGACGCCGCCGACCTCGAATACGATGAATTCTATATTCCGGCAGTCGATATGGTCATCGAAGCGGGTCGCGCCAGCACGTCGATGTTACAACGTAAATTCAGCATCGGCTACACGAGGGCCGCGCGTATCATCGACGTAATGACTCAAGAAGGGATCGTTTCCGATTTCAATCCCGCGAAACCCTCAAGACCGCGCGACGTTCTTATCACTTTGGAGCAATGGCGCGGCAAACAGTATGCGGAATCGCGAAATACTCAAACGCGCCTCGAGAATGTCGACGTCGAACAAGACGCAGAAACGGCTCCCAATTCTCGAGTCGAACGTGAATCTGCAAAAGTCGCGCAACCAGTCGTCGTGTTGCCAAACGGCGAGGAACGTTTAGCGTCTGTTCGACAGTATGACGATCCAGAGTTAGACGACGCGGACGGATTAACGGAAAACCAGAACAATCAGTCCGACGGAGTCTTGGCGGACAATAAAGATAAAGACAAAGGTTGGAGCGACGAACAGTGGAATCAATACATTAACTTTGATTCCGAATTGGGAAAATAACGTCTCAAGCGTCCTCTAACATTTCTCCTTTTAAGATTCGATCTAAATAACGAACGTCCCGGCGCGCGTTTTGTCGCCGGGACGTTTGTTTTCAATAACCGAAAGCGTTTGACGAAACGTCTGTGACGTCAAACGCGAAAATCAGCCTCAGACGCTGTAATCCGGAACCGCCCCCTTGGATTTGTCGGGATCCTCAGGACGCTGCGGCTTAACAGCCGGGTCGTCCTCTATTTCTTTCAGCAGTTCTTCGACGCCACGCTCAAGTTGAGGATCGCGTCCTTCAAGGACCGCCTTCGGATCTTGCCAAACCTCGACGTCGGGATCAACGCCATGGCCTTCAATGACGTACTCGCCCGTCTCGCTGTTTGTCGCGTTAAGCGGAACGCTAACAGAGCCGCCGTCCGTGAGAGGACCGCGTCCCGAAATACCGACGACGCCGCCCCAGCTCCTCTTGCCGACGAGCTTGCCTAGACCTGATTTACGGAAGTAATACGGGAAAATATCGCCGTCGCTCGCGCTTGTTTCATTAAGCAGGCAAACGAACTTCGCCGTCGTCGCGATTGTCGGATAAGTCGTCGGAGTCTCGCGAACTTTACCGTAGCGCGTGCCGAGGACTTTCTGATTCAGTCGCATAATGATCCACGGAGAAATGTTGCCGCCGCCGTTGCTACGCTCGTCGATAACGATTCCTTCTTTACGAAGTTGCGGATAGTACCACTTGATGAACTCATAAGCGCCGTTGCCGCCCATATCCGGAATATGCAGATAACCAAGACGACCGTCGCTAAGTTCAGAAACACGCCGCTGACGATCAAGCACAAAGTTCAAATAACGCAGAGAATCCTCGTTGTCAACCGGTTTATACGAAGTCTTCCAAGAGTTTTCCTCCGCGCCGTCCTTACTAAGAGTAAGCTCAACTCGCTCCTTCTTGTTTTCAAGGAGACGATACGGATTGTCCGAACCGACGAGTTTGACGCCGTCGATCGCCAAGACATAGTCGCCTTCCGACGCGTTAACCCCAACCTCTGTGAGCGGAGAACGATATTTGGGTTCTTCATTCTGACCTGGGTAAATCTTCTCGATGCGATACAGATTCTTTTCCGAATCGAGGACGAAAGTTGCGCCAGGCAAACCGACGACAGGGCGTTCCGGCTGGATAAAATCTCCTCCGTCGACGTAAGTGTGACCGATATTAAGTTCGCCGATCATTTCTGTGAGGATATACGTAAGATCTGAACGATGCGACACATACGGGAGAAGCGATCTATACTGGTTCCCAACCGCGTCCCAATCAAGACCGTGCATGTTTTTGACGTAAAAATAGTCGCGGAAACGCCTCCAGACCTCTTCGAAAATCTCGTTCCATTCCTCGCGAGGATTGAGATCGCAATACATGCCGTCGAGCGAGAAGACCTTTGAATCGCCGCCTTTCGCGCCGACGTCATACATACGATAACCCGCCTTATGCGTAAGAAGCTTCTTGCCGTCTGCGGAAAGAGAATACCCGCTGAAATCTTCGACAAACGTCTGGAGCGAAAGATTCTTGAGATCAAAGCTTAAGAGTTTCGGAACGCCGTTTGCGCCACGTCCATAGAACGACTCGGGTTCCTGAATGAAATAAAGGAAATCGCCGGCGCTAGAGAGAGAAGTATAGTTTTCTGAATTAATCGGCAGACGGACGACGCGGCTTTCTATCCCGTCAAAGTCAATCTTCTTCGAATCTTGAGCGACGACTTCCTCTTTCTTTTCGTCGTCGTTTTTCTCTCCGCTGGAGGCAATCTCCGATTCCGGCGCTTCGTCGCTCGTGCGGATAAACTTATTCTCTACGTCTTTACGAAGAGCGACGGCAAAGATTCCATTGAACCGATCCCCGGCAAAGTTCCACTCGATCGAGCTAAATTGAGGATAGAACTCGCGTTGACCAATATAGAAGAGCCAGTCGCCGTCTTGGGACCACGTCGGAGAAAAGTTATTGAACATCGGATCCGTTACGCGACGAGACGTCTTGGTTTCTTTTTCCCAGACGTAAACTGCGTCATATTCGGTACTCTCGCCAAGTTCATATGCCAAGTAAGCGCCGTCTGGCGACCACTCGGCGCCAGGAAAACCGCCGAATTTATCGCGCGCGACTTCGATTAGTTCACACGCTTGCGGCGCGGCGGCCGGATCGTCATATTTTAAGGTCAACACATAGAGACGGTTCATCGAATCACGAAAAGAAAACGCTTTACCGTCTGGAGACCATTGAAGAGAATCGAGTTTAGCGCGAAGAGAATTCGTTAATTGAATTTTGTCCTTCTCGCCCTTCTGGTCAATTACATAAATCTGGTCTTCGCCTGACTCGTCTGAGACGAAGGCGATCCATCGGCCGTCCGCCGACCAGACGGGACATCGGTCATGGGCGCCAGAGGAACGAGTCAAGTTACGGGTCAGTCCATTTTCAACGGGAACAGTAAAGACGTCGCCGCGCGCGGTAAACAACGCGCGTTTTCCTTCTGGACTGAGTCCGTACGTCTCTACATTACGCCATGCTTGAACGCGACTTGGCCGCGCGGCAAGTCCGTCGTGAGGAACATGAATTGCAAGTTCGCGAGTTTCGTTCGACGACGGCCGGTAAACAAAAAGAGAACCCGCGTTTTCATAAACGATTTGATCTTCGCCGTCAGACGAAGCCCAGCGAACGTCCCAATCGGAATAATGAGACAACTTCTCGATTTTGACGTCGTTCTCAGGCATGTAGCGATAAAGATTCATCGTTCCGTCGCGATCAGACACGAAATAAACATGATCGCCTAACCACATCGGATCGCGATCCGTTCGCGGAGTCGTTGGAATCTCGGAGAAATCCTTCGTTTCGCGGTCATAAATCAAAAGATACTGCGCCCAACCGCCTTCATACCGTTTCCAGTGACGGAAATCGCGGAAAAGAGGCGAGTAAACGAGTTTCTTTCCATCTGGAGAAAGATCGCCGGCGCCCGCGACGGGAACGCCAATGCGAGTCGGCAGTCCGCCGTCGACCGAAACGAGGTAAATGTTCGTCAACGAATCGACTTCATCGCTGTCGCGCTTCGAGCGGAACATAACTTGCTTGCCATCTGGAGTCCATCCCAAGACCTGCGCGTCGACCCCGCGACGAGGCGCTCCCGCGACCGTCGGATAGTACGTCAGACGTTTCGGCTCGCCTCCGTCGGAAGAAACGACGTAGACCTGATCAGATCCGTCGTACTGCCCTGTGAAGGCGATATATTTCCCGTCAGGAGAAAACTTCGGAAATTCTTCAAGCCCCTGATGCGCGGTAATTCGAACCACGTTGCGTCCGTCAAAATCGCTCTTCCAGACGTCCCCCGCATAACAGAAAACCACTTGATCCTGATAGACGTCAGGATAACGCAACAATTTCGTCGGCTGCGCGTCGGAGACGTTCTCGTCGGCATTAGCCGAGGCGGCGATTGCCGCGAACATTACAGCGATCGGCAGAACGACCGCAATCAAGCGACATTTCTTCATTCTTGACTCCTTTTGTTTGGTCATAGCTTAGCGGAAAGGAAAGAGAACTTCCGAGTTTCTATTTTAAAATAAAAAGAAAAAACAAAAAGAGTAATTTAAGAAATGTGCAACAATTTTGAGGAATAAAGAGATTCACGAACCCATGTAATAAAAGCTCCAACGGCGGAACACGCCGTTGGAGCGCCAGGTTTAGACGTTTTTTGGAAAGGACGTCGCCTCTCAATCCTTTTGCCGTCGAGGTATCGCAACCTAAGGACTGCGGCAGGGTCCTTCGCGCAACGTCAGAGTTTCAATCGCACAGTGTCTCAGAGGGACGACACTTCGTTGACTACCTCGTCGTCATGAAGAGCCATCGAGACCCGCTCACGGCTACGTTCTTGACGTTCCGACCATTCCGCTTCCGGATCGTACCCCTTCGGCTTAACCTCACGCGTCGTATAACGGGCGGTAGTGGAAGCGGTTTCGTCGGAGAGAACGACAGGCGTAGCGCTCGAGACTTGCGTAGTCGGGACATATTCGTCAGACTGACTCGCGGTAGAGGTTCCGCCCATCCAGTCGCCGCCTAGAGCGCGGTAAAGATCTACGAGCGAGATGAACATACTTGCACGGCACTGAACGTACTGCAACTCGTAGGAAAGTTTACCGGCTTGCGAGTCTAGTAGACGCTGGAAATCGATTTGACCGCTCTTATAGCGCTCGTTCGACAGATTGTACGCGTCGGTATAGGCGTCCACGGCGTCAGACAGGGTTTGAAGCCTGTCGCGTTCATTCACGTAGGAGACGAGCGCGTCGTCTACGTCCTGCGCGGCCTCGAGAACGGCCTCGCGATACGCGGAAATCTGTTGTTGCAACGTGTGTTCCTGCGCTTCGACGTTAAACCGATACTTGCCAAAATTGAGGACGTTCCAGCGGAAAGAAGGACCGATACTAGCGGCGATTGAATCGCCGTTGAACATATCCTTGAAGGATTCGCCGTCGAGTCCAAAAGAACCGGTAAGGGTAAAGACGGGATACAGATCGCCGATCGCTACGCCGACGCGAGCGTTTTGAGCAATGACGCGCTGCTCGGCTGCGCGTACGTCAGGACGACGACGGAGCAATTCAGCTGGAATACCGACCATAATCTGTTCGGGCGGGGTCGGAATCGGCGCCGGCGTGCGCATCAGTTCGTCGACATACCCAGGCGGGCGACCGACGAGAATGCTGATTTGGTTGAGCGTCGTCTGGTATTTCGTCTGGAGACTCAACACGCTTGATTCGGTGCCGCGGCACACGCCAAGCGCTTGACTCTCGTCGAGTTTACTAGCAGATCCGAGTTCGTTCTTCGTACGAGTAATATCCAAGGTCTGACGCTGAATTTCGATATTCTCTTCAGATATTCGAATTTGTTCTTGGAAAGAACGAGCCGTTCCATAGAGCGTCGCGATGTTGGCGCAAATGATCACGTATGTGTTGCGATACAGTTCGCGGAGTTCCTCCATGTTTGCCGTCGCGACTTCGTTGGCACGTTCAAGACGACCAAAAACGTCGATTTCCCAGCCCATGGACAACGACGCGTTGTAGTCGTTGTAATCCATTCCCAAACGACGATTATAGCTATAACCGCCGCCAGTCGCAAACTGAGGATACTGATTCGCGCGCGTCGAACCGAGAACCGCTCGAGCAGCCTGGATACGATAAAGCGCCTCATGCAACGTCAGGTTGTTCGTCACAGCTTCGTTTGTGAGCCTAGATAGAACAGGATCCTGAACCTGACTCCACCAGCTGGCGACGTCGGCGCCAACCTCTTGGCGGATTCCTTTAGACTCGTCGATCTGAATGTACGACGAGTTAACCGTCGCCTGCGGCGCTACATAGTCGCTTCCGACTTTACAACCGCCGCTCACGACGAGCGCTAGGAGCGAACCCAGCGCAATTCCTTTTTTCAAAGATGGTCTCATCCCTGCTACCTCGATTGAAGAGACGTCTCGTTTCGGAAATCCTCCGAACGTGAGCGCCGACGCACTATCAGTCTTTCCTGACCTATCGAGCCGCTCGCGTCTTCCGCCGACGAAAAACGCCCCAGATGCTATTGTAAACGCAAATAATCCCGTTCGCTGTTTGGAGATCGGACGTCGACTATCGTAGGAGAAAGCGCAACGTCGTTGGGCTTACCGTTTGTTCCACCTCGCCTCCGCGTCAACCTGGAAACGACTACGAAAGGTTAGAAGTCCTATGGCGCCCAAATCATCCAAATAACGCCTAGCATTGTCCTGCCGGTTGTTCGGGACTTTTCGCTTGCACGTCCATTATCGTAAAGGGTTCTTATTCGCCTTTAAGCGAAATTTCAGACATAAAACTTAATTCAGGTTATTCCAAATACTATGGTTATACCAGTTTTAATGTTTATTCCTGTTAAGCAAAAGAGACAGGCTAGAGGTTATGTGGAAGATGAAAAGACTAGAAAAACAGTCCTCAAATTTTTTGAAAAAAAGAAAAAAATATGAAATCCGTGTTAATGAACTTAGGAGGGTTTGCATACTAAGGCAAAAAACGTAGCGGCAGTTCGACCAGCTTTCGCCGGTCGTCCGACAGTCTGGATTCGTGTTTTTACCGCGCCAAACGTATGGAAAACGACGACGTTATTCGTATGTTCCGCATAGCCTCGACTTGCGCTATTAGAAAAATCAAGTACTATATGTGCGCCGTGGTTCGAGAAATGAATCCGTCCTTGTTTGAAGCCCTTTTACACACTAGCTCAGCCTCCCCTATTCTCGTCTTCTCGTCAACGACAGATTAACGTGGAGCCGAGCTTTAACCTTGAGAGTCCGCGCGAATTTCCGACGCGTAAGGAAATCGCGTTTGACTTTGTCGGGAGGAAATGTGTCACATTTATCGTCTCTTGCCATGGGAACGCTTGCTAGCGTTCTGATACTGAATTGCACCTCGTTCGTTTTCGCACAACCTGGCGCGTCCGGCGGCGCTCCTACGCGCGTGGCGGTCGTCGCAGGGGCAGTCTCCGAAACAGTTCCTGTCGCTCAGAAAAAATACGTGGGCAATGTTGAAGCGATAGAACAAGTCGATTCCGTCGCGCGAGTTTCTGGCACGCTCAAAGTCGCGTCCGATTTCGAAGAGGGTTCGCATGTCAGTAAGGGACAACTTCTTTTCGAAATTGATCCGATCCCCTATCAAGCGGAAGTCGACGCCTCTCTCGCCGCAATTCAGGAAACGGAAGCGCGAATTGAATATGCGCAAAGCAACTACAATCGATTGAACGACCTCTTTGAAAAGAACGCGGGATCCCGCGACGCTAAAGAGAACGCCTTCTCGCTCCTTCAAAGTCTTAAGGCACAACTTGCGTCCGCCCAAGCTAAGCTCACGCTCGCCCGAGAAAATCTTAAGTACACCAAGGTCTATGCGGAACTTGACGGTCGTGCCGGACGTCGCGCCTATTCTTCCGGCGCCTACGTCTCGCCTCAAAGCCAGCCTCTGCTTCGCGTCGTTCAAATGGATCCAATCTACGTCCGTTTTACGATGAGCGAACGCGACTTCCTCAATATGTTTGGCGATCTCAAAAGTTTAAAAGAGACGTCTTCGATCTCGCTTACGCTCCCGAACGACTCTCACTACGATCAAGCGGGCGAGATTTGTTTTATCGACAACTCGGTTAAATCGACGACCGACACGATCAAGATTTGGGCGAAATTCAGCAATCCCAACGAAGTTCTTAACCCTGGCGGGGTCGTTACCGTCAATCTCTCCAAGAAAACCGGCGAATCTGCCGCGTCCGTCCTCCCTTCGGCGGTTATGTTTGACGGTAAAACCAATTACGTTTACATCCTTGTCGACTCGATCGACGACGAATCTCTCTATAAGGAAATTGCCTCAGATTCGCGATTTGCTAAAGACATTGAAGCTGTTGAAAAGGGCGAAAAATCGAAAGAAGAGTTCTTAGCGGAGTTTAAAAAGAAGAGATACGAATACGAAGATCCTAAGACGAAATCGTCCGTGAGCGAGTTAAACGATGGAAAAGTCGACGAGAAATACCTTATGGTTCTTCGTCGCGACGTTAAGCTTGGTCCTTCTGACGGATCGACCGAAACAATCCTCAGCGGCGTAAAGCCGGGCGATCTCATCATGATGGACGGGGTCAACAAAGCGCGTCCTTTTGACCTCGTTCGCCCCTTCTATCGCGACTTTGTCAAGGATGCGAAATCGAAGTCGCAGTCTGAAAACAAGTCAGCCCAGAAGCAGACCGCCGAGAAAAAGGCGAAATCGACTGTCACGTCCGCTAAACCCGAAAACGTCCAGAATTCGAAGTCTGCTCGCGCCTCTCTTCTTCGACGAGGTAACGCAGCATGATTTCTGAAGTTTTTATTCGAAGACCAAAACTCGCGATGGTCATTAGTCTTGTAATGATCCTTGCGGGCGTTATTACCATTCCCAACCTTCCAGTCGCCGAATATCCTGAAATTGCGCCGCCGGAAGTGCGCGTTTCAACAGTTTATCCTGGCGCAAGCGGTCAGGTTATCGCCGACACGATTGCGGCTCCTCTTGAAGAGCAGTTCAACGGTCTAGAACATTTGCTTTACTACTCTTCCAGTAGCGACAACAGCGGATCTTACACTTGCACAATTACTTTCGAGTTCGGGTGTGACACCGATATCGCGCAAGTGAATGTTCAGAACGCCGTCAAAAGAGCAGAAGCGCGTCTTCCCGCCGAGGTTAAAACTCAAGGCGTTCAGGTTATGAAGCGTTCTAGCGATATTCTCTGCATGATCGCGTTCTTCACGGACGAAGCCAAAAGCGGATTGTCCGTTAGCGACCTGAACAATTATCTTCGCGTCAACGTTAAGGACGAAATCGGGCGCGTCGATGGCGTCAGCACGTGCGATCTCATGGGCGGTTCCGTCTATAGTATGCGTATCTGGCTCAATCCTATGCGCATGTCGGCGATGGGAATCTCCGCTGCAGATATTCGCGCGGCAATCCAAACACAAAACATTCAAGCTGCCGCCGGCTCTGTTGGAACAGAGGGTAGTAACGAGTTCATGCAGTATAAAATCAACGTCGTTGGACGTCTCAAGACGCCGGAAGAGTTCGAGAACATTGTTGTTCGTACCGACGCCGACGGAGATATCACGAAGTTGGGCGACGTAGCTCGCGTAGAACTCGGTTCCGAAACCTACGCCGCTCACGCTATGTCCGACGGCGCCGAATGCGCGGGAATGGGCGTCAACCGAACGACGGAAGCTAACGCGCTTGACACCATTAACAGGGTTAAGGCGGAGCTTAAGGAACTCGAAAAACGTTTCCCCGAGGGAGTGACGTATAAAATCGCATACGACCCGACGATCTTCATCAACTTAACGCTCAAAGAAACGATTCTTACCCTCGTTATCGCGTTGTTGCTCGTTGTCGGCGTCACGTATCTATTCCTTCAGAACTGGCGCGCGACCCTCATTCCTGCCGTTGCGATTCCCGTTTCTCTCGTCGGAACTTTCCCCTTCTTTATGGTTCTCGGATACAGCATTAACCTGCTGACAATGTTCGGGTTGATTCTTGTTATCGGCTCGCTCGTCGACGACGCAATCGTCGTTGTAGAGAGCGTTATGACGAACCTAGAGTCAGGACTCAGTCCCGTCGAGGCGACAAAAAAGAGTATGAGGCAGATCACCGGCGCCATCATTGCGACGACGCTCGTAACGTTAGCGATTTACGTCCCGGTCTGTTTCTATGGCGGTATGGTCGGCGAAATCTATAAGCAGTTCGGCGTCACAATGTGCATCGCGCTCTGCCTTTCGACCGTCAACGCGTTGACTCTTAGTCCGGCGCTATGCGCCTTGATTCTCAGGCCCGCGACTAAATCGCGAATCGACTGGTTTGGATGGTTTAATATACCGTTCAACCTTTCTCGTAAGGTTTATTTGACGATTTCTCGCCTCTTGGTCGGCAGCGCGACCGTCTCGCTAGCGCTTTTCGCGATCATTATGTTCGCGAACTACAAACTCTATACGATGATTCCTTCGTCCTTTATTCCAGACGAGGACAAGGGCGCGCTGATGTGTTCCTTCGAGCTGCCGCCTGGCGCGACGCTTTCCCGAACCGACAAAGTTCTCGACGATTTCTACTCAGAAGTCAGGAAACAAGTCAAGGGAATCGACACCCTCATGCTGGTCGGAGGTTTTAGCTTCACGGGCGGCGGCATGGGCGAAAACGTAGGCATGGCGATCGTCAAACTAGACGATTGGAGTAAGCGTAAAACCCCTGACTTGCAGATTTCTGCGCTCCAACAACAGCTCCAGACCGTCGCCAACGACGTCCCTGAGGCTAAAATCCAAGTCATGCAACCCCCGGCAATGATGGGTCTCGGCATGGGCGTTGGTTTCGTCGTTAGCTCCAACTCCGCGACTCCGCAAGAGCTTGCAGAACAGGTCAACAACTTTACCGACAGACTGCTCAGAGTTAAAGGCACGCTTTTCGCAAGTTCTCCGTACAACGCGAGTACGCCTCAGCTTGAACTTGAGATCGACCGAGAAAAGGCCGAACTGATGGGCGTTCCCATCAATACGATCTTCACGACCTTACAGAACAAGCTGGCGTCCTTCTACGTCAACGACTTTAACCTTTTGGGATTCGTCTTCAAGGTTCAAGTTCAAGCGGAGAAGATTGACCGCAATTCAATCGACGATATTTCCAATTTGAATATTCCGAACCGTTACGGAGAAATGGTGCCGTTTAGTTCCGTCGCGACGGTTAAACGCGTCGTCGGTCCTCAGATCATCACTCGTTTCAACCAGTGGTCGTCAGCAAACGTCACAGCGGTTGCGATGGGCATAAGTTCCGGCGAATACATCAAAGAGATCGAAAAAATCGCCGGGGAAGATTTGCCGAAGAACTATAAACTTCAATGGACGGGAATGGCGTTCCAACAGAAGCAAAACTCCAATAATATTGGATACCTACTTGCGCTGGCCGTTACCTTTGCCTTCCTATTCCTCGTTGCGCAGTATGAGAGTTGGACGACGCCGATTCCCGTTATCATGACGGTCTTCGTCGCGACGCTCGGCGCGTTGGTCGGACTCTTCGTCAGTCTCGTGTTCCTCCACCAGCAGACGACGATGAGTATTTACGCCCAGTTGGGTCTGATCATGCTCATCGGTCTCGCCAGTAAGAACGCGATCCTTATGGTCGAGTACTCAAAAGTCGAGCGTGAAAAGGGCGTTCCGATTAAAGAAGCCGCAATGCGAGGCGCCGACCAGCGTTACCGCGCAGTTCTCATGACGGCGATTTCCTTCCTCTTCGGCGTTTTTCCGCTCGTTGTTTCGACCGGCGCCGGCGCGGGAAGCCGTCGCGCCATCGGTATTACGACCTTCTCCGGAATGTTAGCCGCGACGGTCGTCGGCATCTTCTTCATTCCCGCGTACTACTCAGCAATTGAACGAATGCGTGAAGGATTCGCGAAATTGCGAGGTAAGCAACTTCCGGAAATGATCGCGGAAAAAGAACGTAACGCGAGAATTAAGGAGAAACTTCTTCAGCAGAAAAACGACGAGAAAAACGACAAGTAAGCTTGTTTGATTCCGTTTGAGAGAGAAACGCCGCAGGATCGAACAGATTCTGCGGCGTTTCTTATTGATTATGCAATCCTGAAGAATGAAAGATTCACAGGACGAAAAGGACGCGTTATTCGACGTAATTCAACATTCTAAGGTTTCTAATCTTTCCAACAAACTGGTAAGGCGCGCTCTGTTCGCCGGAATACTGTCCGATAAACAACTCGCCCGACCATGGGGTCGACTTCGGCGCGCAAACGCGCTCGCCGACAATCAGACCGTCTTGGCGAACCTGCAGTTTTTGACCGTCGTAGGTTGCGACGACATGAAGTTCTTTACCGATAGGAACGTCCGCCGTAGTGTCGCAGTCGACGCCCCCGAAATGGAATCGCCATTTTCCGTTAAAGCGCTGTAAGAACCAGCCGCTCCGATTCCAGAAGCCAAACCCAACGACGACGGGCATGTTTCCAGGCTCGTCAAACTTCACGTCCAACTCCAACGTAAATTTACGCGCTGAATTTAATTCGGGACAATTCGGAAAAGCGAGATAGTCGCCTCCGCCGAGCGCGAGCGCGCCCTTTTGAATTATCGGCGAGCCGACGCGCCGAGGCTCAAGTTCTATCGGCGCGTCGCCAGTCGCGACTCCGTTTAACTTATCGGCAAAAGGCGCTGAGAACAACTCAAGTTTGGGCGCCGGAAGAGCTTTGCCCGAACAGACTCCCGGCTCCGACTCGACGCCCCGTTTCGAAGTGGAAACGACTTGATACTCGCACTCGACGCCAACGGGAGCCGATTCGTCGATAAAAGTCGAACCGTAGATCGGGATCGACGTAAGCGATTCGAACTCGTTTGACGCGCCGCCGCCTCGACGATAAATTCGATACCTCGCGGGAAATTCCAGCGAGAACGTCGGTTCGCGCCAAGAAATGACGACGCGTTCGACGTCAGATTCCGCCTGAACGTTGAGCGGCGCCTTAGGCGCCGGCGTCTCTTCGACCTCGACAATGCGAGAAATCGGCGTTCCCTTATGAATCCGATAGAGAGGATTATCGCGTCCTTCCGCATCCAAACCGTAGGAGCCGCTCGTCGTTGAAGGATCCGAAATCGGCGTCAATTCATAGCGGACGGAACCGAAAGGAGGCGCGTCGTCGACAAAATCAAAGCGTTCCGTTCTCGTAAGAAACGTTTCCGTTTCTTTTCCGGCGTCGTCGGCGACGAAGCGACGAAGTTCAAAGACAAGCCCTATAGTCGCTGCGGAACGTTCCCAACGAAGCGCGACGGAACCTTCCTGCGTCAACTCGGCGTCAAACCTAATCGGACGCGTCGGAAGCGGCATAAGGACGATCTGACGCGAACGTCCCTCGACGATTCCGCCCGGCGCTTCGCGCGCGTTTGGCATGTCGATACGCGGATTCGTCAGCGCCTTCGCTCGCGCGCGCTCGACGATCGCCAGCATTTTGCAGTATGTCGCGTCTTGTCTGGAATCAAATGAACAAACGGGTTCGCCGCTCTCGTCCCATTCCCGCCATTCTTGTGTCGGAAACATTTTCAGTTCCTTAACGGCGTGTTCGTATTGACCGTTCGACATGATCCCAAGGCGTAGGAAATCCTGCGGAAATTCGCGTTTGCGACAGAGCGCCAACCCTGCGACTTCCGGAGGATCGGACGCCGATTTCGCAAGGGGCGCGCGAAGAACGCGGCTCGCGCCGGGATTCGAGATATTAATCCAATCGTTTTCAAACCGACGGGAATCCCCGTGACATTCCGCGCAGCCTGACTCCGGCTCCCGCATGACGGCGACAAGTTCTCGTTTAGCGTCCTCGATCGGCGAAAGAATCGGTCCGGACGAAGTATAGTCCCAAGTTCCAAAATAGATCCCGTTGGAATCTATCCACGTGAAGACGAGTTCGCGCTCTTTATCGGTAAGCAGATCGCGGTGGATTGGATCGTTGAGCAGAAGTTCGGCGAGAGGCGCCTTACCGGAACCATGTTCATATGGCTCAAAGAATTTGCACGAATAGTACGCCGTGCCGTTCATGCAGCAGACTCCGGCGATGAGGTCGATCTGATACTGATTCCGACGACGACTCGTCAGATTCTCGTAGCTGATATTGAACAGTCGCGTCGGCGCGCCCGAAAGGTCTAAACCCGCCTCAAGACGCGCTCCTCCGTGGCAAGAAACGCACTTTGCGTCCCAAATCGGCTGAATTTGAGAGGGATAGTCAAGATAGCCGCTCCCCCAAGATTCCTCGCGCAGCGTCTCGACGGCGTCTTTAGGATAACGCGTCGCGCCCGCGTCCGTTAACTCGGGCGGTCCGTATTCATGACAACCGACGCAACTCCGCGTCGTCCCCTGAGCCGCTTGGATAAACGTGCGCATACTGCGAATAAGGCGGTAATCTTTGTCGAGAAGCTGAAAATAGACGGCGCGCCCTGAAGGAACCTCAAAATAGACAGAACCGTCTTCTTTCACAGGAACGATTCCGAGGTAGATTTTCGGACTCCACGCCAGCGCGGCGGAAATGGAAAAAGTCTGGTTCAAACCGTTGCTTCCGGGCGACGCAGTCACGCGCGACGTTTCTTCAACGACGCGAAGCCATTTCGCCGCTCCGCGTTCCACGCCCTTCAAGCCCCGATAAACGTCGTTGACAAAAAAACGTCCCGTCTTTTGATTCCTATCGACCGTCTCCGACGCTATTCGCGGAACGGACCTCGGAAGGACAGGCGTCGGAGAATGCAAATCAATGGAGTCGTCATGGAGAACTTCGACGCGTTTTCCCGTCCGGTCAATCAACAGTAACGAATTGTACTGTCCTTTCGGCTGAGGGAGAACCGCGCCAATCCGCTCGGGAAGATTGGGATTGGTCGGCTTTTCTGTCGGAAGGGGATCAGAGATCATGCCGGAATAAAGCACGACGTCTTCGTTCAACGCCCACGGATCGCAGGACTGCCCGCGATCGAAAGTTGGACAATCGTGATACTCAAAGTTGAAAATCGCCGCCTCGTCGTCTTTGCCGCCGGTAACGTCGATCATCGCGATCGCGCCTCGCGGCGGTCCGTTGTGCGCCGCGAACGTCCCGACGACGAGATCGGGACGTCCAGGAACCTGCTTCGCTTGAAGAATTGATTCCGGGAAAACCATATTGTTCGCGTAAAGCGCCGTCTCGTTGGAGCCGTCGGGCATGACGGTCCAAAGGCTTTGAATCGTCAGCGCGTTTTTATCAATATACTCCCAGCGACCAAAGAGAACGCGCCCGTCGTCGAGAACGCTCGGGTTAAACTCCGTAACGTTATTCACGGAAATCGAATGGAGATCTGTTCCGTCCGCATTAACGACAAAAAGAATCGCCACGCCGTTGTTCGCGCAGGGAACAAGACCGGAATACCGCGTCGACGTAAAGATAATCCGACCGTCTGGAAGATACGCGGGCTGAACGTCGTGCCATCCCTTGCCGCTCCCGCAATACTCGTTGGAACAAGCGTCAAGGGAGGTAATCTTGCGAAGTCCGGTTCCGTCAATCCCAATTTCATACAATTCAGAACTGGCGTTCGGCCCGCCTTTAAAGGAAAAAACTACCCGTTTGGCGTCGCATGAAAGCGAAGGCGACGAGTAAACGCCCTCCCCTAGAGTCTCGGACGTGTTCGCGTCGATAACGGCGCGAACGACGCGTTCTTCCTTCGGCGCCGACGGATTCTCAAGGACGTAAATTCCGCCTCCCGGTCGGTACTGGTAATACGCGTCGTAGATATGCAATCCTTGATAGTTGTGCTGTTTCGAAAACAAAATCGGAAAATCAAGGAGTTCTAGCGACGCGGAACTCTCGACGTCTTGAGCCAAGAGTGGAATCGTTGCGAAAAAAAACGCCGCAAAACAGACGAAGAACGACGTTGCCAAACGCCCCCAAAATCTACGCGTCATATTGACCTCTTTTAAAACAACTTCCAAGAAGAACGGCTAGGCGCCTGTCGAACCTCAATCATTATAGCGACTCAAAAGCGACGATTGAACACTTCGACGCGGGAATCTCGTTCAAAAGAAAACGACGCGGTCGTCCAACAATTAATCATTCCTTTCGACGACGTTCTCGGACGTCCTCCCTCAAGTATTTCTCACCGCGCGATTTTCCGAAATCGTCGCCGCGATACCCTGACACAGCCTCGAGATACGTAAAGAACGCTTTGTGATATCGAATCGTCGGTTCCCCGTCGTTCGGAACAATTACAACGGCGACGTCAAATCGTTCCCGATACTCGACGTACCCGCGCTCATCCTTAAATAGCCGACCCGCCAGCGCGAGTTTTTTCTTTCTCTTCGCGTCGATTGCAAACGTCTCGGGACGATACTCGACGCCGTCGTAGCGACGCGTCTTAACCTCTACGAAGACGATTTCTTTGGTCTCTTCGTCGAGAAAAACGAGGTCAAGTTCGCAATAATAGTTTTCGGCGTTACATGCCAAAACCCTGTGTGAGACGTCTGTTACGACCTGCTCAAAGACCAGCCGTTCCCCCATCCTCCCTAGGACGTCCTTAGGAAGAACGACCGGTTTGAGATTCTCGACGTAATCTTCGTAGCGACCGCTCTGGGGAACGGGGTAGCCCCAACGCTTGCGCCAATATTTCGGCGCGCGGTATTTTAGATAGAGAATCGTTCGCGCCTTCAGCGAGTTTAAAAACCGACTCCAACGCGTATCCCCGACGGAATATCCGCCGGAAACCGACGCAGGACGAGGTCTTTTTTCACGTTCTGATTTTGTCATATCGTCGGACGGTTAGTAAAACGCGGCTTTGGCGAGAAACCGTCAAAGACGACGGGAAATGAGTTCTGTCAGGCCTTCCGTCGAGCATACGTCCCCCAAAAGACGACAAAGCGAATCCTGTCGGATTGCGACAGACGGATTCGCTTTGTCCGTTAAAGGAGGATATCGCGCTTGTAAGAAAAACCTACTTGCTCGCAATTCCAAGACGCTTCTGCATTTCTTCGAGCGGAACCTGCTTCGTTTCCGGCATGATGAAGATCGTCCAAAGAAGTTGGAGAACCATGAATCCAGCAAACATGAAGAAGATCGCCGACGGTCCGATGAGACCGAGGAGCGGCGGGAAAAGCCCTGAGACGCATGCGTTCAAGATCCAGTGCGTAAAGCACCCCAGCGCCTGACCTTGCGCTCGAACGGAGTTCGGAAAGATTTCGCTGAGGAAGACCCAGATGCACGCCCCTTGACCAAAACCATGCGACGCGATAAAGACCATCAGTCCGACGAGCACGCCCCAAACGCCAATTTTCGGAATCGCGGAAACGACGGGATTCGCCGCGTCCGACTCGCCGACGTCCTCGACGGGCGTCTCTTCTTCAACGACCGCTTCGGCGGCGGCGATAACCGGCGCTTCTTCCTCGACGATCTCGACGGCGGCGGCTTGTTTGTCAAGACGCTCAATCTGCGCGTTGAACTCGTCGGAGAAGACGGTAAACAACGTCCCGACCAGTCCTAAACTCAGGATATACCCGATCGATCCGACTAGCATAAGCGTCTTGCGTCCAAACCAGTCGATGACGACAATTGCAAGCATCGTCACGATAAAGTTAGTTAGACCGATAATCGTCGGGAAAAACATCGCCATCCGGTCGCTCGCGCCCGCCAGCAGGAAGACTTTAGGCGCGTAGTACAGAATCGCGTTGATACCGGAAAGTTGATTGAAGGCCGCAATGCAGATCGCCAGCATAATCAACTTGCGATAACGCCAGCAAAAGAGTCTTTCCTTGCCGACGGAACGTTCGTCGTCAATCGCCTGCTGGACGACCTTGAGCTCTTCATCGGCGGCTTCTTCAGAACCGACAAGTTTGACGAAAAGCTTACGCGCCTCTTCAATGCGATTCTTTGTAACGAGCCATCGAGGACTCTCGGGGTTCACAAAGAGCGCGACAAGGAACAAAAACGCGGGAATCGCTTCAACGCCGAACATCCAACGCCATTCCGCGTCGCCAAGATGACAGCCCGCAATGATGAAATTGCTAATGTAAGCGACGAGAATACCCAGAACGATATTGAACTGCGTCAGCGCGACGAGGAAACCGCGACGTTTCGGAGGCGCAATTTCCGCCGTATAGAGAGGCGAGACGACAGACGCGCCGCCAACCCCAATTCCGCCGATAAAACGGAAGAATAGGAAAGAACTCCAATTCCACGGAAACGCGCTGCCGAGCGCTGAAATCAAATAGAGCGCCGCGATCATGATCAGCGTCGGTTTACGTCCGTAACGATTCGTCGGGTACTGAATCGTCGCGGCGCCAAGAATCGTGCCGAAAAGCGCGCTCGAAACGGTAAGCCCCAGCGTCCAGTCGTTCAGATTGAAAACAGAACGGAGCGCCTCTGTCGTGCCGGAAATCACGGCGGTGTCGAACCCAAAGAGCAACCCGCCGAGCGACGCGACGATCGAACTACGAACTACAAGAGACGTTGCTTTTTCGTTTGCCATAATTAAATATTCCCTCGATTGATATCCCGACGTTCGACGTCGAAAACGCCGACGCCTGAACGAAAATTATCCACAAAAAATCTTACGTCTCAATATCTGAACGGAAGAAAGGCGTAAAAAAAAACGAGACCGCGAATTAACGCGATCTCGGTTGGAAAACAAATCTTACTCGGTCAAACGTTTCAGAATATCTTGTTTACAACGCGGGGGAAGAGAATTGCGTCGCGAATGTTGTCAATACCGGTCACGTACATAATCAGCCGTTCAAACCCAAGTCCAAACCCGCCGTGAGGAACGCTGCCGAAACGGCGAAGGTCGATATAATCTTTATACTCGTCCATCGTCATATTTCGCTCTTTCATCGCGGCGAGGAGTTTATCAAGATCGGCCTCGCGTTCGCTTCCGCCGATAATCTCGCCGACGCCAGGCGCGAGCAAATCAGTCGCGGCGACCGTTTTACCGTCCGCGTTTTGCTTCATATAGAAGGATTTGATCTGCTTTGGATAATCGGTTACAAAGACGGGCTTTTTATAAACGACCTCAGAAAGGTAACGTTCATGTTCCGTCTGAAGGTCGGCGCCCCACTCGACCGGATACTGAAATTTCGCGTCTGATTTCTGCAGAATTTCAATCGCTTCCGTATAGGTCACAACGCCAAATTTTTCAGAAACGAGGTTGTGAAGCTTGTCGAGCAGTCCGTTTTCAAAGTTTTTGTCGAAAAACGCAAGCTCGGTCGGACACTGTTCCATAACGGTTGAAACGATATGTTTGATCATGTCCTCGACGAGTTCAATCACGTCGGGAAGTTCGGCAAACGCGACTTCCGGTTCCACATGCCAGAATTCCGCAACGTGACGCGGCGTGTTGCTAGCTTCCGCGCGGAAACTCGGTCCAAACGTATAAATTTTGCCAAACGCCGTCGCGCACATTTCGCCTTCAAGCTGACCGGAAACGCTCAACCCGGCCTTCTGCCCGAAGAAATCGGCGTCGTAATACTCTTTTTCCGACGCCGCCGCGGCGTCCCAAGGGCGAGTCGTCACACGAAACATCTCGCCGGCGCCTTCACAGTCGCTCGCGGTAATTAGCGGCGTGTGCACATAGACGAACCGACGTTTCTGGAAATACTCATGAATCGCCGCAGCGAGTACCGAACGCACGCGAAAAACCGCGTTAAACGTGTTCGTACGCAATCGCAGATGAGGTATCGTACGTAAAAACTCAAGCGTATGGCGTTTCTTCTGCAAAGGGTACTCCGCCGGACAATCCCCGAGAACTTCAAGCGTCTCAGGCGTCATCTCGACGCCGCCGTTACGTCCCTGCGAAGGGATGATTGTCCCCACGACGCGAAGGGACGCGCCCAACTTAAGAAACGGCGCAGGATCGGCGAACTTTTCTTTGTCGAGAACGATCTGCAAATGTTTTAGAGACGTTCCGTCGTTCAATTCAATGAACGCGACGTTCTTAGAATCGCGCGACGTCCTTACCCACCCGCAAACGGTCGTTGAAACGTTCAAATAAGACGCGTCATTGAGAACGTCGTAAATATCAGTATGTTTCATGGTTTTGACTCGCAATGTTTGACAACGACAAACGGTCGAACGCTCCCAACTTCATGCGCTTTACACGAAAAATCACGGGCAGAATCGCCGAGTACAAACAACGCGGCCATTTTATTGTCAGCGTTGATTTTGTCAATTGACGGCGTTCGGTTGGAAGTTACGACGGCTTTTGTCGGTCAGAACTATGAATTTGGTTCAAGGTCAAAAAGATATCGACGACCAACACGTCAGATTAAGCGTTTAAAGCCAAAACGCCAAATGTTGAAAGAAGCGTGGCGTTCGTGTATAATCCCCGGGAGCGTGTTCGACGTAGGGTTTCGATTCCGTCGATTGGGACTTAGAGTTTTTCAACCGTTCAGGCATGGCGACAGAGGCGCGATAGGTTATGAAAAAATCAATTAAAGTCGGTCTTTATGGTATCGGTCTCGACACGTACTGGCCGCAGTTTGAAGGGTTGCATGACAGACTAGTCGGCTATCAGAATCAAGTTGCGCTGAAACTCCAAGACCTTGGCGCGGAAGTTGTCAATGTTGGACTGATAGATTCGCCTCTTAAGGCGGACGACGCAGGACGGCGCTTCCAGCAAGAGGACGTTGAAATTATTTTTCTCTACGTCTCGACCTATGCGCTTTCTTCGACCGTGCTTCCCGTCGTTAACAAACTCAAGAAGCCGGTAGTCGTCCTGAATCTCCAACCAGAGTCGAAAATCAATTATCAGACGTTCAACGCACTCGGAGATCGGACGAAGATGACCGGGGAATGGCTCGCGCACTGTCAGGCGTGCAGCGTCCCTGAAATCGCCAACGCGTTCCTTCGCGCCGGCGTCAAGTTCTTTCAGATTACCGGCGTTTTGCACGACGATCCATTCGTCGACGACGCGCTCCGCGACTGGCTTGAGGCAGCGAGAGTCGCGGCTCTTCTACGACAAAGTCGCGTCGGTCTTGTCGGGCATTACTACAACGGCATGCTCGACGTGTATTCCGACCTTACCCGTCTTTCCGCGCAAATCGGGCCTCATTTTGAAATTCGCGAGTTCGGCGAAATCCTTGAAGAACGCGGGCATGTAACCGACGTCGAAATCGACGCGCGTGTCAAAACAATTCGTGAAGAGTTCGACGTTCAGCCTGACTGCTCCGAATTTGAATTGCGTCGCGCCGCGCAGACTTCCGTCGCTCTCGACCGTTTCGTTGAAAAAAACAAACTCGACGCGCTCGCATATTTCTACAACGGCTTTGGCGACGAACGATATTCTGACCTCATCGCGTCGGTCATCGTAGGTTTCTCGATGCTTACGGCGCGAAACGTTCCCGTCGCAGGCGAATACGAGGTTAAAAACTGTCTCGCGATGAAGATTATGGACGCCTTCGGAGTCGGCGGCGCTTTCTCCGAGTTTTATGCGTTAGACTTCGACGACGACGTCGTACTCCTCGGCCACGACGGTCCGTGTCATCCTAAGATAGCCCAAGGCAAAACGAAAATCAAACCGCTTTACGTCTATCACGGTAAAGTCGGCGAAGGCTTAAGCGTCGAGACGTCCGTCCAATACGGACCGGCGACGCTCCTCTCCGTGATTGACGCGCCCGACGGAGCTGCGAAATTTCTCGTCGCCGAGGGCGTCTCGGAACCGGGACCGATCCTTGAAATTGGCAATACGAACAGTCGCTACCGGTTCCCTATTGGCGCACGGGAGTTTGTCGACGCTTGGTCTGGTCGAGGTCCGTCGCACCATTGTGCAATTAGCGTCGGACACAACGCACGAAAGCTTAAACTCCTCGCGGCAATTCTCGGAATCGAGTTTATCCGCGTTTGTTAAAACGCATACGACGTCGGCCTCTCGTAAACTCTTTGAAACTTGCTAAAGAAGTAGTTGTCAAAGAATCGTTATGACAAGATTTAAAACAATTCTAACCTACGCCCTTTTCATAGGGCTTTTATTAGCCTTTTCCATCGTCCCTTTATTTAGGTCGCCGGATGTAGAACATTCCGCAGACGATGTGGAATATTCCGTAGACTTTAACGAACGTGTAGGCGCAATCAAACCGCTCAACGGCGGCACGCTTTGGGCGAAATTATCTCGTGAGTCGCTGTGTGATCACCAAGCAGACGCAGAAGCATGTCGTTTCTCAACAATTCGTCTATGCGACGTGCCTTGGAATAACGAGGGGCTACGACTCGTAGACTTTAATCAGATTTTTGCGAATTTGAACGCAGACCCAAATGATCCTAACAATTACTTCTTCGCCCTGACAGATAATTATATTGCCAATATTCTTAAAGGCGGATCAGTTCCTATCTATCGTCTTGGAACAAGTTTCGAACATACAAATACGGCATACTTTGCTCAGAAGCCACAAGATTTTGAGCGCTATGCAGAAATCTGCGCTGGAATTGTTCGTCACTATAACGCGGGCTGGGCCAATGGTTTCAAGTGGAATATTTTACATTGGGAAATATGGAATGAACCGGATAGACAGGAATCTTGGGGCGACGACGATTGGGAACAGTATTGCCGCTTTTATGTTATCGTAGCAAAACGTCTCCGTTCCGAATTTCCAGATATTAAAATCGGCGGTCCCTCGCTTTCGTATTTCCAGCCCGAAAAAGTCAAACTTTTTGCCGAGGTATGTAAAGAAAAAGGCGCTCCCATAGATTTCTTCACATGGCACTGTTACGGCGTAACGCCGGAACATATAATAAACGAGCCCTTTATCGTTCGTGAGACGCTCGATGAAGTCGGTTTGTCTAACACAGAGTTACACCTAAATGAATGGCACTATTTGCCTGGCGGTTGGGAGGCTTTCTTCAAAGCGTTAAAAAAACCTCAGAAAAAATATGATCTTGCAAATTCGCCCGACGGATTGAATGGGGTCGAGGCGGCGGCGTTTATCGACTATGTGCTCACGCGTTGGCAAGACGGACCGCTTGATATGAGCAATTATTATGCCTTTGGACTTGATATGTTCGGGGTAATCGACTACTACGATAGAATCCGCCCGACGTATTACGCGCTTCGGTTCTTCGGCGCGCAGATATTTGAAGCTCCTATCCGAGTTGAAACGAAGGATCCGGGCGGGAACGTGTCGCTTCTCGGTTCTGTCGACGACACAGGCTCTAGAAAGCGTCTCCTTGTTTCTTGTTACAAGCAGTTTTTTCCGAAATCTATCACGATTAAGCTTAAGGGCGTTCCGTCGGAAGGAGAAGTCGAAGTTGTCCAAATTAATTATGACGCCGACTGCAAGTCGACAAAAAAAAGATATTCGGGCGGTTTTTTAACCCTTAAACCGCAAAAATCTAGCGTTTTCCTCATTCGTTTTAAACCGAATTCATAACAACGCGACGATTCAATCAATTCAGGCAAATGCAACAATAAGTAACGGTTGCGTGAATGTTCAACCTAAAATTTTTCGAATTCATCGTCGTCTATGGCCCGTCGCAATGGGCGAACGTCTCGTCCATGTTGGCGTCGAGATTCTCGGCTTTGCGCCTACCGTTCACAATTAATCCCTCCTAGAAAGCTCAGAACAACCTTCGTCGTTTGCTAAATGCGCAGACGACGTCCCCCGTAGCATGACGCGCGTTGTATAAACCGTAGCTGACGTCCATCGTACCTTGTGCTCTCCCTTCTGCTCCATCCGCAGAAGTCGGTGGAAAGGATTCGCCATGACCAAATTAGGATTTTTTTTGACCCAAACGCTTTGTTCAAGCGTCGTTTTTCTTCTTTCCGTCGTTTCCGTTTTCGCGCAACAGGACGCGGAGTATTCGGTAAACTTTGACGCTCGAATCGGCGCGATTAAACCGGTCAACGGAGTCAATCTTTGGGCAAAATTCTCCCGTGAAACCCTAGAGAATCGCCAGACCGACGCGGAGGCGTGCCATTTTTCGACGGTTCGTCTCCACGACGCCCCGTGGGATAACGAAGGAATGCGTCTCGTCGACGTCCATCAGATTTTTGGCAATCTCAACGCTGATCCTAAAAATCCCGACAATTATTTCTTTGCACCGACCGACGATTATATCGCCAATATCCGCAAGGGCGGCGCCGTCCCGATCTATCGTCTTGGCACAAGCATCGAACACACAGCGGTGAAATACTTTGCGAAAAAGCCTCAAGATTTTGATCATTACGCGGAAATTTGCGCGGGAATAGTCCGTCACTATAACGCTGGCTGGGCGAACGGTTTCGAATGGAATCTCCCGTATTGGGAAATTTGGAACGAACCAAACATTATTCCTCAGATGTGGGACGATCCCGACTGGGACGCGTATTGTCGCTTTTACGTCGTCGTCGCCAAACGCCTTCGCGCTGAATTTCCCGATATCAAAATCGGCGGTCCCGCGTTAGCGGGCCACGATCTCAATAAGATCAGACGTCTCGCCGAACTCTGCAAAGAAGAAAACGCCCCCTTGGATTTTCTTTCATGGCACTGTTACGCGAGCGCCCCAGAACAGCTTATCGATCCCCCCTTTGAAGTTCGCAAGACGCTCGACGACGCAGGTTTTCCGAACACAGAATTGCACCTAAACGAATGGCATTATTTCCCAACCCAATGGAACGTCGTTCATGGAACAAACGGCGGCGACCAGGCGAAACGAGAACTTGCGACGTCACCCGAAGGACTCCACGGCGCGGAAGCCGCCGCGTTTGTCGACCTCGTTCTGACCCGTTGGCAAGACGGACCGCTTGACATGGGCAATTACTACGCCTTTGGTCTCGACACGTGGGGGATGATCGACAATTTTGGCAAGCTCCGTCCGACTTATTACGCGTTTCTCCTTTTCGGCGAGCAGATTTCACAGGCGCCCATCCGCGTCGAAACAAAAGATCCCGGCGCGAATGTGTCGCTTCTCGGTTCCGTCGACGAGATGGGCGTCGCTAGACGTCTCCTCGTCTCGTACTACAAACAGAACGATCCCGCGCCAATTAGTATAGCGCTCCAAGGCGTACCGGCGAAAGGCGAAGTCGAAGTCGTCCAGATCGACTATGATTCTGACTATAAAACAACGACGGTCAAATATGCCGACGGCGTTTTAACATTGACGCCGCAGAAATCCAGCGTCTTTCTTATTCGCTTTTGAACAATTTCCACGACGCCAAATTTTATGCCGTTAGACGGCTAAAGAGGAACATAAAGTGAACTTTCAATCTTCTATCCCTTCTCGCCGCGCGACGACGTCCCTAGTCGCCCTTTTCTTCACGTTTTTAACGCTGGCGTTTTGTTACGACAGCCCGTCCTTCGCCGACGACAAGGCAAACGCATCCGGCGACCTCTCGACGATTTTCAAGTTCACCGAGGGATTTTCCAATCTGATGAAGTCGTCCAAAGAAAAGACGACGGAAAAGGACGCGGGCGTCGAAGAGAACTCTAGCGTTACAGCAAGCGCGGGAGTTCCGATTCCTAAAAACGCAGGCGTCGTTCTGCAAGTAACGTCGTTAAAAACGCTGGACCGAGCAGTCGGCGAGCTATCAGAGCAAACGGGAGGCGATCGATTCAGCGCCCTTACAGCTCTTCGTCTCACGGCATACCGCAACGCTCTTTCTTGCATAAACACAAACAATCCCGTGGCGGTTGTCGTATTCTGCGACACAGTTCCGCCGAGAATCGCGGTCGAATTGCCTGTTTCTAACAAACAATTTGAAACCTTCGTTTCAGCCGTCGCTAAAGCGTCTAAATCCGACAAGCCGATCGTCGATTCCCAAAAGCGAACCGCTCGTTTCACCTTGACGTTAAACAACTCCCTAGACGTCGTCGCACGACAAGTTTCCAACAACTACGTCGTCGTAACAAACGCGGAAAACGAGTCTGCGCTGGCGTTCTTCGAATCGTCAAACGTCTCCTCCAGAATTGCGTCGGCGCCCGAAGAGCTTAAGTCGCCAATCGTCACAATCAACGTCTCAGAGCAAGGATTGACGCAACTGACAAAACCCAATCGACCTTTCTGGGTTGAAATGCAGAATCTTCTCGTCGAATTGCAAAAAACTAATCCCGCGCTCGCCAAAATCGATATTGAGGCCGTTCATCGATACGCCGCCGACAATCTCGCAGGACTTCGGTATGATCTTGCCATTGACGATTATGGTCTTTACGCGGCGCTTCAAACGACGGTTAAACCAAACTCAGACGCGGCGGCGCAACTAGCGACTTATCGCGATCCATATCCGCTTAATGTTACGGCAGACCGCTTCTTTTCGATTCTTCCTGACGTCGAATCGACGCTTGCCGGTCAGGTCGACCTTCCAGGTTCTCTCTCCCAAACGCTTCCGGCGCCCTTTAATCGTGTGAGTTTCGTCGAGTACTGTCTCGGCCTTCCGACAACCGGCGAACTGGCGGCGGAATCCTTCATGTTTTATCTCGAAGTCGACGACGCCGACGCGTTTGCTAGTGAGATGATAGTCCCTCGCGCCCGTGAAATCGGTCGTTATATCGGCTCCAAACAAGCGTCCGACGCCGCGTCGCAACTCTTCGGAAGCATTGCGGAACGTCGTCTCGCACGGCAAAATAACAGCCGACGTCCGATTCCTGATCGTCGCCGTGCAGATCCGGAACGCGCGGCGGAAGTCGGCGGCGCGTTAGGATCGCTCATTGGCGGAATTGTCGGTGAAAACGCCGGCGAGGAAACCGCGATGAAGGAACGCCGAATTAACGGGTTCAAAACGTATGTTTCCGACATTGAAACGTATGTGCGTCAAACGGCGCTCATGAAAGCGGAAAAGAACGGATCTTTAGCGTCCTCCGACGCGCCCAAGATGAGAAACGGCGCCTTTTCGCCTGTTGAAGCGTTAATCTCAATCATCCAAAACGACGGCGAACTTCAGAATGGAATCCTTCGTTCGGCAAACGACGAAGCGGCGCAAGTCGATCAAACGCCGTTGTTTGCTCGAGAGGGATATCTCGTCGTTCTCAATAAAAACGCAATTCTATTCAGTCTTGGCAATCAGGATCTTCTCAAACTTGGCATTAACAACTACCGGGCGACGAAAGAGCCTGGAATCAACTACATTGCCCAGACGCACGACGCCGACGCGACGTTTTCGCTTCGCCGTCTCGGCGCCCTCGTTCCGAATCTTAAGGATTCCAATATCATCGGTTCCATGCGCGTCGATCCCGCCGCGATTCAAGCCTATTACCGTTGGCTCCAGAAGTATTATTTTCCGAGCGCTCCGAAATTCACAACCGCCGAGTTGCCCATCGGAACGCCTAAACTTCTCGTCGTATCGAGCGTCTACCCGAACCGGGGAGTCCAGCGTTTTGTCCTGCCCCACAAGGCGACTGCAAACTTAATCAAGACCTATGGAGGCGGCGCGTCTCTGACTGAGCTCCTTCTCAAGCCGAGGAACGACTCCAAAAATTCTGAAAACGCCAACCCTGACGACGATTTCAGCGTCGATTTCGACGACAAATAGGATTCGCAGTTCGCCAGATATTCGTAATCCCGTTGGAGCTTGCCATGAACAAAAATCTCACGATGTTTCTTCTCGGAAAAGTCGTATCAGGAATCGCGTTCGTAATGACGATTCTAGCGTTTACCCTCGTCGGATCAGCCGACGAACCCAAAACCCTTATTTCTTGGGATTTTAATACTGAGCAAGACGTCGCCGAATGGTCGTCTGCAAATTTGACGAAGCCCACGTTTCACGACGGCGTCCTTAGAGCGAACGCGACGTCGTGGGATCCTTTTGTCGTCAGCCCGCATTTTATGCTCAAACCCCGCCAAGGACAGTATATCGAGATTCGGATGCGTTCGACAGGCGTAGGACTCGGCGAAATCTTCTTCGCATCTTCCGACGAGGGGCAGTACAACGGATTCTCGCAAGCCAAAACAGCTACGTGGCAAATTCGGCACGACGGGCTTTTTCATACCTATCAGATTATGCCCGCGTGGCTTGCCGAACCACAAATTATCAAGATTCGCGTCGACGTCGGAAGACCTGAAACCGACGACGTCAAACGCGGTGTCGAGCTAGAAATCGACTATATTCGCATTCTCGATATTGGTCTCGACGAAGCAGCTCCGATGAATCGCGCCGATTGGAACTCGGACGCGCTCTCCAAGCTAAAGTCTGACGCCGTTGAAGGTCGGAACGAGTGGATCAGCGAAATCGGTCGACTTGACCCTTCGTCATGCGGTTCCAATCTCTACTTAGAATGGCGAAAAACCGGCGATCGGGACGACGTTGAACCTTTTCCGAGGGCGTCTCTCCGATGTCTCGTCGCTTCTGGCTCTGGACAGACGACGCTTGAAGTTCCTCTTTTCAATCTCTGTCAGGTCGTTAAATCGCCAAACGAAGTCCTCTCGAAAAACGTCAATCTCTCGGCTTACAAAGATTGGGGCGCGGCGATTTTCCGGTGGGAAATCTCATTACCCGACAATTTGGAACTCGAACGCGTCAGGTTCACAAAAGCCCCTGTTGGACCCGGCGTCCTCGAAACACAAGACGGTCGTCAATCGGCGCTAGCGCGTCTAAGCGACGGACATGCATATACTCAATATGAAACAATCGTCCGCAATTGCGGCGGCGCGCCCCTTTCTAAGTTTGCCTTGGGCGCCGACGCAAGCGACGACGTCGCTCTCAAGAAACTTGAGGTTCAAAAGATCGCCGTCGATCCGCTCCTCGGTTTTAATCCAACGGGAGATCGTAACACTGTTCAGCAAGTCGACGATTCAGTTCTCGACGCAACGACGATAACAGTCGAGGCCCGAGCGAACGCAGTCTCGCTTCCTGAAGAGTTTTCACTCCAACCAGGCGAAGCCTGTAAAATCGTCTCTAAATATGAAGTTAAAGCTTCGGGCAATTTCAACGTTTCGCTTCGACTCGGCGCAACGACGTCTGATAGAAAGATCGACGCCGCGCTGAACGTCGCGTTGAGCGTCCTTCCCTCGGCTGAATTGCCAAAGAATCTATCGTATGTTCCTGAACCCCGCGACGTTGAAAGCGACTACGAAATCGGCGCCTTCTACTTCCCAGGATGGTCTAAAAGCGTCAATTGGGAAAAAATTGATTCCGCCGCGCCGATTCGTAAACCGCTCTTGGGTTATTACGACGAATCGAACCCTGAAGTCGTCGATTGGCAAATCAAATGGGCGGCGGAAAACGGCGTCAAATTCTTCCTCGTCGACTGGTACTGGCGCCACGGTCAAATCTCCCTCGACCATTGGATCAACGCGTTTCAGCGAGCCAAATATCGCTCGCACCTTAAATGGGCGATCATGTGGGCTAACCATACCGGTCACGGAACTCACTCGACAGAGGACTGGACAAAAGTCTCTCAGTTTTGGATCGACCATTATTTCAAGACGCCCGAATACTACACGATAGACGGCAAACCGGTCGTCGCGCTCTGGCAGCAGGAGATTCTCGACTTTGACATGCGCGAGGAAGCGCGGAAAGAAGGCGTTGAACTTAAACAGGGCGAGGGATGCAAACGCGCCTTCGATATTACGCGTAAAATGTGTAAGGAAGCAGGATTGCCCGGGGTTTATTTTATCGCCATGAAATGGCCCGAAGCCTCGACCGACCCGAGAATCGTCCAAGAGTTGGCAAACGGAAGCTTTGACGAAACGACTATTTACCACTTTATGTACCCTGGAAAGAACGTCGTCAATCCTCAGCTATATTCGTTCGACCAAGTCGTCGCAGCGTCAAAGCCCAACTGGGAAGAGCGTTACGAGACGGGGATTCTTCCCTTCATGCCGAACATTTCTACGGGTTGGGACTCGCGTCCATGGCACGGTTTCCGTAACGTCGTCGTTTACGGTCGTTCGGTTCAATCCTTCAAGCGTCTCCTCGAAGACTATAAGTCTTTCGCCGATAAAACAGGCGTCAAACGCGCAGTGCTCGGTCCCCTCAACGAATGGGGCGAGGGTTCCTATATCGAGCCGAATAACGAGTTTGGATTCGGAATGTACGAAGCGATTCGCGAGGTCTTATGCAAAAAACCTGAAGGCGGGTTCCCCGTGAACTATGCCCCCCACGAAGTTGGGCTCGGTCCCTACGATTATCCTAAAGATACTGACAAATAAGAGACTTGAACGCTTCCTCGTATTTTGGACTTTGTCTCGAAAGTCTTCCTTTCGGGGCAAAGTCTTTCTGTTGTTATCTCCTTTAAGAAAAAAGTGATGATGAAAAAGAACGTCAAATCGACGCTTTCGTTAACGGCTGTCTTATTCTCGCTCCTTTTGGTCAATTTCACACAGGCAGACGAAAAGACGTCCCCAAAGGACTCGACATTCTACACGTACGACATGACGTCCTTACGCGCCGTCGATAAATCGAATCCAGCCGACGTTCGTCGGGTCTGGGACGAAACGCTCCTGATTTCAACGCTCCAGGGTCTTGTCAATCGCGATTCTGCGACGCTTTTCGTGAACTACGTCCAAGCCTATGGTCGCGACGTCGACGCCTTCTGGCTCGAAACATTCTCTAAGGAAGTCCACAAAGCCGACGGTTCCACGCGAAGGGGATGGCTTCAAGATCGTCGTCGTGTTGAAATTAGCTCTCTTGACGAATTGCTGGACCGTTTCTCTGACGTCTATAAAGGCGTCGTTCTTTACGACGAACGCGTTCCATCGACGGTAAACGTCGCGCTTACCATCGCAGGAGTCGAAAACTTATTGCCGATTCGTTACGACGCTACGGAAGGTGCGCTCTATGACAGACTAGTCTCGTCGCCGCAAGGGCGCTCTCTTCCGATTCTCAGACGCCTTGTCGATGAAGACGGAAAATCTCTTTTTACCGGCAAGGGAAAAATTCCGGGCACAAATCTCGATTCCACCGGCTCTGCTAAAGCGGACGCCTATTTCTGGATGATCGAGAAATACCTAATTCCCAAAAAAGTCAACTTAACGGAAGGCGGCTATTACATCGACGCGTTTTGGATAACTCATCCCAACGGCGCAGTTCAGAATCATTGTCTGACCAATAGGGATTTTATCGTTGCACGTAAAGGTTTCTTCTTCGATCTGTCGCCTTGGGAAGACGAAGCGCCAAACGACGACCCTAACCAGCCGCTAGGAACCGATTTCAAAACATTCAACGCTATCATGCGCGCCGCATATGAGGGAACAGCCGGGAAGAAAATGATACGCGTGGCGGGGTTTACCCCTTGGGACACAAAATATACAGATCACGGTAACGCCGGAGGCAAGCATGGGGGGGTGCCCACCGAGTGGCGACATGCAGAAATTCTTTCAAATTACAACGGCTATCTTGACGCCGACGCGCTTGGACTCGGCGCAATGGCAAACGCTTCTTTTTATCAGCACTTCCCTCTTGAAAAACGTTATCCCCAAAGGAAACCGACCTTAGACACGCTAAAAAAGCGAGGACTCGTTGATAAAAACAAGCGTCCAATCGACAAAACATTCGTCGCAATCTATTCAGGCGATTACGACTCCGCCGCATGGGTCTGTCAGGCGGCGCCGACGCTGTGGAACGATCCTGAACGCGGCGTAATTCCGATTAATTGGGCGTTCAATCCTAATCTCGCCGATCGTTTCGCCCCAGGATTCGACTACTTTCGACAAACTCAAACCGCAAACGACTTTTTCGTCTCGGGCGACTCTGGCGCGGGCTACGTCAATCCAATGAGTTTCGTCGAACCGCGACGTATCTCCGGAGCGCCAGACGGTCTCGACGTTTGGATTAAACACTGCGTAAGGTATTTCCACCAATGGGACGTTTCTGGAATCGGTTTTATTATCGACGGGGACGCGCCAACCTGCGATCGTCGTACTCTTGAACGACTCTCGAAATTCTCGCCCGACGGAATGATCACGCATCGTGGGAACGTCGCAGGCGTCGTTAAAAATCCTTTCGGCGGCGTAACGCCGTTCCGCCCCATTAATTTCGATATATCCAGCCCAGAACAGGGTAAACAGATTGTCCTCGGCGACGTTCGCTTCGATCGTGGTCCGCAATTTAACGTATACCGGACCATTTTATGGTCGCCCACGCAACTGAAAGAACTTTTCGACAAGGTCAAGAGCGATCCAGAACGAGGAGTCCGCGTTGAGTTCGTCGATTTGTATACCTTCTGGTTACTCATCCAACTTGAAGCCCAGTATTTGGGAAAGAACGAGTTTGATCTCCGGTTATAAACCCATATAAAAAAACGAAACGACAATTTAATTTAAAAAAGATTAAATGGAACCGCTGGACACGGTCGCAAAAAGCGCTAGAATGACCAGACTTAGAATAACGGTCGCGTCGTTCTGTTGTGGTATGTGCAGCGCGAGGTTGCAAGAACGATGCGATGAAGACGCGTAGGAGCATTAATCGCGCGTCGTGTTGCATTTTGAGTCGCAGGAGCGACGTTGACGTTCGTTCGTGTTAAGCGCAGGGCTGACAAGGTCGGCGCGTCGCGAGTCGATATCTTCGAACGAACAGTCGCTCGTCTCTTGTCGCTCGTTCCTTTTTGTTGGAGGTTTACTGTGGTCAAACTTACTCTTCGCGATAAAGAAACTATTCAAGACGCCGTCCATCGTTTCCGTAAGCTTGTCGAGCGTAGCGGTCTCAAGAAAGAGATGCGTCGGCGTGAATTTTATGAGAAGCCGAGCGAAACCAAACGTCGTGCCCGTCTACGAGCCGAACGTCGCGCCTTCCGCGCTGCGAAAATGGCTGCGCGTTGATTTCTTTTTTTCGCATAAGAGAAGACTGCAACGCCTGTTAAAGACCGTTCCTAGAAGGAACGGTCTTTTTCTTTGTTCTTTCTCTAATCCTTGCTCTCGATATCTCTTGCGTCGACGCTTCAAAATATCTATACTCCCCCTGGCGCGAAGCGTTCGGCGGTCGTCGATTGCGTTTCAAGGAAGAAACCTTAAAAACCGAGCGTTCACGGGGAATTTCACTACATAACTCCCAGCGAACCGCGCCAAACAGTTCGTCAGGAAAGAGTCCATGATTTCAACGAATTTCACAACAAGCGTCGGTCGTCGCAACGAGTCAAGAAACGCCCTAGTTTTAACGGCGTTTCTCAGCCTCGTAACGCTTTTGCTCGTCGGTTGTTCTACGCCTATATTCTGGACGGACAACAAGGTTCTTCTTTATTTCCCAGGCGCAGGTCGTCGGAGCGACGAAATTCCAGGATACGTCCGTCCTTGGGAGCGTATTAAATTAATCGAAGAAAAAGGGAAAAAGGGCGCTAAAGCCAAACCTGACGAAAAAGACGTCCTGCTCGTTCAACTCGACGAGGAATACGAAAAGACCGACAGTCCGTACATTAAACGCGCCGCTGTCGAAGCTGCGGCGCGTATCTGCGCCAACTATTCCAATCCAGCCGCTGAAAAGATATTCAAAACAGCGTTGGAATGCGACGACATAAACCTTAATTTTTCAGCCTGTCATGCTTGGGGAAAATATTGTACGGAAGGCGATATCGCCTCCGATAACGCGCAGGAACGAAAACTCGCGGTTGAAATCCTAAACGCGCGATACAAGGCGCTCCCCTACTCGATCGCTCCTGGCGCCGAAGAAGAAAATGACCGACGAAAAGACGTCCGCGTCGCAATTCTTCGAGCTCTGGGGTCCTTTAAAGAGGACGATTCTCCTCTTGTTTTGGAAACGTTGGAACTGGGCTTAAATGGAGAAAAACTGGACGACGGCGCGTTGCAGAATCAAGCGTGTCTCTCGCTCGGTAAAGTCGTCGGCAAAAACTACGGCGTCGACGGGGAAGCTTGGCTTAGTTACTTGGCATACAAACGCGGCGAGATTCCGGAACCGCCCAAAGAGTTATCCCTCTATTCAAGACTTCCAAAACTCAACAACGCAACGGGCGTTTTTAAGTGACACGACGCGTTAGGAGCAGTATAACGTCGTCTAACTCAAACATCTGTTTATTCTAGCAGCTTATGAAACTCTCAAGAGAGAACACGACGGCGCTCGTTATCGATCTCCAAGAGAAAATTGTTCCCGCAATGACGGAGGCAAAGCGTCTCGTCGAAAACGCCAAGTTTCTCATTTCCGGTCTGAGCGTCTACGCGATCCCAATTGTCGCAACAAGGCAATACCCGAAGGGACTAGGCGACACGCTCCCCGAAGTACGGCAAGTTATGAAGAACACGGCGTTCTACGACAAGACGACCTTCAGTTGTCTTGACGACGACGTCATTAGAAACAGATTTAACGCCGATCTCCGTCCGAACGTTATCCTTGCGGGAATTGAAACGCACATTTGCGTTCTGCAAACCGCCCTTGATCTCTTGGAACTCGGAAAAAACGTCTATCTTGCGACAGACTGCGTGTCTTCAGGAAATCTTTTCGATCAAAGGTTTGCGCTTAAACGACTCTTTACTGCGGGAGTCGTCCCCTCGACCTCGGAAGCGCTTCTCTACGAAATCGCGGGCAAGGCGGGTTCGTCTGAATTTAAAGAACTGAGTCGTCTTGTTAAAGAAAGGCGATAACAGCTCTGCGTCCCCGATCATAAACGCGTAAAAAATCGTCGTTCGTCTGTCAAAACAAAAAAGGTCGTTCCAAAATCAAAGCGGAACGACCTTTTCTATTTTTGTCAAACGCCGCGACGGATCGACTCAAACACGTCGTGTTAGATAAGCGTCAAGCCAACCCGTCGCCCACAAAATCACGCCCAATAGATGCAGTACAGTAGGATCGTGAGAATCACGACGACAAGCCCGAAGAACTTAGCGCCCTTGGAATCCTTGAGGAACGCGGCCCATCTTTCTGCCGTCATATTGTGTTCGCGACCATACTCAAGCTCTTTACGCTGCTCGTCGGTGAGATCGGCGGCTGCGAGCGCTTTGTCAATCTGCGCGTTGAGTTCGTCGTTCGTCGGAAACGCCGGAACAGGTTGTTCAAACGGAATCTTGCGCGGCGCAAACATCGAAAGGAGAAACGCTATCAAGATGAGAATGCCGAAGACGACCGCCATGCGGTTCAGGAAGTCGAGTTCAGGCAGGCACGTCGCAAACAGGTGATAAAGAATCGGGCAGCCGACAAGCGCAATCACGCCGTAGTAATTCGGAGCCTTCTTCATCCAGAACCCAGCGACAAACGCCGCAAAGATACCAGGCGAAATATAACCCTGGAATTCCTGAATCGCCGTGAAGACGCCGCGATATTTAGGATCTGCCCAAATCGGCGCTACGACGCACCCAATAAGAACGAAAACGACGACCGCAACGCGTCCAATGAAAACCAGTTTCTTCTGACGCGTCTGACCTTCGACAGTCTTCGGAAGAAGGTATTCGTCATAAATATCCATCGTGAAGATCGTCGACGCGGCGTTAAGCATTGCGGCGACAGAACTAATAATCGCGCCAAGGAGCGCGGCGAGCATGAAGCCTTTAAAACCGCCCGTCGGAACGACGCGACTCATAAGGAGCGGAAAAGCAGAGTCCGTGTCATAACCGCTAATCATCGCCTCTTTCATGCCGAATGTGACGCCTTCTGGCGCATTTTTCTTCATGTGCAAAAGGGTAAGAAGGTATTCGTCCTCAACCTGCATTTCGTCCTCATGGACGTCGTCGATAATCTCCTGGAGATCAAGTTCAAGCGCGGCGGCGTTATATTCCAAGATCGCACGGGCGTTGACGGCGTCAAACGCGACATAACTGCGATTAAACTGGAAAAGCGGCTGCGAAGCGTCAGGAGAAGACCTCAACTCTTCAAATCGAGCAAGTTCAGGTCCAGAGGCCTTCAAAGCGCTTCGATTCATTTCCTCGTGGAAAAGGTTAAACGCGATCATACCCGGGAAAATGACGATGAACGGGATCAAGAGCTTCATGAACGCGGCAAAAACGAGCCCTTTCTGTCCCTCGCCGAGGCTCTTGGAACCGAGAGTTCGCTGGATGATATACTGGTTGAGTCCCCAATAGTAAAGGTTCGGAATCCAGATGCCGACGATCAGCGCGGTAACAGGAATCACGAGGTCCCACTTCGGGAGGTTCATACGCAACTTAGCTTCATTCAAAAGGTTAAAGCGTTCCCATGCGTCGCCGCCGGAAAGCTGATTGAACAAGTCGGTATGCTCAGGCGTCCCTTCGGGAGCAACGCTAGACGCTAGAAGAACCGCGTCGGCAGAGCCGAGTTTCTTCACTGTAAAGTATAGAACGACGCAACCTGCGACGATCAGCGCGGAACCTTGGAGAAGATCCGCCCATGCACACGCCTTGAGACCGCCTGCGAAAATGTAGAGAGCCGCGAAGATTCCTATCAGCCAACAGAAGAATTTGAGATCGAGCGCAATCCCGTTGATTTTCATTCCTTCGAAGAAGACGGCGTATGCCTTTGCGCCCGCGTATGTTACTACCGTGATGTTGACGGCGACGAGCATAATCATCATGAAGATCGACATGACCGTTCGCGCGCTACGGCTATAACGTGTCTCAAGATACTGAGGAATCGTGTAAATCCCCGATTTCAAGAAGCGAGGCAGGAAGAAAAACGCAACGATTACCAGCGAAATCGCGGCGATCCATTCATAACTCGCAATCGCGAGACCGATATAGTCGGACCCCTGTCCCGACATGCCGACAAACTGCTCGGCAGAGATGTTCGCGGCAATCAACGAGAAGCCAATTAACCACCATTTAAGTCCGCGACCTGCAAGAAAATAAGATTCGCTGTCGTGACCCGAATTACGGCTCACGCCGAACGCGACGAATATAACCGCCGCAAGGAAAAGGAAGAAAACGAAAATGTCGCTCGCATTGCCGAAAACGGCTTGCTGAGCGGCGTCTGCCGCGAAAAGAATACCGGACATATAAGACCTTTAGATTTCTGTTGCTTCAGTTTCAACGCAACGCCGACTCCCGGAAAAACCAAGACCCGGCGTTACGCCACGTCCAAAAGTTCAAAGGGGGTTATTTGCTTAAATGGAGAAAACAACCGCGTTTGTTGCCAACGAGGATATCAGGGACGTCGTCGCCGTTAATATCTTGAGCCATGACTTGCGTGCCGACGCCGGAAGCGTCGTCAATAATGTGCGGTTCAAAAGAAACCGCGCCGTTATCGCCGCGTTTCGTTTCCCACCACATCAAATATGCAGGAGCGTTTGCATCCACGTCGCCCTTGGAACCGTGCGCCCACCAGCGTTTGCCCGTCACAACGTCCAGAACGCCGTCGCCGTTGCAGTCGGCGAGAGCCATCGAATGAAGTTGGCTAACCTTAGGATAAAAATCTTCGGCAGGCTCGGTAGGAATAAGCCAAACGGGTTCGAAATCAATCGCTCCGTCGGCGGAACGTTTCTGAACCCAGCAGAGGAGTCCATACAGGTGGCAGTGCCATGCGGTAAAAACGTCGTTGAGACCGTCGCCGTTAAAATCGGCGACAAGCATATTAGAGGCTGCGTCAGCAAACTTAAAGGGATGGAACTTCCAAGGAACGTCGGCGATATTTTCCGGCTGTTCCCACCATCCGTCCATTTCCAAGAGGTCGATTCGTCCGTCCCCGTTGACGTCGCCACAGCCGTTGCCATGGAAATAACGCTGATACTTCGGGTTTTCATTCGAAATTGCGTGGAAATCCCATGGTTCGTCCGCTTTCGGCTTCGCATAACCGTACCAACCGTCGCGATTGAAAAGGAGTTCGCATTTGCCGTCGTTGTCGATATCAGCCCATGCCTGAGACTCGTTCCCTAATTGGATCGTCGATTCGCGCTGTTTCCATAACCCGTCGCCGCCCTTGGGATTCTCGTACCAAGAACCGTCGGTTCCCGGGTGCGGACAGATAATAATGTCTGTCCAGCCGTCGCCGTTAATATCGTCGGCGAAATTAACGAAAGAGTTGGTATAACCTTCAGGATCGTAGGTATCGTCGGCTTCCATAAATTTGTGTTCGGTCTTGAAATCAGGACCTTCGTACCAGACGTGTCCCGAAACAACGTCCATGACGCCGTCGTTATTAAAGTCGCCAAACGCGGCGCCTTCGCTACGGAATTTCGTTGTTATAACGATCTTCTGCCATTCAGGATCTTTTTTTGGCGCCGTTTCGGCGGCAAAAGCCGTCGAGATGACGCACAACGCCAAAACGGCGCAACTCAATCGTAAAATCGCCTTACTCATATCGGACTCCATTACGGACAAAGGAAATACCTGCGTCTCAAGCAAAACACGAAGTCTCGGGCGTCGCAAATAGACACGCCGCAAAAACCACGCGTTCCCTAATTAAACCAGACCCCAAGAGGGTTTTCAAGGGCGACGAGAAAAAGATTAGAAATATAAGCGCAAAATAGAAGGTAAAAACCTAAGCCGACGCCAAAGAAACAAAACCGATAAAAAACTCAGTGCAAAACGCCCTTTTCCATGTTCGCTCGCGCCACGTCTTCAACGCGCTGACGAACCCGACGGCACTCGGGGTCGTCGTTAAACGCGCTTCCCGCAGCGTCAAGGGTCGCGAGCGCCTCGTCGTAACGTCCTTGGAAAAGGGACGTTTCGGCGAGGCGGGCGCGGTATAGCGGTTCGTTCGGTTCATAACGAGCCGCGACCTCGTATGCCGACGCCGCGTCGGCATATAATCCAAGACCGACATAAGCCTCGCCCTTCCCCGCAAAAACGGACGCCGGTTCGTGATTCGTCGGATAAAGGCGTTCGAGACATTGCCACGTCGCTAAACCGGAATCGAAGTCTCCCAACTCGTTCTGTAACGTCGCAATTTGAAAAAGAAGACTCCTGTCGTCGACGGAAAAATGCGCGGCGCGCTGAAAATCCAACAGAGCTTGTTCGTTGTTTCCGAAGGCTCGATCAACTTTTCCGCAAAGTTCCCAACCTTCGACGCTTTTCGGCGATAGATCGACTACCTTTTTCGCCCACGTCGACGCCTCGTCGAAGTCTTCAAGTTCTAACGACTTTTCGCCAAGAGAAAGATATAGCGACGTTTCCGCGTCGACAGCGCCATGTTTCCCTGCGGCGCCACGTAAGACTTCCATAGCTTCTTGACGTTTGCCACGAAGCCACAGCGTTTCGCCGTAATAACGATTCGTTTCGACGTCGGCGTCGTTAAGCTTTAACGCCTCTTGAAAACGTGCTTCCGCCAAATCCAAATCGCCTCGTTCAAACGCGACAATTCCCTCGCGACGGAGTGGAAGACTCTGCGACGCTTTGCTCGTCATACGATAAAAAGGCGCGTTCCGACACCCTGCGAACATAGCGCTCCCTAGGAGAAGAAACAGCGCCGTCCGTAAAAGCGCGCGCGAAAATCCTTTTTCGACACGACTAATCATGCAAAGTCAACTTCCCGTTTTTATAGCTCCGTCTATATGCGTGGGAACGCAAGGACAGTCTACAGATTTCCGGCTGTCAAAGATAGAGCAAAAAGCACGGAAAAGAACTGTCAATCGGCGCTTTGACGGTTATGTGAAAGGGCCTTCACAGCACGAAGCGCCAGAAGAAGAACTCCCAGTAAAAAGAAACCGACGACGCCCAAAATTAGAATAAACACAGGATCGTCGAACCAAGGAGCCATCGCCTCGTTGAAACGGGTTCGAAAAACGACGTAGAAACAGGTCGCCAACGCGAGAAACGGACCGTAGGGAATCTGCGGGGCACGTTCGAAAAAGCGTCGAACAACGCCGAAAACAAGTCCAAAAAAAGGAGCCGTGAAGAAAACGACGATCACGCCCTGCCAACCGATAAACGATCCTATCACGCCGGAAAAAACTACGTCTCCGAACCCCATCGCTTCAACTCCCAAGGACGCGCCGCCGATAATGCGAACCGCCCAAATGAGCGCGACGCCGACGAAAAGTCCAAGGAATGAATAGACAAGGCAATCGAGTCGCGTCGGAGAATCAACGGATTCAGGATCAAATAAACAGAATTTGTTCGTTAACAAAAAAAGAACAATGAGACCAACAATCCAAAGAACGCCGACGACAGGCGTCAAAGTCGACCTTCTCAGACGACGAAAGAAAATTGCCAAGGCCTTTCTCAGCCCAAAACGCGAGTAAAAACGGCGATCTAAGAGCGCAAAAGACCACAGCGTCCAGATCGACGCGCATAAAATGAAGATTCGTAGCCCTACGTCATAGGGCGACAAGACTTCGCCTTTCGCTAAAGCTTTCTTGTAAAACCATTCGCCAGCGGAAAACGTAAAGGTTTCCCCGCTGAAGTCAAAGGGAAAATTCGTAGACGAAAGAATTAAGCTTCGATAAGCGGCAAACGAAAACACAAGCCCCACAATCGCGCCGGGAATCGTCGCCGCGTCAGGAATCACGTAGTCGTCGAAATCAACATAAGAAGCGCAAAGCAGAATCCAGAAAAGGACAAACTCAACGCACAACGAGCGCCATATCCAAGCGCTCTCGCGCCATCCGTCGTCGGCAAGACAATGAAATCGCCATGTTACAAACACGGCGAAAAAAAATTCGGTGAGGAAAGGCCGAACCCAGAAGGTTTTTGTCTCCCACCCGGGAACTGTCGACGGCTTGCCGCCGTAACGAAGAGCAAGTTTGGCTAGCAAAAGCCAGCCTAAAATCGGAACGCGAGTCGCCCAAGATCGGACGGGCGACTCGGCTTGAAGCGCGCGAGGAAAACGCCGCCAAGGGGAACGATAACGGCGTGTCCAGCCGAAAACGTCCACGCAATAATTCGCGAAAGCGGCGGCGCAAACTCCCAAGCAAAAAACTAACATGGAAGACGCGCCGTTCGACAAAGACGCAAAAAGAAGCGTGTTCATAGACGTCCTCGACCTTGGTCGCGGCAATTATCACTTGAAGGAAAGCGTCGCGACGATCGAAACATGGTCGCTTGCAAAGCGCCCATTGGAGTGTTTCACGGGATTGATCTTAAACTTCTCGACGTTGACCTTATCATTCACGAAGATGAAGTCGATAATCGCGCCTTGATCTGCAGGAACGCGTCCCCAGTTGTGGAACGTATAAGGCTGCGCAATATCATGTTCCTTAGCGACCATATTCGTATCGACGAGCCCGGGAATATCGTCCATGCCTTCGGTGATCGTTTTATAAGCTTCAGACTCTTTCGTCACGTTAAAGTCGCCGGAAACGAAGAACGGAAGTTCGCCATGGTTCGTAAGTTCCCACGAACGCTGAAGAACAAGCTGAGCGCCCTTTTTGCGAGCGATTGTCCCAACATGGTCGAGGTGTGTGTTCGCGTAGACAAACTCTTTGTCTGATTTCTTGCAACGGAATTTACCCCACGTGACCGTTCGGCAACACGCGGCGTCCCACCCCTTGCCAGGCTGGTCCGGAGTTTGGCTGAGCCAGAAAGTGCCGGAATCGAGAAGTTCAACGGCGTCTTCCTTGTAGAAAATTGCCATGAACTCGCCCTTCTTTTCGCCGTCGTCACGACCGACGCCGATCCACTTGTAGCCGTCAAGCGCGCCGTCGAGATATTCCATTTGAACCCAAAGCGCTTCCTGGACGCCTAGCAACAGTGGATCGCTTTCCTTGACAACCTCTACGAAAGTCTCTTTACGGAAATCCCAAGCATTGTCGCCGTCGGCTGTTGTCGCGAGACGCATATTGAAAGACATCACCTTAAATTGTCCGTCGTCGTCGGCGACAACTTTCGCGGGAGAAACAAACGCGGCGACGCATCCAAGGATAAGCGCGAATAAAGCTGTGAGTTTAAAAAATTTCATTTTCATACCTTTCACAGAACGTCGTTTCGAACGACGATCGTCGTCTGCGCGACGATCGTCTCCAAAATTATGTTTAACCCGAAATCGCGTTATTTTGCGGCGCGAATCTTTTCGAGTATCGGACGAATCGCTTTTTCAAGCGCGTTCGCTTGGCGATACATGCCCAGATCGTTCGGATGAGAACCGTCGACCGTGCCGTCGTTGTCAAGATCGTCGCCGATCAAAGTTTCGCCAGAAAGATAATACAGGTCGTCAAACTCCTTCTGGAGTTCTTCAAAGGCACGTCGTTCCGCCGCGTGATTATTGACGCCGGTGTTATGACGTTCAGGCAATATCCACGCGTTGGAGAACCAACGATCCTCGACAATTAGGATCGGAACGTTCGGACGCGCCTCTCGAAGTTTCTTAACGAAAGGAATCATGCGTTCGTCAATCCACTGGGACGTCATGTTCGGACCGGCGTCGAGGACGTAAATTTCCGCGTCGATTTCGCACAGAAGTTCGGCGATCTCCATTTCCATGCGAGCGCTGCCAGAAAAGCCGAGGTTGACTACGGGGACGTCGAGCCGACGACCGAGCATCGCGGTGTACGCGTTTCCAGGACGCGACGCGCAACCGCCGTGAGCGATCGAAGTGCCGTAATACACGATCGGCTTATCCGTACGCGGCGAGAGAGCCGTGAACGACGCGCCCTCGGGAACGCCGATGGAAAGCGCGTCAATCCCATTATAAAGAGGCAGATACGCCATGTATTCGCGCTCTTTCTTCTCCATGCCGGAAATCCAAGTCTTTTCTTCCGTCTTCTTCGTCGGCTGAGTTACGGCCGCCCAGCGCCAAGTCTTCGTTTCTTCGTCAAACGCGTAAAGGTCGAGGCCGGAAACGCCAGTCGCCGGCATGTGGGACATCGCGACGCTTGCGTTCAAAAGGGTATAGCGAACTTTAATTTGGTCGGAATCAGTTCGGAAACGAACCACTTCGCCAGCGGAATGCTGAGAGAGATTCCAAACAGCGTCGGTAACTTTGCCCTTTGCACGCGACGGAAACCTAGCAAAATAACGATCGACGTCATTCCAACACTTGTTCTCGACAGGCCACTGCGTAGCGTCATACCAAGAGAAACCGTTTTCGACGGTCGGCTCAACTTCGACGGGTTCCTGAGCGCGAAGAGACGCGCCCATCGTAACAAAAACGAACGCGGCGACGAAAATCGCCGGAAGGGAGATGAATCGTTTCATAACGTTTACCACCAGGAGGTTACGATTTACATTCTTTCGACGGTCTGAATGCCAAGGAGCGTCAGTCCTTGAGCGATCGTTCGGGCCGTCAAGTCGCAAAGGAAGAGACGATTGGCGCGAACGTCGTCGTCGCTTGCCTTCAAGACGGGACATTTCTCAAAGAAGGAGGAGTACTTGTTAGCGAGTTCGTAAAGATACGCGGTTAGGAAGTTCGGACGATAATCGCGAACGACGTTTTCCAGCGCGGACTGAAATTCTACAAGTTCAAACGCTAGAGCGCGTTCTTCCGGCTGTTCGAGAGTAAGGTTTCGCTTGCGTTCGGCGAATTCACGACGGAGCGCTTCAACGTCGACGTCGCCTTTCGCAAAGATCGATCGCGCACGGGCGTATGCATACTGCATGTACGTCGCGGTGTTGCCGTTCATCGCGAGCATCTTGTCGAAACTAAAAACGTAGTCGCTATCGCGATTTTGCGACAAATCTGCGTAGACGAGCGCCCCGATGCCGATACGACGCGCCGTTTCGTGCATTTCGTCTTCTGAAAAGCGATCTTCCGGCGAACGCGACGCGTTATTGGCTTCAACAACGGCATAAGCGCGGCTTTCCGCCTCGTCAAGAAGCGATTTAAGCCCCACGGCGTCGCCTATACGCGTTCTAAAAGGTTTTCCGTCGTCTCCTAAGACCGTTCCAAACTTCACGTGGCACAGCTCGACGTTTTCCATGCCGAGAAACTTCGCCGCCTCAAAAAGTTGTTCGAAGTGGTTAGATTGGCGAAAATCGACGACATAGAGGATAGCGTCCGGGTGATATGTGTCGCGGCGATATTCAAGCGTCGCCAAGTCGGTCGTTGCGTAAAGATATCCCGCGTCGCTTTTTTGGATCAACATAGGAACGTCTCGTCCCGGCAGAAATATGCCGATCGCTCCCTCTGTTTCACGCGCAATTCCACGTTCCTTAAGACGTTCGACCAGCGGACCTAGACGGTCGTTATAGAAACTCTCTCCGAGCGCAACGTCGAACTTAACGTCGAGTCGAGAGTAAATCTTATCGACTTCTTTTTGGCACTGAGGAATAATTTGACGCCATAATGCGCGGTTTTCAGGATCGCCGTGATGCAGTTTTGACGTCTCCTGAAGGACGGCCTGACCGATATCGTCGCGTCCCTTAGCCAGTTCGACGAGCATGGGATTCTTTTCAACCTCGTCGACCTTCCCCTTGGCTTCGTCATACTTCTCAGTTGCAGACTCCAACGCCTTAATAAGACGGTCAAGTTCTTTGTTCGCCTTCTTAAGAACGTCTTTGGCCGCGCCAGCGGCTTTCGCGTCTGCGCAGACTTTTTTCTGAACGTCAAGAGCGTTTCGAGCGACTTCAATCTGCTCAGAAAGTTCGCCAAGACTCTTTTTTGCCGCAAAATAGTCGACCAGCTGTCGTGTGAGACGATAAAGCCGCGCAAGTTCGTCAATCGGAGACGTTTCGTAAGCTTGCCGATCTAGGAAATTGCGATAGCCATAAAAGATCATTCCGAACTGCGTACCCCAATCGCCGAGATGATTGTCCGAAATAACGTTGTGACCAAGGAAACGAAGAATACGCGAGAGGGTGTTTCCTATCATCGTTGAACGTATATGACCGACGTGCAGCGGTTTAGCGACATTTGGCGCAGAATAATCCAAGACGATTTTACGCGGTTTGGCGACCTTTTCGACGCCGAGTCGTTCGTCTACCGCTTCGGCCTGCGCCAGTTCGGCTAGGATCGACGTTTTTACACGAAGATTGATAAAGCCAGGTCCCGCAATTTCAGGCGTTTCCAAGAGGTCGTCATATGTAAAATGCGCTATTATGTCGGCGGCGACGTCGCGCGGCGCCTTGCCGAGGCGTTTGCCAAGCGGCATAGCAAAATTCGCCTGGAAATCCCCAAATTTCGGGTCCTGACTTGGGCGAACCAATCCTAAATACGGCTCTGGATCGACCCCGATAGCAGTAAGAGCGTCTGCAAAACGTTCGGCAATGACCTTATTCAAATTCATAGCGGAGTTCCTCCCTGATCACTCCTCTGACGACGCGTCGCCCGCGGAATTTTTACCATTCTCCTGCGGAGGATTATTGGCGTCGTTTTCGCTCAACGGCACGTCTTTCCCCTTACCCCAAAGATCCTCTAGCGCGTAAAATTCACGCGTTTCAGGTTCAAAAAGATGGACGACGACGTCGCCGTAATCCAGAATAACCCAACGGCTTTCCTGGTACCCCTCGACGCCGCGACGGGAGTCTCCAAGTTTCTTTTCAAAAAGGTCGTCGATATCGTCGCTAATTGAGTGAAGTTGTCGACGACTCTGTCCCGAAGCGATGACGAAGAAGTCAAACGCTTGCGTAATTTCACGAAGATCAAGTATTTTGACGTCCTCGCCCTTATCGTCGACGATCAATCGCGCCGCCATTCGAGCGCGTTCCAGAGACGTCGGAAGTTCTTTCTTCAAAATCTGTTCAGTCACCAGTTATTTTCCTTCCCAAAATTTCGCAATTTTCCACAGAACGAACGCGTCGCCAAAAAGCATGTCGCGCTCCCGTATTTCAACAGTGATCAACGGAAAGACGAAACTCAAACTCGCGCCATTATAAACGTGAGAAAACGTTTTTTCAAGGGCTTGAAGCGCGGAGGAGAGCGCGCCAAGACGCGAATACTAAGAAATAAAAAAACCGCCGTTTGACGACGACGGTTCTTAAGCGAGGTTGACGGGACTCGAACCCGCAACCACCGGATCGACAGTCCGGGACTCTAACCAATTGAGCTACAACCCCAGCGCTTACTTAACGTCTCACAGAGACGATAAACGAACGAAGAAAAACAACGAGGTTGACGGGACTCGAACCCGCAACCACCGGATCGACAGTCCGGGACTCTAACCAATTGAGCTACAACCCCAACGTCGTCTCTCGCCGTCTATGCCACGCCAAGCAAGCAGAGGGCATTTTAACATCTTTACCATCTCTGGCAAGGGGGGAAATCGTGAAAAAAGCCCAAAAATCCATCCCGTAAACAGCCGCGTTTCTCTCGACGCCTAGGTGAGAATTCGTTAAAGTCCGCACGTCGACGAAACGCGTTCGTGACGTTCGTCGACGTCGCAGGAAAGATCTCATGTCAGAACTTGAAAGAACCGAAAAGGCGACCCCGAGAAAACGTCAAAAAGAACGTCAAAAGGGGAACGTTGCAAAAAGTCAAGAAATCGTCGCGGCATTAGGATTGCTTGTCGCGGTCGTCACGTTGGCGGTCAGTTCAAAATCGTCCGCGGCCGCCGCGTTCGAAAACATGCGTTCAGCCTTTGCGAACGGTTTTATTCTCCAAGCAAACGAGTTCTCTTTCGCCTCTGAAGGCGCGAAATTGATAAGTTTCGTTCTTCAAAAACTCGCGGGATTCTTTCTATTGATTGCCTTAGCGTCTGTCGTCGGAAACGTTTTACAGACAGGGTTTCTCATTCTCCCCAAGAAAACGCTTCCCGATTTTAAACGAGTCAACCCGGTCGTCAATCTAAAGCGTTTCTTTTCAGCAACTTCTTTTATGCAAGCGCTTGGTGGACTGGCCAGAACAATCCTTTTTGCGTCGCTCGTCGCCGTCGCAATCAAACGCGACGCGCAAACAATCGTCGCGCTTCCCTACGCGGAACCAATCGATATTGTTCTTTTCTCATCCTCGTTTTTAACCCGTGTCGCTTACCAGTTCTGTGCGCTCGCCATCATACTTGCAGTCGTGGATTATGGGATCAGACGTTGGAAATACGAGCAGGATATCCGCATGACTAGACAAGAACTCAGCGACGAAATTAAAGAAGAGTCAGGCTCGCCCCAAACGCGCGGCAGACGCCAAGAGGCGCGTCGAACTCTCATGAACAGTATCGACGCAATTTCCGGGACTGCGCCGACGTTTCCAGTCTCGCCTTTCCAGCCGAAACAAGATAGGAAAACGCCTGAAAACAATAAAGGGACGCGGAAGTAACTCCACGTCCCGTAACCAACGAAGTTCCCTGATTTTAGTCGAGGTCAGTCGGCGACGACTTCGAGTACAAGACTGCGGACGACGCCTTCGCTAAGACGCGTCTCCACAATACTTCCGCTTTTCGTTTCGGTCGCCTTTCGGAGAATCGTGTTCGAAGAAAGATCCGTCGTTATCGAGTATCCGCGGTTCAAGACGGCGAGCGGACTCATGGCTTCCAATCGAGCGACACTCTCACGTAATCGCGCGTCGTAACTCTTGTACGCCGTGTCGATCGCGGTTGCAAGACGATGCGAGGCTTCGTCGAGCAATTCGGTTTTACGTTCCCAGATAACTTTGGCAGGCTCTAAAAAAACGCGACGTGAAGACGTGGTCTGAAGTCGTTCGCGCGCGTATTTCAGACGCGTCTCAACCAACTTCCGCATGCGACTTTCCCATTCGTTAAGCGGCAGGAGGCGTTCTTCGTTTCGCGTAGCGACGCAATTTGCCGCAGCCGTCGGAGTCTCGGCGTGAACGTCTGCGACGCGGTCGCAGAGGGAAACGTCGCGTTCATGTCCCACTCCCGTTATCACGGGAATACGTGAATTGGCAATAGCGCGTACGGTCGCTTCTTCGTTAAATTCCCAAAGATCCTCGACGCTTCCCCCGCCACGAATAAGCGCGATAACGTCCAACCCCAATTCGGCCGCGCCAGCGTTGAGCGCACGTATCGCCGCGGCAATTTCAAAGGAAGCGCCGACGCCCTGCACCTTGGTCGGAGCGACGATGATTTCGACCCCTTTCGTTCGTCCTGCAAGCGTGTTGACGAAATCACGTAACGCAGCCCCGGACAACGACGTCGCCACCCCTACGCGCTTGATAAAAAATGGGAGCGGTCTCTTTCGCGACTTCGCAAATAATCCTTCCTTCTCGAATTTCGCTTCGAGTTCCCTGAGCCGTAATTCCCACGAACCGACGCCGACAGGCTCGACCTGCGTCGCGACAAATTGGCACTTTCCATAGGGACGATAGAATTCGACCCTGCCTCGGCAACATACCTTCATTCCGTTTTTGAGTTTGAACGGAAGGCGTCTAAAATCGCTACTCCAAATAACCGCGCTTAATTGCGCTCTTTCGTCCTTGAGCGTAAGGTAGCAATGCCCGACGGTTTTTTCGTTCATTCCGGAAACTTCGCCAACGACGGTGAGAGACCTAAAATTAGGATCGACGGCCCCTTTAATCAGTTTCGTAACTTCGTCAATCGTAAGGGGACGCGACTCGTCGACGTCTCCGAAAAGGAAGTCGTCGTCCATAGACGCGCCAGAATTCACATTTCTCATCAAAAGACTCTCTAATAAGTCGCAACCGTGTCGTATGAATCAGATTCAACTCCGGCGCCGACGACGCGCGCTGTGAGGCGTTGCACGCACGTCTGGGGTTTCGACGCATTAAGATCGCTAACTTCAAGTTCGAGAAGATAAACGCCCGGCTCGAGTTCTTCCGAAAGTGGAACGGAGACGTTCAGCACGACGTCGCGAAGTTTAGTTTCGGAAAGATTTCGACACCGCTGAGTTTCAAATGGAGTTATAGGAGAGCCTTTAGCGTCGAGAAGTCGCCATCGACACTCGACGTCGATAGAGAAACCATTCTCCGTTTCACGGCTCGTCACGTAGTCGAGTTCGGCGTAAGCGTAAAGAGGCTCGCCTGCCTCATAGGGTTCCAAGCGTTCTTCAAAAAGACCGTAACAGGCAGGCGCCTCGACAAGAAGCGTCTTACGTATCCGAAGTTGGCATAATCCAGAAAGAGAATCGAGTCCCGAACGCAACCGTTCGGCGACAAAAGTCGGATCGATTTCTTCGAGTTGATTTTGAAGAAGGGTTTCGAGACCGCGGCACTCTTTTTCCCAAAAAACGCGTAACGGATCAGATTCGTCTTCGATCTCTTGAATCGATCGTTCGTATTCGCCAATAACAAGGTAAAGAAGTCGAAGCCGGGCGTCGCAGATGCGCACGTCGTCGCCGCGACGTTTGTGTTCTTCACGCTCCACAAGAAGCGAACGAATCGCGTTTTTAATCTGCTCTATCCACGCGATTTCCTCGCGGGTAAGGGGCGCCGCCATAGAGGTTTCGAACTTGCGCGCGTCAAGCGAATTAGGCGCCTTCTCGCTCAAAACGCTCGCTTTGTTTTCGAGAGCGTCGTCAGTCTCGACGCTCTGCATAATAGCGTTTGCAAGGTTAGACGCAATCTCTCCCCCCGATATTGTCGAAGACGAGAAAACGCGACGGTCCGGTTCGTCATACTCGGCGTTCGCGATAACGTCGTCGACAATAACGTCGAGATCGATCTCGCCAGAGTCTGTTTCCTCAGATGTTTCCTCAGAAGATTCGTCAAAAAACGCGTCTGCGGCGTGAGACTCGGCATAGCCGTCAAAATTCGCGCCTTTATTCGTCGAACCTGAAGGTTGAGTTTCGTTTAATACGGGAACGTTTTCGGTATTTTGATAATCTGAGAACGAAGTCGCGTCATAAGACGGATCCGACGGCGAACGTCGATTTACGCGTTCGTTCGTCGCGAAATCTTCGCGAATCGAATCGCGTAAGTACTGACCGTCCAGACGCTGTTCAGGATCAAACCAGTCAAAACTCGTTTGACTTCCAAGAGATTTGCGAAATCTGTCGTCCACGTCGCGACGTGGCGAAGCAGATTGACTCGTAGATCCGCGCTGCTGAGCGGCTGCGTTCGTATTTGTCGCCTTCGGTATCGAGGGAGGAGTCTCCGGATCGCGGATGAACGACTCTGACGACGCTCCCGGCGCGCCGACAGAATTTGGTTGCGGACGACGCTCCGTAAACGAGGTCGACGCGACGCCGGAGATTGGTCGAGTCTGTCCAAAATTTTTCGAACGAACAAGGCCGGACGTCTGAATAATACGATTCGTCGACGCGCTCGCGCCATTTGGACTTATAGGCGTAAGACTTGCCGAACCTGCGCGTCCGTCGAGATAACCAGGCCCCCTCTTCGACGGCGCCTCGGGCAGTTCTTCGGAAGATTCGTTGTCGTTCTTCGACGGGGAGTAAGAACTGGAACGATACGATTTTTCTGATTGAGCGTCTGTCTTTTCAGGTTGGGCGTCCGACGTTTCTGGTTGAACGTCCAACTTTTCAGGTTTACGAGGCTTACGAGTCTTAAGCGCGTTCGCACGACGAGCCGCGAGAGAATCGGAGACGTCTCTTGTCGCCGCGTCGCCGTAAGCATAGCTGTCAATATGGACAAACGCGCGACGGTCAACCGCGACGCTTTGAGTCGAATAATATGATTCAATCATTTTCATCGGCGGGATAAAACGTTCTTGATCATATTGTTCAACCACAAGCCCCCGTCGGTCCCAAGGTTTTTGACGCGTCGTCTTCACGGTAAGCGGAGGCACGACAACCGCAGCCTTCTGTCGACTTCTTGGAACGGTTTTTTGTTCGACGGCTCGTCCGACGATAAGTTCGTCCTCTACGTTCTTGGCGTTTTTGGACGGGAATATTTTCGTCCAAAAACCAGAATTCGCAGGTCGATGTTCTACGCCCTCTTTCTCGATGGACGCAGGGCTTACGGAACCAGCAAGAGTAGCGTCACGTTCGCGACTTAATTTGTCGACTCTCTCTTTTTCACGAAGACGTTCCTCAGAAGACGGTTCCAATTCAGATTTATATTCGTCTTCTTTGCTTGTCTTTCCAACGAAAGGAATACGGAACGAGTCCTTAACCTTTGACGTCCAAGACTTCTTCGACGCGTCAGTCTCGTCGTTGTTCGAAGCAACTTCTTTAATCGCGCCGCGAGTCGTATATGCGTCGTCGTCAGAAACGTTTGTTTTCGCTTGAAGAATTCGAACGTCGCCTTCATTCTCAAGATCGTCGCCTTCGTCGAGACGTTCCATTCGGGCGCGTTCCCAGTCAGAAGTCGCGTCTCGCCCGTCGAAATAGCGACCATGCTCAAAATCTTTAACGAAAAACGAACGACACCCGCTCGCAGTTGCAAAAGAAACGTTCAACGCAAGGACGATTAACGACAGAAAAACAGCTCGACTAAGAAAAGACGGTCTTGACGCCGTCCCTTCGTCGCCGCGTCTAATAATTCGTTCTCTTTTTCCAGTTCGTTTCATTGAACGCATCCTTGTCTCGGTCCCCGCTGAGATTCTCGTTTAAACGGGAAACGTAATCCTTACGAAACCAGCTGTTTTTCGAGTTATCGATCGAAACCTTTAACCTTACGCGAGTCGCGGAGTCTTCCAGCTACGCGTCTTTCGTCTTTTTTTCGTCAAGCCTGTCGAGCCATTCGCACGTTCGCCGAATCCCCTCTTCAAGAGGAATCGGCGCGTAGCCAAGTTCTTTCTTCGCTTTCTCGCACGTATATTTCCAGTCGACTAAGAAAGTCTTGACCCAACCAGGCGTAATCCTCGGATAGAAGCCCGTCAACCCCGCCCAGAGTTTCAACGCGTGACCAACTAACAGCGGCGCGCACTTATAGAGAGGGAGTTTGAAATGTTTCTTTCCGTCGACCCTGTCGATCGTTTGATAGAGTTCCAATAACGAGGCGACGTCGCCGCCGAGAATATATCGTTCTCCAACGCGCCCTTTTTCCATCGCAAGGATATGTCCACGCGCAATGTCGTCGACATAGCCATAATTGCCATAGTTGACTCCGAAGTTGATTAAGAACGGACTCAATCCCCGACGGTAATCTCGGATCAATCCTGCCATCGCGTTTCCTTCGGAGAGTTGCCCAGGTCCATAAACTCGCGTCGGATTAACAATCACGAGAGGAAGTCCTGTCTTCTTTGCCATCTGAAGCGCGGCCTTCTCGCCTTCCGTCTTCGATTCTTCGTACTCGGTGTAACAGACGTCGGTGATTCGTTCAAGAGTCTCGTCGCAAAGACGTCCCTTAGGAGTCGGTCCCAAAGTTACGATTGTCGACGTCAGTACGACGCGCTCGACGTCGAGTTTTTTCGCCGCGTTTAAAACGTTCTGTACCCCGTCGACGTTGACCTTGAAGAAAACGTTCGGATCGCGGGCGTAATTCTTAGCGTAGCCGGCAAGTGAAAACACGTACTTACAGCCGGTCATTCCGTGAACGATCGAATCAAAATCGTTCACGTCGCCAGGAACATGTTCAAAATTGGGGTGTTCCCACAATTCATGGACGTCGCCCTCGTATCCTGGAGGAAGTTTAGGTTTTGAACGGCTCATTCCGCGAACACGCCATCCGTCGGCAAGTAACTGTCGAGTCAACGTCGTTCCAATGAATCCCGTCGCGCCGGCGACAAAGATTGTTGCAGATCGATCAAGCGTCAACTTCGCACTCCTTGGCATTGCGGGCGTCGCGACATAGAACCGTCGTGCGCTCTAAGTTCAAGTATTGCCCTTCATGAAAAAAAACGCCAACCTCGTCTGACGACGATTGCTCGCCCTCCGTTTCAGAACTTTCGTCCGGAACCGACGCTTCTGGATTCTCGTCTGTTTCCTGCGACGACGGCGAGTCGTCCAATCCGGATTTCGCGCGATCAAGCTTCTCCGTAACCTGACAGTCGTACTCTAAAAAACTCGCAAAACCAAACGCGCGCGGGACGGACTTCTTGAAGTTTAGTTCCGTTCGCGTCGCCAGCCCGAGTTCACGATCAAAAAGAACTCGTCCCGTAAAAAGACGTTCTGCAAGGGCGCCTTCCACAACGGGATCGTCTACGATAGATACAAGCGTCGTTTTGAAGGAGATCGTCGCAAACTTCTCGTCTATCTTTTCGAGCCGAAATATCTCGACGATTCGACACGGATGGGGAATATCGTCGCTCCCTTTGAGATAGAGCGTATATGGAATTGTCCAGACGTCGCCGACGGCAAGTTCAGAATCGGGAAAAGGCGCCATTACGCTCGAATCTCCCTCTCGCCCTTGATATTCCGCAACAAGTTTCGTTTTATCGGACATAACGCCTAGCGGATTAATCGAGAAAGTCTCCAAAGCGACTCCGACGGCTTTTTCAGTCCCAAACGCTGCTATCTCGCGAGGAACGACGACGTCGCGCTCGCTGTCATAGTTGATCGGATCCTTTCCCTCTTCATGTTGTTCGAGAACCATCCGATCAATCCAGTGTCGCGCCTGAACTCGACCGTCGTCCAACGCGTCCAAAAATTCCCAACGCCGCCATGTTGTCGAGGACGTCTCTATAAGTTTTTCAACCCCGCTGTAGGAAACGCGCTTACGGACAAGATGTACGACGTTCCAAGCAAGGTTTGAATTTGGTTTAAATTTGTATTCGAGCCTAAATCTCGGAGAATCCGATGGAGCCGATTTGTCCTTATCGAGCGTCGGAGCGATAAGCGAACGATCGTCAGAATACTTACGTCGAGTCTCTTCGTCAACGAGCGAAACGTCGATTCCAACGTCTTCTTGAGAATCAACTGTTTCTTCGTTTTCGTCTTCCTCTGAAAAAACTCCGGTAAATTGAGAGGTAGTCTGTCCCAGCGCTCGAATGGCCTCTTGTAACGTCTCTGAATCGTTAGAAGAAGTCTCTTTGGGCTCGAGGGAAGCCGAATCAGACGCGACTTCTCTATGCTCTTCTTCCGCCGTTGGAGACGACTCTCCACGATCTTGGTTACGCGAACTACAACCGACCAACGCCATCGTGAAAAACGCGGCGACGAGCAGTAGGGCGAGTTGTAACGCGACGTCTTGTTTTTTCATAAAACCATCGCTCTCTGAAATTTACCACGACAAACCAACGCCGTATGACGCCAAGTCTGAGAAACCGACGCCATAAAACGCTCGTTGGCAGAATAAACATTTGGAGCCGCTTTGTCTATCCCAATTAATCGGAGTTAGATTCCTAACCCCAAAGAAGTCAAGCAGGCAGTCGTCGACGTAGCAAAAATGGATGAAATTGAAAAGACGGGTAAAAAAATACCACAGTCGCTGGACAAATCACCCCTGTCGGTATAATTATCGTGTTCAGAGGAGTTGATTGCGACTTTAGGACGATTGTCAGTTTGGCGCCGACTATGCTTAGATTTTCTTATGGGGAGCTGTGCGCTCGATCTGGCTCCTTCGCCAACACAAAACTACAGGAACTCTAACTTATATGCCTTACGAACGCTTTACTGTCCGCGCAAAGAACGCGATGAAGCACGCTCATTCGGAAGCGATGCGTCTGAACCACGAGTATATCGGGTCGGAACATATTCTCCTTGGACTGCTCAAAGAGGGCGGCGGCGTCGCGGCGAAAGTTCTCAAAAAAAACGGTTTCGATATTCGCATCGGCCGAAAAGAAGTTGAGAAACTTTCGTCGCAAGGACCAGATCTCCTTAGCGTCGGGAAACTGCCTGAAACTCCGGCGACCAAGCGATTGATCGAAAGAGCGATTGATTTGGCTAAGCAATATAACCACACTTATGTTGGAACGGAACACCTGATTTTGGCAATCGTTCAGGATCCGGAATGCGTAGCGAGTCAGGCGCTCCTTAATACTGGACTGAATCTTGAGACAATCCGAGAAGAAGTTGTCTCAATGATAGACAACGGTGAAAACGACCTTAGCGAATCTCCTACGCACGGCGGTAACGCCGCTTCTAGCGACGCTCCCCAAAACACGCCCGATTCTTCCACGGACGTCGTTAACTCCGCTCCCCGCGCAAAAGTAAAGACTCCCGCCCTAGATAGTTTTGGGCGAGACCTGACCGAATTAGCCAGAAAGGGAGAATTAGACCCTGTCGTCGGACGTGAAAATGAAATTGAACGGACAATGCAAATCCTTTGCCGTCGCACTAAGAACAACCCCGCGCTCCTAGGCGAGGCGGGCGTCGGTAAGACGGCTATTGTCGAAGGGCTTGCGCAGCGTATAGTCGAAGGTCGAGTTCCAGAGATTCTCATGGATCGACGAATCGTCGCGCTTGACCTGACTCTTATGGTCGCCGGAACAAAATACCGGGGACAATTCGAAGAGCGTATCAAGGCGTTGATGAACGAAGTTAAGCGCGCCAAGAACATCATTCTTTTCGTCGACGAGCTTCACTCTCTTGTCGGGGCAGGCAGCGCGGAGGGCGCGAACGACGCCTCAAATATTCTTAAACCGGCTCTTTCACGCGGCGAGCTTCAACTTCTTGGCGCAACGACTTTCGACGAATATCGCAGATTCATCGAAAGAGATCACGCGTTGGAGCGAAGGTTCCAAGCGATTAAAGTCAATCCGCCCACGACGAAAGAGACCGTGCAAATTTTGAAGGGATTGCGCGGTCGGTATCAGGATCATCATCACGTCAAGATTACAGACGACGCGCTCGAAGCGGCTGTTGAACTTTCTGAACGCTATATTCCTAGCCGAAGTCTCCCGGACAAAGCTATTGACGTCATTGACGAGGCGGGCGCTCGCGTACGTCTTTTAACTTGCACGCGTCCTCCCGACCTCACGGACATCGATCGTCAGATTGCCGAACTTCAGAAAATGAAGGAGGAGACTGTCAAAAATCAACAGTTTGAGGAGTCGGCTAGATATCGCGATCAAATCGACACGCTCGTAGCTAAAAAGAGCGAGCTTAAGAAGGATTGGAAGAATCAACAAACGGAAGCGAGTGGAATCGTCGACGCGACGGTCGTCGCAGACGTCGTTTCTAGAATTTCGGGCGTGCCCCTAGCGCACGTCACGGTCGAGGATTCAAAACGTCTGCTCACGATGGAGGACGAACTCCATAAACGCGTTGTAAGCCAACATGAAGCTGTTTCGGCCGTTTCGAAGGCAATCCGCAGAAGTCGCAGTGGAATTCAGGACCCGCGGCGTCCTATCGCGTCCTTTATCTTCGCCGGACCGACTGGCGTCGGTAAGACGTTGCTCGCCAAATCGCTCGCCGAATTCATGTTTGGCGACGAAGACGCCATTATCCAAATCGACATGAGCGAGTATATGGAGCGTTATAACGTCAGCCGAATGGTTGGCTCGCCTCCAGGCTACGTCGGGCACGACGAAGGCGGTCAGCTCACGGAAAAGGTGCGAAGGCGCCCCTACTCTGTCGTTCTTTTCGACGAAATCGAGAAGGCGCATCCCGACGTTTTCAACATTCTCCTTCAGGTTCTGGAAGAAGGGCGATTAACCGACAGCCTTGGTCGTCTTATTGATTTTCGCAACACGATTATCATCATGACGACGAACGCCGGCGCAGCCGCCATCAAGAATGAAACGTCGTTTGGATTCCAAGAGCCCGACGCCGACTCTTCCTACGACAGCATGAAAACGCGCGTCAACGAAGAGATCGAACGTACGTTCCGACCGGAATTCATCAATCGTTTCAACGATATCATCGTCTTCCGTCATCTCACGGAGAAAGATCTTATCTCCGTCGTTGATCTCGAACTCAATAAGTTACGTAATCGACTTGTTGAAAAGGGGTTGTGTCTCGTCGTCTCCGAGGACGCTAAAAAGTTCGTTATGAAGAAGGGATCGAATCTCGATCTTGGCGCTCGACCTCTTCGCCGCGCGATTGAATCCTATGTCGAAGACAAACTCTCTGAGAAGATTCTGGAGGGCGTGTTCGTCGGTCGCGACGTCATCGACGTCTCCCTTGAAACCAAGGAAGTTCCAGACGAGAACGCGACAGGCGATTCTAAACTCAAAAAGACGCAGGAACTCGTCTTTGACGCGAAAGATTACTCCGATCTCTCTGAGGAAGTTCTAGAAGGGCCTCAGGTCAAGGAATATCGCGCTAGGATTATTGAACGCGCTCAACTGCGTAACAAAACGGACGAAGGCTCTGACACGCCCCAAAACGGCGACGAATCCGAAGAACAAGATGTAAGCGACGACGACAATTCCAAAGTCTGAAAAAGTTACGTCTTGGCTTTTGTCGATTTCAAAGTATATTCATAGGCGGGGGAACGTCATATCGCGTTCCCCCGTTTTTATTTGAAGTCGAGTCCTAATTCGCGGGACCTCGACGGTAAAACGACACTCGAAAGACTTTGCAAATGATAACGCCCGATCTCATTACGCCTTATTCTCTTACTATCGGGTTCGTCGCAGCTTTTCTGATAGGCGTTTCCAAAACAGGAACGCCTGGCGTCGGCCTTTTTGCCTGTCTGCTGATGCTATTCGCATTTCGCGGTCACGAAATGTTCGCGTCGGGCGCAGTCGTTCCTCTTTTGATTATTGGCGACCTTGCGGCAGTCTACTTCTATCGCAAAGATTGCGATCCGCTTCTCCTCAAACGTCTCTGTCCGCCAGTCGCAGTTGGACTGATACTTGGAACTATCGCGCTATGCCGTTTGGAAAATTCACAGTTTCGACTTGTCGTGGGATTGCTAGCTTCGTCAATACTGATCTTTGAATTTATCCGGAACAGAATGGGATGGACGCAGGTTGCGACAAACAAGCCGTTCCGTTGGGGGTGTGGAATTCTCGCCGGCGCGACGACAATCCTTGGCAACGCCGCCGGCGCCGTCTCCGCCGCATATTTTTCCTCTCAAGGGCTCGACAAAAAAAGATTTATGGGAACAAACGCCGTATTCTTTTTCCTCGTAAACGTCTCAAAAATTCCACTCATGCTCGCAGCGACGCACATCAGACTCAGAATCGGATTCGAGGAGGAAGCGGCTCAAGTCATGAACGGAACGACTTTTGTATTGACAGCTATTTTCTTTGCGCCTATTTTGCTCGGCGGCTTCGTCGGCAGAAGAATTTATAAAGCGATTCCTGAAAAGATTTTTGTCCCCTTCATCCTCACGCTCAATTTCATCACGGCGGTTTACATCGTCGTTTCGTCAATCGTCTAACTTTTCCGATTCTCTCTCCCACGACGTTGTCGCGGACGCGTCAATTCGATAGAATGAGAACCGACGTTCGGCGACGCTCCTAGCGCTCAATCTCCCTAATAAGGAAAAGCCATCCCATGTTACAAGCCCTGATTTTTGACTTCGACGGCACCATTGCCGATACGGTTCCTGTGTGTGTCGACGCATTTCGTCTCACGGTCGAACCCATTCTCGGACGTCCCCTGACGCTCGACGACGTGCGATCCTACTTCGGTCCGACGGAAGAAGGCGTTTTTCAAAAGCATTTCCCCAATCGTCAAGAAGAACTTTGCAAGGAGTATTTCAGGCGTTATTCAGAACTTCAGAGGAATGTTCCTGAAACGGCTCCTGGCATTATGGAACTGATCCGAGACGTCAAAAACGAGGGCGTTCGCGTCGCGCTCGTTACTGCCAAAGGTCAGAAATCCTGTCGTATCTCTCTCGATTTTTATGGAATCGCAAACGAATTCGAAGAAATACGCGTCGGCGGCGCTGAAGGGCGCATTAAGGACGTGTCGATTCGCGACGTCCTATCAAAAATGGGAATCGCGCCTGAAAATTCGATCTATGTCGGCGACGCCGTTAAGGACGTCGTTTCCGCGCATAAAGCGGGCGTTCCCTGTTGGTCCGCAGCATGGTTTGCTTCGGCGAATCCTGAAAAAATTCTCGAAAACAATCCGGAAAAGATATTCTATAGCGTTGCCGAAATGCGACGTGAACTTGAAAAAGAGGGCGTTTTAAAATGACGATTCAGCGTCGAGTTACGCGAAAGGTTAAAATCGGTTCCGTATCCGTAGGCGGCGACGCGCCAGTCGTCGTTCAGACGATGGCGGCGACGAAAACGCGGGATTATGAAGCGACGGCTGCGTCAGTCGCCAAACTAGCGAATTGCGGCGCGGGAATCGTCCGAATCGCAGTCGATACAGATCAAGACGCCGAGGCGCTTGCCGAAGTACGACGACGTGTCGACGCCAACCTTTCCGTCGATCTTCAAGAGAATTTTAGACTTGCGGAAAAAGTCGCGCCTTACGTCGATAAGATTCGATACAATCCAGGAAAGATTTGCATTCTCGAACCAAACCTTTCGTGGGAAAGAAAAGTCGAATACCTAGTCGACGTCGCGAAGGAATATGACTGCGCTCTGCGCGTCGGAATCAATTCAGGCAGTCTAGACCCGGAAAAACTCCGCGAATATCGCGAGAAACTCGAGCATAAAGACGCAGACCCTACCCTCATGAGCGACGACGCGACGTTTTTCGATCCGCCGATTCGGAGCGCGCTTGAACACGTCGATTTTCTTGAATCCCTCGGCTTTGACCGTTACGTTGTGTCAATCAAGGATTCCGACCCAGAAACGGTTCTTATGTTGAACCGTCGTTTTGCCGCGCTTAAACCGTTCGTTCCTCTTCATCTCGGGGTTACGGAAGCGGGCGCGCCTCCTCGAGGCATTCTTAAAACACGCGCGGCGTTGGAGCCGCTCCTTATGGAAGGAATCGGCGAAACGCTACGCGTCTCTCTGACCGTCGTCGCCGATCAAAAAGAGCAGGAAGTCGCAGCTGGTCGATTGATTCTTGAAAACGTCGCCAGCGGAGTCGTCGCGTCTATCTCAGACCTCGACAAGACAAAACTAAATATCGTCAGTTGTCCGGGTTGTTCGCGGACGCAGAGTTCACGCTTCGTCGAACTAGCCCATACAATCGACGAGGCTACGGTCTTTGCGCGCTCCTATCCTCTGACAGTCGCTGTTATGGGATGCCGTGTCAACGGACCGGGAGAATCGGACGACGCCGACGTCGGAATGTGGTGCGGGGGCGATCGCGTCAACCTTAAAAGCGGCGGAACGCACGTTGGAACATTTTCCTACGAGGAAGTCGTTGAAAAAGCGGTCGAACTCATTAAAGAAAAGATATCGGCAATGAAACAATGACGCCACGACGTCGGTTCACATTTATTAACACATAGGAATAAACACATGAATCAAAAGATCGACAGAAGGACGTTTCTCGGCGCTTCCGCGCTCGTTTTATGTCTCCCGTCGCGACTTTTTGCCGC
>CAMJTU010000016.1 GCA_946408825.1 uncultured Planctomycetaceae bacterium
GATCCACCTTGCGCTAATATACGATTCTTTGGTTTGTTGTGTCAACACGCCCTAGATAGTACAGTCGCGCCGTATAACAACTATGGTCATTGTTATACACCGCTGAAAAGTTCTGTTGAAATAACGGTTTCGGACGTCCAGTTTACTTAATGAGTCGAATGCGTAACCACCGGAGAACAACCAATGAAGAACCAAGTTAAAAAAAAGTCTCGCCGTGATTTCCTTCGTGAAACGTCGGGCGCGCTGGTTGCGTCAATGGTAGGTTTAGACGGCGCTAAAGGGGCGGACTATGGGTTTAGCGTTTCTGAAACGTCGAGTTCCGAAACATTGTTCGATTATATTGAACGCGTCGCGCCAAGCATTGAAGTTTTCCCGTGGCGGTTGCTGTGTCCGGACTACTTCAAAATTCATCGTGTCGCAACGTTGACGTTTGACCGTTATTTTGAGTTTTACCAATTCAAGAAAAGGGTTCTCGAATCAAAGAAGTTTGAAATTGAAGAATGCGTTCAAAAGATCGATGAAGCGTCTAGTCGATCAAAGGCGCTTATTTTAACAGGCATTTATCTTTACGACTGTGTATATCATGAGAATTCCCGCCTTTTTTCATTTCAAAGAAAGCGTCGCAACTACGGCAAGGATTACTTGGAGATGATCTCTCGACAGAACCAATCCCCGCCTCCTCCTAATTCGTCCGTCGATCTGTCTGTTTATAGATGTTACTATCCTTACCGTTTTCCCGTTTACTGTCCGAACTGGCGCATTTATAGACCAATGACGTTAATAGGTTCGCCGCGGCAGAATCACGAAATTGACGAGTCTGATTGGGAGCGTTGGACGTCGCTCTTCGAACGTTTTCACAATGCGAACGACGAGGCGTTTCCTCAGAGGACGATTAATTATGAAGATTATCTTGGAAAGATTGAAATCGACGAACGCTTTAAATTTATCGAGCCTCCTGTGGCTACCGACCAGGAATTAACTGGGTTTCCTCCCGAAATTTTAGAGAAAATAGCAACTACTCGTCTTCTCGTAGAAAATATAGTAAACTGGTTTTGGAACCAGTGGCTAGCTAGTATCGACAAACTCCTTGAACAAGTTCAAGATATTCTCCATATGAAATTGACGGCAATTATGTGGGCGACCGACGATGCGACGCTCGCCGACGTCTTTCTTGAAAAGGCAGACAACTACCTGAATAGTAATAATTCTAAGACAGATCAAACAGAATACGACTTGATTGCTGCGGCTCGCGAATACTGGTCGTCCATTCAATCATGGGTCAATTCCCGAGTAAACAACTGGGGGGATTTGCCAGTGTATGACGTTTTGGGAATAACCGGCTCTCGTCTAAAAGACGTCGCAACTTGGCTAGGCGCTCTGGAGTGTCATTAAGGTCGGCGGCTTTTGGGAGTTTTTCCTTTGAAAATCCTTTTTTCGTCGTTTCACAACTACCTTGACGGCGACAGCGGCGCGGCGCTTTCAACCCGAGAAAGTCTTTTAACCCTCGCGCATAAGGGAAATGACGTCAGGACTCTCTGTCTTTCCTGTTTCGACAGCGATTATCCGCAGGAGGTCGCGCTGTCGAATTCGTTTGCAAGGCTTGGTCTTGCCGCTGAAAAAGTCGTTGCAAACATTCTCGTAAACAATCAAAACGTCCAACTTTTTGCGTATCGGTTTGATGATTCTGGTATCAAATCGACGGTTCTTTTACTACCTCGAGAGTTCAGGCGCGTTGCTTCTTCCCATCAATTACGGATTCAAAGCGCAATATATCTAAATCGTCTTCATAAAGAGTTAGAGTCCAGACCGCCCGATATTTACGCTACTTACGGCGGATATTGGGCGGCTCGCCCCGCTGCGCGACTTGCCCAAAACAAGGGAGTAAAAACTGTTTTTTTACTCCACAACCTCAGTTACAAAAATCCCAGCCTTTTTAAATATTTTGACAAAATCGTTGTTCCGTCCCGTTTTGCAAAAAATCATTATTCGAGAAAATTGGGCGTCGACGCCTTCGTCTTAACCCCGCTAATTAGCGCCGATAGAACTCTTGTCAAAAGTAATTCTCGACGTTTTCTCACGTTCGTAAATCCTTCCACCGAGAAAGGTCTATATTTTTTCACTGGAATTGCGTTGGCGTTAAACCGAATTCGACCAGACATACCGATTCAAGTCGTCGAGAGCCGTCGTAAGATAGACGTTTTTAGAAGAATTGCTAAAGCCAAAGAACTAAATAATTTATTTGCGCTTCCTTATGTCAACAATCCTGCGACGTTTTTGCAAGAAACGAGGATTCTGCTCGTTCCTTCGCTTTGTGAAGAATCATTTGGTCGAGTGGTCGTCGAAGCGGGTATGAACGGTATTCCAGCGCTCTGTTCAGATCGAGGGGCTCTGCCGGAAGTCGCCGACGTCCCCGCTTTAATCCTTAACATTCCAAAGCGGTTTACGCCTTCGTCGACTTTTCTTCCGAATGAAAATGAAATTGCGCCATGGATAACTTTAATTATTAGATTGTGGGACGACGCCTCGGAAAACATCAGAGCCGGGAATGAGTTGAAACAATCCGTTTCCCGATACTCCGAGGACGTTGTCGCTAAAGAAACAGAACTTTTCTTTGCTTCACTAGCAGAATCGAACGGAAAGAGTGGATGAGCGCGGAAACAGGTTTATTGAAGACGTCGGCGCCCGCGCGTTATTCCTTGACGCCGACGAACATGCCGAGGACGCCGAAGGTCATGGCGCGGCGCGTCGGGGTTTTGAGTCCGGCGGCGCGCATGTATTCGAGGACTTTTTCGGACGAGTCGAACGCGTCGACGCTTTCGGGGAGGTAGCGGTACGCGTCCGAACGGTTCTTCATGAGACGCTCGCCGATTGCCGGTAGGACGCGGTGGAAATAGAATCGAAAGAGGGGCGCGAAGAGCGGGAATTTCGTCGGCGAGAATTCGAGAATCGCGACGACGCCCTCTTTGCGGCATACCCGCGCCATCTCCGCGATTCCCTTCGCCGGATCGACCATGTTGCGCAGCCCGAAGGAGATCGTAACCGCGTCGAACCGCTCGTCGTCAAAGGGGAGCGCGCAGCCGTCCGCCTCGACGAATTCGACCGCCTGAACCTTTTTTCTCGCAAGCGCCAGCATCTGCGGAACGAAATCGACGCCGACGGGGCGAAACTCGCGAACGCCGAGTTTGTCCGCGAGTTTGCGCCGCGTCCACTGGCGCGTTTCCTCCGCGATCACGTCGCCCGTGCCCGTCGCGACGTCGAGCGTCTCGAGCCGCTCCGAAACCTCGCTTCGCTCCGCGAGCCGCGCAAAGACCGTCCGAACGAATCGCCGCCGCCACCGCTTGGCGAGCCCGAAGGATAGCAGGTTGTTGAGAAAATCGTATTTCGGCGCGATTTCGCCGAACATCGTCTGGACGCGTCGCGCCGACTTGTCGACCGTCGTTTCTCGAGTGCTCATAAAACGGCGCCTTTCATGTCGCTAAGTTTCTAGTATAATTTGGGCGTCGGGGCTTTTGGTATTCAGGCTCCAACTTCCCCTCATTATAACGACGCCTTTCGCGGCGACCAGTCGGCGCAATGAAACGCGCTTTTTGCCATGACGAGACAACTTGACGTATACGCGCTTCCGATTTTGGCGCGAGACCTGCCCGAGGACGGCGTTTCCGTCGCGATCGACGTCCTTCGCGCGACGACGACGATTACGACCGCGCTCGCGAACGGCGCCGCGCGCGTTCTGCCCTTCGAATCGATCGGCGAAACGCTCGCCGCCAAAAGCGCGATCTCCAAGAAACGCTCCGACGACGCCGACGCGCTACTGCTCGGCGGCGAACGTGGCGGGGTTCTGATCGGCGGCTTTGATCTCGACAACTCGCCCAAGTCCTACGCTCGGGAAAAGGTCGAGGGCAAGACGGTCCTCTTCACGACGACGAACGGCGCAAAGGCGATTTTGAGCTGTCGCGGCGCCGTCTATATCGCGTCCTTCCTCAACGCGGAGGCGGTCGCGCGACGGCTTCTCGCGCCCGGCGCGCCGGAACGCGTCTCGATCGTCTGCGCGGGCACGAACGGTCAGTACACGGAAGAAGACCTGCTGCTGGCGGGGCTTCTTGCGGATCGTCTCACGAGCGGTGAAGAAAAGTTCGCGCTCAACGTCCAAGCGGAGGTCGTGCGCGAACAGTATCGCGTCGGGCGCGGTCGTCCGCTCGTCGACGCGCTCAAGGCGAGTCGCGGCGGTCAGAATCTCAAGAGGGTAAAACTCCTCGGCGACGTCTACGACGCGGCGAAAATCGATTCGCTCGACGTCGTCCCGGAATTTCGAGACGGCGAGATTCGGATTTTCACGGACTCCTCCGACGCGTCGATCCAATAACGAAACAATATGACAATGACCGCAGACTTCGCGGTCGTAATACTATAGTAAGGAAAAGCAACATGCGGATGGAAGAACTTGTCGCGCTTTGCAAGCGTCGCGGCTTTCTGTTTCAGTCAAGTGAAATTTACGGCGGGTTGAACGGCTTCTGGGACTACGGTCCTCTGGGCGTCCTCCTCAAAAGAAACGTCAAAGACGCGTGGTGGAACGACATGGTAGCGCGCCACAACGAGCAGAAACTTCTTCCCGGCGCGCCCGATAAGTTCGGCATGGTCGGACTCGACTGCTCGATCATCATGCATCCGCAAGTCTGGAAATGCTCGGGGCATTACGACCTCTTCCACGACTTCATGATCGACTGCCGCGAGTCGAAGAAACGCTATCGATTCGACCACATCAAAGGCCGCTGGGTCGAAGGACTCAAGCATGGCGAAAACGGCGCGCCCGCCGCGAAGGTTCGCGTTTTCGTCACGACGATCGAGACGGAAAACGAACTCGACGCGCTCGAACAGGCGGCGATGAAGTTCTTCGGTCTGCGCAAAAAAGACGCCGAATCGCTCGTTTGGGACGGCGAGATTCAGGGGATCGACTCCTTTGAAAACAACGACTTCTCGCAGGTTCTCGGTCCCGACGCGAAGCATGTCGGAACGCTCACGGAGCCGCGCGAGTTCAACCTGATGTTCAAGACGACGGTCGGCGCGCTCGGCGGCGAAGACGACGCCGCGTTCCTGCGTCCCGAGACGGCGCAGGGCATCTTTGTCAACTTCAAGAACGTCGTCGACAGCGTTCAGGCGCGCGTTCCCTTCGGCGTCGGTCAGATCGGCAAGAGCTTCCGCAACGAGATCACGCCGCGCAACTTCACGTTCCGCAGCCGCGAGTTCGAGCAGATGGAGATCGAATTCTTCTGCCATCCGTCGGAATCGGAGAAATGGTACCGATTCTGGCGCGACCGCCGGTTCCAGTGGTACGTCGACATGGGGCTTGCGGGCGAACGTCTCCGAATGCGCGAACACGAGCCGGCGGAACTCGCGCACTATTCCGTCGGCACGGCGGACATTGAATACGCGTTCCCGTTCTTGCCCGAGGGCGAATTCGGCGAGCTTGAAGGCGTCGCGCACCGCGGCGATTTCGACCTCCGCTCCCACGCCGAAGGCAAGCTCGTCCGCGAGGGCGACGCGCTCGTCTTGGAAAAGGACGCGAACGGCGCCCCGAAATGGCGTGGAAGCGGCAAGGATATGTCCTTCTACGACGACCTCCGCAAAGAACGCTTCATCCCGCATGTCATCGAGCCGAGTTCCGGCGCCGACCGCGCGACGCTCGCGTTCCTCTGCGAGTCCTACAAGGTCGACAAGGCGCCGACGTCCGAGGCGGGCAAAGAAGAAGACCGCGTCTATTTGAAACTGCATCCGCGCCTTGCGCCCGTCAAAGCGGCGATTCTGCCCCTCGTCAAGAAGGACGGGATGCCCGAGGTCGCGTCCGAACTTTACGGCGAACTGAAGCGTCATATGTCCGTGCAGTATAGCGAGAAGGGCGCGGTCGGACGCCGTTATCGCCGTCAGGACGAAATCGGAACGCCCTTCTGCGTGACGATCGACGGTCAAACGCTCCAAGACGGCACGGTCACGATTCGCGACCGCGACACGCTCGAGCAGACGCGCGTCAAGACGGACGAAGTTCTCGCCGCGCTGAAGTCTCGCATCGGGGAATGACGCGGCTCGCGCGCAACTGTCAAACGCCCGATCGACGACAAGTGGCGTCGTCGATCGGGCGACGTTAGAATTAATCCCGTTTGTCGGAATCATCAACCGCTTTAAGAATAGAAAGGACGCGACGCTATGAAGATCAATAAACCTCAAACGGCTAAAAAAGGCGCTCGCGCCGCGATGCTTGGGGTCGGGTTAGACTCTCAAGACGACGAAGTGAGACTGACGCGCGGAAAGAACTTTACGCTTGTCGGCGGCAGCGAGGAGACTCACGCCGTGATGCAAGAGACGGCGGTCAAAGTCAACGAAGAACTCAGCCGTAAAGGCAAAACGCTTGACGAAACGAGTCCGGAAGAATTCCGCGACGTTCTTTGCGACGTCGTCGACAAGATTCGTCGTTGAAATCGCGCGCGGCAAGTCGCATATTTAGGGGGTCGAACCATGCTGTGGTTTTCTGAAAAGGGAACGACGTCGCTTGAACGCGTCTTGGAACTTGCGCGTCGCGCCGCCGCCGAGGCGAGGGAACGAATTTGTCGCGATCCGAAACGCGTGTTGTTGCTGCCGCCCGACATAACGCGGGCGCATAGCGGCGCGGGCAAAATTACGGAAGAACTCTATAAAATCTTTGCCGAGTCCGCCGACGTTTACGTTATCCCGACGCTTGGTCAGCACCTTCCTCACACTCCCGAACAGAACCGCTGGATGTTTGGATCGATCCCGGAAGAAAAAATCCTCAAACACGATTGGCGCGGCGGCGTGACGAAGCTTGGCGAAGTCCCGGCGTCGTTCGTGGAGGAGGTCTCAAAGGGTAAAGTGAACTGGTCGATACCAGTCTGTCTCAATACGACGCTCGTCGAGGAAAAGTGGGATCTGATTATCAACGTCGGGCATGTCGTTCCCCACGAAGTTCTAGGGTTCGCCAACCATAACAAGAACTATTTCATCGGGCTCGGCGGCAAAGAGACGATCTGCGCGTCCCACATGATGGCGGCGTGCTGCGGGATCGAGAACAATCTTGGCTGTCTGCTCACGCCGTTGCGCCAATGTTACAATAAGGCGGAAGAGGATTTCCTCGGTTTCCTTCCAGACTGCTACTTCGAAGTCACGATGGCGTATGACGAAAACGGCGTTCTCGGTCATACCGGCGTTTTCGTCGGCGCCGATCTCGACGTTTACCTTGAAGCCGCCAAAACGTCGCGCGAACAGAACGTGACGATCGTGCCGCCCCTCAAAAAGATCGTCGCCGTCATGCAGGGGGACGAATTCTACAGCACATGGGTCGCCAATAAGGCGATTTATCGCACCCGAATGGCGATGGCGGACGGCGGCGAACTGCTGATTATCGCGCCCGGTCTGCGACGCTTTGGCGAACAGCCCGACGTCGACGAACTCATCCGCAAGTACGGGTATTCCGGGACGGAAAACGTCATGCGTCTGTGGAAAACCGAGCCCGTTCTCCAAGATTTGACGCACGGAACCGCGCATCTCATTCACGGTAGTTCCGAAGGTCGTTTCCGTATCACGTACGCGCCCGGCGCGCTCTCGAAAGAAGAAATTGAAAGCGTCTGTTTCGGCTACGCCGATCTTGAGGAAACGTTGAAACGTTACGACCCCAAGAAAATGAAAAACGGTTTCAACGTCATGCCCGACGGCGAAGAAGTCTACTATATCTCCACGCCGAGCGCCGGACTATGGTCGACCAAAGAAAAGCTCGACGGGCGTTGAATCGTTTGAGTCTGCTCTCGGCATATGTTTGACGTCGAGGGAACTTAGCGCTAGAATGAGAGTCGGAAGGAGAACGTCCCAATGGCCGAAAGTCTTAGCGTCAATCGCGAGTTCAAAGATCGCCTTTTCAAGTTTATCTTCGGCAATCCGGAGCGTAAAGAATGGACGCTCTGGCTTTTTAACGCGCTGAACCACTCGAACTATACGAACGCGGACGAGATCGAATTCAACACGTTAGACGACGCCATATACATGAGCATGAAGAACGACGTTTCTTTCCTGCTACATTCGACGCTGAACTTTTACGAACAGCAGTCGTCGCTCTGTCCAAATATGCCGATTCGCTTCTTGGAGTACGCGCCGAAGGTCTACAGCGCGTACATCCAAGCGAATCCGAATTTCCACATCTACAGTAGCGTTCAGCAGTATCTTCCGGCGCCGCGATTCGTCTGTTTTTACAACGGTCGGGCGGATCAAGAGGATAGCGTCGAGCTGAAACTGTCGACGGCGTTCGGGGAACATGCGAACGGCAGCTTGGAACTCGTCGTGGAAATGATCAATATCAACTACGGTCATAACCAGGAGCTTTTGGAAGCGTGTCGACCGTTGAAGGATTACTCATACTTTGTCGCTCAAGCGCGACATTACATGACGGAAACGGACTCGAAAGAAGAGGCGGTCGACGCGGCGTTGAGCGACTTGCCCGACGATTCTGTCATTAAACCTTACCTTTTAGCGCATCGAGCGGAGGTTAAGATCATGTGCATCACGGAATACGACGAAGAAAAAGTCCATGCCGACTTCTTTGAAGACGGGTTTCAACAGGGGATTGAACAGGGGATTGAACAGGGATTTGAACGCGGAGATAAACACGGATTTGAACGTGGGAAAACGCAAGGCGGAATCGAAATGCTTGTCAAGGGGGTTTCGACGGGACTTCTTACGACGAGTCAAGCGGCAGCGCTCGCCGAAATGACGGAGGCGGACTTCATGAGCGCGGCGGGGCTTTGACGTCCGTCTTCCTTTGTCGGGGACGTAAAAGCAAACGCAACGTTTCCGTCGAACTGAGGTTAAGATCATGTGTATTACCGAATACGACTAAGAAAGAGTCCATTCCGAATTCTTTGAAGACGGCGTTATCGTCGGCGATAAACGAGGGTTTGAACGGGGGATAGCGCAGGGAATAGCGCAAGGAGAAGCCAGGGAGGGGGCTAATTGCTTATCAAACTTGTTTCGTCGGAGACTCTCACGATTAGCCAAGCGGCGGAATTTGCGCACATGTCGGAATCTGAATTTGCGAGCGTTGCAGGGCTTCGATAAGCTTTTTCACGACAAACGGGTTGTGGCGCGCTTTATAACGACGGATATACACGCTTATGAAGGCGGCGTCCTCCCCGCTTTTTGCTTTATAAGGCGATTCAAATGCATCGATTTTTCTTTCTGATCTCGGTATTAATCCTTCTGTCGTCTCTCGGAACCGCCGTTGCAGACAGTCCTTGGGAGCCGATTCCCGGCCTGGACGAATCGACGAACCCTGACGACGTCGTCGTCGCGTATGAAACGACGGCGGATAAGTCGCGCCTCTTCCGGAAAGAAACGATTTCTTTCGGCGGCGCGGGCGACGTCGACGCGACCTTGACTCTCGACCCGGAAACGACGTTCCAGACTGTCGACGGGTTCGGCGCCGCGATCACCGGTTCGACCGCGTTCAATCTTTATAAAATGCCGGAGAACGCGCGCCGTTCGCTTCTTGAGGAAACGTTTTCTCCTACGCGCGGACTAGGGTATAGCTTTGTCCGAACGTCGATCGGTTGCTCTGACTTCTCCCTGAGCGAGTTTTCACTCTGCGACGAACCGGGAATCGAGAATTTCGCGCTTTCTTCCGAGGACAAAGAGTACGTGATACCCGCCCTGAAAGAAATCTTGGCGATCAATCCGGAACTGAAGATCATGGCGTCGCCGTGGACTTGCCCGCCATGGATGAAGGTCGATAATCTCAAGGACCTTAAACCCTATCCGCGTTGGACGAGCGGTCAATTGAACCCGCAATATTACGACGACTACGCGACCTACTTTGTTCGATATCTCGAATCGATGCGAGACGAGGGCGTTCCGATTTACGCGATAACGATGCAGAACGAGCCCCTCAATCGCGGCAACTCGGCGTCTCTCTTTATGACATGGCAAGAACAGAAAGAATTTGTCAAAGTCCTTGGCCCTAAGTTGCGCGACGCCGGACTGGAAACGCTTATCATTGCGTTTGACCATAACTTCAACTACGATTCCAATAAACCGGAATGTCGCGACCAGTTCGGCTACCCTCTCCATATTTACGAGGACGCGGAAGCGGCGCAGTTTCTTGCCGGAGCTGCTTATCACGCCTACGGAGGGAATAAAGAAGAGATGAAACGCGTTCATGACGCGCGTCCCGACAAGGATCTCTGGTTTACGGAACAATCGATAGGCGACTGGGGCTATTCTTTCGGGGGCGATTTAACGTGGTTTATGCGCGAAGTCGGAATAGGCGTTATGAATTACGGATGCAAAGGGATCGTCGTCTGGAACTTTCTGCTCGACGATCAGAAAGGCCCGAACCGCCCCGGAGGCTGCCAGTCGTGCTATGGCGCGGTCAATCTTTCGACGACTGATTTTAAATCGGCGGAACGGTATTCCCACTTTTACGAAATAGGTCATTTTTCTAAAGTCGCGGCGCCCGGCGCGAAGCGCGTCCAACTCGTTCAGGACGGCGCCGCGGAGGGACTCTATGCTTGCGCTTTCGCGAATCCCGACGGATCGCTTTCTCTCGTCGCGCTCAACGACGCGAATTCGCCGCGTTCGATCAAAGTAAAGAGCGGCGACCGAGAGTTCGTTGCGACTCTTCAAAAGAAGGGAACGCGTTCCTTTAAGTGGAAAGCGTCGAAATAACCCCCAACCGAAAAATTCCTTTGGGATTGGACGTTTGAAATAATTTCAAAAAACAAAGAAATTAAAAAAAGCAAACGCGGCTGGAACTTCTTCCAGCCGCGTTCGTTCTAAGCGTCGAGGGGAGACGCGAAAACGACGGGACTAGACGTCGCTTCATTCGTCAGGCTTCGGATTGTCCTCTTCTGTGTAATACTCGTCGAATAACGCCGTTGGTCCGCTCTTTTCTTTGATGCTTTTACGACTTAAACTTCTCGTCTTAATCCGGCTTGGCGCGCGGCCCGTCTCTTCCGCAATATGGGCGAGGAACTCCGCGTCTTCGCTAAAGAACGTGTTGAGCGGAAGCCGCCATCTCCAACATCCTTTTTTGGCGCCCGGGTAATTGATTTGCGCGTCGTTTGACAGTCCAAGAGCGTCTTGAATCGGGAAGACGACGAGCAGAGAATTAGAGTCCGCGACGGCGCGAAGCGCCGGGGCGTGGAGAATGGCGACGGATTGCGGCAAATCGGGAGACCTGCGAACAACGCTCTTTGGGGGTCTCGATAATCTCAGTCCGTCGGCGACGCGGGAAAGCAGCGTCTTGAGAGGACGAGGATTGCGCTGTGGCGCAGGGGGATCGTGACGACCGCGATAACGCCGGAGAATTTCACGGATTGCCGAGAAATCAAGTTTCTTCATTTGCCGTCCGCCAAACCTTCGAGCGTTGTCGAGCCAGCCTAGAATCGGCGCCGCGTCGTGGGTTTCCGTGTATCCGACGCTCAGTTCGGGCCATTCGCGAACTGGATTGGCAAGAAAACCTGAACGCGGATCGACTTTTAGGGATTCAAGAGAAAATTGGAGAACGCGCATTCCCGGAAGTTCATAGTGATCGCGAAGATCGGCGACGCCTTTATTCATGACGCCAAGGTCTTCAACAACGAACGCGTCCTTGGGAGATTCGGCAAAAATCGCGTCGAAGAAACGCTCTTGAGGACCGGGAACCCATCCTTCCTCGTAAACGTCGTCCGGATGAATCGCGTATCGCGCCGCCGCGGCTTGTTCTTCCGCCCAAAGCGCGTCGTCGTCCGGTTCAGGAGTTTTGCTCGGGAAACTGTAATAGTTGTAGAACCCGATAAAATGATCGAGTCGCAACATGTCGAAGCGTTCGAGCGTCTTTTTGATTCGGTTTCGCCACCATAGAAAATCGGTCTCGATATGGCGCGACCATCGATAGGTCGGCATTCCCCAATGTTGACCGTCTTCGCGGTAACCGTCTGAAGCCGTGCCGCCTTCGCGGACGATATGTCCGTCGCGCGTCGCCATGAAAAGCTCTGGCGCAGCCCAAACGTCGGCGCTTTCGATTCCGACGTAAATAGGGACGTCGCCGATGATTCTGACCTCGCGCGCCGCGCATTCGTTGCGAAATTCACGCCATTGGACGTCGAAGACCAACTGGAGAAATTTCGTTTGCTCTATCTGATCCGCGTGTTCTTTGGCGAACGCCTCAAGCGCTTCAGGGTCGCGACGCCGAATTTCCGTCGGCCACTGCGACCAATCGTAAGTGTCGAACGTTTCCGCCGCCGCTTCAAAGAGCGCGTAATCGTCGAGCCAAAAGGCGTTTTTAGCTCGAAACTGCTCTTCTATCCTGCGATAACGCTCGCCGCCGAGCCCCTTGCTATAACGCGTGTAAGCTTCCTGCCAAAAGGGCTTGCGCCTCTGGCGCGCCTTTTTATAATTGACCTTTGTCGAGTTTGAACCGTACAGCGGGAAGGCGTTTTCGCTCCGCGACGCTCGCGTTCGACAGCGTTCCGTCGACTCGGGAACCAAGTCTTCCTCATAGAGTTCTTCGAGGTCGAGATAAAGAATCTCGCCGGCAAACGCGGAACGGCCGGCGTAAGGCGAGCCGCTTCCGTCGGCAGGCGAAACCGGAAGCGTTTGAAACCACGATTGTTTAGCTGTTTGGAGGAAGTTGAGAAACGTTTCGGCGTAGCGTCCCAGCGAGCCAATGTCCAATGTTCCAGGCAGGGAGAAAAGGGGCGCCAAAACGCCCGAAGAACGTTTTTGAATACGCATTTCGATTCCCATAGAGTCTTCTTTTAGGCGTGCGACGGCGAAAATTGCCAACGCCAGAACAGAGCAGCGCGTGGGGGTCTGACTGTTTTTGCGACGCGTCTTTAAAATTACAATTGCGTCCAAATACTCACTTTCTAATGATTATAGGTTTTTTAACAGCTGGCGCAACGACGCCGAGAGGCTTCACGATGAATTTTTTTTCCTTGGGAATTGTCAGTGATTCGCATAATAACGATTATGCAATTCAGGCGGCCTTGAACGTTTTCAAAAGACATGGCGTCGACCAAGTCGTCCATTGCGGCGACGTTGTTTCTCCAGAACACGTTAAGTATTTTTCTGATTTTAAAACAACGTTTGTCGTCGGCAATAACGACGATGAAGCGGAACTTGCGGTCGAAGCCGCGAAGATTGGCGCCGTCGTTCTGCCTCAGCCCGTCTGCCTCGATTGGCATGGTAAAAAGCTGTTCCTAGTCCATGGACACGACGGCGGTAAGGACGCTGCGGAAACAGCGTTTCGTTCGGGAGATTGGGACCTCGTATGTTATGGTCATACGCATATCGCCGATCTTCGGGAAATCCCGGGAACAATCATTCTGAATCCCGGCGCTCTGAGAAACGGCGATTTTTGTATTTTTACCGGGGCCGGCGTGCTTCATCGGATGAATATCGAGGACTTCGAGTGATTATGTTCCGCGCCGGCTCGCCCCTCGCACATTGACAAATCATGTATTCGACTCTTCTCCGTTCTTTTTAGATTTCGCGTATATTTCTACGAAGATTCTGACGTCGAGCGCGCTTAGACCTTGAATTTCTCTTAGAACCAAGCTAAAACTAACGTCGGAAACGCCCTTGTCAAAGCGCGGACGACGTCGTCCTGCCGCAAGGCGCGTTCAAGCTGAATAACGAGGCGCTCTATGTCGTTAAAAAAATGTTTCTTTAGTTTCGTCGTCGCGTTGGCGACGTTTGCCCTGACGAACGCCGTCCACGCGCAAAACCTCGACGAGAACGGCGCGCTTCCTCGCGCGACCCCCGAGTCGGTCGGTATTTCCTCCGACGACGTCGCCGAGGCGCTCCGCGCGCTTGACGAGAAAATCAGTCGCGTCGACAGCGTGATGATTCTCCGCGACGGCAAGGTCGTCTGTGAAGCGTGGCGCACGCCCGCAGCTCCCAACGAACCCCACGCGCTCTATTCGCTCAGCAAGAGCTTTGCGTCGACCGCGATCGGTTTCGCCGTCCAAGAAGGGAAAATGACGCTCGATCAGAAGATCGTCGACGTCTTTCCCGAGGACGTTCCCGACGACGTCGACGAGAATCTCAAGAAGGCGACGATTCGCGATCTCCTCATGATGGCGTGCGGGCATAAATCGGAACCGCCGCGCTCGCACAACGTTTCCGCGTTCTATAACCTTGAAGGTCCGAAAACGACGCCCGATCAGCCGACGTGGGCGCAGGCGTTCATGCGTCAACCGACGCCTTATGAGCCCGGAACGCATTTCGTGTACAACACGGTCGGGACGTATATGGCGTCGGCGGCTCTTGAAAAAATTACAGGCGAGAATCTCCGCGATTACCTCGTTCCGCGCCTTTTCGAACCGCTTCATATTGCGACGCCGTTCTGGGAGAAATCGCCCGAAGGTTATACTAAAGGCGGGACAGGCCTTTTCCTGACGACCGAGGATATTGCGAAATTCGGTCAATTCTACCTCCAGAAAGGCGTTTGGAACGGCAAACGTCTCCTTTCGGAAGAATGGATCAACGAAGCGACGAGCAAGCAGATTTCCAACGGCGACGAGAAGAACAACTGGTCGATGGGTTACGGTTACCAGTTCTGGCGCTGCGTGAACAACTCGTATCGTGGCGACGGGATGTACGGGCAATTTTGCGTCGTCATGCCGGATCAGAACGCGGTCGTCGTTCTGACGTCCGATACTTCGCAGACGGGCGAGGAACTGGATATCCTCTTCAATACGCTCGCGCCGAAAATGAAGGACGCGCCTCTTCCGGAGAATCCTGACGCGGTCGCGAAACTTCGCGAACTTGAGAAGTCGCTCAAACCGAAAGAGGGCGCTTCCAAGAGTCAACTCGTCGCTTTGACAATTCATAACGACGCGCTCGGTCAGGATATGCGCTATATCGTCTACACGCCCAAAGGATACCTGACGACGTCGGCAAGCTACCCCGTTCTTTATCTCCTTCACGGTCTGAGTGACGACGAAAAGACGTGGTCGAGCCAAGAGAAGGGGCAGATGCAGCGCATTTGCGACGAGTATTTCGCGAATCACCCGGAACAGAAGCGGGTTATCGTCATGCCCGACGCGCGCGCGACGTGGTATCGCGACGCGCCCTTTGGTCCGGATCAGTACGAGACGTTCTTCTTCGACACGTTTGTCCCTCATGTTGAAAAGCAGTTCCGCATCCGAACGGATCGCGAATCTCGCGCGGTCGCAGGGCTTTCGATGGGCGGCTACGGGACGCTCCTTTACGCAGTGCATCATCCCGACCTCTTCAGCGCGGCGTTTGCGATGAGTCCCGCGGCGTCGGTCGGTCAACGCCGTCCGGAACGCCGTCCTGACACTTCCGACGAGCAGTTTGCCGCGATGACGAAATGGGCCGAGAATAACGACGTTATCGCGTATCTCGACTCCCTCGCCGACAAGAAAGCTGTTCGCTTTATGATCGACTGCGGCGACGACGATTTCTGCCTGCCCGGCGCATGGGACTTCTTCCAAAAGGCGCGGAAACTCGGCGTTCCTTGCGAACTCCGCATTCGCGACGGCGTCCATAGCTGGGATTATTGGCGCGTCTCGCTCCCGATGGCGCTCGATTTTATCTCCAATAAATGAACGTCGTCTGACGACGTGTTGATTTGACGTTTCGACGACTGGGGATACCCGCTATCCCTGGTCGTCGCGCTGTTCTCTCTACATTCTTTTGTACTTACCGCCATGCTTTGTCGAATCTTTTCGCGATTTTTCTTCTTGTGCCTTTTGACGGTTAGCGCGCCCGTCGCTTTTTCGCAGAATCAAGTTCAATATCAAGACAAGGCGCCGCAAACGCTTTCCTCTTGTCCTGAACTGCGCGCCGAGTACGGCGGGTATATCGGCGATCGTATCGACAAAGTCGTTCAAAACTGGGAAACGCGCGCGCTCAAGACGAATCCCGCCGCGCTGAGCGTTTTTCAACTGCGCGGACGCGAGCCGCTCGCGAGCCAATATTACGTTCCGTGGGTCGGCGAGTTCATCGGCAAATACCTTGAAAACGCGATTCTTCTCGAGCAGGCGTCGAAATCGCCTGAACTCCGCGCGACGGTCGACGCCGCGATCCGCGCGCTCATGGCGTGCCAGGATAGAGAAGGGTACCTCGGACCCTATTCCCATGACGAGCGTCTTGTCGTCAACTGGGATCTTTGGGGATGCTATCATTCTATGACGGCTCTCATGCTTTATTATGAGCGGACGGGAAACGCCGACGCGCTTGAGGTCGCGCGCCGCGCCGCGTTTTTCTTTGAAAAAATCTTCTACCGCGACGACGAAGGCGCCGCGGGGAAGGGAGTTAAAGACGTCGGCTCCGACGAGGTCAATTTCTCGATCATGACGGCGCTTTGCCAACTTTATCGCTTAACTGGCGAAGAGTGTTTTCTTAATTCCGCGAGGAACGTTCTGCGCGACCTCGAAGAACGAGGCGATTTCTATCGCGAAGGTCTTGCCGGGACCGATTTCTATCGAACGCCGCAGCCACGCTGGGAGTCGCTCCACACAATCCTAGGACTTTCCGAATTCTACCGAATAACGGGCGACGAAACGTACCGCCGCGCGTTTCTAAACCTCTGGGAGAGCGTCCGCAATCGCGACGTTCATAGCAACGGCTCCTTCAGTTGCGGCGAGCAGGCGATCGGAACGCCGTTCAAACAGGGCGCGATCGAAACTTGTTGTACGGTCGCGTGGATCGCGCTGACGGTCGAGGCGCTTCGCATGACGGGCGACGCGCGTTGCGCCGACGAACTTGAGAATTCGCTCTATAACGCCGTCTGCGCGTATACGCATCCCTCCGGCGGTTGGTGCGCTTACGACGTCCCGATGGACGGGCGACGCGAAGCGGCGACGCAGACGATCGCGTTTCAGGCGCGTCCGGGGCAGCCGGAACTTAACTGCTGCAGCGTCAACAGTCCCAGGGGCTTTGCGGAACTCGCAGAGTGGGGCGTTATGCGCGGACGCGACGGTTCGGCGACGGTTAATTATTACGGCGCGGGAACGACGACTTTTAACCTTGCCGATCGTAAGGTAACGCTGACTCAAAAGACAAACTATCCGGTCGAAGGACGCGTCGAACTATCTCTCGCGGGAACCGACGGCGCAGACGTGACCGCGACGCTTCGATTGCGCGTCCCCGAATGGGCGATCGGAGCGACGCTCACGACCCCCGAGACGCCCGAAGGAACGCCGGTCGCGCCGGGCTACGTCGAAGTCGCCCGAACGTGGAAGGCAAACGAGTCGATAACGCTTGATTTTCCGATGAAACTGCGGTATGTCTCGGGAGACGGCGACTTTGCGCGCAAAATTTCAATTTACTACGGGCCGCTTCTCCTCGCATACGATCAGTTCTTCAATCGTTTGGAGACGAACGCGATTCCCGTCCTCGAACCCCAAGCCCTTGAATCTGCGGAGGTCGAAATTCTCCGTCCCAACCCAAACGCCGAACTTGTCGGGTTCTATACGCCTCAGGTTTTTGTGAAAGTCGACTCCGCCGACCGCGATTCGCCGCCGCTCTTTCTCACTGATTTTGCGCACGCGGGTTCTCTTGGGACGAGTTACGCGTCGTGGCTGCCCGCGCAAAAAATCGCGCCGCCTGTCCCCGCGTGCGAACGACCTCTTCAGGACGCGAAAGTCGCTCCCGGCGCGATTCCTTTCTCTTGGCGCCGAGTTACGAATAGCGACGAATTCAAGTTCCGCGTCGTCGTTTCCGAATCCCCCGAATTCGAAACGACTCTCTTTGAAGTCGAATCGACGAACGGAAAGGACGCCGTCGCGACGCCGGAACTGACGAAATCCCTCGAACCTAATAGAACGTATTACTGGAAGATCGTCGTAGAAAACGAGTTTGGCGACGTTGAATCTCGCGCGCCCGGAAGACGGTTTTCCGTCGATTCTTCCCTTGCCGAATTCGATTTAGCGTCGTATCTCGAAAAAAAGTCGTTCAATTCGTCGTTGCAGACGTTGATCGACGATCCCCTTTCGGGCGAACCGACTCCTTCCGTCGGCGTGGTGAAACTCGCGCGAAATCTGGCTCCGGGCGGCGACAGGGGCGTGACGTTCAACGGGGTAGATTCGCTTCTCGTCTACGAACTTGATTCATTTCCTGTCGTCGAATTTGAAGCGAGCCTCGATTTTCTCGTCGAGGCCGCGCCCGAAAAAGGTTTTGCGCAGATTCTCTCCGCCTGGACAAAGGGGCTTGACGATCCGCTCCGAGTAGCGGTCGACGCCGACGGAAGGATTTACGGAGCCGTCGAAGGCGCTAGGGGCGGACGGACGCCGGCGTCTGCGCTGGAGCTAGGCGTCTGGCATAAGCTGCGCGTGACGAAGGAAGGACGAGATTGGACGGTTTTCGTCGACGATGAAGAAATCGGGCGCGTTACGACGGAAAAGGTCATGTCGACCGACTCTCGCGCCGTTGGATTGGGGGGAAATCCTGCCTATACGGGCGCGCCTGAGTTTCTGCGTTGTCGTATTGCGAATTTCCAGCTTCGCGGAATTTGCGAATGAGATCGCGCGCGTATAAGGGGATAGAAATAAAAACGCGTCGCCCGAAAGGACGGCGCGTTTTACGTATTTGACAGTTACGACGGAAAGTTACGAAAGGTTGTTCTTATACCATTCGATCGCTTCGACGAGTCCTTGATCGAAAGAATAGTCAGGCGAATACCCGAGGAGCCGTCGCGCTTTGCCGATATCGGCGAGGCTGTGTCTGACGTCGCCGGGGCGGTCTGGACCGAAGATTGGCTCGATTTCTCGTCCGAGCGCTTTTGTAATTGTTCTATAAACGTCGATGAGAACGCTGGATTCTCCGAACGCGACGTTAAAGACTTCGCCCGACGCCTCCGCCGGCGCCAGACACGCCTTGAAGTTCGCTTCGACGACGTTTTCAACATAAGTAAAATCGCGACTCTGCCGCCCGTCGCCGTTAATCGTCGGACGTTCTCCTTTTAGAATCTGTCTTATGAAACGCGGAATGACCGCCGCGTACGCTCCGTCGGGATTCTGACGGCGGCCGAAGACGTTGAAATATCTCAAGCCGATCGTCGCCAGCCCATAATGGAGCGTATACTGCTTTGCCCACTCTTCGTCGCATCGCTTCGTAAGGGCGTAGGGTGACAGGAGCGCGCCCTCGCGTCCCTCGAATTTCGGCAGATTCGGCTCGTCGCCGTAAACGGACGAACTTGACGCGTAGACGAATTTCTTAACGCCCGCACGCCGCGCTCCCTCGAGCATATTGAGAGCGCCTTGGATATTGTTCGCGCAGTAGAAAAGAGGCGACTCTATCGAACGCGGGACGCTGCCCCACGCCGCATGATGTAGAACGTAATCGACTCCGCGACACGCGTCGACGCAAACGTCAAGTTCTTTGACGTCGCCTTTGATAAACTCGTAACGCGGATTCCCGAGAAATAGTTCGACGTGCGCGTACTTGCCCGTCGAAAGGTCGTCGAGACATCGAACGCGAACGCCTTTCTTCAATAGCGCCTCGCAGAGGTTCGAGCCGATGAAGCCCGCGCCCCCCGTGACTAAGAAGAGAGCGTCTTCGGGAAACGTCGTCGTTTCGTATCCCATACGTCGTCCTTGTTTACGTAGATTCAAAAGAAGCCGCGACGTCGTTTTCGTCCGCCGATTCTTCGGTTTCGTCGTCGCATTCGCGCCCGTTCATTTTGTCGAAGATTTCGACGATGCTGATCGCAAGTTCGTCGAACGTCATGTGTTGAGCGCTCGCATATCCTTCCGCAATGAGATCGCGTCGCAGTTCGTCGTCCTCGACGACGCAATCGATCGCGTCGGCGATCATTGCGGGGTCGCCGGGTGGCACGAGAAGACCGTCGACTCCGTCGTTAATCGAGGACGGAAGACCTCCGACGTCGCTGGCGATTGTCGGCAGTCCTTGCGAGCGCGCTTCGACGACGACGTAGGGAGCGTCGGCCGCGATCGCCGGAAAAACGAAGAGGTCGGACTCGCGCATCGTTTCGAGGAGAGTTTCACGATCAACGTAATCGAGGAACGACACCCGATCTTGAAGACGATTGTCGCGGACGATCTTTCTGAGAAGAGCGTCGTATTTGGGGTCGCTCTGATCTTTGTCGGCGACGCATATCAATTCGACTTTTCGGTTTGTTTTCAGGAGGGGAATCGCTTCGACGAAGGATTCGATCCCGTTTTGAGGCTGGATATCGCCGACGAAGAGCGCGCGTATCGTCTCGCCCTGACAGACGTCGTCGCGCCATGCGAAGTCCGACTCTTGAATCGGCGCGGCCACTTCCTCGTAACGATCGAAGCCGTCCATGCGGTTATAGATTTCTTGACCCGCGCACAGGAACGCGCCTTGGGTCTTCGAAACGCCTCGTTTCACGGCGTTTTCCCACTGCGTCGCGTTGAAAAGGGCGAGCTTTTTCGCGACGGCGCTTCGGTTGCTCGCGTTGATTAGCGCGAACGGGTTGTTAAAGAGCCAATGCAACGTTTTACAATCTAATTCCGCGCAAAGGTCGTACAAGTCGCCGACCGCCGGAAAGCGTCCGAACATGAAAACGTCGCCCGGCTCCGAAAGAGCGTTTCGCCATGAATCACGAAATCTTTCGCGGCGTATAAGCGTCTGCGGCAGATTAGCGCAAAACTCGGGGGATTCGACAAACTTGACGTTGTCCGCGAGCTTAATAGCGCGTTGTTCTCGCCCCTCTTGACTACGGGGCGCGCACCAGACGACCTTCTCATAGTCCAGCGCGAGGAGATTAACGAGAACCCCCGTCGAGAACCGTGCGAACGTCCCTTCTTCGTCGCGAAGAGCGCCGCCTCCGTCGCTGCCGATACAGATAAGATTCTTGCGTTTCATTCGGTCGCTTATGCCCTCTAAAGTCGCGTACGAGCCGCGTTTTAGAGCTTATCGATAATGCCTTAGCGTCGTCGGCGCCGTCAAAAAGACGCGCCGCGACGTCGCGCCCCCTAGATCGCGCGATCTAGGAGACTTGCGACGTGCAATCTCTTAACGGTTCTTTTTGAAGTATTCGACAAGAGCGTTTGTCGAAGAATCGTGGGTCGTCGTCGGCTCGGGAGAAGCGAGTTCAGGCAACACGACTTTCGCGAGTTGCTTGCCGAGTTCAACTCCCATTTGATCGAAGGAGTTGATGTTCCAAATCACGCCCTGGACGAAGATTTTCATTTCGTAGAGCGCAATGAGTCGACCAAGGGTCGCGGGAGTGAGTTTCTTGAAGAAGATCGAACTCGTCGGACGGTTGCCGGTGAAGACCTTGGAAGGAGCGAGCCTTCGCGCTTCCGCTTCGTCAAGTCCTGAGGCGAGCAATTCTCGGTAGGCTTCCTCTTCCGTTTTACCCTTCATGAGCGCTTCCGTTTGCGCGATGAAATTGGCGATGAGCTTCTGGTGGTGGTCGCCGATTGGGTTTTGGGTCTGGACAGGCGCGAGGAAGTCGCAGGGAATGAGTTTCGTTCCCTGGTGAATGAGCTGATAGAACGCATGCTGACCGTTCGTGCCGGGCTCGCCCCAGACGATCGGACCGGTGGAGTAATCGACGCGCTGGTTGTCGACGTCGACGCCCTTGCCGTTGCTCTCCATATCGCCCTGTTGCAGATAGGCGGGGAACCGACGAAGATACTGATCGTAGGGGAGTATCGCGACGGTTTCGGCGTTCCAGAAGTTGTTGTACCAGATTCCGAGGAGCGCCATGACGACAGGAATATTTTTACGGAACGGCGTCGCGCGGAAATATTCGTCGATTTCATGGGCGCCGGAAAGAAGCTCTTCGAAATTCTCGAATCCGACCGCAAGCGCGATACTCAAACCAATCGCGCTCCAAAGGGAATAGCGTCCGCCGACCCAGTTCCAGAATTCGAACATGTTCTCCGGATCTATGCCAAACTTTTCGACGGCGTCGCGGTTTGTCGAAAGCGCGACGAAATGCTTCGCGACCGCCTTTTCGTCCTTCGCGGAACGGAGGAACCACGCCTTGGCGGTTTCCGCGTTTGTCATCGTTTCCTGCGTCGTGAACGTTTTAGACGCGATGATAAAGAGCGTCGTTTCCGGATCGAGCTTTTTGAGCGTTTCGGCGATATGAGTTCCGTCGACGTTGGAAACGAAGTGGGGCGTAATATTCGTTTGATAGGGCGTCAACGCTTCGCAGACCATGCACGGACCGAGATCGGAACCTCCGATTCCGATGTTGACGACGTCGGTAATCGCTTTGCCCGTATACCCTTTCCATTCTCCGCTTCGTACGCGACCAGAGAAATCCTTCATTTTGGCGAGGACTCGATTTACGTCGGGCATAACGTCTTTTCCGTCGACGAAGACCGGCGTGTTGCAGCGATTGCGAAGCGCGGTGTGGAGCACGGCGCGACGTTCGGTGACGTTGATCTTTTCCCCCGTGAACATCGCTTCGATTTTTTCCTTGAGTCCCGCTTCTTCGGCGAGAGCGACAAGCAGATCGATCGTTTTTTCTGTCGCGCGGTTTTTGGAGAAGTCGTAGAGAATCCCAGCGTATTCGATCGAAAATTTATTAAATCGCTCAGGATCGTTCGCGAACAACTCGCGCATCGAGATCGCTTCGATTTCCTTCTTATGAGCTTCAAGATTCTTCCACGCGGAGGATTGCGTTAATTTCGACGCCACTTTCAATTCCTTTATTAACAGTGCGAAACCACGACGCGACGAGCGCGCGCTAGGTCATGTCGAGCGTCCTTGTAGGACGCGCCGAAAAACTGCGCCTATTATACCGAGCGCAGGTTGATAATCAATATGGGGTTGATTTGAGGTCGATCCGTAGCCAACAAGAGTCTGCTGCGGAGTCTGGCGCGTTTGGATAGGGCTTAAAGCCCGCTTTGACGAGCGCGCGCTGCGACGCGACGTTCGTTAAGAGCGTCTCCGCCGTGAGACCGGAAACGTCGTCGCGTCCTCGAGCCCAACCGACGACGGCGCGAAGCGTTTCCGTCATGTAGCCGCGATTCCTAAACGGCTCTTCGACATAGTATGCAAGTTCCGCGTCTCCGCCTTCAGGAATTCCCTTAAAGCAAAAGGCTCCGACAAAGAGACGCTCATCGCGCGTCACGACGCTCCAGATATTCCCCCAGATCAACTGGTCGTCGTCGAGACGGCACGACGCGTCGTAACGTCGCGTAAGTCCGTCTTGCGTCTCCGTATCCAGCGGCGATGGAACGTTTGCCAAGTCGAATCTTTTCGCAAAGCGCGCCGGTTCGTAAAGGAAGCAGGCAAAATCGGCGAGCGTGTGCGCCGTGAGGATGAGTCTCGGCGTTTCGACGTGTTCAAGTTCTGGGAGGGGCGGGCAAGGGGTAGGCGTCACAGACGAGTCCTTAGTCAAAAACGAACGACGTCTTCGCCTTGAGATTCGATTGTACGGACCTCTTCGCCGTCGATCATAATCTGGTAGACGAGACCTTTTTTTGCGGAAATTTTTACCGCGCCGTCTTCGACTCTCGCGGGGAAGGGCGCCGCGACGCGCTTTCCGTCGATATCGACGACGGAAAGATTCGTCGGCTCTCCCTCGAGCGTTCTTCTAAGCATATAGACGGCGCAAGGATTGGTAAAAGGACCGACTCGCTCCTGAGTTTCAATCTGAATCCAGTCCGGAAGGAGTCCGACGAGGTCGCCTTCGACGCACAGCTGACATTCGGCGCCGGCGACGATTCCCTCGGCGATCTTGCGCCAGTCGAGCGTATCGTCGTGCTTTGCGAGGAGGATGAGCGCGTGAGCGTAATCGAGTCCGCACCATTGGACGGGGCGTCCCATCCAGTTGGGGTAGATCCAGATCGTCGCGCCGAAGACGGGGATCGTCGCGTATTTCATGATCGGCTGATAAGAGTGGTCGTCGTTTTCCGTCGGCGTATCGGGTCGAAGCGTCGGGTCCTCCCAGAGGTAGACAAAAGGCAGTCCGGTAATCGCCCAGCGTCTTGCCGCGTCGAGATACTTCTGATCGCCGGTTCCTTCATACGCCCAAACGTTCGCCATGCAGCACCTTGAGGACGCCACGATATCGGGCGTGTGGAGCGACAGTTCCCAGACCTGCGCGCCGCGAGGCGTGAGCTGCTTGTTCATGAATTCACAGCCTTTGAGGAGCGCGGCGAACGCGTCTTTATTTCCCGTAAAACTCCAGACCCAGCCGAGTTCGTAAAGGCGGTTTCCGCAGTCGCCGGACGCGTAGTCGGTCCGATTTCCCCAAAGGAACTTCCCGTAATAACGGAACGAGCCGTCCTCTCGAATCTGACTCGCGTTGATCCGCACGACGTCCTTGAGGTTCGCCGCGACGCGTTCGCCCTGTCCCGTGAGGAAGAACGCCGCGTAGTTCGGAATGTGATCGCCGCTGAAATCGATTCGCGGCGTTTCGGGGAGCTTTCCCGTGATTTCCCAGATCGTCGAGACGAAGACGTCGCCGTAATTGGGCTTAGTAAGGTAGGGAAGTCTGCGGTTAAAGAGCGCGTGAGACCAGCCTTCGGGCGTCGCGATAATCGATTTTTCCAGCGCCGCGAGGATAACGTCTTTCTGAGCTTGACCCGTGCGAGGAGGCGACGGCGGTTCGGGAAGTCCGCGTTCTTTGACAGCCCAGAGGATCGCGTCTTCGAGGGGTTCAGGCGCGGCGACGCGGATTTTTCCCGAGGCGCTCTTCGCGCAAAGATTCATGCGCGACGACGCGGCGTCGCCGTCGATGAAATCGGGAACGGCGAAGACCGACTGCGTTTTCGGATTGTCGTAGAGCATGACGACGGAGCCGCGGTTCGAAGTTATCGCCGCGTACGGCTGTGTAATCCAGTGGATCGGGGGCGCGTAGCGGACGCGTTCTTTCGTCTTGACGTCGGCGGTCGAGGAGCTATGCTCGCCCTTTTCAAGGTACTCGACGCCGGGGAGCGTCGCCTGTTCCATCGTTCCGAGGACGCGGAGGACGGGCGCGTGAATCGCTCGAGGAGCGTCGAACTCAAAAGAGAGCGTTTCCTCGTCGAGTCGGAATTTCAGGAAACCGACTCCGAGTAAAAGATTCTGGGCGTCGTCTGCGTTTCGGGAGGGCTTGCCGCCGGCGGACATATCATGTTCAACGGACGCCGCCGCGAAGTCGTCGAGCGTTTTGCGCGCTTCCTCAGGCGGAATCGCGCAAATAATGAATACAATCTCGCGACCGTCGTTGGAAAGAGACTTGAAAACGGGCGTTAGCCGCATATCAGAAATGTCGCGGAGGAAATCTTCATGGAAATAAGAACTCTTGAGCAAATACTTGAGCGGAATATCGGGTTGCGCGTCAGATTTAGCGACGAGACAATCTTCCGACGTCTTTTCGAGTTCTTTCATGTAGTCGCGTTTAGGTTTGATAATTTCGGCGCCGTCTCCTTCCTCGTAGGCGAGGGGCGCAATCACGGCGACGCGAACGCCGTCGCGGAAGATTTCGGCGCCGGACGCGTCGGGCGCGAAACGGACGGCGAGTTTGCCGCAGCGGAGCGTCGGCGCTTCGCCTTCGACGAACGCGCCGGGCGCGGGCGCGCACGCGGATTCGTTAAACGCGAAGTAACGCCGATGAATCTCGTCGCCGTTGGAACGAACCTTGGCGACGACTTCCATTTCCTCAAAAGGTCGTTTCTGAGAATAGGAGCGTTCGACGTTCGCGTTTTCGACGACTTCAACCGTCGCGTTCGATTCGGTCTCGCCGAGGTCAAAGCCGTGAAACTCTGTTTCGACCGTCTGCAGGGCGGCGGGATTGGAATTGAGGAGGCTGAAACGGAGCGTTCCCGATTCGAGCGAAGCGACTCCGAACTTGATCGGTTTCACGATTATTTCAATGAAATCGACGCGTTCAATTTCCGCGATTCCTTCGTCGTCGCCGAGGTCGAATCGGACGCGTCGAATTTGGTCGTTTGAATCGAGAAGAACGACGTAATCGTGAAATTCGTCGTCGTCTTCGAGTTGGAAACGCGCGCAAAACTCTTCCGAATAGTCATGCTCGGCGGTCTCGAAAAAGAGTTGACCGTTCCCTTTGTTCGTTCGCCTTGCGCGAAACTTGACGAGAATGGCGCCGACCGGCAAGTCGTCGAACGTTGGCGTGAAGAAATATGGGTCGACGACGTTCATTTCGACGGCGAGAGTTCGTTCCCTACGCGACAGAGTCACGGCGTCGAGTCCCTCCCATCCGTCGATCGTCGCGTCGGGGTTCGTGAAGTCGAACGTTTTGACGACGCGACAACCTACGATTTCCGTCGGACACACGTCGATTGGCGGGTCTGACGGATATTCGGGCGCAAACGCCGCTTGTTCCTCTTCGTCGGCGCCCAAAAGAAACGACGCGCGGGTCGGCGCGACGCCGCAGAAAAAGGCGAACGCGAAGAAGAACGCCGCAAAGGCGCGCGTTTTATGATCGACCGTCGGCTTCATTATCGGAACGTCTTTCTTTTCAATTTGTTACGATTTCGCGCGGTTGTCGCGCCGCGCGTTTCGCGTTCAAAAGCGGAGGACGTCCTCGCCCTGTGATTCGATCGTACGAATTTCTTCGCCGTCGATCATGATTTGGTAGACGAGACCTTTTTTCGCGGAAATCTTAACGGCGCCGTCTTCGATCCTCGCAGGGAACGGGGACGCGACGCGTTTGCCGTCGATATCGACGACGGACAGACTCGTCTGTTTCCCTTCGAGCGCGCTCCGAAGCATATGGACGACGCAGGGGTTGATGTAGGGCGCAAATCGCTCCTGCGTATCCGTCTGGACTGAGTCGGGAAGGAGCCCGATTAGGTCGTCTTTGACGCAAAGTTGACATTCCGCGCTCGCAACGATTCCTTCTGCGATCTTGCGCCAGTCGAGCGTACTGTCGTGTTTGGCGAGAAGAATGAGCGCGTGCGCGTAATCGAGCCCGCACCATTGGACAGGGCGTCCCATCCAGTTGGGCGAAGCCCAGCCGGTCGCGCCGAAGACCGCGATCGTCGCGTATTTCATCATCGGCTGGTATTGATCGCCGACGCTTTCGTTCGGGTCGAACGGTTTGAGCGACGAATCTTCCCAGAGATAAACGAAGGGCAGTCCTGTAATCGCCCAGCGTCTTGCCGCGTCGAGATACTTCTGATCGCCGGTTCCTTCATACGCCCAGACGTTCGCCATGCAGCACCTCGAGGCTCCCATGATATCAGGAGTGTGGAGCGACAGTTCCCAGACCTGAGCGCCGCGCGGAGTAAGCTGCGCGTTCATGAAATCGCAACCTTTGAGAATTGTGGCGAGCGCGTCTTTATTTCCCGTTAAACTCCAGACGGAGCCGAGTTCGTAAAGATGGTTCCCGCAGTTTCCGGACGCGTAGTCGGTCTGGTTCCCCCAAAGGAATTTGCCTTTGTAGCGGAACGAGCCGTCCGGTTGAATCTGTCCGGCGTGAAGTCGAACAATCGCTTTGAGATAATCGACGACGCGCTCGCCCTGACCGGCGGCGAAGAACGCCGCGTAGTTCAGAATATGGCTGCCGCCGAAATCAATTCGCGGCGTCTCAGGAAGCTCGCCCGTGATTTCCCAGATTGTTGAAATGAAATCGGAGCCGTAGGTCGGTTTAAACGCATAGGGCGGCTTGCCGTTAAAGAGCGCGTGAGACCAGCCTTCCGGCGTTGCGATAATCGATTTTTTAAACGCGGCGAGGACAACGTCCTCTTGCGCTTGACCCGTTTGGGGCGGAACGGGAGGCTCGGGCAGTCCGCGCGTTTTGACAGCCCAGAGGATCGCATTTTCGAGCGGCTCGGGCGCGGCGACGCGGATTTTTCCCGAGGTGTTCTTCGCACAAAGATTCATTCGCGACGAGGTCGCGTCGCCGTCGATAAAATCGGGAACGGCGAAGATAGGTTGAGTCTTCGGATCGTCGTAGAGCATGGCGACGGAGCCGCGATCCGACGTAATCGCCGCGTACGGCTGCGTGATCCAGTGGATCGGGGGCGCGTAGCGGACGTGTTCTTTCGTCTTTATGTCGGCGGTCGAGGAGCTATGCTCGCCTTTCTCAAGGTACTCGACGCCGGGGAGCGTCGCCTGTTCCATCGTTCCGAGAACGCGGATTACGGGCGCGTGTATTGCTCGAGGGGCGTCGAACTCAAAAGAGAGCGTATCCTCGTCGAGTCGGAATTTCAGGAAACCGACGGCGATCTTAAGATTCTGGGCGGCGTCGACGCTCTGGGAGGGTTTATCGTCGGCGTAAATATCATGCTCAACGGAAGCCGCCGCGACGGAGTCGAGCGTTTTGCGCGCTTCTTCGGGCGAAACCACGCAGAGACTGAATTCGATCTCGCGTCCGTCGTCGGAAAGAGAGTTGAAAACGGGCGTTAGCCGCATATCGGAAATGGAGCGAAGGAAATCTTCATAGAAGAAAGCGCTTCTGGGCGGAAAACCGAACAGCGTGTCAAAATAAGAGACGGCGCTATCCTCCGGAGTTTTTTCGAGCTCTTGGGCGTAATCGCGCTTCGGTTTGATAACGTCGGCGCCGTCTCCTTCCTCGTAGGCGAGGGGCGCGATCACGGCGACGCGAACGCCGTCGCGGAAGATTTCGGCGCCGGACGCGTCGGGCGCGAAACGGACGGCGAGCTTGCCGCAGCGGAGCGTCGGCGCTTCGCCCTCGACGAACTCGCCGGGCGCGGGCGCGCACGCGGACTCGTTAAACGCGAAGTAACGCCGACGAATCTCGTCTCCGTTGGAACGAACCTTGGCGACGACCTCCATTTCTTCGAAAGGTCGCTTCTGAGGATAGTAGCGGTCGATATAAGCGCGGTCGTCGATTTCAACAGCGGCGGTAGGATAGACTTTGCGCGGGTCGAACCCGTGAAACTCCATGTCGGCGATCTGGCGATTGTTTGGGGTCGCGTTGACGACGTTGAAATTGATCGTCCCGGAATCCAGCGTCGCGGTTCCGAATTTTAACGGTTTTGTCTCGATCGCGATCAGGTCGATTCTTTCGAGGTCTGCGATTCCCTCGTCCCCTCCGATATCGAAACGGAGTCGCAAAATCGGAAGGTCGGAATCAAGATAGACGACGTAATCGTGAAACTGGTCGTCCTCCGCGAGTTTAAAAATCGTCGAATGAGCCTCTTCATAGCTGTGCGCGGCGGTTGCGAAGAATATCTGCCCGACGCTTTGATTGGTACGGCGAACGCGCAATTTTAGGAGAATCGGACCGGACGGAAGCTCCCCAAGCGACCCTGAGTAAAAATACGGGTCTTCCGTTTCAAACGTCGCTCTCAACGAGCGTTCTTCCCGAGAGAGCGTCACGCCGTCGCGGGCGCTCCAACCTTCGAGCGAAACGCTGGGATCGGTAAAGTCGATCGTCTTAATCGTGTGATATGCGACGATTTCCGTAGGGCAAACGTCGATCGGAGCGTCTTCCGGATACTCCGGCGCGAACTCGGTCGACTCTGCGTCTTCTGCGGAAAACAGAATCGTTTGGCTTGTCGGCGCGACGCCCAAGAACAGAGCGATCGCGAGGAAAAACGTCGCGGCGGCGGTTGTTTGACGGGCGCTTAATCGTATCGTCATTTGAAAGGTTCCTTTAAAAAGTTTGTCACGACTTCGCGTGTTGACAGGGCGCGCTGAAATCTCTCCATGTCTTGGGCGTTATGGTCGACGATTCCGGCGTCTTCTTTGAGAAGAAAGAGGCGAAGCCGACGAGAAAAAGCCCCGTTCATCGCGTTATATCGTCGAGCGAACGACAAGTCAACACTTTTATAATTTCTTTTTCTAAAACGCCTGATCGACCTATTTTCTAAAACTGTCGCGTTCTCGGGTCGCCTTGGCTTCTATGAAAAGGAAAAACGCTTAGAATGAAGACTACGAACGCGAAAGTGGAGCGCGTTCCGATTTAAACGCTAGAAGACAGAGAAACGTCGCAAAGAACGACGGCGTTCTTTCATGACAAACTGGGGTTACGATGGACGTCGACGTTAAAAACTTGGCGTTGAAATTACTGAATTGGGCCGACTGTCGGTCTTTTGAGGGATACGACCCTTACGACGCGCTCAATTCTCCCTTCGCCGGCGTTCTCTCGTTGGGCACGAGGTTTGGTCGAATTGCGCTCACGCAGATATTGCGGCGTTCCGCGATTAATTTTCGCCCCGCGTTGCTTATCAAACCGGGCGTCAATCCGAAGGCGCTCGCGCTTTTTTTAGAGGAGAGCGTCGCGCTTGGCGAGTTGGAGATCGCGCGCAAACTTGCGCGCAAAACCTTAGAGGTTCGTTCCGAGGGGTATTCCGGGGCGGCTTGGGGATATAACTTTCCTTGGCAGAACCGGTTCCAGTTATTGCCGCGTTTTACGCCGACGATTGTCAACACGGCGTTTGCCGGTCACGCGCTCCTTGATTTCTACGAGGCCTCCGGCGACGAACAGGCTCGCGACGCGGCTCTTTCCACGCCCGCCTTTATCCTCAACGACTTGAACCGATTCCGCGACGGCGACGACTCCTTCTGTTTCAGTTATACGCCGCTCGATCGTAATTTCGTCCACAACGCGAATCTTCTCGGCGCGAGTCTTCTCGCTCGAATCGCCAGACGTTACGCGCGTCCCGAACTTCTCGACCCCGCGCTCTGCGCGCTCCGTTATTCCGCGCGTCGTCAGCACGACGACGGCTCGTGGTTTTACGCCGAGCGGCGCGAACAGAACTGGATCGACTCGTTTCACACCGGATTCAATCTCGAGGCGATAAGACGCGTCTTTGATTTAGGACTTGCGTCCGAACTGCGCGAGGGTTACGAAAAGGGCGCGAGATTCTACGCCGATCGTTTCTTTCTCGCGGACGGAACCCCGAAATACTACGCGGACCGGCTTTATCTTGTCGACATTCACGCGCCTGCGCAGGCGATTTCCTTTTTTGCGTCGGAACCAGGGTACGAGGAACTGGCGGAACGCGTTCTCCTTTGGACGCTTGCCAACATGTACGACGCGTCGTCGGGCGTTTTCTTTTTTCGAAAGAAGGGAAAACGCGTTGTGAAAACGCCGTACATGCGTTGGTCGGAAGCGTGGGGGCTCCGCGCGCTCGTTAAGTACGCGGTCGCGCGCGAAGGTTAATTCGATTCGTGAGAGAAGGCGAACTTCGGCGCGACGCGGTCGCGTTCGACGAGGGGCGCGTCTGCGCGCGGGAACGCTCGACGCATCCAGACGTAACAGCAGAAATGCGCGACGAGCGTTATCGTCCACGAGCCGGGATAGCTCCAGAAAAGAACGTCTTCCGTGTGAAATCTGGGAATCTGAAAGATCGTCGCGATCCAAAGAATTCGCGTCCCACACGCGCCAAGGAGCGAGACGACCGTCGGCGTCACGTTATGCCCCAAGCCTCGAATCGTTCCGCAAAGGCAGTCCATGAGCCCGCAGATCCAGTAGATTCCGCAGACGTAAGAGACGCGAATCATGCCGGCCTCGATAACTTCGGGACGTTGGTCAAAAATTCCCAGTAGGAACGGTCCCCAGCGATACATCGCGCCCCCCAGGACGAAGCCCGAGAGTCCCGAGCAGGCGCAAGAGATAAACGCGACCTTGTTCAGACGGCTGTACTTTTTCGCGCCGAGATTCTGACTCATATATGTTAGCGAGCACTGCGTAAAGGCGTTCATCGTGAGCCATACAAATCCCTCGAGATTCTGAGCCGCCGCGCTTCCCGCCATCATGATTGGGCCGAAACCGTTAATAGACGACTGGATAACAAGATTCGAGAGCGAAAAAACGATTCCTTGAAATCCCGCCGGAACGCCGATGCGCAATATCGTGAGCGATTCCCGAAGATCCGGCCAGATTTCTCTGAGGTTTAAACGAAAAACGCCCGGCTCGTTCATAAGACGCTTCAAAATGAGAAACGCCCCGACGTACTGCGATATCGCCGTCGCGAGCGCGACCCCGTCGACGTCCATTTTGAAGACGTTGACGAAGACGAGGTTGAGCAGGAAGTTTATCATCGCCGCGAACGAAAGATAGAACATCGGTCGCCGCGTGTCGCCTTTTGAACGCAGAACCGACGCGCCGAAATTGCAGACGAGCGAGGGAATCATTCCCAGACAGTAAATCTGGACGTATAGAGTCGCCAATTCGAGCGTTTCGGGGGGCGACTGCATCCATACGAGCGCCTGTCGCGCCATAAGAAAGCCGACGACGGTGAGAAGCACGCCGCAGAGTACGCTTAAGCCGATCGACGTGTGAATCGCTTTGCGCGCGCGTTCGGAATCTCCCGCGCCTAAGAGTCTCGAAACGAGTACGTTCGAGCCGATCGAAAGTCCGACGAAAAACGTAATTGAAAAGTTAATCAACACGTTCGTCGAGCCGACGGCGGCGAGCGAATGTTCGCTCGCAAAGTTGCCGATGACCACGAGGTCGGCGGAGGTAAAAAGCATCTGCAGAAGACTCGTCGCCGCGAGTGGAATCGCCATAGCAAGGAGTCCCGGTAAAATCCGCCCCGTCGTCATATCGACGGAAAAATCGTCCCTCTTTCTTCCAGACATTCTCTTCACTGCCCCTGAGCGCCGATTCGCGCTACACGTCGTCGCGACGTCGCCTAACATTTTTCGGAAGTCGTTTTAATCGCGGTTATTATATGATTGAAGTTAAACCGGTCAACTGGAAAACTCCTCTGGAAATAGAGGTTAACGTCCTTTTCAAGGTTATTCATAAAAATTGGTAGTAAAGACGTTGAACGTTCCCCGGTTTTGAACTACAATAACTGACATAGAGTCAATTCTGTGGAACGTGATCGAGAAACGCGCTCCCTGAAGAACTACGCGCAGGTTGATAGTATCCCGATATGTCGTCGATAGTTGTGTCGTCGCGTGTCGCGGCTTTTTGATCGTCGTCCTTTCCCGCTTCAGAGCGCCGAGGCTTTTGCCGTAAGCTTTGACGCCGCGCTCTGAAAAGGCGTTGTATTATGATCGCTCCGCGCGTCCGATCGCGAAAAGGTTTTGTTTACGAGGATTTTAAATGAAAGTTGAACTCAAGGTTGTCGGCGGTTCCCGCGCCGGCATGGTTATTCCGATTACAGGTTCTCAGTTTATGATAGGGCGCGCTGAAGACTGTCAACTCAAACCGCGGAGCGAACTCATCAGCCGTTATCACTGCGCGCTGCTCACGGAAACGTCGTATGTCGCCGTGCGCGATCTTGGCAGTAAAAACGGCGTTTACGTCAACGGCGAACGAATTGGCGTCGAGCAGGAACTCAAAAACGGCGATCGTCTTGCGATCGGTCCTCTCGAGTTCGAAATCGTGATCGCCGCGGCAGAGCCCGTCGCGACCGATCCTGTCGCCGATCTCGTCGCGCGCGTCGTCGCGTCCGATTCGATTACGCCTGTTCAAGCCGCCCCTGCGGCTCCCGCAAAGCCCGCCGCCGCGGCGCCCGCGACCCCCGTTCAACCCGCTCCCGCCGCGCCGGTTCAGGCCGCTCCTGCGGCGCCTGCGGCTCCCGTTCAATCCGCTCCCGCCGCGCCGGCTCAGCCCGCTCCCGTGACGCCTGCGGCTCCCGTTCAACCCGTTCCCGCCGCGCCGGCTCAGCCCGCTCCCGCGACGCCTGCGGCTCCCGTTCAACCCGCTCCCGCCGCGCCGGCTCAGCCCGCTCCCGCGACGCCTGCGGCTCCCGTTCAACCCGCTCCCGTCGCGCCGGCTCAACCCGCGCCTGCGGCTCCGGCTCAACCTGCTCCCGCTGCGCCCGTTCAACCCGCTCCGGCAAAACCTGCCGCCGCCAGCGGTCCCGCTTCCGACGATCCCGACGACCTTGCCGACTGGCTTCTTGGCGACGACGACGACGCTTCGGACGAGACCCAAACGATCCAGGCCGCGTTGGAAGATCTCGACCTTCCCTATACGCCTCAGGAACCGAAGGAAGAAAAACCCGAAGAAAAGAAGCCCGCCAGCGGTCCGAATTCTAGCGACGCCGCCGCGAATCTGCTCAAGAATTTCTTCAAGGGCGGTCGTTGATTCCACCCCGATTTGAGTCGACTTTATGCAAAACGCCGCGCGATTACGGAGTCGCGCGGCGATTTTTTTTCTCGTTATTGAACGCCAAAACGTTTGACAAACGCGTAAAAATCGATAAGGCGTATTGTGTCGTTTATGACGGCGCGAGCCTGCGTGAAAAAGAATCTAGTCGAGATTTTTTAGTTTTCTTTTTGTTCGGAAAGGATAAAATAGATAAGCGACATAGTGTCGTTAATTAAAAAAAGACAGATTGAATTTAAGGTTTAAAACAAACGCGACGAGGCTTACAGTGAAGAGGCGAATTCAACGAGACGGGACAAGTTCCGTTCGACGCGCGCATTTTGGCGCGTCGACGGGCGTCGCGCTGTGCCTCGTGGCGCTCATGGCGGCGACGCTTCCCAGGCAGGCGGCGGCTCAGTCGTGGGATTCGACGAGCGGCGCGCAGGTCTCTACGTCGCGAGTCGACGAAAAACCGACGTTTTGGCTTGTCGACGAGAACGGAGCGTGGCGCGCGCCGCTCCCGAATTGGTCGCTGGAAGAAGTCATGCGCGTCGTCGATTCGCGAACGGAAGCGCCGGGCGCGGCCCCTTGGTCGATCCAGAGCGTCGACGCTTCGGGCGTCGTTTCGGACGGAATCGCGCGATTACGCGTTGAGTTAGACGTCAGCGTCGCCGACGGTTTCGTCAGAGCGCCCCTCGGCTTGAGCGAAGGCGTGTATATCCCGACGGCTGCGGAAGAGGCGTCTGGCGAGTCGCGCCGCGGCGGGTTCTCTTACACGGGGCCCGGTCTTTGCGTTCTCGACGTCGATCGTAAGACGGGCGAATATGTAGCGCTTTTCCAGACTCCGTTCCCGTCGCCGGGCGCCGCCGACAACGAAACAAACGAATCGGAGAATTCCGCCGATCCGGAGGAGCAGAAAGTTCAGGAAGCGGCGGCTGACGAACCGACGGAGAACGTCGAAGAACAAACGCCTGAGGAGACTGGCGCGCAAGAATCGCCGGAAGGAGAAACGCCGAAAGGAGAAACGCCGAAAGGAGAGACGTCGAAAAACGAATCGGCGGGAGAAGAATCGTCGGAGAGCGCGACCGCGCCGGAAGATTCTACGCCCGACGTCGACGCGCCTGCCGACGAGTCGCCTCGTTACGAAGAGTCGGCGACGAGCGAGCCGACGACTCAAGAGTCGACCGCGCATGCAGGGCGCGAATCGGGAAGGCTACGCCCAAATTTCTACCGCTTAACGCTTGATCTGTGTTTTACGGTCGATACGTCCGCCGCGACGAAGACCGTCGCCGAGGACGTCGAGTATCGATTTGCCGCCTCGTTCCCCCCGTCGCTCCATTCGCAGCTTACCCTTGAGATCCCCATGCCCGATTTCGACGTCGTTTCGGTTAAGGGCGCCGCGGCCGACGCGCCGACGCCGCTGACGGAAGACGTTTCCGAGCTTAAACTTCGCGGACTGGGTCGCGGCGGAGAGCGTGTCGAGTTCGGATGGCGTCGTAAACAACCTCAAGGGAACGAACGTCAAGACGACGAGCGGCATGTCGTGCTCCAAGTGGAAGACGCCGTGATAGTCGCGGAACTTGATTCACGAGGAACGACGTACGACGCAACGCTCCCCGTGCGTGTCTTTGGCGGCGATACCGACACGTTTAAGGTCGAACTTCCGCCCGACTCGACGCTCACGCCGGACAGCGTCGCCGCCGTCGATTCTAACGGAGGTTCCTTCGAAGTCGTGAGCGCGCGCGTTCTCGACGAACAGGAAGGCGCCGACGAGATTGGCGAGACGTCCGACGGGTCGTCAAGTCACGTCGTCGAAATTCGGCTTGGACAGAACACGTCCGTGGCGACGCTGCGTCTCAAGGCGCGCGCGGGCGCTCGCGACGCGGTCGCCGATTCTAACGGTCGCCGAACGCCGCGCCGACTCGCGGGATTTAACGTTCGAGACGCGCAGAAGCAGTATGGCCAGATTCGCGTTGTGAAGTCTCAAGATTCCGACTTTAGCGTGACTCCGATCTACGGCGCGTCGAGTTCCTTTGAAAACTCCCTCGAGGGGGGCGTCGAACTCTACTCTTTCTTTTCGCAGCCCTTCCTTATGACTGCCGAAGGATACGCGCGTGAGACGGTCGTCAACGCGCGTCCCGAGTATCTCATGACCGTCGACGCGGAAGAGTTGCGTCTTCGCGCGCGATTCCTCTATTCGGTTTACGGTTCGAAGGTTCGAGAATTTCGATTGCGGCGTAACGGTTGGAATTTCTCCAGAGTTTTAGACCCGGAGAACGTCGTTTATCAGGAAGGAATCATTCCCGCGAACGAAGTCGGCGAGATTGTCGTTCCGCTGGCGACTCCGTCCGACGGCGAAATTGTCGTCGAACTGGAATTTGTGCGCGACGTCGATCCTGAGCCGATCGTCGCCGATCCAAACGCCGATCCGGCCGATCTTGCGAGCCTTTCCGTCTTGTTTCCGACTCCGATCGCTTCACGCGTCGAACCAGCCCCCGTCGTCGTCGTTCCTGACTCCGCCGTCGATCTCACCCCATATCCTGACAAAATCGTCGGCATGACCCGCAAGACGGCGCGATTCTTTACGTTGAACGTCGAATTGCCCGCCGATTTGCGCGAGACTCCTTTATATTATCAAACGCGTCTAGCGCGCGAGGACGACCCTGAACCGCTCTTTGTCGCCGATATCCGTCGTCTCAAACAGCAGACATGGGTCGTCGTCAGAACAGAAGCGACTCTTTCCGAAAAGGGCGCCGTCCACGTCAACGAAACGCTCGAGTATCGAATCGAGCACGAGCCCCTCGACGTTTTCGAATTTCAAGCGTTGTCGCGGCTTCTCGACGCCACGCGTGAGCGCGGGCTAAAATGCTTCGTCGACGGCCGACCGCAGAATATCGTCGTCGATCCTCCTGAGACAAACGCGCCGAAGGACGACGAGCGCGTCGGCGACGAAGAACGCCCCGTTCAACCTGTCAAGAATCGTTATTCGTCGTGTCGCGTCGCCGTAGAAACGCCGCGCATTGGAACCTGCGTCGTGTCGTTACAGTACGATCTCGACCCGATTGAGATCCGCGAGGGACTTACCAGTCAAGCGCGCGTCGATCTTTTTCAGCCGAAGATGGACGAGTCTGTCTCTAACGAGTTGACGCTGACCGCTCCCGTCGGACTGGGACTGAGCTTCGCGAAACCGACCCGTTCGGCGCGACGTTCCGAGCCCGACGAAGAGGGCGGCGATTTGTCGTTCCAATCTTTTTGGGACGCCGAGCCGCGAAAATTTTCCGACGACGGCAAATCGGAATCGATTCGATGCACGTCCCTTGTTACGGAGTATTCCGCGAGATTCAACGTGTCGCTCGATTCCCGCGAAGGAGGGCTCTCGATCGTCGATCGCGCTTGGATTCAATCGTGGTTTTCCGACTCCGCCCGCGTCGATCGCGTCGTGTGGAAAATGAATTGCGACCGCGATTATATTGAAGTTCGACTTCCTGAAGGGTGCTCGCCGGATCGCGTTTCCGTGGCGCTCGACGGCGAAAGACTTCCAGTCGGCGGCGACGCCAGACACGGCTTGCTTTTCCATGAACGAATCGTTCGGATTCCGATCGACCCGCAACGGCAACGTCGCGACGTCGCGCTTGAGATTTCTTACGTCGTTTCCAACTCCGGCGACAAAGGCAGCCGCGCGACTGCGGAATTCCCGGATTTCGCGACGGATTCCGTTTGGATTCGGAGAATGTACTGGCAGACGATTTTTAACCGCGACCGTCTCGTCGTCGTCGATCCTCGCGGCTGGACTCCGGAGTTCACCGTCAGACGCGGCGCCGGACTTGGCGCGCTCTTCTTCAACCGTAAACCGACGATGACGCAGGACGAGCTTTGCGATTGGGTCGGGGTCAGTCGTCGCGAACCGATCGCGCAAGAGACGAACGTGTACCTTTACAGTCGTTTCTGCGAATCCCCGTCGCATTCTGAGACGAGGAGCGAGAACGACGCGCCGCAGCTTCCGAAGGCGAGTCTGGTGGTCGTGAACAACGCGTTTCTCGTTTTTCTCGGGAGCGGCGTCGCGCTTGTGCTGGGACTGGGACTCGTCTACCTTCAAGTAATGTCGGCGTCGCAAGCGTTCTTTACGCGCTGGGCGCTCCTGATTTTGTGCGCGCTTGCGCTCGTTTTTGCGTCGTTGCGTCCGCTTCTTGCGCTTCTTTTCCTGCAAACGACCACGTTTGGCGTTATTCTGTCGCTGGCGGTCGCCGCGACGACCGCATGGCTGGGACGAGGCGATCGTAAAAAGAAGAAGTTTGGCGACGCGACTGTTCCGCAGGACAAGGACGAGTAACGGGCGTTCCATTTTGGTCGCCCCAATTGGATAAGACACTGAAATGACGACGAAACGATCGACGCTGTTCCTTTGCGCGCTCTGCGCCGCGATTGCGGTCGCGAACGTTCAGATTCTGTTCGGGCAGGATCAGAGCGTCCGCGTGACCGACGGCGTCGCGTCGTCTGCGAACGAAACGCCGACGCCGCGGACGACGTCCGAGGTCGGATCGACGGGCGCGGAGGGGCAAGAAGTCGCGTCGCCGGTTTCCGCGGCGCCTGATTCGGCGGAACGTCCTTCGCCGCGCGAGCCCGTTTTTTCAGGTTATCGATATTGGATGGCGCCCGCCGCGTCGATTGACCATTGGCCTTGGGGCGACGGCAAATATCTGCCAATACCGTCCTCCGCCTTTAAGGAATGGCTTCAAACGACAAATCGGCGCGCCGCGCTTCAGGATTACGTCGACGGCCTGCGTTTTTCGGGCGTTGTTTCGACGCTGCGTCTTTCCGCGTCTTTTGTCGGCGAAACGCTCGAAGGAACCGGCTTGCTGACGAGTTCGGCGTTCTCAATTCATGACGAAGAGGACGACGAATCGTCGTTCCTCGCGACTCCGCCTCTTCAATCGTTCGGGCTAGCGATTGCGTTTCCGAAGGAGGACGCGACAGACCTTGCCAACGCGCCTGCGACCTACCCCGACGGCGGCGTCTATCTCCCCGACGCGGACGGAGAAGTTCGGAAGTTCCAGTGGTCGCAGCGCGGAAAACGCGACGCGTCGGGCGCGCTCTATTACGATTTTGATTTCCATTCTTTTCTACGCGTCGAATTGGTCGTCGCGACCTCGAAGTTTGACGTTCTGACGGCGTCTGGCGGGCTCGTTACCCCGATCCTTGCGCCTGATCCGAACGAGTTTGGAGTTGCGACCGGTCAGGACGCGCGGTTCTGGCGCGTGAGTTTTCATGGAACGTCCAAGGCGCGCGTGACGATCGCGACGGAACAGACCGAGACGGCCGAAAACTCGACGCGCCCCCTCGGGTTTCGCCAAGAATCGTCGTATCGCGCGTCTCTTTCCGGGGTAGACCTTACGACGCGGTTCGAATTTGATCGCGCTCCTTCTCGACTTGGCGAGGCGACGCTTGTTCTCGATCCGACGCTTGCTCTCCTTACTCTCGAGTGGGGGTCCGTTTCGATCCGTCCTATATCGTCGACGGTCGCCGACGACGGAACGACGCGCGTCCGACTTCGCGTCCCGGCGAATCTTGCGAACGACGCGTCGGCAAGTCTTCGCGCGACGCTCTTTTGCCCCATTTGGTTCGGCGAGCGGCGACTCCCGTCGGCGCGACTTGAAGCGGATAGTCTTCTATGGCGCGAATCGCTCGTCCGATTGACCGTGTCCGCGCCGTTAACCGCGTCTTCATATCAACTTGACAACGCCGTTCAAACACGCGACGCAAATCGCGCTCGCGCCGAAGGCGCAAGTTATGCGACGTTTAAACTTTTTGATTCGCGGGGAGGCGTCCGTCTTACTCTGCGCCGAACTTCCGTCGCGCCGCCGTTCGACAGCGCGACAGACTGCTATTTTGCGACAAACGAAGTCTCTGCTAAAACGACCCTGTTTTTTAACTTCGACGGATACGATCGAAATCGCGTCACGTTGCCGATTGCGAACGGTTGGGACGTCGATTCTGTCCAGACGGCGCAACCGGACGGGGCGGTATGGTCCCGCGGCGTCGACGCGGCGGGGCGTCCGACGATCGCGCTTTCTTTTAAAAATCCGCCTGTTCCGAGTCAATCGACGCGCGTGACGATCTCGGCTCGATATGTCGCGCCCTTTGAAGAACAGACGCCCGTCGATCGTTTTTGTCCGATTGACCTTCAAAACTCTCTAAGAGGCGCCCACGCGCTGTCGCTGCGGACGGACTCGTCTTCGCAGATCCGATATACGACGCGTTCGGGCAAGCCGTTTGTTCCCTCTAAGACGGCCCCCGATTTCGTCTTCAACGAATCGCTGCTGCGCGAAGCGACTCCGCTCGCGCCCGGCGGCGCGCGCCTGTGGCTCGGCGATCAGACGGTCGGCGCATACGCGACGTTGGAAAGCGCGCGCTCTAATTATTCTGTCGAAGCGTCCTGCGCGTGCGTCCTCGACGAAGACGCGTTCAACGAAACATGGCGGCTCCACTGCGTTCCCGCGTCCGGAACGCGCGTCGACAGACTTGTTTTTTTCATCGCCGCTCCTGAAAACGAACGCAGTTCCCATGGCTACACGGTCGCGAGCGGGCTGGATTGGACGTGGTCGACCTCGACGGATCCCAGTCGCCGTTTTGAGGCGTCCCTTCTCACGCCCGAAGAAACGGTCGCATTGAGGGCTCCCGAAAACGCCGACGCTTATGAAATCAATCTTGCGACCTCTCGAAGCGTCCCCTTTGACATTAACGTTTTCTGCACGGCGCCCGCGACCCGCGAGATTCAAGTTCCCCTCATGTTCTTCCCCGACGCGGCGAATCAGTCGGTGGAAGTCGTCGTCGAATCGAATTCGAGCGCCGTTTTCAAGACGCGCGGCGAAGCTGTCGTGGAATCCACGGTTCCCGCGTCGAAATCAAACGACTCGTGGCTTTTTAAGAAAGCGTTTCGATATGATCCGACGGCGCTCTTCGGCGCGTCCGTAGAGTCGGAATCGACTCCGAAAGAAGGCGACGAGGCGTCGGACGCGTCGGAAGACGGCGAGCAGAACGCTCTGGCGGCGTTGGCGACGAACGGCGTCACGACTCCGCGACTTGAACTCGTCGTTTTACAACGTTCGCGCGTCGACGACGGAGAAGGCGCCGCGACTCCTCTTAACTCGCTCTGCTGGTTTCAAAACTACGATTCATACTACCAAATTGACGGAACCGTTCAGAATCACGCGACTTTTTACCTCGAGAATCGCGGTCGAGATTCCTTTAGAATTTGCATGACGATTCCTTGGAACGGCAAAGACAAACACGACGCGGACGAATCCTACGACGATTTCATGACGCCGGATCCATGGCGCGACGAGGCGTATCGCCAAGTCGACTTCTTTACCGGCGCTCTTGACCCGACCGTCGAATGGATATACGTCGGTCACGGGCCGGTCTACGATTCCATTAACGGCGTATGGGCCGACGGTCGGCGAACTCCGTGGACCCTTTGGAAGGCGCCGAGCGCCCCGGGAGAGCCCGAACGGTACGTCGTCGACGTTCGGCTTCTTGTAAAACGTCGTTATGAACGCGTCGATATCGAGTTTCGAGACGCTTTTAGTCGGCGATTAAGCGGCAGCCGTCGCGTCGCGCCGATCCAGCTTGAATGCGACGCGCCGACGCTTTCGGGCGTCTGGAACGCAATCTTTCCTCCTCAGTTTCAAACGCGTCGTTCATATTTTCAGCAGGACGACGTAAATGGCGGGGTCGTTCGGCGTTTGAGTTCGTTTGCGGACGCGTTCTTTTTTTCGACGCGCCGTAGGAACGAGATCGAGGCTCTTGGAAAACGGTTTGCGTCTCGTTTAGGGGACGAGTTTGCGCTTAGACTTGCGATCGGCGAAGCGAGGCGCGACGAGGCGTGGCGCGCCCAGAAAAACGAAGACGCGGGCAAGAACGAGGAAAAACCGACCGATTCGAACGAACAGAACGGCGGCGACGCAAATTCGACCCCCGCGACGACCGTCGCAAAAACGGAACGACTTGCGCCCGCGCTCGACACGTTCCGACTCGACGCGCCGACGTGGGGCGACGTTCTCGGATCGTCGACAATCATTTCGGCGCTTTTTGCGCCCGAGGCGTCCGACACGTCCGATTCAGACTCCGGAAGCGTCGTCGGCTCGGCGTTCGGGCGACTTGAGACCGTTCAGCGGACTCCGACGTTTCTCATTGATCGATACGCGCTCGTCAGCGCCGGCGTTTCGCCGAGTATGACCTTGCCGACGGTCGAGGGCAAGACGCCCGAGGAACGCGCGAACCGACTTCTGGAAGTCGCAAATCTCAAGATTTTGATCGTCACGCCGGAACTGGCGCTCGCGACGACGGGCGACGCGCTCGTTCGTCAGTTTGGCTCGGAATATATAACGCTATGCGGCTCGTCGATTTGCGCGCCGGCCTCGCGGAGCGTCGCGCGAAAAGCGCTCGATGAAATTCTTGATCCCAGCGTCCGGCGTTTTGTCGCGCCCGACGATTGGCGCTCCCTCGTCGAAGCGGCGAATCCTTGGGTCGTAACGAAGAACGGCGAGTCTGATTTTGACGTCGCGCGCGGCTGGTCTTTCGTCGCCGTTCCGATTGGCCGCGCTTCGGAAGGCGTTTATGTCGTTAATCGTTACGTGCTGCTCGCGTTGGAGTTTTTCGGATTCGTCGCGTTCGTCGTCTCTTTCTGGCGGCGAAAATCGAGATCCCCTCGATTCCTCCTTGGGACGATAGGCGTATGTCTTGCGATCGCTTGTCCCGCGCAGTATGAAGTCGCGTTTCTTACGAGGGGCGTTCTGTACGGCGCGCTGTGTCTTTTTGTCTTCCGGTTGTTCGACACGTCGCCGTCGAAATCGACGCCTCGTCCGCCCGCTCGAAACGCCGCCGAGGACGTCGACGAGAGCTACTCGACCGCTGGTTACGTTGATTTTGCGCGAATGTCCCCCGAAGAATTGCATTATCTCCAGCATGGGCCGACCATTTCGCCCGATAGAAAAGGCGCCGTCGCCCTTACGACGGCGGCCGCGCTCCTTGCGGTTTTACTCCTTCTTGCCGGCGTCGCGGCGTTTACGCGAGCCGCGTTCGGCGCCGATCCGCCAAGTACGACGCAAACGGCTTCCGTGCCGTCCGCAAATTCGTCTTCGTCGGGCGTCGCGGTAAAGAACGAGCCGTCGAAAAGCGACGCTTCGCCTCAGACCTCACGCGGTTCTCAAGAGGACGCGACGTATCAAGAGCCGCGCCGCGTTTTCGTGCCGATCGACGACAATCAAGCGCCTACGGGAGATTATTATTGGATCGACTCGGATTTCTATGAAATCGTACGATCCGACCTCCGCGACAAGCCGCGAGAACGTTCATGGCGAATCGTCGACGCGCTCTATCAAGGGGTTGTGAACTACAATAGTTTTTCCGGAACGACTTCGCTCTTTACGTTGACGGCGACCTATACGGTTGTGACAGAATCCTCAAACGTGACGATCGCTCTTCCCGCGGTGCAGCTCGCGTCGGAGGGAGGCGCGCGCTTTGATCGGCAAACAGTTCCCTTTTCCTATAACGAGGAAGGAACGGAGATTATTTTCGACGTCCAGTCGGAACCGGGCGTTCATTCTTTTGAATTATCGCTCGTTCCGCCTCAGTTCTTTGAAACGACCTCGCGCCTTGCGATTCCGATTTTGCCAGTCGCGTCCGCTCGGCTCGATTTGGACGTCTCCGTCGACGCGCCCGAACTCGACGCGCCCGGCGCCGTCGGCAAAATCGTCCGAACTCCCCGAAGGTTTGTCGCCGAACTCGGTCCGATTAGCCAGCTTGTGATCACAAAGGCGACCCCGTCGGAGCGTTCTGAGAACGTGGAAATTGACGTCGAACAGTATTTTCTGGCGCGTCCCAGAGCGACGCAGACCGACGTTCGCGCGCTTTTCCGCCGTCAAGCGACAGGCGGTAAGATTCAGGCTCTTGAAATCGACTGCGATCCGGCGTTCTCATACTCCGGATATTGCCGATGCGACGCCTCTGAAATTGAGAGCATCGATCCTCCGACGCCGACGAACCCGTCGATGCGCGTCGTTTTTAAGGAGCCAATTTCGGGCGCTTTTTCGCTCAACGTCGATTTCGTCGCACGGGGCTTTTCCGGCGTCGGACGCGTTCCTTTTCCGAAAATTGCGATTCGCGACGCGCGGATTGTCAGGAATCTTTTCGCGCTCTCGCCCGATCAGGGCGTCGCGTGCGACGCTTCGTTCGCGTCTCCGGAACTGGCCGCGGCGTTTCAGAGCGCTTGGGGAACGTTGGAGACGAAAACGACCGCCGTTTTCGACCTTAACGCGCTCCCAGACGACGAGACGATCGGCGTGCGTTTAGAGCGTTTTGCGCCCACGACGACCGAGACGACGACTTGCGTCTTTTCTCCCGCGTCCGTCAAGGTTGATTTTGCCGTCGAATTAGAGGCTGATTCCGACGTATTCCGGCTTCAGTTCGACGTTCCGAAACCTTTCGTCGTCGATACGGTTTCCGTTTCGGACGAGCAGGGCGCGCTTTTCGCGGGAATGACGCAGACGCTTTCCGACGACGGTCTCGCTCTTGATTTCGAGACCGCGCTCCGCGGAAAGAATACGATCAAAATCTCCGGTCGCGCGAAAAGTCCCGTCGATCGCGACGCGCCGTTCCCGCTTCTGACGGTTCGTAACGCCGCGCCGAAGCAACGTTTCGTTCGCGTTTACTGCGAGCCGAACGTCGTCCTTGAATGGAAGGATTTTCCGCCCGAATGGACTCCGCTTGACCGCGAGTTTTTCGCGAAGTTGGGCGAGGAACCGGAAGACGCGCGTCCCGTCGAGGTTTACGACGCGGGAGGCGTAGCGCCGGTCGACGCTGAAGAGAGCGCCGGTTCTGAACAGGAAGGGGACGCCGCGAACGATTCTTCGACGTCGGAACCTGCGACGGCTCCTCAAACGCCGAAGCCTGTCGTCGTCGCGCGGATTAACGCGCCCGTCGTCTCCGGACTTGAACGTCTTTTCCTCTATCCGTACGGCGAATTATCGGAACGTCGCAGGGACGACGACGTATGGAAAGCCGCGTATCAGCTGCGATTCCATGTTGAAAGCGGTCGTCTCGACCAGATATACGTCGCCGCCGACAACCTTTTTACGGTCGATCCGCTTCCGACGACGTCGATTTTCGTCGCGACGGAAACGACGGCGCCAAGCGGCGTTAAAGCGCTTCTCTTTACTCCGAAGCGACCGCTGACCTCAGAGGACGGCGAACTCGAACTGTTCTTTACCGCGACGTTCAAGAATGACCCGTACGGCGTCTGCCTGCCGCGATTCCAGACGATTCCCTCGTCCCTCTATGAGGATTATTCGAGCGTCGTACGCGCCGCGTATCTCGCGACGCTCCACGGACGAACCCCGATCGCGTGGACGATCCGCAATATGCGCCGCGAAAACGATCCTTTGCTGGAGTATGAACGCGCGCGCGGAGAGCTTCTTAACGGTCTGACGCCCGGCGCTCGTTCGATGGCGGTCAACGGCGCCATGCGGACGGGAACCGACTCCGACGAACAGAGCGGCGGCGAGGAGAACGTCGCCCCTGCGGCGGAGACCGTCCCGACGCGACTCGACGCGCCGTTCCCCGCCGTCGTCGAGCAGGCGACGCGCGTTGGAAACGTCTACTTCGAACGGTTTGCGCTCGAGGAAAACGCGTCTGCTCGTCTCTCGTCGCAGAACGACGGAATGACGGTCGAACTCGCTCGGTATTCGTTCTTTGTCAACGAACAACGTGAGATTTTCGGCGCCGCGGTCTTTATGGTCAAGCCGGGCGCGAGCGAGAGTTGCGTCGTCGTGGCGCCGCCGGGATACCATGTTTTAGAGGCGCGCGTGAACGGCGCGAGGCGTCTTGTCGAACGCGCGCCGGAAGACGCCTCGACGAGAACAGAGGACGAGCTTGACGGCGCCGCCCCAGACGACGCGAACGTCGGTTTCGCCGGCGATTTGAACACGTCGGACGAGACGCGCTGGCTTGTCGAACTCGACGGTTCTCCTTATGTTAAACGGCTTGAAATCTCGTTCCAGGCGTCGGGAAAGCAGGCGCTAACCAAAAAAACAAAGCGTGGCGAACGGTTTGATCTCGATTTTCTCAGACTTGAGTCCGTCGACGTCGAGCGTGTTCTTTGGATCTGCGCGTTTGAGGATTTTGACTCGCAAAACCGAGAATCGCGGTGGACGGTCTCGCAGCGTTCTCTCATTCTGTCCGACGGCGATCCCGCGACAAACGTCGTTTCGCGCGACGTTACGCCTGCGAGGTTGAACCAGTCCGGCGGCGCGCTGCGGCGCGTCGGTCTTGAGGACGCCGCCGCGTTGCTCAACGCTTACGCGAGCGATTACGCGCAGCTTTCCGGCTCGCAGAGCGACGATCTTGAACGCATGCGCGCCAGATGGCTTGCCGCGTGGCGCGACCGCGTCGCGACGACGGCGTCCTTCGTCGTCACGAGGCAAAACGACGCGTCGGCGGCGGCCCTTCAAGATTCGCTCCCGCGCGCAATCGTCGTCGTAAACAACGGCGAAATTCTCGCCCCCGATCAGGTCGACGCGAATTTTCCGATTCCCAATTGGAACGTCGCGAGAATCGGCGAGATTGAGTCTCTTAAAGAACGCGTTTTCGAATCGCTCCAAGACGAATCGGGAACGTTCCAGGCTCAAGAAGGCGCGGGCGGCGCGAGTTCCCAGAGTCTTTGGACGCTCCAGGTCGCGTCTTACGCGAAGATTCTGCTCGGGTCGACAAATGAACGCGTTGTGAGAATTGAGATCGTCGCCAAACCGAAGGCGTTTGATTTTCTGGCGTCGCCTTACGCCGCCGCCGTTTTTCTCCTCATGGCGACCGCGGCGCTGTTGCAACTGCTCGACAAACGGCGTCAAAACAGGGGGATTAGAAGCTTCGTGCATGTGTTGTTCATGCTGGTTTGGACCGGCTGTTTCTTCCTCTTCGGCTGGGAGCTTGTCGCGTTGATCGGCGCGCTGTTTGTCGCGATCGTTCCGACGCTCTGGAGTTCGTGGCAATCTCGACGCGCGAACCTCGCGACGAAAAACGGACCCGCGCCCTCCTCTGAACTTTCCGGCGCCGTCGCGCCGCCGTCGGCCGAAACTTCCTCGTTCATCGAAACGGAAGACGAATCGGCAAATCAAATCGCCGACAAGAACGCCTCCGAAAACGTCGTCGATTGACGCTTTGACGGCGGCGCGCGACGGGCGCGGAATGGAGCCTTCGTCGCTTGACGTCGGAACGTCTTTCGTTATAATGCAACGGATATTTTGCGTAGCTTGTCTGCTTTCCTAGCGCGCTTAGGAAGACGGAGGCTTCGCGATTTTGAAGAATCGGCTCCCCCGACGCTCACGCGCTTAGAAATTGCCCCGTCGATTATACGTTGACTTCAACCTTGACGACGTGCGACGCAGTTTGCGGCGGTTGACCCAAGACGGCTGTTTACGTCGCTTTTGATCAATAGAGATTCGTCGCGCCTCTTCGAATATGATTCCCCAAAATACTAGAGTGGATCGCGTTTGACGAACGCGTCCTCGCGTTCGCAATCGGCGCCGCAGAACCGCGCCCTGCGACTCCGCGACAATGGAAAACGGAAACAATAATTTAACATGACTCGTGAGAAGAAAAATAGCGATTGGGACGATCTGAAATTTATGCTTGACCTCCCTCAAGACGCCGAGCAAGATTCGTCGCCAACCGAGTCTGCTTCCGAACCCGTTTCTGAATCCGTTTTTTCTGAATCGACCGTCGAATCGGAGACCTCCGAGACGAGCGAAGTCGGGATTATGAAAACGGACGAACAGTCGGAAGTCGTCGATCTTTCCGACGGCGTTGAAACGACCGTCGCCGACGAAAACGTCGTCGCTCAAGACAAAGCGGCCGACGACGCGGCGTCGGAGAAGAAAGAGAAAAAAGCGTCTGCTAAAAGCGCCGAGAAGGACGCGGAAGTGAAGAAACCCCGCGCGACTCGAGCGAGCAAGAAGGACGCCGCGGAAGACGAGAGCGTCAAGCCCGCGCCCAAACGCGCGCGCGGACGGCGACCCGCCGCGTCTGAGAAGGAACTTGAGGTCAGCAAGACCTTTGGCGACGTGATTTCGCAGATCGCAAGCGTCGCGAAGGGGAAGCGTTCCTCGAAGAAATCCGCGCCCGTCGAATCTGAACCGCTTGCCGAGGCGTCCGCAGACCTTGAAAATCTCCCGTCCGTCGACGAATTCGACGCCGGTCAGACGCAGGCGGAGCCCAAGACGCCTGATTCGACCGACGACGTCGTTTTTGAGGCTCCGGCGACCGCAGACGCGCCGACCCTTCCTTCGCCCGAGGAACCTGCCCGTTACGAGACGGACGAGGATGTGTTTTTGGCGTACATCCGAGATTGTGGGGTGAAGGAAGAACCTGAGCGCACAAAACCTGTCGTCGACGACTCGTTGCCAGACGACTTTTGGTCGGTTTTTGATTCCGACGCCGAACAGGAGAACCTCGACGACATCCTGTGGAACTCTAAAAAAGAGGACTCTGAACAAGTCGAGCCGACGGAACCTTTTGAAGAAGCGATCAACGCTGAAGAAGATTTTGTCGACGCTTCGGAACTTCCCAGTTTAAAAGAAGATAAAAAAGTCGATTTCTGGAATCTTGACGAAGAGGTTGACGGAACGGAGAATTTTGCGGTCGCCGAAGAGTCTTCCGAAGCTGGAGAACAGCCGCAGGCAAAAGAAAACGACCAGGACGATTTCTGGGGATTTGACGATTCGCTCGAGATTTCTTGGGGCGTCTCCCCCGTCTCAAACGTCGAGGAACGCTCCGAGCCGGTTCAGGACGACGTAGACGTCGAAGAACAGGACTCAGAATCTGAGGAATCTGAAGCAGAGTCTTGCGAGCGTCTTCCCGAAACGGAAGAAAGCGTCGTCGACGTTCCCGAGCCTGTAGAGAATAAGCCTGTAACCGTCGACGAGGTCAACTTTGACAATCCCGACGATCTCAGTTCCTTCTTCTCCTTCTCTTCGAGCGACGATTTGGGATTTACGCCCCGTAAACAGTCGTCGACAAAACCTTCCCGCGAGAAGTCCGGAAAAACTCCGAAACGCGACGCCGAAGCGGCCCGTCCTGAGAAGAAGCCTGCGACGGCGGAACGCGAATTCGTAGAAACGGATTCCGCGGTTTCGAGCGACGTCCGCGAAGCGCGCGATAGTCGCCGTCGCGATTTCGACGAGGTTGAAGAACTTCGCGAACCCAGATCGACGCGCAACGCCCGCCGTCGCGATTTTGAGGACGTGGAAGAACCCCGTGAAACTCGGTCGCCGCGCGACAATCGCCGTCGTAGTTTCGAAGAAGTCGAAGAGCCGCGTCAGGCTCGTCCTTCGCGCGATAGCCGTCGCCGCGATTATGAGAACGTCGAGGAGCCGCGCGAAGCGCGTTCGGCGCGCAACAACCGTCGCCGCGACTTCGACGAAGAGGAAGAACCTCGCGAAACCCGCGCGCCGCGCAATAATCGTCGCCGTGATTACGAGGACGTTGAAGAACTGCTTGAAGTTCGTCCTTCACGCGACAGTCGCCGCCGAGATTACGACGAGGTCGAAGAGCCGCGTCAGGCCCGTCCTTCGCGCGACTTCCGTCGCCGCAATCGCGACGAGGTCGAAGAGCCCCGTGAAACTCGAACGTCGCGCGACAACCGCCGACGCGATTACGAGGAAGTCGAAGAACCTCGTGAAACTCGAACGCCGCGCGACAACCGTCGCCGTAGCGCAAACGCGCCGGCCGAATCCGCGAAGGAGACGGACGTCGAGCGCAAGCCGGAGCGTATCCTTCCGTCTTGGGACGAGGCGATCGGTTACGTCGTCAATTTCAACCTTTCGCGGCGTATGCATCGCGGACGCGGCGGCAAATGATTCTCTTATCGCAGAGATAAGAAACGAACAGGTCTAAAGAAGAACGCGCTCCTCTCTTCAGGGGAGCGCGTTTTTTATGCGCGACAGGCTCCGTAGAGACAGGCCGCCGGACGCGAACAAATCGCGCGCGACGGCGTCACGAAGCGTTGCGAATCGCCGGGCGGCGACGAAGATCAATAGTTTTCCGCCGTGATTTCAAAGTAGCTTTGCGGATGAGCGCAGGTCGGGCAGACGTCGGGAGCTTTCGTTCCGACGACGATATGACCGCAGTTGCGGCATTCCCAGACCTTAACTTCGCTTTTCTCGAAAACTTGCTGAGCGAGCACGTTCTTGAGGAGCGCGCGGTAACGTTCTTCATGTCGCTTTTCGATCGCCGCGACAAGGCGGAACTTCTTGGCGAGTTCGTCGAATCCTTCGGCTTCCGCCGTTTTGGCGAACCCCTCGTACATATCGGTCCATTCGAAGTTTTCGCCGTCGGCGGCCGCTTCAAGATTCTGCGCGGTGTCGCCGATTCCCTTAAGTTCTTTGAGCCACATCTTAGCGTGCTCTTTTTCGTTGTCCGCCGTCTTGTGGAAGATCGCGGAAATCTGCTCAAAACCTTCTTTTTTGGCGACAGACGCGAAATACGTGTACTTGTTGCGAGCCTGAGACTCGCCCGCAAACGCCGCTTCAAGGTTTTTTTCGGTCTGCGTTCCAGCGTATGGATTCTTCTTTTCGTTTTCGCTCATGGGTTTTCTCCTTCTTTGCGCTCGATAGCGCGAGGGGCGGATTTTCAGGTGTGTCGAACGCTCTCGCGCCGTTTGACGTCAGATATTGTACCGCAAAAACGCCGTTTGGCTACAGAGGCGTTGTTTTTGACGTTTTTCGAGGCAGGCGCTGAGGCGTCAGAACTTCTTATTGAGTCCCGCGAAGAACAGATAGGCGACGTAATCGTCGGCAAATTCGACGTCATATTGGAAGTAGAGGTCGAGCGTTTGACGCATGGCGGCCTCGAGACCGCCGCCGAGGTCAAGCCGGTCGCGCGCCATTCGATGGGCGCCGTGCCGGAAGGCGACGGGGAAGGGCGTCGAATCGCCGATCGTGTAGACGTCGCGGCTGCCGAATTCGTGAGCCCACGTCGCGAGCAAATAAGGCTTTAGCGTCGCGAGAAGCGCCTCGTGCTCCCAGCTGAAGCGCGAACCGATTTTCAGTCGATAAGAGGCGTCGGAGAAGTCGGACGCGAACCCCTTTGCCGTCAGATATTTTTCCGCTTTTTTCGGCTCGTTGAGATTGAGAACTCGCATATTGACGATCGGTTCTATGCGCGTATATCCTTGGTCGAAACGCGCGCCGAACTGTACGTCAAAGAGCCATTGCGACGTTGTGAAAATATTGTACGAACGATCCGAAAGGAGCCGTTGTCGTTGCCAGTTGCGCGCCCAGCCGAGGGACGCGTCGATCCGCCACAGCGCGTCGAAAACGCTGAAATGAAGATAGCCCGCAAACGTGCTGAGCGACGTTTTATAAACGCCGCCCGAGCGCGGTTTGACGTTCGTCGAACCTCCGTGCAGTCCGTAGCCGACGATTCCATGATTGAAAAGATTCCAGTCCGTTCCGAACCCGCCGCCCCATGAATCGACGGTGAAGCCCGGCTTGTCGGCGGCGGCGTTCTGCGCCGACTGATCGCCCCAACCTCCGAGCCCGTACGCGAAGAACCGGCGACCGTACGGCGCGATTGCGAGCGTCGACACGGCGCCGCCGCGATAGATTGTTTCAAGGGGCGCGCATGACTCGTCTGAGACGATAGGGACGGGGGCCGCGAAAGCCGGAAAAGGTGCGTCGTCGTATGACGCGACCAGGCTCGGCGTCAGATCGAACGCTTCGAGTCCGTTCAGAAGAAGCTCGTCGAAGGGGCGCGGGAAAGAGCAGGGGGACGGCGACGCGGACGAATTGAGCGCGGGCGGGAGTTCGACGGACGCGTCGAGCCAGCGCCATCGTCCCTGATCGCGAGAGAACGAATCGCCGTCGGCGCATTTTCCGACGGAATCGACGAGAAGGAGACAAAGGACTCCCAGAACGGCGTAAACGAGGGGCGGGCAATTCATACGCGCTCGTTTCACGATTCTGGATCCTCGTAAATGGGAGTCGACGATTATCGATTCGCGACGGTTATCTCAGGAAAGAACCGTCGGCGACGTCGCCGCTGCGAGCCGTCGCCAAGCGTCCGTCGCGCGTCGGCTTGAGGAAGAGCGCCTGAGTCGAGGAAACGCCGACGTCGTTGTTTTTAGAGACGAGCGCGCCGCGTTCGTTCGCGTCGAATCCGAGCGTGACGGCGTGGCTTTCCTGAGAACTGAGGAGTTCGAGATAACCTCCTCCGTTTTGATCGACGGCAAATTCGCCAAAGACAGGCGAATCCGACGAAAGCGGGTCCTCGGGCGTCGTTTGAAATTTCTGAGCGGTGAATCGCCATGCGCCGATATGATTGGCGTAAACTCCGCGCTGGGCAAATATCTCGCCGTTCCGAATTTCGACGAGCGTCTCGCGCGTGTACGGATCGACGAGCGTTAGACTGTCGGCGACGACAAGAGAATCGGCCTCAAGCCGTTTGACCTTCGCTTGGGCGTTTTCAGAAGCGGCGAGGGAGCCGCCTTCGGCTTTGGCGGAAAGAAACCAAACGGTTCCAACGGCGGAGACGACGCCGACGATTGCGGAGACAAGCGTATTCCAAATAAACCCTGACATTGACGAGACCCGAACGACTGACGATTCCAAGGAGCGTGGGAAAAGTCCCTGAAGGAATTTTCGTTGGAGACTCTAACGTTTTTCACAGTTGCGCGCAAGGGATGTTTCTGTCCGACGAAACGCGCGTTCTCCGTCCTCGGCGTCAATCGTCGTTCGGCTCCCGACGGTCGGTCATTCGTTTTTCTTGAAAATTCTCCGAACCTTCGCCGCGAAGTAGAAGGAGCCGAGAACGCAGAGAACGGCGTCGTCCTTGACGGCGCGGACGCAGTAATCGGAAAGAAACGCCTGAAAATCAGGCGCGACGTGGAATTTGTCTCTCACGGGCGACTTCTCCGGACACGTTTCGTCCATGAGCGTCTCCGCGATTTGAATGAGATCGGGCAGTCGAAGCGCGCGAACGTCGTTTGAACGGTCGCTGAGGACAATCTCGTCGGCGCGCGCGGCGAGTTCGGCGAGCATTCCTCGAACGTCTTTGCCGATCGTCGTCGCGAAGAGAATTTTCGATTTTTTACCGGGATAGCGTTCCGCGATTTCGCGCATGACGGCGGCGACAGACGCGCGGTTATGCGCGCCGTCGACGACGACGAGAGGCGATTTGCTCACGACCTCGAAGCGACAGGGAAGCGTGAAATTCGCGGCGGCGGCGGCGATCGTCGCGTCGGAGACGGGAAAACGTCGCGGCTCGGCGCCCGGTTCGGAACCGGGACGTCCGGTCGGCGCCGCGTCGCGGGTCGCGAGGACGTCGACGACGCGCAGCGCGATCTCAAAGTTCCAACGCCGCACGGAATCGAACGGAGGCGTGGGGAACGCGGCGACGCGAGGAGAAATCGTTTCGACGGAATAGAAGGGCGCGCCGACTTCACGCGCCTTTTCTCGCGCCATTTCACGGACGGTCGCGACGTCGTCGCGGGTCAAGAGCGTCTTGGGATCGACGGCGAACTCATAGTCTTCGAGGACGACGCCGGAACCGACGGTAAAGAGGGGAACGTCGGGCGTCGCGTTTTCTTCGGAAACTGTCGGAGGCTCGGGAGCCGTTTCCGTCGGAGTCGCGTCCTGATCGGCGGTTTGAACGCGCGCGGAACGTTCGCGGCGTTCTGACGCGCGGCTTTGCGACGCTTTCTCGACGCTAATCGCGTGAGCGAGGCGTTCGCGGTAATCGTCCAACCCCGCGTACAACGCGCCGGAAAACCCGACGCCGCAGACGAGAGGCGCGTTGGTTTTGACGATTCCGAGCTTTTCCGCCGCGATTTTCGGAATCGTGTCGCCGAGCAAATCGCAGTGGTCGTAGCTGACGCTTGTAAGAACGGAGACGTCGGCGTCGCAGACGTTGGTGCAGTCGAATCTTCCGCCGAGTCCCGTTTCGAGAATCGCGATATCGACTTTAGCGCGCGCAAAGAGCGTCACGGCGATGACGAGCGACCATTCAAAAAAGGTGAGTTGCGACTCTGGGTCGTCGAGAAGAACCGGCCCTTTGGAACGGCGACTGCGTTTTTCGCGGACGAGAAATTCTTTCCACTGCTCGACGAGCGCGCAGGTCGTTTCGCCAAAGAGCGTTTTATCGCAGTTCTGACCGTTGATTTGAAAGCGTTCGACGACTTCGTCGAGGTGCGGCGAGGTGAAGAGTCCAACTCGATAGCCGGCGGCGCGCCATATCTGATCGAGCGCGGCGCAAGTCGTTCCTTTGCCTTTCGTTCCGGCGATATGGACGATCGCGTATTGTCGGTCGGGCGAACCAAGATAATCGAGGAACCTTTTGACGCGTTCAAGAGACTGCGCCATCTGGTCGTAGGGGATCGCTTTGAAGGTTTCGTAGTTCGTTCGGCGCTTGAGAAAGTTTTTCGCGCGCTGATACGGCGAAGATTCCGAGTTGCGCATGTCGATCGTCGGCGAAGTGGAAAGGCGGGTTGGACGGCGAAAAAGGCGGCGTCCTAGAATCGCGCTAGGACGCCGCGCGTCGTTAATGCGCGACCCCGAAGGCCGCGCTTAGGGATCAATGGTCAAGCGGACGCGTCATGCGGACGACGTCGAGACCTTCGTCGAGCTGATCCTTCGGGAGAATCTGCTTTTCTTCGCAGAGTTCGCGGATCGTCTTGCCCGTCTTGAACGCCTCTTTCGCGAGTTTCGCGGCCATTTCGTAACCGATATAGGTGTTCAGACCGGTGACGATCGAAAGGCTCTGTTCGACGGCGGAAGCGCATTTTTCCGGGTTCGCCTTGAGGTCTTTGAGGCACTTGTCGGCGAAGACTCTCGCGCCGCCGGCGAGGATGCGCACGGAGTCGAGCGCGACGTCCGCCATGACGGGCATGAGAATATTGAGCTGGAACTGACCGCCGGAGACGCCGGCGAGTCCGATCGTCGCGTCGTTGCCGAGGACTTTGGCGCCGAGCTGCATGAGGCTTTCGCAGATGACCGGGTTGACCTTGCCGGGCATGATGGAGCTTCCGGGCTGGAGGTCTTTGAGGACGACCTCATAGTATCCGCAGCGGGGGCCGGAGCCGAGCCAACGGATGTTGTTGGCGACGTTGGACATGGTGGTCGCGACGGCTTTGAGGAGCGCGTGGCAGGCGACGAGGCCGTCGCGCTGCGCGTTCGCTTCGAAGTGGTTCTTCGCTTCGACGAAGGGGACGCCGGTCTTTTCGGCGAGGAGCGCGGCGATCGTCGCGCCGTATTTCGGGTCGCAGTTAATGCCGCTTCCGACGGCGGTTCCGCCCGCGGGGAGTTCGCAGATTTCTTTGATCGCGTCGTTGGCGCGTTCGACGGCGAGTTCGAACTGACGCGCGAAGCCGCCGAACTCTTGACCGAGCGTCATGGGGGTCGCGTCGGCGAGGTGGGTGCGTCCGATCTTAATGACGTCTTTCCATTCTTCGGCTTTGGCCTTGAGAATGTCGCGGCATTCTTCGAGCGCGGGGATCAGCTCGTTCTTAATGCCGAGCGCGACGGCGACGTGGATCGAGGTCGGGAACGTGTCGTTCGTGGACTGACCGCAGTTGACGTGGTCGTTCGGGTGAATTTTCTTCTCGAGGGAGAAGCGGTCGTATCCGGCGATTTCGAGCGCGCGATTGGAGATGACCTCGTTCGCGTTCATATTCGTGGAGGTTCCGGAGCCGGTCTGATAGACGTCGATGGGGAATTCCGCGTCGAGCTTGCCGTCGGCGACTTCCTGGGCGGCTTGTTTAAGGGCGTCGATTTCCTTATCGCTCAGCGGCGCGCGACCTTTGGAGAGGCGTCCGAGCTGCGCGTTTGCCGTCGCGGCGCAGAGTTTGACGAGACCGAGCGCGTGGATAAGCTCAGGCGCGATCGTTCGGCGAGAGATTGGGAAATTATCGACGGCGCGCTGAGTTTGAGCGCCATAATACGCGTTTTTCGGCAGAGTGACTTCGCCCATCGAGTCACGTTCGACACGAACTTCAGTCATTGAATCAAATTCTCCATAAGCAGTTAAAAAGATGCGCGGCGCGAGGTGAAATCGACCGCATGGCGTCCGACGTGACGGAATCGTATTCCGAAACGAGAAACCGCTTCCATTATATTAGAGTCGTCGTTAATCGTCAACGGACGTCGAGAATAACGCGTCCCCTTTGCCGACGTTGCTTTTACGGCGAGGAGAGAACGTCCCGCGACCCCTGACGGTCGCGGAAAACGCGGCGATTTCGCCGTCGTCTTGCCGAAACGCAAAATCGCCCCTTGAAGAAAAACGGCATGAGAATATAATCTCACGACAGCGTAACGCGACGCGCTCGTGGCTCAATTGGATAGAGCAGCGGACTTCTAATCCGCAGGTTGTGGGTTCGATTCCCGCCGGGCGTGCTTCTTAGGGTTTTGACGGGTTTTCGTCAAAACCCTTTTTTCATGGTATCTCCGGCGTTTTCCCGTGTCAAACGCGTTTAAATCTCTTGCGTATTTTCTTCATTTTTCCTTCAAAATACCCTCTTTTCAGCTCGTTTTGCTTACTTTTTAGTTACAACTCTTTATTGAAATGGTTACAACCTTAACATTTTTTCTTGACTAGATATGTATAGGTTTTTGACCTTTTTTTTCTAAAGCGCCTCGGTTTCGTTTTAGTTACTTTTTTACCCCTTCATTTTCCGTCGTTTTTGCGATCCCACGACTAATCGTGCCCTGCGAGGGCGGCGTAGGTCGAAACGTTGAATTTCGCTTGCGAAACGTCGGTCATACGGCTAGAATATTCTCCGAGCGATCGTTGAACCGTCGGCGTTTCGTTACTTTTCAAGTTCCGCCGTTGCAGACGACGAGACTTCGTCTTCCTTTATTACCACGTTATTCCAATGCCGATCACAACAATTTCCGATCTTCTCGCGCTGTTCCGCGCCGCTTCCTCCAACACGACGACACAGGGTCGCTATTTTGAAAAGTTCTGTCGCGGCTGGCTCGCTGAGTCCGGGGAGTTCCCCGAGATTGTGCAGCTCTGGTTGTGGAACGACTGGCCTCGTCGCGGAAACGTCTCCGACATTGGGATCGACCTCGTCGCGGAAACGTCGGAAGGCGAGTTTTACGCGGTCCAATGCAAGTTTTACAATGAGGACGGCGCGATCCCGAAGGAGCAGATCGATTCGTTTCTCGCGGCGGCGGGCAAATCTTACGACGGCGCGACTTTCTCGCGATTGCTCCTCATGACGACCGCTCCCCTTGGTTCGAACGCGAAGAAGACGATCGAAGGGCATACGCCGCCCTGTTCCGTGATCCGCGTCGATCAGTTCGACGATTCCGCGTTCGACTGGGACAAGGCGCTCCAGAGCTTCCTCGCCGACCCCGACGCTTCTCTTGCCGATGCGCGCAGACCCCGGAAGGAGCCGCGCCCGCACCAGCTCGACGCGATCGACGCCGTCAAAAAAGGGTTCCTCGCGGCGGATCGCGGAAAGCTGATTATGGCGTGCGGGACCGGCAAGACGTTCACGTCGCTCCGCATTATGGAGGAAGTCGCGCCGGAAGGGGGCGTCGTTCTGTATCTCGTCCCGTCTCTCATGCTCCTCGCGCAGACGCTCAAAGAGTGGACGATCGAATCGAGGCGAACGCTCGCGCCGATCGTCGTCTGTTCCGACGCGCAGATTCACGAGTCGGACGCCCGCGCCCCCGGGGCGTTTGCGACGAAGCGCAAAAAACGCGACGACGAAATCGAAGACGCGCCCGCATTCGACGCGACCCAACTCACGCGCCCCGCCACGACTCGACCCGAAACCGTCGTCCAACGCTGGAACGAACTCCAAGTCCTCGCCGAAAAAAAGCCCGGCGCCCCGCGCCCGACCGTCGTCGTCTTCTCGACCTATCAGTCCCTCGAAACCGTCGCCGACGCGCAGACTCAGGGCTTCCCCGCCTTCGACCTCGCGATCTGCGACGAAGCGCACCGAACGACCGGCGCCCGACTCGCCTCCGAGGACGAGTCCTCCTTCGTCAAAATCCACGACGCCGACTTCATCCGCGCCGAAAAACGCCTCTATATGACCGCGACCCCGCGCGTTTACGGCGACAGCGCAAAAAACAAAGCGAAGGAAAAGGACGCTCTTCTCTGCTCGATGGACGACGTCGAGCTTTTCGGCGACGAGTTTCACAAGCTCAGCTTCGGCGCCGCCGTTCAAAAGGGACTCCTCTCCGACTATAAAGTCCTCATTCTGACGGTCGACGAGAAGGACGCGCTGAAATACGTCGGACTATGCAGGACGGTTGAAGAGGTCGCCGAAAACGAAGGTCTCCAAAAAGACGTCGACGAAAACGATCTCGACGTCGACGAAGTCGCGAAAATGATCGGGTGCTGGCGCGGACTCGCGAAGATTTCGCGATCCGAAGACGTTCAACGTCAGTACGCCGCCGACCCGGCGCCGATGAAGCGCGCCGTCGCCTTTTGCGCCTCGATTAAAAAATCGCAAACCTTCGCGAAGGCGTTCCAAATCGTCGGCGAAAAGCTCTTCGAGGAGGAGACGGAGAAGGCGCTAGTCGGCGCCAAGGACGAGGAGTCGGCGCGTCCCGACGATTTAGGCGACGAAACGGGACGCCGCGTTCCGATTACGCTCGAAACGGAGCATATCGACGGAACCTTCGGCGCGGACAGACGCGCCGCGCTGCTCAGATGGCTCGCGGGCGAAACGCCGAACGCGTGCCGCGTTCTTTCGAACGTCCGGTGTCTTTCGGAGGGCGTCGACGTGCCGAACCTCGACGCGGCGCTCTTCATCGCGCCGCGAAACTCGCAGGTCGACGTGATTCAGGCGGTCGGACGCGTCATGCGGCGCGCGCCGGGCAAAAGATTCGGATACGTCGTGCTGCCCGTCGTCGTGTCGAGCGACGTCGAGCCGGAAGTCGCGCTCAACAACAACGCGCGCTATAAGGTTATATGGCAGGTTCTCAACGCGCTCCGTTCGCACGACGAGAAGTTTCGCGTCATGATCAACCAGCTTCAAGTCGGCGAAAGGGGAAAAGGACCGATCGTGGATCCGCCCGACGACGGATCGCAAGGGGGCGAAGGAAGCGACGACGAAACGCCGACTGGCGACGCCAATAAGCCGAAGCAGTTGAAGCTCCCCGGATTCGACGACGGAATCCGCAACGCGATTTACGCGGAGATCGTTAAACGTTGCGGCGACAGACGTTATCTCGACGAATGGGCGAAATCGGTCGCGCAAATCGCCGCGTCGCGCGTCGAACAGATACGCAAACGCCTCGAAGCGCCGACTCCGGAACAGCGCGCCGCCTTTAACGCGTTTCTCGCGTCCCTACGAAGCGACGTCAACGCGAACCTCGACGAAAACGACGCGCTCGACATGCTCACTCAGCATATGACGACGCTCCCCGTCTTCGACGCGCTCTTCGCTAAAAACGCCTTCTCGCGCAACAATCCCGTCGTCCGAAGTCTTGAGAAGGTTGTCGCGTCGTTCAATATGGCGCTGACTCCGGAGGAGCGCGAGATTGAGGAACAGTTTAAGTCGGACGTGAGGTCCCAAATCGAGGGGATTAGCACGTCGCAAGGACGTCAGCAGATCATTCACACGCTTTACGAGCAGTTCTTCACGCTCGCGCTCCCGAAGACGGCCGAGAAACTCGGGGTCGTCTACACGCCGCCGGAGGTCGTCGATTACATTCTGCGGTCGGTCGCGTATGTCTTAAAGAAGGAGTTCCATAATCGCTCGATTTCGCGCGACGGGGTTCACATTCTCGACCCGTTCACGGGGACGGGCGCGTTCATTTCGCGACTTCTGCTCTCGGGACTGATTCGGAAGGAAGACCTCAAGCGCAAGTTCCGGGAGGAACTGCACGCGAACGAGATCATGCTCCTCGCGTACTACATCGCGGCGGTCAACATCGAAGACACGTATTACGCGCTTCTCCACGAAAAGGACGTGGCGCCGGGGCGGGAGTCGGACGACAAGGGCGCCGACGGATTCGACGGGGTCGATTACGAGCCGTTCCCCGGAATCGTTCTGACCGACACGTTCAACATGAGTCGCGACGAAGAGAAGAAAACGAAAGAGTATCTGAACGATTCCTTCGTCGACGCCGGAACGAACTCCGAGCGTCGCAAACGCCAGCGCAACTCGCCGATCGAGATCATCGTCGGCAACCCGCCCTATTCCGTCGGGCAGAAGAGCGAAAACGACGCCAACCAGAATGAGAAATATCCCGAACTCGACAAACGCGTCGCCGAAACATATGTCGCCAAAACGGGAACAACTAATAAAAAAAGCCTTTATGACGCATACGTAAAAGCGTTCCGCTGGGCGTCGGACCGTATCGGCGACCGGGGAATTATCGGGTTCGTCTCGAACGGCGCCTATATCGACAACGCCGCGATGGAAGGGTTCCGCAAATGCCTCGCCGAAGAGTTCTCGACGATTTACGTCTTCAATTTGAGAGGCAACCAACGGACGCAGGGAGAGTTGTCGCGTCGCGAGGGAGGCAAAATCTTCGGCTCCGGCTCGCGTGCGCCTATCGCGATCACGATTCTCGTGAAGAATCCGGCGAAGACTGATCATAACATTTTCTATCATGACGTCGGCGACTATCTAACCCGCGAACAAAAGCTCGGAATCCTGCGCGACTTCCAGAGCGTCGAAAACACCTCGTGGGACAATATTATCCCCAACGAACTCGACGATTGGATCAACCAGCGGAAAGGAAATTTTGGCAAGCTCTACCCGCTCGGGGATAAGAAGGATAAATCTGGCGCCGTAACGTTCTTTAAGCCGGTGTATTGTTTGGGAATTAATACAAACCGCGACGCTTGGACCTACAATTTTTCAAAGTCGGCGCTAAGAACCAATATGTCGAGGATGGTCGACTTTTACAATCGACAAGTCGAGGAATTTACACAGTTTAAAATTCAAAATCCAGACGCGAAGGATTGTTTGGATTTTATTGCTCGGGACGAAGAAAAAATCAAGTGGACAAGCGAATTGTTTCGCGACGTTGAGAAGGGCGTGGTCTATCCGTTTAAAGAAAGTTTCCGCGTCGCGGCGTATAGACCTTTCTGCAAGGAATTTCTGTATTTTGACTCAAACTTCCTACACAGACCGGGGCTTTTCGTTGACAACCTCTTCCCCTCTGAAAACACGCCTAATTTAACGATTTGCATTCAAGGATCAAGTGAAAACAAGTCTTTTTCCGCTTTCATGATGAACGTCATTCCCGACTTGCACTGCGTAGGGGCAACTCAATGCTTCCCCCTGTACTATTACGAGTCGGCGTCGGACGCGCTTTTTGGCGTTTCGTCGAGCGAGAAGGTTATCGACGGCTACGTCCAGCGGAGCGGGATATCGGACGCGATGCTGGCGGAATGTCGGAAGCGGTTTGGGGACGAGGTTACGGCGGAAGACGTGTTCTTTTACGTCTACGGGGCGTTGCATTCGCCGGAGTATCGGGCGGAGTATGAGAACGAGTTGAAGAAGGAGCTTGCGCGGCTCGATCTGCCGAAGAGTCGCGCGAACTTTCTGGCGATCTCCAATATCGGGCGCGAGTTGGCGGATTTGCACGTAAACTACGAGACGGGCGAGTCGACGATTCCCGACCGAAAAGGCCGTCCGCACGCGCTCCCGGCGCCCTATCCGCTCGAGGTTCATATCGAAAACGCCGACGAACTCGACGACGCGACGCTCTATCGCGTCGATTCCAAGATGAAACTCGGAACTCGAAAAGAGAAGGTCGAAGGGGAAGACCGCGAAATGAAAGTCTTCGACGGAACCCTGAAATACAACGACCATATCGCGATTTCAGGGATCCCGAACGACGCGTTCCGCTATATCGTCAACGGACGCTCCCCCGTCGAATGGCTTGTCGAACGCTACTACCGCAAACAGGACAAGCCCTCCGGCATAATCGACGACCCCAACCTCTGGAGCGACGACCCGAAATACATCTTCAATCTGATCCCGCGCCTCGTCGCCGTCGCGCTCAGAACAAACGAACTCGTCGAGCGCCTGCCCAAAGGGCGGTAAGGCGGGAACGCTTCGACTGGTTAAAAACGCGGTCAACGACGAGCGACCGTTCCACTATGGCGGACGGTTGGGAAAAATTATCATTTCTACGTGTGAAAGCAATCAAATATGACGTTTTGCCGGAAAAACATAAACAACGTCTTGACAAAATAATAATTTCAGTTATAATTTCCCCAGAATCGTCAAGCTTATCCCTTATTGTAAAAAATGCGGCGTCAAAACCGTCGTTTGCAAGCAAATCAATTGAACGCGTGTTTTTCCGCGCCATACCGCGCGACTTGACGACTCTCGACTTGCAGACGTCGCAACGACGCCGCGCTAACAAGGAGTAGACCAATGGATGAGGAAAGGAGCGCGTTTGCTCTGCGGTTGGAGCAGGCGTTAAAAGATAAAGGGATAACCCAAAAAGAACTAGCGGCGAGAGCTGAGGTCACGGAGGCCGCCGTCTCGCATTATATCAAGGGAGACCGAACGCCGCGCTCGTCTGTTCTTGCAAGAATCGCCGTCGCGCTAGGAACAACGTCCGATTACCTAATGGAGGGCGTTTCTCCATCGGCTTTGGAAGAATTTGGACGCGTCAAAAGACTTATCGCTCGCAATGTTGCGACGATGTCGCCAGCTCAAAAGAAGGAAATAATAAATCTTTTAATCAACGATTAGAGGGCTTGGACGCAAATGACTCTATCCAATGATACTTATGAATTTATTAAGGGCGAAGTTGTCTTTCTTTTTGAACGATATAACGTTTGCACAATTCCTATCAGCGGATTTGAGCTTGCGTATAAAATGGGAATCAGACTAATCCCCTATTCGTCTCTTTCTGTTGAGAAGCGCCAAGCGGCGGGACGAATCAGCTCCGACGGTTTTTTCTCGGAGATCAACGATGGAATCGAAGTCGTCTTCTACAACGATTCCGTTCAATACGAACGTATGAATATGACGATCCTTCACGAAATTGCGCACTGCGTTCTTGACCATACCGGCTCCCCTGAAAGAGCGGACGTAGAAGAGGCTGAAGCCAATTTCTTCGCTAAATATGCTCTAGCGCCGCCGCCGCTAGTCCACATAATCTCGCCTAATAATTGGACAAATGTCAGATGCGCCTTTCACAACAGCGTCGAAGCCGCTTTGTACTCGTATGCTTATTATCAAAAATGGCTTTATGGATTTAGAATATATGGTTACAAGAAATATGAAATCGAATTGCTGAGACTCTTTGGAATCGCGCCAGAGAAAGAAAGGAACTCGCCTATGGTCGCGTAAAAAAGCAAAAAGGCGCCGGATTAATCGCTGGAACGATCAAAACGGCGCCCTTCTCCGAATATCGCTACTCGAAGTGTCCAAACCTAGTATAGCGGCATTCGGAGAAAAAGTCAACCTGATTGTCTGGAAGAACCGTCCCTTTTTTGAATCGGTTCTCCAAGAACGTTTTGCGCTTTTCAAGAGTGCAAGTGAATCGGACAAAGACAGGTTGTTCCCCGTAAGTTCCGCGCGTCCATCGACGTCGCGCGGTTGAAGCCGCTATGCGAGGTTTATTATGACAGAGTTTAACTCAGTTATCATAAATAACTTCAGAAAATTTCTCATACTCCTCAACGTCGGTTCGTTTGAGCGCGCCCAACTACAAGGGAGGGCGTGATATGGGAACGGGTTATAAAGGAAATTCTCCGACTTTTCGAAGCGTCGGCGAAAACATTGAGTCTGTTTCCTCGAAATACCATTATCATGAAGGTCGATTTGGCGTAAGAGGAAGCAAGAAAAACAAGGTAAGGCACATTGCCTCGGAAAAACCGTTGGAAACGGCAAAAGACTTCTATGATAAGCTTGCTTACGGAGGAAAGGAAGATATTTATGGGAAAGAAAAAATGAAAATAACCCGTATGGCGGACGGAACCGTTATTACCTATCGCGAGACTTCAACTTCCGACGGAACTCCAGTTGTGGAAATCAACATAGACAACAGCGGCAACTGCGGCGGCGTTAAAAGTCAAAAAATACATTTCATAGAGGAGGAAAAATGACGGATCTCACGCTCGACGCCGATTCGATGAATATTCTTAAAAGCATGGTGGGAAAACAGCTTCGCCATTATTCTCACGATCCGTTTTATTTCAGACCCGTCGTCTTTAACGTCGTAGGGTTTTATATAGGAGAAGAATCGTTCAAATTGGAGGTTAAACGCAAAGTTGTCGAATATTTTTTCGACGTCGACGACGTTTCTTATATGACGTTTGCCAAATCAGAACCCGAGAAGATCGTTTCAAAATTGCTTAACGGCAAACTGATTGACGTCCCAACGCTTGATACGATTGTCGGAATAGACGTCGTCAACGACCGCGAAATCGTTACCTGCGGAGGAGTTCGAAGAGAAGTATTCTCCACCAAGGGCGTTATTTTCCGACTTGCGACGGGAAACGAGATTTCTTTTGAAATCCAACCGTGGTTCTCAGAGATGATTACGATTCGACGCGGATACGATCTTATCAAGAGCTTTGTTCCGCTCGAAGATTTTCTCGAAGACTGGGAACCGGAAGAAGGAGAAGAACGAGGCGAAGAAGATAAATGCTTCCCCGAATGTTCTCGTGAAATCGTCGAACTCAGAGGGTAAAGCCTTGACACATCGCTACAAAAAAGAAATACCTACGAGCGATTGTCCTTTAAGCAAAAAGCGCCGAATTAATCGCTGGAACGATCAAAACGGCGCCCTTCTCCGAATATCGCTACTCGAAGTGTCCAAGCCTAGTATAGCGGCGTTCGGAGAAGAAGTCAACCTGATTGTCTAGAAGAACCATCCTTTTTTGAATCGGTTCTCCCAAGAACGTTTTGCGTTTTTCAACAGCGCAAACGATCGGATAAAAATAGGTTATTCCCCGTAAATTCCGCGCGTTTCCTGACTTCGCGCGATTGACAACGTTATACGGAGGCGAATTATGACTAAGCCTAATTCATTTTTTGACGACGGATTTCAGGCATATCTGACGGAGGGCGCGACTTTCGTCGGAGAGCCGGGAATTCCCATGTTGATGAATCTGAACAACGTTCAGGTTCCAAGGGACATGATTCCCTTTGCGAAAGCGCGACGTTGCGCGAACAAACGCCAATACGTTCACTTCTATATGCATGACAGGGAGTTCTCGCAAGTTCTGACGGCGACGACTCGATATCTGGACTTGCTGAAGCTCTACGACGGCGTTATTACTCCCGACTGTTCGCTATTGATCGGACAATCGCCGTGTTTGCAACAAACCAACACGTACATGAACCGAGCCGTCGGGTTCTTCTTACAGAAAAACGGAATCCCCGTGATTCCTAACGTCCGCTGGAGCGACGAAAGGAGTTTCGAATACTGTTTCCTAGGCGTTCCGAAAGGAGTCATGGTTTCCGTCAGTACTCACGGCTGTATTAAGTCGCGGGAACAACGTCGGATGTTCCGCGTCGGTCTCGCCGCCATGCTGAAAACGCTTCAACCGCCTATCGTCCTCGTTCACGGTTCCATGCCGAACGACGTCTTCGGAGAATATCTCAACCAAGTTGAATTCCATCGATACGCCAGCCAAGTTGAACGCGTTCATCGAAGAAAGAAGGCGTGACATGGGAACTGGGAACAAAGGAAATTCTAAGTATTATCGAAGCGTTGGACAAAATATTTTGATCACCTCAAGCAAATACCAATATAAAGACGGATATTTCGGCGTAAATAGCGTTCACGGCGGATCAAGAACCCGTAATATTACTGCGTCCGACAATCTTGACGCAGCCGTTGATTTTTACAACAAAATCGCCTATGGAGGAAAGGAAAACGTTTTGAACGACAATACGAGCATCACACGCATGGCTGACGGAACAGTCGTCACAATGAGAAAAAAGTCTACCTCGGACGGAACGCCTGTCGTTGAAATCAACATAAAACCGAGCAGTCACACAGGCGGTTTGAAGGGTCAAAAAATTCACTTTGTTTGCGAGGAATCAAAATGAAAAACATCGACGTTCGGTTTTCGCACTCCGATGAAACGACGCTGAGATGCATGGTTGGCCGGCGTATGAATCGATACAAACACGATCCCTTTGTTTTTTCTGCCAACGTCTACGGAATCGTGGGAATTTGCGTCGAAGTAGGCGCTTGGACTTTCACCAATTTCATCGAGGTTGCAGACTATTACGGAGCCAACGAAGACGTCGCGTTTTTTCGCTTGCAACGCGCCAACTGGGACGATATTCATTCGCGTATTCCCGACCAAACGATGATAGAAACGCCGGTTGGTCGCGTTATTTCTTCAATCGACGTCGTCAACGAGCGGCAAAAGCTCTTTGAGAAGGGTATTCAAACCTATGAAGTTTGTCTCACACGGGGCGTCGTCTTCAAGTTCGACGACGGGAGCGAACTCTCGTTTGAGAAGAACATTTGGTTTTCTGAGGACATAACGGTGAGAAAAGGGTATAATCTAATTCAGAGCTTTTCGCCAACGAGCGAGTTTATCGAAAGTTGGGAAGACAATTTACGGGGCGAATGTTCTCGCGAAATCGTCGAACTCAGAAGGTAACGGCGCGACGTAGTCGATGCCCAGAAAAAGGAAAAATGATCGACCTCACGCTCGACGCCGCGTCGTTAAACGCACTCAAAAGTATGGTTGGCAAACGCCTTGATCATTACTCTCACGATCCGTTTATTTTTAGCCTTTTGTCTTTGACGTCGTCGGTTGACGCGTTCGCGCTGCGTATGCATATGGACTAGGAGTCCGCGCCGACGAGTTCCTTAATCATCCTGATCCGTTCGTAGCCGAACGGTTCGAAGATAAAACGTTCCGCTTCGCGGTAGCCGCCGCGGAGAAAGTTCTTGACGCTTGCGACGTTGTTAGGGGAGACGATTCCAACGGCGTAGGCCGAGCCGTTTTCGCGCGCCCACGTCTCCAGTTCGCTAAAGAAAAGACGCTGGAGACCATGTCCGCGATATTTCGGCGCGACTTGGATCAGTTTGACATACGCGACGTTGCGCGGGGAGGCGTCGAAATCGGGAATCAGCGCGCGGAATTTCAGCCGCGATTCTCCGCGATACGTCGCGATCCCGAAGCCGACGAGCTCTCCGTCCGCAGTCCTCAGGACGAGCGCGCGCGACTCTTGGTCGTCGAAAAACGCCCGGAATTCCTCGGGAGACTCGGCGGCGAGGCATAGCTCCGGCGTCCCGTCGCGCTCAAGTTCGAGCGAGACGGCGGTTCGGAGCCGCAGACAGTCGTCGGCGTCGGCGCGAGTTCCCGTCGTTAGAATCGCGCCGGGGACGATCTCTTGCAGCCGCTTGTCGGTCATGGCGAGATCCTTGTTTTCTTTGGGTATTTAACGGGAAGACGTCGGAATTATAACCGCGCGAACTCGACGTGAAAAGCTCCGAATAGGTTCTTGCGGACGCCCGGTTCAACGGCGTTCGAAATCGACCGCGGTTAATTGTAGACTATAGCGCGTCCTATAAGACGTTACGACAGTATTTCCGCGTCTGCGTTCCCTTTTCAATCCTAGCGGTTTCACGAATTTCTTGATATTTTTTTCAGAAAAAACGTCGCCTCATTGACGCCTTGATTGAACGAGGATATACTCACGCTTTCGGGGTTGGGAGCGTCCGAGACGACAGGATCGGATTTTTTATCGAGAAAGTTTGAAAATAGGCAGGAGAATCGAGACTGCACGCCGTCTGGCGGTTGTTCGTATTTCGCTTTTGCGCGCTCAGTTTTTTGTGGGGGAGACGCGCGCGGAGCGTCGACGGCGCGATAGAACGGATCTGACGAAGAATAGAACGATAGGAGAAGGCGGCGACTTGTCTAACATGCGCTTGCCGTTTCTGCGATTTAGGCGTTCGTTCCGACGAACGCGTCGTATCTGCGCGTTGAGGCTTTTGACGCGACAGCGGTCGATTTCAGAGAGGCGTCGGCGATTTGCCGACGGGTATTCCATGCCGTAAAAAGGGGGAAGGACCTTGATCAAGTTGACGGACGAATTTGTCTGGTCTGTCGCGCCGGACAAACAGTCGTTTGAAGCGGCGCAGAAGCTCGCGAAGCGCTTTATTTCGCACGGCGCGTCGGGTCGGGCGTTGTGGGGCAAGATCGGAGGGAGCGCGGCGACTCCCTATTCGACGATGGTCGATATTCGTTCCGAGTTCGCGTACCGTTGCTCGTGCCCGAGTCATAAGCTTCCTTGCAAGCACGTTCTCGCGCTGGCGCTATGCCGGGCCGCGATTCCCGAATATAAGGACGACGAGCCGCAAGCCGTCGTCGACTGGCTCGCCGCGCGGGACGAACGCGCGGAGAAACGGCAAAAAAAGGCGCTCGAGGCGGCGACGCCCGAGGGCGACGCTTCGCAGAACGACGCGCCGGACAAGTCCGCGCCTAAATTACGCGCGTCTGCGAAACGCGAGGCGCGCGTCGACGCCGGAGTCGAATTGATTCAGACGCAGTTGGAAGACGTCGTGCGGCTCGGACTCGGCTCGTCTGAAGTCAACTCTCCCGAATTCTGGAACAGACTGTCGCGCCGCATGATCGACGCGCAGACGCCGGGACTTTTACGGTTCGTCGGAAACGCCTATGCACTTCTGAACGGAGGCGAGGCCGGTCGTGAACGACTTTTGGGTCAACTCGGGAAACTCGCGCTTCTGCTGGAAGCGTATCGACGAATCGACGACGCGCCCGAAGATTTTGCCTCCGAAATTCGGCAGGCGCTCGGCTATACTGTTCCGCAAGCGGAAGTTCTTGCTTCCGGCGAGCGCGTCGAAGGCGTCTGGCTCGCGCTGGGACGGAAGGTCGTCTCGGCGCGCGCGGGTCAGCTGTTCGTCGCTTGCGATTGGTTTTTAAACCTCGAAACCAGGCGTTTTGCGCAGTATTTGCAGTTTTCCCACGCCTTGACAAGGGCCAGGGCGATCTTTCCGGATAGATTCCCCGTCGCGTCGTTATATGAAGGAACGATGCGGTTTTGGCCGGGAACGCTTAAACTCCGCGCGCTTTTCGAAACGCCGCCGAAGTCGATCCAAAAGACGTCGAACTGCCATATTAAGGCGTCCCTCGACAGGTTTTTTCGCAGGATTCCCGACTATCAGGCGCGCGCGCCGTGGATCCAATCGATTCCCGCGTTTTTGGACGACGTCGTCGTGCGCCCTCATATACGGCGCGACGGCGCGTCGTGCGTGAGAGAATGGCGGGTCGTTAGTTCTTCGGGACTCTCCGCGCCCGCGCTCTCGGTCGACGGAAACGATTCGACGCTCGTCGGTTATTACAGCGCGACTTGGCGCGCGCCGTGCTCGCTCTTCGCCGAATGGAACGGTCGCGAGTTTTTCGTTTTCTCCTTGTGGAACGGGCAAGGATTCTTCCGATTATACAATTCTTTATAGCGTTTAACGGCTTCGGAGGCGCGTTGATTATGAATCCGTCGTTGGTAAAGCTCGCTCTTTTAGGAACCGACACGCAGTCGCCCGATTTTAACGATCGCCGACTTGACCCTTTTGTCGACGTTTTCACGAATTCGGAGAATTCCGCTGCGAAGAACGTCGCGCTCGCGATAGGAGTCGAGACGCTGATCGACCAAGCGACGCCGGGCAAGATTACGGATAACGGCGAAAATCTGTTCTTGCTTCATGACGGCGACGACGGAGAATTTCTGCCCGTCGACGTCGCCGACGCCGTTCTGACGATCTTGAAGACTTACGTTTCCGCGTCCGTTTCGATTTCGGACGCGCCTTACGAGACGACGCTTTTCCCCCTTGATCCGATGTTTCGCGCCTTAGCGCGTCGCGGTCTAAAATTGCCGCCGGAGCGCGCCGCCGATTATCTCAAAATCATAAAGTCGGAAGCTGCCGATAACTTCGATCCCGCGCTTATCGCCGCCGTCGCGCCGCCAAACGTCCGCGATCTTGTGACGCACGAGACGTCGATTTACGCCGCGATGTGGCAGTTTCCTTTGTTTCTTGAGCCGTACGACGTTCCGCTGGGCGTGACTTTCGAAGATATTGAACAGCTTTTTCTCGACGAAAAGTCGTCCGTTCCTTTGAAAGCCCAAGCGCTAACGGCGATGCGCGCGCTCGACCCCGTCCGCGCGCGAGCGGCGCTTGAAACGCTCGTCGACGGCGCCTCGCCGAGCGGATGGCGCAGTTACGCGAAAATTTTATTTTCCTGCCTAGCGACTCGCGTCGACGTCGACGACGCGCCTCTTCTTAGAGCTACTCTGAAAAAGAAAGGCGTTTCTTTCGAGTCGGGACGCAAGGTCGGCGAGTTGCTGGCGGGATTGCGCGATTCGGAATATCTCGATTCCCTCGTGAAGTTTGCCAATTCACACATATCGTCGGAGGGAAGACTTTTTCGTCCTGACGTAACTGAAAAAAAACGTCTTCAAGCTCTGGGGTTGTATACTGAAAACCACCTTAGATGGAACCGCGACGACGTTCGTCGTCAGTTGGAGAAAGCGGCCGAAGCAAAACTTGTTAGGGAATTCCTGAAACGGATTCCGCTGGAACGCTGGGAGGAGCGCTTTCAGACGACGCCGGAAGAGCTCCTTGCCCTCATGGCGCAGCATGAGAGATTTCCTATCGTCCTTGCAGGACTTCGCGCGTCTTATATGTTTTTCAAAGGCCCTCGACGTTGGGAAGAGCCTCTTGATCGCCCTTTATGCGCCGAACAATCCTACGAGAAAGATACGAATTGGCTCGAATGGAAATTTCGTCGCGTCGAGCGCCAGGGTACGGCCGCGATTCGTTCTCTCGTCGACCAAACGCGCTCGATCGGCGTCGAGCCGAAGGCGTTTCCCATCGACCTTGCGCTCTTCCTCGCGTTCCACGAGCCGTATCCGTGGCGCGACGAGTTCGCCGATTTCTTCGACTCCGTCCTATGGAAGCTGTTGGAAAACTTCGGGGTAGATTCGTCTCAACCAACCAAACCCGTTTCTCCGAGCGTTTATGTATTTACCAATAGATTTTCCATTAATTCCAACCTTGGGGTTCAACGCTATAAGCCGTTCTTCGAACGGCTCCAAGATCGGAACGAACGCGTCGCCCCAGTGGATTGCAGCGGTTCAGACGGACGCGGCACGTGGAATCCAACGACGGATTTTGCGCGTATTCTTTGGGATAACACGACGTTTATTTTGCATTTGCTCCCTCGACGACTCCGTGAAAAATACTCCAAATTGGGGAGATTGTTCAAAGAGCGTTGCGTCGATTGTTCGTCTGCAATTAACGGTCCGAACTACAACGTCACTTCCGCGTTTTACAGAAAATTTCCCTTCTTTCGTTACAGCCGTTTATACAATTCGACCGGTTTTTCGGAAGCGGTCGATATCCTAGAGAACTACCTCTCTTCTAGGTCGAACCCAGAGTAGCGTTTTTACGGTAGAAATCGCGTCGACGCGTTTTTCCGTTCGCGTCCGACCTTAACCAATATATTCGCAAAGAGATTATCCATGACTCAATCTTCCCCAAAATCAACCGATCGCGCCGACGCGCTGAAATCAGTCGTTCGCCTCCACGCGGAACAGGAATTTGCCGAGGAACTCGCCGCCGTTCGCGAGAAAGACGACTTTCCTAAACCGGAAAACTGGCTGACTTCCCCCAAAATGACGAAACTCTACCTTCTCGGAGGCCGCGCCCCGAACGGGATGGAGATCACCCCGAAATACGTCGGGGACCCGAGAATAATCGAACGCGCGATCGCCACGCTCGCGACGGACCGCGCGCTGCTCCTCTACGGTCTCCCCGGCACGGCGAAATCGAAAGTTAGCGAACATCTCGCGGCGGCGATCAGCGGCGATTCGACGCTTCTCGTGCAGGGAACCGCAGGCGTCGACGAGTCCGCGCTGCGCTACGGGTGGAACTACGCGCAGCTCATCGCGAACGGCCCGTCTGTCGACGCGCTCGTTAAAAGTCCGCTGGCGGTTGGAATGGAAAGCGGTAAAATCGCGCGCGTCGAAGAACTGACTCGTATCTTAAGCGACGTGCAGGACGCGCTTATCACGATCCTTTCCGAGAAGACGTTGCCGATTCCTCAGCTCAATGATGAAATTCAAGCGAAGAACGGCTTTAACGTCATAGCGACCGCGAACAACCGCGACCGAGGGGTCAACGAACTCTCGAGCGCGCTTTCGCGTCGTTTTAACACGGTGATCCTCCCGCCGCCGGCGACCCTCGAAGAGGAAGTTGAAATCGTTCGGCTCAACGTCGCTCAGATGGGACGCGCGTTGCAATATCCCGTCGAGAAGCCCGCCGACAAGGAACTGATCCGCGTCGTAACGATCTTTCGCGAGCTGCGCGCCGGCGCGACGCTCGACGGCAAAACGAAAATCAAGTCTCCGAGCGGAACCCTTTCGGCGGCGGAGGCGATCTCCGTTGTGAACAACGGGCTGGCGAACGCGGGCTATTTCGGCTCCGGAACCCTGACCGCCGCCGATCTGGCGACGAGTCTCGTCGGCGCGATCGTCAAAGACCCCGGCGTCGACGCGGTCGCGTGGCGCGAATATCGGCAGACGGTCATGAAAGACCGCGAAGGTTGGGACGATCTCTATAAAGCCTGTAAGGACATTGACGAATGACGTTGTCAGTTTTTGGCGTTCGCCACCATGGGACGGGCTGTTCCCGCGCGCTCGTCTCCGCGCTTGAGGCGTTTAAGCCCGATCTGCTGCTGGTCGAAGGCCCCCCCGAGGGAACCGCCGCGCTCAAAGTCGACGGTTTGACCGAGGCGAAGCCGCCCGTCGCGCTTATCGTCTACCCCGAGGCCGACCCGAAACGCGCGGGAATTTACCCATTCGCGGAGTTTTCCCCGGAATGGGTCGCGATTCGTTACGCTTTGGGAACGGGAATTCCCGTCGAGTTTATCGACCTTCCCCTCGCGAACCGTTTCGGACTGGAAGACGCGGCGGCAAAGAACGCCGCGAAGGAGCCCGCGGAGACGGACGAAGCGGGCGGGGAAGTCGAGCCTGACGCGACCATATCGGTCGCCGCCGAGTCGGGCGAGGAAGAATCTGTCGAGCGTTCTGACGACGAATTGCTCGAGATTGCGAAGTCCATTCGCGAGGACCCGCTTGGGACGCTCGCGCGCGTCGCGGGGGAGAATCGTCCCGAACGCTGGGAATATCGCGCGATTGAACAGACGACGACGCCGGGCGCCGTCTTTCCTTCGTTTCTCGGCGCGACGACGGAACTGCGCCTTACGATTCGCGAGGTTGCGTCGAACGAGGAAGGGGCGACGACGGAAGAAGAGACGGCAAATCGCGCCGAGTCGGTCGAAGACGATCGCGCCGAGTCTGACGTCAAGTTCGTCGACTTCGACGAACTCAAGCGACTTGCCAGGGCCGTCGCCAGGACAAGCGGCGGGAACGAGGACGATTTGGAACCGTTGCGCGAAGCGGCGATGCGTCGTGCGATTCGCCAGGCGCTCAAGACGGGCGCCGAACGCGTCGCGGTCGTTTGCGGCGCCTGGCATGCGCCCGCGCTCGACCTTGAAACGACCGATCCGAGACGTAAATCGCTGATTCCGAAAAAATCGGACGACGACGCGCTTCTTCGTAAGCTCCCGAAGACGAAAACGGCGGCGACGTGGATTCCTTGGACTCATTCGCGATTTGAACGCCGATCCGGTTACGGCGCGGGAATCGACGCGCCCGCGTGGCTCCAGGAGATATGGCGCGCGTCCGACGAGTCGCGACGGCTCGACGCGCTTTTCCAGTCGGATTTAGAGCCGCGCGAGCCCGTCGACGGACGTGAAACCTATCGCGACGCGGCGACGCGCTTTCTCTCGCGGGCCGCGCGGTTTTTGCGCGACGACCAAATGCCGGCCGCCGCCGCGAACGTCGTCGATTCCGTGAGATTCGCCGAGGCGCTCGCCGCTATTCGCGAGCGTTCCGCGCCGGGTCTCGACGAATTGCGCGAGGCGGCGATTACCGTCCTGTGTCGCGGCGAAGAGACGCTGTACGCGACGATCCGGAGTCGTCTCGAGACGGGCTTCGAACTCGGCGTCGTTCCGCCGGGCGTTCCGACGCCGCCGCTGGCGAAGGATATCGAGACGGAGCGCAAACGATTGCGGCTCAAGCGCGAAGAGACGTCGCGAAACGTCGATCTCGACCTCCGCGAGACTGCCGGACGCGCTAAAAGCCGCTTTTTCCGACGGTTGGCGTTCATCGACGTTCCGTGGGCGACGCCGCGCGAAGACGAACGCCGCGCGCTCGGAACGTTCCGGGAAACGTGGACGCTCGAGTGGCGTCCCGAATTTGAAGTCGCGATCGTCGACGCGAGCCGCTTCGGTTCGACCCTCGAAGAAGCCGGATCGAATATGGCGGTCGCGCGACTCGGGCAATTAAAGACGATCGCCGAGATCGTCGAACTTGTCGAACGCGCAATTCCCGCCGAACTCGACGATCAGGCGATGGAGAAGATTTACCGCAAGTTCCGCGACGACGTCGCTCTCTCGAACGACGTTCTCGACGCGGTTTGCGCGATTCCGGGACTCGCTCGAGTCTTGCGATACGGTTCTGTTCGCGGACGCGCCGACGAGCGGCTTGCGACGATTTTCGACGCGCTTTTTGAACGCGCGACGCTGCGACTCCGCGAAATCTGCGTCAATCTTAACGACGACGTCGCGGAGGAAGTCGCCCATGATCTCGCGTCGTTTGTCGACGCGATCGTGACGCTAGAAGACGCGTCGCGGCTTGATCGACTCCTTAACGTTTTCGCAACCGTCGCGATGGACGGCGCGACGTCGAAATATATCGTCGGTTTTCTCGTTCGCGTTCTTTACGAAAGAGGGAAGTGGTCGTCCGAGGAATTGGCGAGTCGACTGTCGTTCTTCGTTTCGCCGGCGTCGCCTGTGGAAGAAGTTTCGTCGTGGCTCCAGGGGTTCCTTCTCGGATCGACGGGCGCGATTCTCTGGTTTGTCGCGTTGTGGCGCGTTTTGGACGAATGGCTCGCGTCGCTCGACAGAGACGTTTTTATCGCGCAGCTTCCGCTTCTGCGACGCGCGTTTGAACGTTTTTCTTCTGCGGAACGCCGGACGCTCTCCGGGACGCTCGCAAATATTCGCGTTTCAGAATCGACCGACGCCGCCGACGACGAACGACGTCCATGGGACGAACCTGAATTTCAACGGCTGTTGCCCGTCTTGAATTTTATCCTCAAAGGTTCCGCGCTTAACGCCGACGGTCGGCAGGGGGAATCGCATGACTGAAAGATTGCAAACGGATCGAAATCAAACGACGCCCGACGACGAGAGCGAACGCCTTCGTCGCTGGCGACTCGTTCTAGGGAAAAGCGCGGAGTCGCCTCAAAACCGCCTTGACGGCGACTACGCGGAAATGGACGTCGCGCTGGAAAAAATTTATGGCGACAATCAGAAAGCGCTCAAACGCGGCGGACTCGGCCCGTCGGCTCCGCGGGTTGCGCGATGGCTTGGAGATATTCGGAAATATTTCCCCCAGTCGGTCGTTAAAGTCGTGCAGAAGGACGCGTTCGACCGGCTTGGCCCCAGGTATCTCCTGTCCGATCCCGAACTTTTGGAATCGCTCGAGGTCGACGTCCATCTGGTTGCGACGTTAATCTCGCTCTCGTCCGTTATCCCCGAGGAGACGAAGTCGGCGGCGCGCGCCGTCGTCCGTAAGCTTGTCGACGACGTCGAGAAGCGGATTCAAGCGAAGACCGTCTCCGCCGTTCGCGGCGCAATCTCGCGCGCGACTCGATCGAATCGCCCTCGATACGGCGAGCTAGACTTCGACCGCACGATTCTACTCAATCTGAAAAACTGGGATCCGGATCGAAAGCGGCTTATCGTCGATCGACTCGCGGGCTTTGGACATAAGCGCAAGTCTCTTTTCGACATCGTGCTGTGCGTCGATCAGAGCGGCTCAATGGCGTCGTCGGTCGTCTACTCGTCGATTTTCGCCGCGACGCTCGCGGGCGTTCCCGCTCTTTCGACGCGGCTTGTTTTCTTTGACTCTGACGTCGTCGATATGTCGGAAAAGCTCGCCGATCCCGTCGACGTTCTTTTTGGCGCGCAGCTTGGGGGCGGCACTGAAATCGGAAACGCCCTTAGTTATTGCCAATCGATCATAACGCGTCCCAGTAAGACGATTCTGATTCTGATCTCCGACCTCTATGACGGGGGAGATCCGAACTTCATGTTTAGCGTCGCGCGGAATCTCATGTCCTCAGGCGTCAAGACAATTTGCCTACTTGCGCTTGACGACGACGGCAAGCCTTCGTACGATAACGAAAACGCGTCCGTCTTCGCGACGCTCGGCGCTCCGACGTTTGCCTGTACGCCCGACTTTTTCCCGGAGATGATCGCCTCTGCAATCAACGGTCGCGACGTCTTTTCATGGGCGAGCGGCGCCGGATTTGCGCCCGTCGGACCCGCTTCGGCGACGCCCGACCTTAACTCGTCCGTCGGAGAATAGTCATGATCGCCGCGACTATCGCCTTGTTTTTACTTTGGAACGCGTGCAACCTTCATTTCGCGTGTTCCAAACGAGAGTATTGGCTGGCGTTATGTTGTTTTGTCCTCAGTCACCTCGCCCTATTTGGGATGGGCGCGCTTTTGGACGACGATTTGCAGGGGCAAGTATTCCGACTGCCTCTTTCGTTCGCCTTCTTGGGGATCGCGGCGTTCATTCTCGCGCCGATGTACGCGGGTTTTGCGAAGAGATACTTGTCGCTCAATGAAAAGCGCGCATGGCTCCGCGCCGGACTTGCGCTCTTGCCGTTTCTGAGCGTCTATTTGATCCCCGCGATTATCTTTGGTTTTTTCTATTTGTGGTTTTTTTTCACCTACGCCGGTCAATAATATAACAAGCGCTGCTCGATTTGCGTCTCCCTCAGGCGCGTCGATCGTCCTAAATTGAAAAGACTCGACGACGTCGGATTGGCCAAGGGCCGTTTCTTTCCCTTGACTCGAAAAAGACGAACGTCTAGAATGTTGGGGCGCGGCGGAACCCCGACGTTGTCCGCGCGGCAAGTCGCGCGATTAGATGGAAACGGACGACGGTTTTTGCTCGTCAATAGCGACGCTTT
>CAMJTU010000017.1 GCA_946408825.1 uncultured Planctomycetaceae bacterium
GCCTTGAGGCGTTCCTCTAACGTCGGGCGACGGAGCGCCTGCACTCCCGTCATGACATCGAACGCATTGAGCGTCCCAAATCGGTTGAATCTGCCTGTCGTAATCAAACGTGAATTCAGGGAGTGGGTTATTAGGTTGAGGTTGTAAAACGCTGGGTTTACGCTTCATCGCGATCGGCGTCACCGGATTGACGAGGGTTGGAGCTTCACGTTGCGTTTCATGGCATCCAACGCATGCGCGTTGTTCGCCTGGTCGATAATTGACATATGTTCTTTCTGTCTGAACCGCTCTGAAATTGGCGTCGAGCGCTTGGAAATAAACGGCTCGGTTAGCAGGAACATAGAAGCAGGCGCTCCCGTCTTCTTCGACTGGGACGATTCCAAGTTGAACTTTTACGCTTAATGAACCGTTTGCGACGGCGCTGTGTGCGTGCGTCGTTCCTTCGTGGTCGTCGCCCCAGGATTTCCGCGCAGACCAAGATCGAGGAATCTGTTCAAGCACACGGACATACTTTATTGTACCGCGATCGACCTGGTCCATCCCCGCGTATATATTGGTTATTGCGCATAAGGCGAGGTTCTTTTTCGCTAACTCTTCGTCTATGATGCTAGAACGAACAGGCGGCGTTTCTCTGGGGCATAGAGGCGTCGCGAGCCAACATGAAGAGGAATCGTCGGCAAGAAGCGGCGTTTCTTCGCCGTTTTCATCAAGCAAGACGAGATCATATCCCGTTAGATTAGACCATGTCAGACCCTTTGGTTTTCGAGAAGCAATAAACAATTCTTCCGAAATGGGATATGGATCTCTAAAGAGACGGCCGGGAACGCCTGTCAGATCATGTTTGTATTCGCCGTTTTCGTCCTTGAAGTGGAATCCATTATGGTGGTAAGTGCGCGTGTCGTCGGTTATATACTTCATCGTCTCGACGTCGCGAGCGTCGTCTTGCATGTCGACGACGATTACAGTTCCAAGCGCGTTGTTCGGACAACAATGCGAAGCTCCCAGAAAGACGATTTTGTTTGGCGAGTTAGGAATCGGTCGGGGGTACATCATCGATTCAGGGAACGATATATTGTCTCCGTAAACTTCCGACGCTCCTGTTCCATCAGGATTGATTGCCCAAAGCGCTTTAGCGTTTCCAGCCGCTTTATCGACGTATTCCCATCGGTGATAGATAATCCTTCCGTCTGGAAGAACCGCAGGGGACTGCTCATTGAGCGCGCTGAACGTCAATGGCTGGAGGTTGGTTCCGTCTGCGTCCATTCGGTAGAGATTGGTTACGGTAAAATTATCAGAGGAATCGCAAAGAACACTAAATTGGGGGCGAGTCGAAACAAACGCAATTCCTCCGTCCGGAAGATAACACGGATGTAGATCGTCCGTACCATGCATGTAATTCCCGCGACGATATTTTTTTACGAGTTCCTCTTCTTCGGGAACGGGGAACGTTAATTGTTTCAATCCCGAACCGTCGAGGTTAGCTTCAAAAATGCGATATCCTTCTTCGATAGAGGCGCGGAAATCGAAAACTATTTTTTTCCCGTCGTACGAGACGTCAAAACGCTGAATCATGCCGTTGTGCAACTCGTCAAAGAGAAGGTCGCTTGTTTCGCCTGTTCTGAGGTTAAGCACACAAAAACCCGCGCCTGGAAGCCAGTCGCAATTGACATGATCGGTGTAAACGTGGTTGGAGTTGTACGTGTAGTGGCGCAGAAAAATCAGCCGATCAATTCCCTCGTCGAGGAGAAGCTTTGCCGCTTTGTCATTGAATTCAAACGTCGATTCTTTTGACGGCGGGATAGGGGGCGTCGAAACGACCGTGTTGACATGCTTATAGTCCTCAGGTTGGGGCAGCGTCGCAGGGCTGTCGAGAACCTTGAAGACAACAGAACCACGCACGGCGTGTACGTCGAGCCCCACGCTTACGTTAAAATGCTTATAGGCGCCGTCCAGTTTAAAATGTAGAAGAGAAGGCGCGTGCGCCCAAAACCCTGTTTCATAGGTGTTTTTTCCGATGCAGAGTTGTTCGCCTAGATGGTTTTTATTTAGCAATAGGCTACCCCAGCCCGTTTGGGCTGCTTCCGGCGTCAAACTTGTCAGATCGATTTCGTTTCCATCTTGGTCGATAAGCTTAGGGTTAGCCCAAATCGCCTGGTCGCAATCGTAAGAATCCCCCCCGTAGTCTGCAAAAAGATAGAGATCTTGCGCTCCATTCAAGTCAATCGACAACTCTTGAGCCGGGGAGTTGACGCGCAACAACTTTGACTCGACTGGACTGAACCCCCACGTGAACGAGCAGCGAACTGCGCCAAAGAACAAGCAAAAGAGTTCAAACACAATCATTAGAGACGAACGGGTCATAAGTACAAACTCCGTCTTTTACGCATTCATGTTTGTCTTAAGACGTTCAAAACAACGTCGCTTAATAGTATATCATATCCTCCATTCTAAATGAAGTCAAAGGTCGACAGCGTCTTTATGCATAAATTGGTAAGACGCCTGTTTGTTAGGTTTATGAGTTGACGTAGCGCATGTATTTATTTCTGAAAAGACTATGCCAAACCATTTTTAGTTCAATTCCTTTGCTAAATTCCCCTGTTTGTCTATTTATTTTTTTCCCCTCTTTACAAAAAACGCTTTTCTGGTTCAATATCAAGAGGCGTTTTCGCGACCTGTTTAGCAGCGTCGTGAGACGGCGAGGCTGTGAACTTTATCCTTTGTGGAAGTTTTGAGTTGCGATAGGACGTTGGCGTGAAAAACGATCCTGACGCTGTAAGAGACGCGTTTGCCTTAAACTCCTTCCTTGAGACGGACGACGATCCTGGAGACGAGGTTTCTCCATTGGTCGTCGGATATGCGTGGGTTGCGCGGATAACTGCGTATTCCGCGGAATTTGCGGTTCTCGTTTGGTTTGGGTGGTTTCTAGACCGATCATATGGTTGGTCGCCGATAGGAATCCTGAGCGGCGTAGTCGTCGGCGTTATAGCTTTCGTCGCTGGATTGATTGCGACTGCCAGACGGCTCGAAGATGAAGAAGTTCGTGAACGGCTTCGCCAATTGGGATCGAAGAAAAAACGCTGACTTGCCCTAGTCGTATGAACGAGAACCCTGTGAAGAAGAACTTAACGAAGAGTCTTTGGCTAAGGGCGATCGTTTACGCTTTGTACGCTTCGACTGCGTGGGCGTTTACGTTACTTGCAGGCGCCTACTCGATTCCAGAGTCCTTAGACGTTTTAGCCTTGGTTGCATGCGCGTTTTTTTGCGTCATGGGGGGCGTCGCGTCCTTTGGCTTGCTTGCAATTTGTCGGCGTAAAGGGCTGTGGGGAACGTCTGAGTATGCTTTGGCTCTGTTCGGCCGCACCGGGATACCGTGTCTCGTCGTTCTTGCCTGCTTTATTGAAATGGACGACTTGTGTTTCCGTGCGATCGCACAGAGGCTTCTTGTCGGTTATTTTTTGACGGCTCCTGTCCATGTATGGTTGACAATTCCTTCTGAGTCTGAATTTCAGGCGGGGTATATTGCTACAATCGATAGACGACGAGTTCAACACATTGTCCATGACGACGAAGAGAGTTAGACGTCAGCTCTGGGCTAACGGTAAGACGGCGTGAAACTAAGACGCCGTCTTATCTTTTGACGATCTGTATTTTGGCGCAGTTGCCTTGATCGAGAGATTCGATCAGGTATTCAATCCGGACGATTCCAGCGTTCCTTTGAGAAAGTACGCGATATGAGCGGCGAACTGGTGAATATGGGCGAGTTGGCTCAGCATGTCTCTGACGGCTCTGCTTACCACCTTCCAGAATTTTTAGGGGTTCACTTAGAACTTCCTACGATATGCGGATTGCAGTTAACGCGCTTTATGGTAGTTGAAGTTGCCGTCGCTGCGTTGATGATTTTGCTTTTTGTGCCGCTTGCCGCTAAAATGAAGTCTGGCAAACCGCTTCGCGGGCGTTTCTGGAATCTCCTTGAGGTTTTTTTGCTTTATCTTCGAAACGAGGTTATTGTTCCTTCTATAGGTAAGAAAGACGCGGATCGTTTCACTCCTTTCCTATGGACGGTCTTTTTCTTCGTCCTTTTTTGTAATCTTGCCGGACTCGTGCCCTGGTTCGGCGCTTCTCCGACTGGCGCGCTTGCGACGACTTCAGTCCTTGCGCTTTCGACGTTCGTTATCCTGATTTGTTCCGGTATGAAGAAATTCGGAATAGTCGGCTTCTGGGTTGGGCAGGTTCCCCATATGGAACTTCCTTTAGCCTTGTCGATTTTTCTGAAACCGATGCTTTTTGTCATCGAAGTTTTAGGACTTTTGATTAAGCACGTCGTATTAGCGGTTCGTCTTTTGGCGAATATGTTTGCCGGTCACCTTGTCCTCGCCGTGATGCTCGGTTTTATCGCAGCGACGGCGGATAAATTTGCTCTTTGGATTGGCGTGACTTGCGCTAGTGTTTTTATGAGCGTTTGCTTGAACATGCTCGAGCTTTTTGTCGCGTTCCTGCAGGCCTATATTTTCATGTTCCTTTCCTCCATTTTTATCGGAATGGCGCAACATCAGCACTAGTAACGTTCCAGTCTATTTAACTTTTGAGACAGTCCGTCTTGCCCGTTTCGACGTCGATTGTCGTTGAAGAAGGCGAGACCTTAAATAGCGTAACAAAGACCTTCATGGCGGAGGAGACTTTTTTCCACAGAAGCCCTAGCTATCGGTGGGATTGTTTCGTCTTCCATATTTCGTCTAGTGAAGACCCGTCACCTAAATTAGGAGATTTTTCGTGAACAAGCTCGTCAAAATCGTCGCTTTGTTGTTCGTTGTCGCCCTCGTTTGCGCTCCATGCGCCGTTTTTGCGCAGGACGCTTCCGCTGCTACTGACGCGGTCGCTTCCTCGTCGGTTGATCTTCATTCCCTTTATGGTATTGGCGCCGGTATTGTTCTCCTTGGCGCCGCGCTCGGCATTGGGCGCATCGGTTCTTCGAGCGTTGAAAGCATGGCGCGTCAGCCTGAGGTCGCCGGTAAGATCAACACTGCGATGATTATTTCCGCCGCTCTCATCGAAGGCGTTACGTTCTTTGCGCTGATTGTCTGCATGTTAAAGTGATCTGTGCGACATGCAGTGGTTTTCGCGCCGCTTTTTGTGGAGCGAGGCGTCTTGACGCTTAACGTCTGGGGAATCAGCAGCATGAATCTTAAAACGTTCGAAACGAAGCCATGCTCTCGTAAAACTTTTGTTGGGACGATTGCCCTCGCTGTGAGCACGTTCGCTTACTGGGCGAGTTCCGTTTCTGTTTTCGCGGCTGAAGTCGAGGAAAAGGAAAAGGGGCTCGAACCTCTGGCGTGGCAGACGGATCTAGCGATTTGGACGGCCGTCGTCTTCGTTATCCTCCTTGTTATACTTTGGTTGTTTGCGTTTGGGCCAATTGTAAAAGCGTTGGACTTGCGTGAACGAAACGAGTTGGCTCGCCTTGCCGCGACCGAAAAAAGCGCCGCCGACGCCAAAGATTTATTGAGACAATACCAACAGAAGCTTGAGGACTCTGAGGAAGAAGTCCGCAAGATTCTTAACGACGCCAAGACGGACGCGCAGAAACAAGCAGACGCGGTCGTCGCTGAGGCTCGGCTGTTGGCTGCCGAGGAACGAGAACGAGCGCTGAGAGACATCCAGAACGCCTCTGACGTCGCGCTCCAAGAGATTGCTGAAAAGAGCGCAAGTCTTGCGACGCTTCTTGCCGGCAAAATCATTAAGGAAGAACTTGATCCTGCAAAGCACGCGCGTCTCGTCGAAAACGCGATCGCGGACGTTGCCAAGCAATGAGCGTACGTTGTTAGCGATTGAAAGTCGATCTCGTTTGTTGTTGTGAGTTTTTAGCGCAAGTTATATTCGTTTAAACGTTGCTCTATGGGTAAGAATGTAGAACAAGACGCTCTGTATGCGGCGAAACTCGACGCCGACGCGACGCGCGAAAAGCTTGCGGAGATTTACGCGACAGCGCTTCTAGGCGCCTGCGATTCAACGCAAACGTCCTTTGCTAATGTTCGCGACGACTACGTTTCGTTTATTACGCAAGTCTGCGACATTTATCCTAAATTTGAAGCAATTCTTGCTTCGCCTAGCGTTTCCGTCGAAGAAAAGCAGCGTATGCTCGATGGAATCTGCGGCGCCACGACTTCCGTCTTTAGGAATTTTCTTAAGACGCTTGCAAGGCGCGGGCGGATGGATATGCTGCGGGAAATATTTCTCGCCTGTCGTAAACTCGACGACGAGAGAATGGGACGCGTTCATGTCGAGATTACGACGGCCGCCCCCTTAGACGAAACCGTAAAAGACAATCTTGCCGTCAATTTGCGCGAACTTGTCGGCGGCGAGCCTGAATTTCTTCATAAAGTCGATCCGAATGCGATCGGCGGAATTATTGTTCGTGTCGGAGACGTTGTCTACGACGCTTCTATTGCGACCCAACTGAATAAAGTGCGCCAAGATATGATTGACAGGAGCGCCCATGAAATTCAAAACCGACGAGATTGCTTCCGTAATCCAGAAGGAAATTGAGCAATTTGAAACGCGCGTCGACGTCCGCGAAGTTGGACGTGTGATCGAAGCAGGCGACGGCATCGCCCAAGTTTATGGGCTTTCCGGCGTTATGTCCGGCGAGATGCTTGAGTTCCCAAACGGCGTTATAGGATTGGCGTTCAATCTCGAAGAAACCAGCGTTGGCGTTATTCTTCTTGGCGACTATCTTAAGATTCAGGAGGGCGATGAAGTACGCGCGACAGGCAAGCTTTTACAGACTCCTGTCGGCGACGCCGTTCTTGGTCGCGTGCTTGATCCCCTCGGCAATCCCCTTGATGGGAAAGGGCCTGTTGCGACAACGGAACATCGATTTGTCGAGAGTCCCGCGCCAGGCGTCGCAGATCGTCAGCCTGTCCGTGAATCTCTTCAGACGGGAATTAAAGCGATCGATTCGATGACTCCGATTGGGCGAGGTCAACGCGAGCTCATTATCGGCGACCGTAAGACGGGCAAGACGCAGATTGGCGTCGACGCGATTATCAACCAGAAAGGTAAGGGCGTAAAGTGCTTCTATGTCGCGATTGGTCAGAAAGATTCGACTGTCGCGGGCGTCATTGAAACGTTACGCCGCCATGGCGCGATGGAATACACGACCGTTGTTGTCGCCGGCGCCAGTTCTCCTGCGCCGCTTCAATACATCGCGCCATATGCCGGGGCCGCTATGGCCGAATATTTCATGTACAATGGTCAGCATGCGTTGATTGTGTACGACGACCTCTCGAAGCAAGCGGTTGCATATCGTCAGCTTTCGTTGTTAATGCGTCGTCCGCCCGGGCGTGAAGCTTATCCTGGCGACGTTTTTTATTGCCATAGTCGTCTGTTAGAACGGAGCGCCAAGTTGTCAGACGACCTTGGCGGCGGTTCGATGACCTCTCTTCCGATTGTTGAGACGCAGGAGGGCGAGGTTTCCGCGTATATTCCGACAAACGTAATTTCCATCACTGACGGTCAGATCTACCTTCAGCCTGATCTCTTCTTCCGTGGGCAACGCCCTGCAATGAACGTCGGCATCTCGGTTTCCCGTGTCGGCGGCTCTGCTCAAATTCCCGCGATGAAGCAGGTTGCCGGCGGTCTACGTCTTGACCTTGCCGCGTTCCGCGAGCTTGAAGCTTTCGCTCAACTTGGGTCCGATCTTGACGCTGCGACGCAACAGCGCCTGGATCGTGGGTATCGCATGAACGAACTGTTGATTCAGGGCGTTTGTGAACCTCTTGACGTGATTGATCAAGTACTAGTAATCTTCGCTGGGACGAGAGGCTATGTCGACTCTATTCCTCTCAATCGAGTTCGCGATTGGGAGAAGGAGTTCCTTCTCTGGTTCCATCGTGAGAATCAGCCTCTATGGGATGAACTTAAGGCGCTTGATTCAAAGATTGATTCCGAGCTTGCCGATCGGCTTGAAGCGGCGATAAACGCATTTAACGCGTTGTTTATCGCAGGTTCTTCGAGTTGATTTTTGAGGCGGGCTAGGGCTCTGCGTCATGAAGATCACCCTGCTTGATTTTAACCGGACGTCCGCGATATTACAAAAGTTGATTTTTTCGTCGTGGTAGACGTCAATTGTGCCAATCAAATAACTGACTGGATTTATGGCAAAAGCTAGAGCGCTCGACAAACGTCGAAAATCGATTAAGAATATTCGTAAGATCACGCGCACAATGGAGTTAGTTTCAACTGCTCAATTTCGACGCGCGATGGAACGAGCTGTCGCGGCAGATTCTTATACGAAGAGGATTGTCCGATTGGTGCGCGATCTTGCAAAGGCCGGGTTGAAGACGGAACATCCTCTTCTTGCCGAGCGGTCCGCTTCCAAAAGAGCTGTTCTCTTTATTCTCTCAGCCAATCGTGGTCTTTGCGGCGGCTATAATTCTGGCGTTTTACGAGCTGGAATCGCCCGTCTGAAGGAGCTTCAAAGCGAATACGACGAGGTAGAACTGGTCGTTTCCGGAAAACGAGGCTTTTCGTACCTAACATACCATGGTTATGGGGTAGATCGTTCTTACACGCAGTTTGACGATAAGCCAGTTTATGAAGACGTCCTTGTTTTGGCGGACGACGTCCTCAAAAGGTACAGGGTTGGCGAGGTCGATCGTGTTGACGTCGCGTTTTCCAAATTTGTCTCGCTTTCGAAACAGTATCCTACGTCTGAGACATTGCTTCCCCTCTCTTCAATGACTAGCGAGATTGAAGAGGACGCGACGAATTCTTCTGAACTTGTTGATTATGAATTTCTCCCTTCGCCTAGGAGTATTCTCGACGAGGTCGTTCCTAACGCTTTTAGGATCAAATTCTTTAAGGCGTTCCTTGACGCTGCGGTAAGCGAACAGATTGCTCGAATGATGGCGATGAAGGCGGCGACCGACAACGCCGATCAGATGATTTCGATGTTGACGACCTCTTACAACAGAGCTCGTCAGTCTCAGATTACTAACGAAATTATTGAAGTTATCAGCGGCGCGAGCGCGTTACAGTAACAGAACGAGGTTTCAGACGCAAATCGTTTGAATAATCACCGAGTTAGACGTATTGCTTTACGTATCCATACAAGATTTTAACCTGCGACGTTCGATTTCCGACGCGAGTGGGAGTAGAGACGGGACGTCGCTTGCAGAGATCAAGGCGTTGTGAACTTATGAACCAGAACGACAAGAACATCGGGCGCATCACGCAGGTAATCGGCTCCACGTTTGACGCGGAGTTTGCCGAAGGACGTTTGCCCTCCATCTATAACGCCGTCAAGATTGACTGCGAACTTAACACGATCAGCATACACCTGACAGGCGAGGTTCAGCAACACCTTCCAGGCGGTCGTGTGCGTTGTGTCGCTCTTGGCAGTACCGACGGTCTTGTTCGCGGCATGGAGTGTGTCGACACAGGCGCGCCTGTTTCTGTTCCCGTCGGCGAAAAGACGTTAGGTCGTGTTTTCAACCTTCTGGGAGAACCGATCGATAAACAAGGCGCCGTCGACGTGTCAGAATATCGTCCGATTCACCGCGACGCTCCTAAAGTTTCTGAATTGGCGACGACCTCTACGATATTTGAGACGGGTATTAAGGTTATCGACCTCTTAACGCCCTTCGTTCGAGGCGGCAAGGCGGGACTCTTTGGCGGGGCAGGGCTTGGCAAGACGGTTATTATTCAGGAACTTATTGCGCGTATCGCAAGCGCGCATGGCGGCGCGTCTGTTTTTGCAGGCGTTGGCGAGCGTACTCGAGAGGGAAACGATCTCTGGCGTGAAATGAAGGAAGCCAAAATCGGTTCTACAGGTCGTTCTGTTCTTGACCAGACGACGATGGTCTTTGGTCAAATGAACGAGCCGCCTGGGGCGCGTCTTCGCGTTGCGCTTTCTGCGTTGACGATGGCTGAGTATTTCCGCGACGACCTCGGATCTGACGTTCTCTTGTTCATTGATAATATTTTCCGTTTTTCTCAGGCGGGGTCGGAGGTGTCGGCGTTACTAGGTCGTATGCCTTCTGCAGTTGGTTATCAGCCGACGTTAGCGTCTGAGATGGGCGCGCTTCAAGAACGAATTGCGTCGACGAATCGCGGAGCAATCACCTCTGTTCAAGCGGTATACGTTCCTGCCGACGACCCGACGGATCCTGCGCCCGCTACGGCTTTTGGTCAGTTGGACGCGTTTGTCTATCTTGAACGTTCGATTTCGGAGAAGGGAATTTATCCCGCCGTCGATCCTCTAGCTTCTTCGAGTCGTGTTCTTGATCCTCAGTATGTCGGCGAGGAACATTACGCATGTGCTCGTCGCGTTCAGAAGATGCTCCAAAAGTATCGCGAACTTCAGGATATTATTGCGATTCTCGGCGTCGACGAACTTGGCGAGGACGATAAGCTTGTAGTTCATCGAGCACGACGAATTGAAAGATTCCTCTCGCAACCGTTCTTGGTTGCTGAAGTTTTTACAGGAAAGCCTGGCGAAATTACGCCTCTAAAAGACACCATACGTTCCTTCAACGAAATCTGCGACGGTAAATGGGATCATCTTCCTGAACAGGCGTTCCTTTACGTTGGTTCAGTTGAACAAGCGGCGGAACAGGCCGAACGCATGGAAGCGGAAACACGTAAAAAATAACGGTTCCTTTAGGATTCTTTTTGGTTTCCGACGAGTTGAACCGTCGTCCGAACTTGGCGCCTTTAAGGAGCATAAGTATGAAATGCGTTGCGGTGACGCCAGAAAAGACAGTTTTCGACAGCGAGGTTGAATTTGTTGTCGTTCCGTTATTCGACGGCGAGTACGGAGTTGGTAAAGATCATTCGCCAGTCGTCGGTCGAATCGGGGCTGGCGAGCTACGACTAACTCTTAATGACGGATCGGTTGAACGCTGGTACGTCGAAGGCGGATTCGTAGAGGTTGTCGACAATACTGTTTCTCTTCTTACAAATCGCGCTTGTCTACTTAGAGAACTCAATTTAGAATCCGTCAGGCAAGAATATGAGACGGCTCGAACGCTTCCTTCCAACTCTCCTGAGTTAATGGAAATTCGAAACGAATCAATTGAGCGCGCCCGTGCGAAACTGCGTGCGGCGGAAAAAGCTGAAAACGTCTTTTCGAGGTGATTTCGCCTTCGATTTTACTCAGTTTTCGGTGTGTTAAAAACTCCTGTGTTGGCTCGAGCGAGACGCTTTTTGCCGACGTAGGAGTTTTTTCAATTTCATTTAGCGTGGCGTTCCTCAGGTTTTTCGGGAGAATCTGACAGAGCGAGAAGGTTTTTATGATGGGACTGGAAGAAAAATGTTCACAAGGTCAATCGATTATTAAGGACGACTTTTCCTCAGAAAGGAGCGTTTGTCCGATTAATACGTCGTACGGCGTTGGATATAGAATTAAAGCGCGAGTACTTCCATACCTTATCGGTTTCATTTATCTCGTTCCGACAGTTGATTCAGAGTGGATTATGATTGATTCGGGGGGGGGAAGCGAAGAGTCTAACACCGACCTAGAGAATGGTTTTCGTATAATTCGAGAAGAGTTTGACCGTTCTTTTAAACCAGAGAAAATATCCCGTCTTTGCTTGACCCATGCGCATGTCGACCATTTTGGCGGCGTTAGCGAGTTTAAAAGACGAACGAACGCAAAAATAGCCGTTCATGCGTTTGAGAGTCGACTTGTCGATAGTTACGACGAGGTTGCGCGCGTTGAAAATTGTCGATACGTCAACTTCCTTTTGGAATCCGGCGTTCCCTTTGATTCTATTGAATCTATTTTAGACGGTTTTGGGTTTCGCGCCGGTCGAGTACAGAGCGTGACGGTCGACGAACCGTTGTATGGCGGCGAAACTATTGATTCGTTGAAAAGCGTCTACCTGCCGGGACATAGTCCTGGACATTTAGCGTTTGTCTGTGAAAACGTCATTTTTTCTGGCGATCTTTTGCTTTCTAAGACTCTTTCTCAGATTTGGCCCGCGAGGATGACTCCGCAAACCGGCGTTTTAAACTATGTTCGTTCTTTACTGAAACTTAAACAAATCGCAATCGATTACGAATCGTTGAATGGACAGAAACTGATCGCGTTTCCAGCCCATGAGGAACCAATATTTGATATCCCCAGCCGCGTCGACAAAGCTCTTCGAGGGATGGAACGGCGTAACAATAGGTTACTCAAACTTTTTAGCGAGGAGACCGCCCCCATGACTCTCTGGGAAATCCTCCCTAAAATGTACTGGAGCGGATGTCCCAATCGTGAGTTTTTCGCACTTAGCGATATCGGAAGCCGTGTGGAACTTTTTCTCCAACTCAATCTTCTTCGAGTCGCAGATTCAGAACGTCTTAGTCGCTCGAATCCTGCGATTCGATATCAACTTTCATTTGCCAATGCAGAAGCGGCTAAAAATACGATCAAGCAGGTCGTCAGAATGTGTTTGTCCGGCGACAAGTCCAATCTGATTTAAGGCAAGTCGTAATTCAGACGCTACGAGCGACTCGTCGCAAAGTGTTTCGTTTTCAAGGAGCGTTAGCGCACGGTGGAGCGAGGCGACTGTTTCTCGCAACGCCTCTTGACAACGCAACGCCGTCGCAGGAACAACTTCCCCGTCCCACATCTCAACGCCGAGTTTTTCGACAATACTTTCGCCAAGTTTTTCGATTCCTCGGCCTGTTGTCGCCGAAGTTCTGACGGACTCAGTTTGGGATTCTCTGAACATTGTCGACGAATCGATACTATCGGATTTTGTGACAACTCTTAACGTAGGAATGGATTGTATGTCGACCGTTTCGGTAAACAACTCCTGCATTGAGATTGTTGAATCATAACACAGCAGAAGCAAATCAGCGCGCTTTATCTCACTGGATAAAACAAATTGTGCGAGTTCTCTTGATTCATGGTCGACTACAGACTGTTCAGAAAGGATTTCTTGTTCTACTCCGGCTGAATCAACGAGTGTGAAGGAAACGCCGTGAATTGTTAATTCAGCCTCGAGATAATCACGCGTTGTTCCCGCAACTTCTGCGACGAGCGCGGCGCCCGCCGTTTTACCGTTGAAACGGTCGACCAAAGAGTTGAAAAGCGAACTTTTACCCACGTTGGGGCGCCCGAGGAGAAGGACGCGGGGAAAGCGGTCACGGATAAGATTCTGCTTAGACTCTTTAAGAGTTTGATCGATTTCGTCTAATAATACCGATATCTTTTCGCGTGCTTGGACGGCAGAGAGAAATTCTATGTCTTCTTCAGTAAAATCAAATCCCGCCTCAAGTTCGCTTAAAACGTCAAGTAAGCGAGAGCGCAAGTTGACGAATTTTTGCGAAATCGTTCCAGAAAGCTGTGAGAGCGCGCATTTCAGCTCATGATCAGAACTTGCGTCGATGGCGCCAAGGATCGCTTCGGCTTGCGTTAAATCCAGCTTTCCGTTAAGGAACGAACGGAGGGTGAACTCGCCACGATTGGCCAGTCTTACGCCGTTCTGGGCGCAAAGGGAACGAATTGTAGCGTCCAGAATGGGCGGCGAACCGGGTAGATGAAGTTCTACTGCCTGCTCTCCAGTGAAACCATGACCTTTCGGCCAAAAGAAAAGAACGCATCTAACCTTTTGTTTCGGGGCGTCCTCGAACCAAGGAGCGAACCATCCGTTGATAACGCGGGATTTTGACGAGTCAATATCGCCTTGTTCGTCTAAAGTAGACGAATCTAAAGTCGTGAAGAGCGCTTTAATCGCAGATAAGGAATTAGATCCGGAGAGTCTGACGATACCTCTAGCGCCGTTTCCATGCGCCGACGCCTGTGCGACAATTGTATCGTCGTTTGTCATCATGGGATTCTCCTCAATCTTATTTCTTATTTAGCGGGAGGGAGGTCGTCATCCGAAGGACCGTTATGAAGTTTAACGTTTTTCCCTGCAAGGCGCGCTGTCGCCCACTTTGCTAATAACTCACGATTGATCTTGGCGTTATGACGCGCGTCCACAGGCAGACTATTACAGACCAAAACTTTATTGATCGACGAGGTTAAGGGCGACTTCTTTAGAAGATTCAGCGTTTCTTTTTTGAGTCGCTCTTCCGCTACTTTATCAGCAGGACGCGCTTCTGCCGTCGGTTCTACGATCATGACGGGTTCTTTCCAGACAGATCGGAATTCTTTCGCACGTTCGACGACGACCTCAGGTTCTTGAAAATCTGGCGGTAACGGAACGCCGACGAGGGCAGAACGGAAGACGTTAGGCGATTCGTTTGAAATCGCCTCGCAAGGAATAGAAAACATTGGTCCGGAAGGTGTTTCAACTCGGTGAGATTTGCGACCACAAAACCAGAAACGGTCTTGATCGTCAAAATACCCAACGTCGCCAACACGACGCCAAATCTGCCCATCTTCACCCTCAATTAACGCCAGCGCATTTGCTTCTTCACGCGTTACATATCGAGGCGAACACTGCGGTCCAGAGACAATGAGTTCTCCAATTTGACCGTCAGGGCATGCCGTGACGTCTGAAAGACGGGGGATCGGCGCGTCTGAAATAGGGATAATCCTATGTTCTAGAGGGGGATCGAAAAATTTACCGACGCATACACCGGCGCCTTGACTTGTCTTAAAACAGGTTTCTTCGAGCACTTCACGTGATTCGATAGCGGCAAGGGGCAGCGATTCGGTCGCTCCGTAAGGCGTGACGATTACTGCGTCGTCAGGCAAAATCCTGCGCAAATTCCTGAGTAGTTCAAATGAAACGGGCGCGCCTGCGATAGCAGTTTGCTTAAGGGTTGAGATTTTGACGTTGTTTCTGACACAATAACGAGAAACAGCCGTCCAGAGCGCGGGAGAACCGAACGCTTGTGTTACCTGCCAATCGACGGCAGCTTCCAAAAAAAGTTTAGGATCGACAGAAGCGGGCTTCGTCGTGTCCATGTCGGGGATAACAGCCGTAGTTCCCATTCCTGCGTCGAAGAGACCGAAGAAAGGGAAGCCAACTAGGTCGATAGCGCCCGGTTTGATGTTAAGACGTTTTGTAATTTCTTCAACTTGAGTTTTAAACATCCGATGAGTATAAAGAACGCCCTTTGCGACTCCGGTACTGCCGCTTGTAAAGATAATCGCGGCAGGATCGTCAAGTTTCATTTTGGGATCTTGAGGTTTGGCTTGGGCGCGCTTACGAAGCTTGTCGAGCGTTAAAAGACAAGGTAGAAATAAACTTTTACCGACCGCGAGATTGAATTTTGCGTTAGGGAACCATCGCCGATAGAGGATACGCGCGTATTGTGCCGAAGGAATTCCTAAAAAACCGTCTGGATTGACCTCTTTAAGGCATTGAAGCATTTTTTTGACGCCCATTCCAGGATCGATGAGTACGAGCGTCGCGCCCGTTTTGTATAACGCAAAGACGAGCGAGATAAAGTCAATTCCTTGACGAACCATAATGACAAGACGCATCCTAGGCGTTACTCCTAACGCCTGCAACCCCGCGGCGATTCGATCTGTATCACGATCTAGTTCGGCAAACGTCACCGTCCTATATTCTCGTTTTCCTGAACTGTTGCGTTTTGCTTTTCCATGATGAAACAACGGTTCGGCAATAGCGATGGAATCGGGAATTTCTCGAGCCATTCGAGTTAATCGTTCCGCAATATTGTAGAAAGACGACACGTTGCGCTCCGGAAACAAGTTTCAGCAACTCTATATAAGGAAAAAGAACGTCCAAGGTTGTTGAGAACTTCGGACGTTCCTCTGAAAACGAAAACTCAGAATAAAAAGCAGTCAAACTCAAAATCAGTCTGAAGAGTTGACGAGTCCTTTAACCCAAGAATTCTGAAGCATGTTAGCTCCAGGACACGAACGGGTTAAATTCGGTTCAGTCGAAATAGCGATTTGTCCGACGGCGCATTTGACAAGGTCGCTAATGAGATCGTCAAATTCGCCGTTTGTCCAGAATTCGTCCTTATGTCCGAGAGCACAGTAGAGAACGGTTCCTTTCTTCTCTTTACGGCACCAGATACAGGGGAACGCGGGGCGATCGTAGCATTTATTATGACCGTCCTTTTTCATGTCCGCTGTTTGGAGGGAGGCGAGCACATGCATCTCGGGGGCAAAGTTTTTATTGGCATACCATTCTTCATGAACGCGCCAAAGAGGTTTACGCGCCTTCAGAGAAGGAAGAACGTCGTCTACTATTTCAACAGACGCTTCCTGTTGATCTCCGTGGACGATGAATTCGCCGCCGATCATGCGCACGTATTCTGTCGTTTCATAATAGGGATCGACTTTGAACCCCGTGTTGTTTTTACATGTGTCGGTCGCGCTGTGGAATCCTAAGAAACCTGCTCCGTTTCGGACGGCGTTCAAAAAGTTTCCAAATCCGTCAGCCGTTATTGGATTCTGTCCGTCTCCGCCTTCGCTAAGAAGATCGCCAGAAGTATAAAAAATAAACGCGGCATATTGACTTAGATCGCCGTCAAAAACTTTTCCGTCTTTTGTCGAAACGATTTCGTATCCGAGTTCCTTTGCAAGCTTCGAGAGCGCTTTGCCTGCGGGACATTCGCCCTGATCGTCGAATTTTATAGGAGAATGCTCAAATCCCTGAGAACGTGAAAAGAAGAGAATTTTTTTTGAACTGTTCTCTGCTGCGAAAAGACGCGAAACAGCTGGAACGAAAGGAAGGGCGGCGGCTGCAAATGCCGCGTTAGCCAAAAAAACGCGTCGGCGCATGGCGGTATCCTCACAGGTTACAATCTTGTGTTGGCGTTTAGAGACGCATGGGGTTCATATACGCACCGTTCAATCGACGTTATACAACGTCGCCAGAAACCAGACACGTCTGTCCAAGCGTCACAACTGAGCGCATTATACGAACATTTTGTCTTCGGCGCAATTCCTTGGACCGTTTTGTTAGTTTTTTCAACGTTTTAGAAGACGATGGAATTATCTTTTTAAACGACTTTGTGACAGTGGAGCAAAGAACTTTTTGTTTAGGTTGCGAATTTTGCGTCTTTTCCCATATCCACTTATGTCGTCTACAATTGACGGAAAGAAGGCGCTGTTTATAATACGGAGGTCGGCGGCTTGCTACTACGCGGCCTGTTTTAGTTTGTTGTGAGTCGTCGTTTGGCGAGCGCGTGTTTCAGTCGGTTTCAAATGTCGGAAATCTTTTCACAGACGATCATCGTCGGCGTAGGTCTTTTGGGCGGATCGCTGGGACTTGCCGCAAAGAAATTTGGCGTTGGCGGCAAGATTATCGGTCTTGGTCGTAACGTTGCAAAATTAAAGCGCGCTTTGGAACTTGAAGCAGTTGACTCGTGGGCGACCTCATGGCGCGACGCAATTTCTTCTATTGAGCCGGATTTGGAAACCGCGCCCATACAGATTGTCTTAGCCGCTCCAGTGGAAGTGAATATAAAGCTTTTAAGCGAGTTATGGGCGTTACGTTACGAGCCTTGGTTTGCCGGTAGACGTTATGTTATATCTGACGTGGGAAGCGTTAAAGGGGAATTTGCAGAGTTCGCAGCCAAATTATCTCATTCGACAAATCAACCAAAGGATGCGTCGATTTCCTTTGTGCCGGCTCACCCAATTGCGGGAAGCGACAGATCAGGCGTTGAGAACGCAAGCGCCACGCTCTTTTATGGCAAACTCACGATTTTAACTCCATGGTCAAAATCAAGCGAACGTAGCGTCGATCTTGCTCGTGGGTATGCGGCGCCGTTTGAACGAGCGGACGACGTTAAGGACGATTCAAGTTTTGACGCGATTCGTAGAAAATATGCCCTCGTTTTCGGCGAGAGTGAGAGATTGGACGAAACGGAACCGTCGTTGTCGACCAAAATTTCCGCTTGTGTCGGCGGTCCAATGAGCGAGGACGTTTCTCGGGTTCGTGAGTTTTGGCGCGCTTTAGGATGTTGTGTCGTTGAGACTTCGGCGGAAGAACATGATCAGATTCTTGCGCGTACAAGTCATCTCCCCAACCTCGTTTCGACGTTGACAACGAGCTCCGTCCCTCTGAACGAATTCCTATTCACGGGAACCGGTTTTCGTGACGTAACTCGTCTTGCCGGCGGTAATCCCGAGGTCTGGACCGAAATTTACATGACTAATCGCGTCGCCGTCTTAGAAGCTTTACAACGCTTAGAGGAGAAGATCCTCTGTTGGAAAGCCTTTTTGACAGAAGGCGATCGAGAATCCATCTTAACCTTTTTGAATGAAACAAAGAAGAAACGAGATGCTTTGGGAAGTTGATATTTTTGCCGCGCCGGGTTTGCCTGACGTCATTGGCATAGAAACGTCAGCCGACGCCGCTGATTTGGGGTTTTCGCCTTCACTCAAGATTGGGGGCGCGCGTGGATATCTCATTCAGGGCGATTTAACCCGTGACCAAGTCGAGGCGCTTGTGTCGAAACTCTTGGCGGATTCTGTCGTCGAGAGGGCTACAATAGGAGTCGTTGGCGCTCCTGAATTGGAGGTCTCGCTTACGGGAGCGGAAGGAAAGGTTGTTTATGTTCTTCCTAAACCCGGCGTTACCGACGTTGTCGCCGACGCGGCGCGTAAATCTGCCGCCGACTATGGTATTTTTCCTGACGCCGTTCGCACATTTAAGAAATATTGGATTGGAGGCGTTGACGATCAAGAGATCAAAAAGCTCTCGCGGAAGGCGCTCGCTAACGACGCAATCGAGCAGGTCGCTTATGACAAGCTTGGATTTGATTCATTGCAAATCGGTTCGCCGTATGAATTTAAACTTACTGTAGTTTCGATTCGTACGATGGACGACGTTGCGCTCATGAAACTCAGCAGAGAAGGACAACTCTACCTTTCTCTTGCTGAAATGCAGACGATTAAGGCATATTTTTGTGGGTTAGATCGCGATCCGACAGACGTTGAACTTGAAACGATCGCCCAAACCTGGAGCGAACATTGTAGCCATAAGACCCTTGCGGGACGTATCGATTACGAAGGTCCCGAGGGAAAGCTTCATTTTGAAAATATGCTCAAGGAAACGATTTTCGCCTCGACGGTGAAGATTCGTGAAATGCTAGGAGACGACGATTTTTGCGTCAGCGTTTTTTCTGACAACGCCGGCGTTGTGAAATTCGACGACAAGTATAACGTGTGCTTTAAAGTTGAAACTCACAATCATCCGAGCGCGCTTGAACCTTACGGCGGCGCCAACACCGGCATAGGCGGCGTTATTCGCGATCCAATGGGCACAGGGATGGGGGCAAAGCCCGTTTGCAATACCGACGTTTTTTGTTTCGCGCCGCCACAACTCTCGTCCGACGAAGTTCCGAACGGCGTGTTACATCCACGTCGTGTGATTAAGGGCGTCGTCGCTGGCGTTCGCGATTATGGAAACCGTATGGGAATTCCTACCGTGAACGGCGCGGTCTACTTTGATAAACGTTACCTTGGCAATCCCCTCGTGTATTGCGGGGACGTCGGACTCATTCCTGTCGATAAGTCCTTTAAGCGTCCTCAACCAAACGATCTGATCGTTGCGATGGGCGGGCGAACAGGTCGTGACGGCGTTCACGGCGCAACCTTTAGTAGCGCTGAACTTACGAGCGAGAGCGAGACTATTTCTGGAGGCGCTGTTCAAATAGGCAACGCGATCGTCGAAAAGACGGTTCTCGACGTCATGCTCGAGGCGCGCGATCGCGGTCTTTATAACGCCGTAACAGATTGCGGCGCGGGCGGCTTTTCCAGCGCTGTCGGCGAGATGGGCGAGGAAATTGGCGCTGAAGTCAACCTTGATGCAGTACTCCTAAAGTATGAGGGACTTTCATACACTGAAATTTGGATTAGCGAAGCTCAAGAACGTATGGTTTTCGCCGTTCCCAAAGACAAGTGGTCAGAATTTAAAGCGCTTGCCGACAGTGAAGACGTTGAAACGTTTGTATTTGGCGAGTTTAAACCAACTGGTCGACTTGTCTTGCAGTATGACGGTTGTACAGTCGCCGATCTCGACATGAAGTTCATGCACAAAGGGCGTCCCAACGTCGTGCGTCAGGCTGTTTATGAATCTCCCGTCGTCGCGCCGATTTCAGTTAAACCTACAGACGCCGAACTTTGGGCGCAGACTGTCGTTTCTAAATCGTTGGCGTCATGTCCCTCCTGCAAGGGCGATAAAACGGATGCGACGCTCGATCTTGAGGCAATCCTTTCTTGTTTGAACGTAGCAAGTAAGCACTGGGTCGTACGTCAGTATGATCACGAGGTCCAAGGTGGAAGCGTTCTGAAGCCTCTTGTTGGCGTAGCAAACGACGGACCAGGCGACGCGGCTGTTCTACGCCCCAGAATTGAGACTCGCCGCGGTCTTGTAATTTCCAACGGAATGAATCCCAATTATGGAGATTACGATACTTATGCTATGGCTGCCAGCGCTATTGACGAAGCGATTCGTAACGCTGTCGCTGTCGGCGCAAATCCTGCTACGATTACGTTGCTTGACAATTTCTGTTGGGGCGCCGGCGATAAGCCCGAGGTCCTCGGCTCGCTTGTTCATTCCGCATTGGCATGTTACGATGTTTCTATCGCGATGGGAACGCCGTTCATTAGCGGAAAAGATTCGCTTAATAACGAGTTTAGACCAGAAGGTAAAGAGCCGATCGCAATTCCTCCTTCTTTGCTTATCAGCGCAATGGGACAGGTTGACGACGTTGAAACGTGCGTGTCCATGGATTTAAAGAAGGCAGGAAACGCGCTGTATCTTGTTGGCGTTACGAAAAACGAACTTGGCGGTTCACACCTTTCGCTGGTTCGCGATTGGATTGGCGGACAAGCGCCGACGCTCGACGTTAAACTTGCAAAGCGCCTATATAACGCGCTTTATCGTGCGACTCAGGCTCGATTGATTTGTTCGATGCACGATTTAAGCGAGGGCGGACTTGCCGTGGCAATTGCAGAAAGCGCGTTTTCTGGCGCGCTGGGCGCGGAGATATCGCTGGCTTCAATTCCGTCGGCAAAGTCGAACGTGGCCATGTTGAACTTTTTGCCCGGGATAGACGACGATCAAGTCGACGATTACGTCAAACTCTTCTCAGAATCAAACGCGCGTCTTTTGGTTGAGATTGCCGCAGATTGTTGCGAACCATTTGAAGAGATTCTTGGGGAAGCGAACGCGCCTTTTGCTCGTATCGGTGAAGTTGTCGCTGAGCCACGGCTGAAGATTTTTGCAGGCAATCAATCTGTTATTGTCGACGCGGATATTTTCGACCTAAAACATCAATGGCAGAAGCCGTTTGATCTCGGCGGGGAATACGTAGACTGACCCCGTTCTTTCTGGCGTTTGACGTCCGGGACTACACACAAATCCAAGATCTAGCCAAATCGAAATAATAAAATGAAACCTAACGTATTGATTTTGAGAGCGCCTGGGACGAACTGTGATTTTGAAACGTCCTATGCGTTTGAAATTGCTGGAGCAACGACAGAGCGGATTCATGTTAATCGAGTTCTAGAGGATCCGTCGTTGCTCGACCGCTTTCAGATAATGTGCTTTCCCGGCGGGTTTAGTTATGGCGACGACGTCGCCGCTGGTCGGGTGCTCGCGACAAAGGTACGCGTACGACTGTTTGACGCGATTCGTAAATTTCGAGACGCGGGCAAATTGATTTTTGGCGTATGCAACGGATTTCAAATTCTTATTAAGTCTGGAATCCTCGTCGCTGACGACGATCTGGGCGCGCCTGTTACGCTGACATGGAATAAGTCTGGAGTTTATACCGATCGTTGGACACGACTCGTCGTCAAGAGCGATAAATGTGTATTTCTTCGTGGGGTAACAGAGATTTATCTTCCGATCGCGCATGCTGAAGGCAAATTTATGGCTCGTGACGAAACCGTCCTTGACCGACTTGAAACTGAGGGACGTCTTGTTCTCCGTTATGTCCACTCGGACAATCCAAACGGCGCCATGCGCGACGTTGCCGGGGTTTGTGACGAAACAGGACGTGTTTTTGGTCTTATGCCTCACCCTGAGCGACATGTTGACCGAACTCAACACCCTAATTGGACTCGTTTTCGGAACGAACCCAATTTTGATCAGAGAGTAGGCGACGGTTTTGTTATCTTTAAAAATGCCGTCGAATATTTCGCTTAGCGGAACACGGTAATTTCAGAGACGTCGGGACGAACTTTGACGTTATGAGGTTCGTCCCGTTCTTCAATTAATTCGTTCTTGTGATTTCTTAACGATTGAGAGAGCCCTAACGCGCGTTGTCGCTCCCGGATCGACATACTCGCCGTCGTTGAGAAAAATCGGTTCGCCAGGGCAAGTTACGACGCAGCGTCCGCATCCAACGCAAATATTTTCGTCAATCGTCGGCAGTTCTAGATATTCTTCTTCCAGCCAGACGAGATCAATAGCTCCGTAAGGACATTCTCGACGACAGATAGAACACTCTTGTTCATAGTAGAGCATGCAATGTTCCATTTCGAACTTTGCAATACCGATAGATTTCACTTTTTTATCTGCAATATCTGCAAGAAAAATAGCGCCAGTTGGACATGCTTGAGAGCAGACGTCGCAGTCTTTTTCACAGAATTGTGCGCCGCGCGCAAAGTCTACGATAGGGGTGCCTACGAGAATTGCTTTATCTAATAGCGAAAGATTTGCCAGCTCGCCTTTGGGACTAACGCTTTCTTCTGAACTTGAATTTACGCCGTTACTAAAATTAACAAGCGTCAGTATCTCGTTAGGGCAGGCTTTAACACAACGTCCACATCTAGCGCATTTCGCGAGAAATTCGCTTTCCCTCGTGACTCCAGGAGGACGAAAAAAGAACTTTTTTAAACTTAATCCTCGCTTTTTTATCGAAACGGCAATGGTTGGCGAGAGGGATAATATTCCGACCATTGCCCAAAAGTTGCGTCGAGACGCTATGCTACTTTGGGTTTTTTCTTCGTGTAAACGTTCTTTCTTTATATGCTTTAAACTTTTCTGAACAAAGGTCTTGGGAAGATAAAGCAATTCCTGAACCGCGCCGCAAGGACAGAATTGGAAGCGCCAGAAGTATGGGGAAATTAGAAAACAAATAAGGAAAATTAAAAGTAGAGGCGTGGCTTTAGGAAGAGAATTTAGCGTCTGTGACAGAATTGCCATGGGATCAAATGCAAATGCTGAAATTGGCGACGCGACTTCGGGGAAAAATAATAGGGGCGCTGTCGAACAGAACCAAAAAAAAGAGAAAAAGGCAAAAAAGCGACGATGTGAAAAAACCAAACCGTAGCGTCCAAAACGTGTCCGAAACGTTTTTCTTCGAATATTTGCGGCGACGTCGACGCATAGTCCCAAAGGACATACGAAACGACAGAAAAAACGTTTCTTCAAAAGACAGAGGAGGATTATTAAACTTGCCGCGCTCGTTGTGATGGCGCCAATTAAGCCAGACGCGTTTGAGGAAGACTGCGTTTCAGAATTTTGGAATGTTCCTGAAAGAAACAGTAAAGGGCTGAGATGAACAGTCGCACGCGAGACGACGGACACGCTGCCCAAAAAAGCTGCGATAATGATTGAGAATATGCCAAATCTTACAGACCAGATAACAGCTTTAACGATTTGTCGCCGACGGACGTTCGATGAATTTAATTTTTTTTCATTATCCATATTTCTAGTCAATCAAGGTTTTGGCGAACAGCGTTCCGCCAAAAAAGGAACGTCGACGCTATAAACGACGGCGTTCCCTTTCTTTAACAAGACGTCGAATATCTTTTAACCAAGATAGGCCTTTTGATCCAAAAGCGCTTTCTGAACGTCAGGAATAGAGACGTTTCTGGCGATGACGCCATCCTTTGCTGCAAGCGCCGCTGCGACGCCTGCCGCATGACCACTGACCCAACAATTGGGGATAACCCGGACGACGTCAGACATTAGCGGCTCTGCCGAAAGCGAACGACCCGCAGTGATAATATTTTCAACATTGCGAGGAACGAGTGAACGATAAGGAATCTGCCATCCTAAGTGATCGCCGTGCCAAGCGCCGCCTATTCCGACACAGTCGTCATATTTTTTACCCGCCTTGGCGTTTTCCAGCGTTAATGTTTCTTCTCCTTCAATAACACGCGTAATACGCACGCCGATCTGAGGCGCGGTCTCCATGAGAAAAACCTCTTCATACCCTGGAGTATTACGTACTTCCTGTATCTGTTTCCAGATTTGTTTACGGTGGCTCAGTTCGAGTTTAGAGAGCGTTTTAACGTCAACTCCATCTAGAGAAGGACCTGTCATGTTGACCCAGCGGACGCCAGGAACTGGGGTAACGTCTCCTAAATGACGCGGAGGCTTCTGACCTTCTTGAGGTTTGGCTCTGTCTAGGTTGCCAATACGATAGGGAAGGCCAATGTTGTACAAACGTTGAGTGTGAGTTGCTCCTGCCGGAACAAAGACGTCGCCGTCTCCAGTCGTGTCAATTGTTTGTTTGGCAAGAATTGCCTGCGGGCCAAGTTTTGTTTGAATCACAGCGCCTCTAACAACCGGATTGCCCGTCGTTGAATCCGGAGCGTCGTCGACAATTGCGTCGATTGCCCAAGAATGAAGAAAGACTTCAACATTGGCTTCCGTGATCATTTCGACGAGCAAGTATTTATAAGTTTCAGCGTCAAGCGTCGGATTACGTCCAAATTCACGATTAACAATGCCGTTAGGAAGCCCTTCAAGGCGTTTCATCATTTCTTCGCCGAGTCCTTGGGTAACTTGAACCTTCTTATCGCCTTCACGGGTCCAATGTCCAAGAATATGTACGACGAGCCCTCCCGTGGCAAGACCGCCAAAATGACCGTATCGTTCAACCAAAGTTGTTTTTAAACCTAGTCTCGCCGCAGCGATAGCCGCACAACAGCCCGCAGGACCGCCTCCGACGACGAGAACGTCAGTCTCGCTTATCTTTGGCAACGACAATTGAGGTCTGACGATTTGCCCTTCAGCGAGGAGTTTAACGGGATTTGCATTTGATCCATCATGCAACTCGCCTACCGTTTTATCCTTTTGGCTGACAAAATCTGCGAGCGTCGATTGCGTTTTAAGACTACTCGCACTGAATGTCGCGGCTCCAAATGCAAATGTTTTAAGGAGATCGCGCCTTGTTAATTCGCTAAGGAACATTTTTTTACCTCTATCGATTTCCAAACGACTCGTCGTGAACGCCCAACAGGAATTGGATTATTAGTGCATTTCTGCTTCGACTTTTTTAATTGCAGGACGGTAATAGTGAAAATGGACGTTTGGATGGTCGCCGAGAAGAGACATAGGAACAGCAGAATCGCATATTCTATTGGCAACCATAAAAGCGGAAAGACGCATGCCAAATGGATTGTCGTGCATTCCTGCCTGCCAAATACTGACTTTATCTGCCTTCCAAGTTTCAACTGGTCCGACAGTACAGGCTTGAGACGGAACGTTGGCGACATATCCGCCGCCGCTTGTTCTGGCGTTTTGGAGAATTGTGATAGGATGGAGATCAACGACACGGGTCGTCAATTGACGATATTCTTCTGGAGAAGGCGGCGCGTCTTTGTATTGGTCGACGCGACGAACAGGATCGTTGAATGCCCAATGCTTCGTGTCGCCCTGACCGCCTTGCATTGTCGCACAACGAATTTGATCGTAAGTACGGGAATATGCCGCAAGGTCTCCAGAAGGGAAGTGAATGTTTTCCAGCGGCATACGTAACTTGGTTTCGATACGGTCAAAACAGAGTTGAAAATCAGCGCGGGCAAAGGAAAGAGGATGATCCATCGAAACAGGGACGCCGTTTTCAACCCACTCGTCCATGCCCCAGAAATGGGCGTTTTTTAAATTGATCTCAAGCGCGTTAACAATTTGAGCAACGAGCGGCAATTGTTCCGTCGGTCCTATAGGTCCACAGAGTCCGACAGGATTATCGGCCGTTGATTGTCTCCATGCGTCGACATACTCCAACGCTTCCGCGGTATAAAATTCCTCAAGCGTTTCATAATAGTGGACTTGGAATCCAGGTCGCGAGAGTTTAAAAAGCGACTCCTCGGTAAGCTTTGCAGCATCGGCGAGAATATCGGGCTCTAAAGTCGTGTAGTCCCACCAATCGGGAGCAATTTTACTTAAAGGTCTCGTCATCAGAAGCGCCTCTTATTAGTTAAAATAGACAATGACAATAAATGCGATTGCTATTGGACGGTTCCAATAGCGAACGTCAACGTCGCTACCAATTATATGGAGATTAAACGGTGGAGTCCAGATTTTTCTAGATTTTTACTTATCTGAAAAAGCGGCAGAGAGAAATATACGTCATTTAGAAAATAAAAAACCGCCCAGGGGGGCGGTAAAAGGAATACGCCCAATCCGATTCGAACGGATAACCTTCGGTTCCGTAGACCGATGCTCTATCCAATTGAGCTATGGGCGCAAGTCAAAGAGGGCATCAAGCAAAAGATACGCCCAATCCGATTCGAACGGATAACCTTCGGTTCCGTAGACCGATGCTCTATCCAATTGAGCTATGGGCGCACTCGAGGACTTTCACCTCTAAAACAGGTGATATTTAACCACACTAATCCCGTTTGACAAGGGGAGATTTTAAAAAACTTCTCGAACTCTCTGGGAAAAAGCTATTTCATGGACGCTTCAGAAAGGCAACGTATAAGGACTGTACGTGGAATATCCAAACGTCGGCAATTCGTCGATCATTCTAACGTCCTCAGCGCTAATATCAAAATCAAAGATTTGCGCGTTCGAAATAATGCGTTCCTTATGTGTGGATTTGGGGAGAGGGATAACGTCATGTTGAAGTTCCCAACGGAGGCAGATTTGGGCTGTCGTTTTTCCGTATTTTTCCGCAAGCTTTTGGAGACGAGCGTCTGAGAGAACTCGACCGCTGCCAAGAGGACTCCAAGCTTCGACTAAAATACCGTTTTGACGACAGAATTCGACGGCGTCAAATTGGGGATAACCCGGGTGAAACTCGATTTGATCTACAACAGGGGGAATTTCGGCGTCGTCAAGGATTTGTTCTATATGCGGTTTAAGGAAATTACTCATGCCGAGCGATCGTACGAGACCGTCTTTATGAAGTTTCTCGAAAGCGCGCCAAGTGTCTTTATTAACCTTGACGGGATCATCGTAGACATTATCGTTAGCGGGCCAGTGAATCAGATAGAGATCAAGATAATCAACGCCAAGAAGCTCAAGAGATTTTTGGCAGGCTTTGAGCGTTGTTTCGTAGCCACGATCTGTGTTCCAGAGTTTTGTCGTCAAAAAAATATCTTTACGATCAAGTCCAGACTCCTGTATTCCCAATCCGACGCTTCTCTCGTTGTAATACGCGTAAGCAGTGTCGATATGGCGATAACCTATCTCAAGCGCGTCTTTGACCGCCTGCTTCGCAACTTCTCCTTCCTGAGATTGCCAAGTGCCAAATCCAACACATGGAATAGCATGACCATCCCGAAGGGTAAAGACGTCCGACAGTGATTTCAATACAGTCATTTTATTCCTTCTGAACAACAGATCGAAAAAAAGCCGAGGCGAGAACTTCGCCTCAGCTTCTAGAGAAACAAATAGCGTAAAGAATAGCGATTACTATTAGGGAATCACTTGGGCTCAGGCATGGCGCTAGAACCTACGTTTGTCGGGTTTGCCATCGGATCCCCCCCCAAACCGTATCCGCCTTGACGACCGTTACCGGAGGATGCGTTATCGCCATAGTATCGCGCGTTTCCAGGGACACGCCATATCCTTACAACTCCATCTTGGCAACCTCCGATAACATAGACCATGTCTTCTGTCACATCGACTGAGAAGATTGGAACGTTCGCCTCAAATCGTGCAAGCTCGTCGCCCTTAGGACGACCTTCACGACGGGTCGGTTTACCGACGTTCTGATTTTCACGGTTGCCCATTGAGCCACTTGGCGAAGGAGTTGGCGTCGACAAGAAATCGCTTCCAGGCATGGTCATATTAGTTCCGGCGTTCATTCCGCCGTTCTGACGTTGTTGATTGTTCGACGACGCGTTAGTCGCCCAAATTCTCACGGATCCGTCGTCGCTCGCGGTGCAGATAAACTGACCGGCAAAAACAGCTTGACGCACGGCGCCTTCATGACCGACAAATCTGCAAATTTCTTCGCCTGTAGAAGGATCCCACAACCTTGCCGTTTTGTCACGACTAGCTGTCAAAAGACGAGTTCCGTCGGAAGAAAAGCAAACGGAATATACTTTGTCGGAATGTCCCGTAAGAACGGCGACTTGTTTCATGAGTTCGGTGTTCCAAATACGAACCGTTCCGTCAGCGCCTGCGGTCGCGACAAAAACGCTGGACGGATCAAAAGCGACGTCGAAAACAGGTCCCTCGTGACCTTCAGTTCCGCCCTCAGCTCCAAGCGTCTGCGCGTCTTCGCGGTTTGGAAGATTGTCAAGTTTCTTGACGGTAAGAGCTTCCCAGAAATACACGCGTCCATCGTTGCATGCCGCCGCGACATATTGACCGTTGGGAGAAGGCGTAATCGACCAGAGGCGGTCTTTAGCGCCCAAATATGCGCGAATATTCTCATGTTTAGAGATTGTCCAAAGACGTCCGATTTGATCGTAACTTGACGTCAAAACATAAGAATAATCAGGAGAAAAAACGGCCTTCGTTACCCCTTGCTTATGTTCGTCCTTGAAAACGCCGCGTACACGTGCGCTTGTTGCAGACCACTCCGTCGTCTCTTGGTCGTATTTTCCCTCTAAGACCCAAAGTTTTGCCGTCGTATCGCCGCTACCGCTAAGAATTGCGTAACGATCCTCGTTTCCGTCGTTGAACATAAACGACTTGACAGAGAGGACCGGTTCCTTAGGATCGTGACCTTTGTATGTAAACTCAGGCGCTTCGACCACAATTGTTTCCCATTCTTGAGCAGGGAGCGTCGTTTGATTGGCGCCGAGTCCAGAACCTAGCGTTCCGCCGTCCATAGTAGCGCTCGGCGTTCCGTAGGCGTTAATTCCCTGAGCGCCAGGAGCCGTCCCGACTCCGCCCGACCTCATCGACTCCGCTCTGTTATAGACTCCAAACACTGCAGGAGAAGAGAACTGCGCAAACGCGTGCGCACAAAAGGCGACGACTACAAATGCGGCGACCAGAAAACGAGCGCCAGACGTTAAAAAACGGCGAGAAAACGAACGATTTAACATGGTCAACTTCTCCGATAGTCGGATGAACGCGCCTACAAGACGCCATTATCGTAGTCTGACGAATCACGCGATTCAATGGGAACGTGTTGGCGTTCGCCAAGACTAACGCTAAATCTCTAAAGTTTAGGCGCTCGTCATCCAGTCTTTTGGACGCTCGAACCCTGTAAAATAAAAATCACTACCTTGCTCCACTAAAATTCAGAGTCAAAAATCAGTCGTCTAACGCGTGCAGACGTCCGATTCTTTTTCCGAAGGAACTTGCAATAAAAGGACAGCTACGTGGACTAGTCGCTTGTAAGTTTGACGACAAGGAAAGTCGTTTAGGACGATTGCTTAACCCTAAAAAACAACAACATAGAGCCGACTCAAGTCGTCAATTGATCACGGGCCAGAGTGAAACGTTGGCGTCGACGTCAAACAAACGAATTATGCGAAGGGATCGTCTTCCTCGTCCTCTTCCTCTTCTGAGTCCTGTTCGTCGGCAGAATCTTCGACCTCGCCGTCGTCAGCGTCGACGTCAGCGTCGTCGTCAAAAAGGTCGTCCTCGTCAACGTCCGCGTTTTCATCGTCGGTTCCGGCGTTTTCACCAAGGGACCAGTCAATTGTATCCGACTCCATCTCTTGCTGAGATTTTGTCTCGACGCCCCCAAGCAACGGCATGAAGAGCGCGGCGTTCGCTTTGATTGGCTCAAGATCTAATACGACGGCAACGTCCGCATTTGAAACACGGGGCTTCAGACCGTCGAAAACCGTGTTAATCACGGGTGAGAGATCAACGTTTTTACCGTCGGCGCTTGATTTAGCAATTTGATCTTGTATTGCGCCGACCACAACCGGTTTAACGAGTTTTAACGCCGTTTCTAACGAACTCGCGCCCTTCTTGGCTTCATCTTCATTATCAAAGCCAAGGAATGTGACGAGACGGGGAGAACCGACGAGAGAAAGCGCAAGCGTCAGACATTTAACGTCGCTCTCAGCGCTTTGTTCGTCAAACGCTTCTTTGATTGAAGCAATTGTATCTTCTGTGTCCGAAGTTTTGGGGGCGGATTTGCCAGCGCCAAGACCGGCGAAGGGGGAGGACGAACTTTCATCGGCGCCCTTTGCAAGGTCGAGAAGCGAACTTAATTCGCCAATATCCTTTGCCGCCAAAGACAAAACCGCGCCGTCAGTAAGACTTAGACCGCGCATGAAGGGCGCAGACTCTTCTTCGGTCGCCGGTTTGGCAAATCGATTGCGGATTCTTGGAAGTGTCTCACGGCGAGATTCTGTCCTGTTACGCTCTTTAACTTCTTGAATCTCATTTTGGTAATCTCGCAACAAGGAAGCCTGAGACGAACGATTGTCGGATCCCATGGGAGAAACGCCAAGAGAATTCGAACCTGCGCTGAAGCTACTATTGTACCCGTTTGCGCTATTGTTGCGCGACGAAGCAGAATATGAACCGTAAGCCTTATTCTGCGACTGGAGAAACTTAGCTTGATAGCGCGCGTCAACTTCGGTCGTGTCTAATGGTTTCGCCGCGTCATGTTTAACGACGGCTATAATAAAGCCATAGCGGACGAAAATGGAATAGGGTTCGAACGTTTTCGAGATCGAATTAATAGCGTCTTTGATCTCGGCGTCCTTTAAACCAGCTGTTGGGAACGCCACGATCGACGAACCAAGAACTTTATTGTCGTCGCTTACATAACTGATGAAGTACAATTCATCGAGGTGATTCTGGAACAAATTTTTAACAACCGCGTTCTGGACCGTGCCGAGGAACGTTTTGAACGAAGTCTTAAGTTGCTTCTTCTGATATTCGCGAAGATCAACGCGGTACTTATCGTCGGAACGGACAGACCCCGCTCCCTTATCCACAATTTCATCCACAAAGGCAGAAAGGTTTTCATAATCAATTTTACCGTAATTGAAATGAACGACGCTAACCGCGTCTTTGTAGAGCAACGCCTGTACGGCGCCGACGCTTGAGAAGTCGCTTGGTCGAGAAATACCGCTTCCGAGATTAGAGAGAGACGCCGCTTGTCGATTTCCCGTTGTTTCCGGATAGCCCATAGAACCTTCCATAGACTTATCATCGTACGTCTGTGAGAAAGCTTGGGACGCTAGCAAACAAGAGAGAACGACGCTCAAAAGACAAGGGACGGCAGAACGCGCGGTCGTTCCAAGGGAACGCAACGACAGGAATCGCGACATTTTGTTTCTCCAAACGAATATATTCGAGACTATGAAGTCGAGCGGTCAGCATCGGCTTCTGATCGCAGCTCGAAAAAGCGCCGACCGTCCGCTTGTCGTCGTAATGCGAGCGGAACGGAACAACGCCTCTTTATCGACTATTCAAACCGATTATAAAACCACGGCGACTCTTTTTCCAGAGCTTTGATTGTTTCGTGCGTAAAAATCGCCGAATTTTCCGGTCAAATTTTCGTGAAGTTATTACAACCGTTATAACTGGCAAGTCATGCGTTTTTGTTACGGCTTTCATGAGCCCATGCCAAAGACGTCGACATTTGACGCGTGATTTCCGGAACGACTTTTATAACGACGCTTGCCAATAGGTAAGAGGCTAGTATCGAAAAGCAGTACATAACCGGAACACGATAGCGAATAGAAGATACGAAAACAATGTGTAACAAGGAGATATAAAGCGGCGGCACGACGAGAAAATAAGCTGCGTCGTGTTGGCGAACAGTTCGTAATAGTCCCAGTAAGCCGAAGATTAGAATTGGCGCGTAAGAGACAAAAAGAATAAATTTGAGGAACGGACTCGAAAACGATTGTTCTCTGGGCGTTGGCGACCAAAGACGATAAAACTTAATACAAGCAAGCTTTAACACCTTGAATTTATGAGAATTAGCCCATTCAATTGCCGCCGACTTCATTCTTTTATCGAGTCTAACTTCGAAGTGGACTTCTTCGGAATCTGACGGTTCGTTAAGTTCGTCTTGACGGAAACGATCAACGAAACTCATTTCACTCGCGCCGGTGGCGTCTGGATTTAGTCCGTCATAAAGGCTTGCGCCCATTTGGAGCGTCGTTATAACCAATTTACCTGAGATCCGATAATTTCTCAACGCCCATGGGAGGAGAAGCGCCACGGTAAAAAAATGAGCAAAGACAACGCAAAGTCCTAGTTTTAAAAGTCCTCGTTTAGCGTAAGACGGCAATTTTTCAGCACGACGACGTACGAGTAAGGAAAGAACATAAACGAGTAATACGAAACAAGAGGCGAAAGGAAGGAAATAATACCACGAGGGGCGCAAATAGATTGCGGCGGCGTTGAAGAAGGCTAACTTAATCGAGTGAGGGAACAAAGAATCGTTTGAAGAAAGAGCGTTCGGAGTTTTATCGTCTTCGGGAATCGTTTTAGAAGATGGAAGAATTCCGAAACGACGCGCCGTTTTGACGAATTCGACGTTCAGAAGTAATGAAAACGTCATGAAAGGCTCTTCTGAAAGTATGGAAACACTTTGGAGAGCTTCTGTTGGATCTAACGCAACAAAAAGGGAAGCCAGAAGGGCGATTAGACGTCCTCGATCGCTTTTACCGAAAATTGTTAATGCCAGCCATCCGACAAGAACGACATTAATCGTTCCAAAAATAGCGCCTTCCATTCGTGCCGCAAAAGTCGGCGGGGTTTCCCCATAAATCCAGAAAAGGGGAGCAAGTATCGCTGGATAACCCGGCGTCCTGAAAATTTGCCATCGTCGCGTCTCGTCAAATTCGTAAGGACGACCAAAAGCAATTGTTCGTGCTAGTTTCCAGTAAGAATCAGAATCTCCGTAGAAGAATGGTCCATCCTTCGAAACTGACGGAGGATTAGTCGATTGATTCGCGCTTTTTTCAACGATCGAATTCCAGTAAATCCCAACGCCAACGCGAACTAGCAACGCAAGCGTAAGAATGAAAAGCCAGATTGATCGAGAGAGCGTTTTTGACATGCAATAACAGATTTGGGAACATGAAGGTTGTCACGATTAATTTTTATCCACAGACGCAACGATGAAGTCGTCGCAATTCCTTTTTTGCGCCCGAGGCTTGCAATTTACGACGAGGTTTCTGATTTCTCCTGATTCGAGCGCTCTTATAAACGTTTCGAGATTTGGGTAAATAGCGTCGTTCAGGAACTTGACAACCCAGTTTACCGTCAATGGAGAGATTATCAAAATAACTGCGCCGTTTTTCCACGCTTCCCAAATCTCAATAGCAGTCCCCATTGACGCTTCGGGCAAATACGCTACGAGGACGTCAATATCAGAGCCGCATATCTTGTTGTGCGTCATAAAGATAGATTTGCCTGTTTCTGGGGTGAAAGAAAGCGAATTTTCGTTTCCTGCCCAAGGATCGAAAATTTCAGAATTAGGAAACGCGCCTCTTAACGCCGTTTTGATCTTTTCACGGTATTCCTGCTCGTACAGCGACGCTTCAGTTCTCGACCCTTGCATGATTCCTGCAATAAAGAACTTCATCATACCCCCCTAACGCCTCAAAAACGACGAATGAGAAACGACAAAAAGCCCGGAAGAATACTAAACTTCCGGGCTTTAAACTGTTATAAAGGATCTCAGTATTGCCATCGACGTATTTTCAATCGACGAATCGTCGAACGACGAGGGAAACGTCTTGCCCTCCAAACCCGAAACTGTTGCTGAGCGCTACGTCTACATTGACTTTTCGAGCGACGTTTGGCACATAGTCGAGGTCGCAATCAGGATCGCGAACCTCAAAATTTATGGTCGGCGGCACAATGTTGTCTCGAATCGCAAGCAGACAGTAAATACACTCAGTCGCGCCGGCTGCCGTAATAAGGTGTCCAGTCATGCTCTTTGTGCTAGAGACCGGAATCTGATAAGCATATTTGCCAAAAACCTCGCGAATCGCCAACGACTCAACTCTATCGTTCACGCTCGTACTAGTGCCATGAGCGTTTATGTAATTGACTTCTTCAGGTTTAACTCCAGCGTCTTCCAGCGCGAGTTTCATACAGCTGATAGCGCCGCGCCCTTCTGGATGAATATCGGTAATACGGTATGCGTCAGAAGTCGATCCGTACCCCGCAATCTCGCCGTAAATTTTTGCATTGCGTTTTTTTGCGTGTTCAAGACTTTCAAGGATAACCATTCCGGCTCCTTCCCCGATGATAAAGCCGCAACGACGTTTGTCAAAGGGTTTCGAAGCCTTTTCTGGTTCGTCATTTTCCGTACTTAGCGCCGTAAGAAGGTTGAAGCCCGTGACCCCGAAAGGATGGATCATCGAGTTTGCGCCTCCCGCTATCATCACGTCCGCCTCGCCCCTACGGATGATTTCCGCCGCTTCGCCAATCGCTTGAGCGCCGGCAGCGCAGGCTGTCAACGTGTTGACGTTAGGACCTTTGGCGTTAAACATTGCGGCGATATGCGCCGCAGGCATGTTCGGTTCCTGTTCAAGTTCACGCTGAGGGTTGAGAATTTCAATTCCTTTTTGAACGAACTTGCCCTCGTCAAGATTACCGTTGTCGTCAAGCCCCGCAAGCATCATTGCGGAGAAGTCGTCAAAGCTCTGTTCGCCTTCTCCCGCGCCTGTGTAGACTCCCAGACGCTCTGGATCGACGTAACTCGCGCCTTCTCCTAGGAGTCCAGCGTCTTGCATTGCTTTATATGCCGCGCCGACGCCAAATTTGACGTGACGATCTTGGTTTTTCCAATCGTCGAGATTTTCGCCGATTTCGTCAACGTCCCAGTTTTTAACTTCAGCGGCAATTTGAGTTGCAAAGTTCGAAGCGTCGAAGAGCGTGATACGTCCAACGCCAGACTCGCCGTTAAGCATGCGTTTCCAAATCGTGTCAACGTCATGCCCAAGAGGGGTAACCAGACCGATTCCGGTGACAACAACTTTTTTAACCATTCTCAGAAACTCCTGAACGCCACAGTCGTCGTTCCAACGACCTAGTAATTTTGCGCTTGATCGTCACGTCAGATCGTCAACCGAGTGAATCGTGTATTAGAGACGTCTAAACAGCGCTTCCAAAGATCTTAGAGAAGGAACAAACGAACCCCTCTTTCAAGGTTGGCGCCAACTTAATTATTAACGGCGGGATCCTTAAGGGGATTGCCGTTGGCGTCGACCCCGACGTCATACATTCCGTAGGCGCGAACAAGATCGATGAGGTCGCCTTCAGCAAACTGTTTTTTGGAATCAAACTGTGATCCGAGGTGTGCGAAAAAAAGAACGCCTTTAGCGATTAATTCTTCACCTCTATGGACGGCGACTCTCGCTTGTGAGCCGTCTTCTTCGATGTAATCGGCGACAGCGTCATAAACAAGCACGTCGCCCGGAACAATTTCTGTAACGTTGAAGGTTAGCTGTGGAATCTTACCAAGCACGACCTTTTTTTCGAATCGTGTCGCCTCATTGATCATGAGCCCGGCTGTTTGCGCTAACCCTTCGATAATCAACGACGCAGGGGCAATAGGGTGGAAACGGAAATGATCGCGCAGGTGCTCTTCTGAGCGCGTAATCGACTTGACAGCTTGGGCGCGTTTACCGCTTTCAAACAGAGTGAAACGATCAATCCAATACCAGTTCATGACAGATCCGAAACGAGGTTACGCCATGCTGATGCAGGCGGTGAAACGTAGGACTATGGAGCGAGACCAAAACAGTCGCGTTCTCTAAACGGCGCCGCCTAGAGACGCCGTTTAGACTGGGAAAAACATGGACTCAAAAGTTGCGTAGTCGCTACAATGAGTCGTCCGATTTCATCATGCAAGTTTCTGCGCAATGAGATCGCAGATGACCTCGACGGTCAGAATCTTGGAGATATTCTGAACAAGGGGATTCTGACGAAACGCGTCAAGATCAGCGTTTGGAAGACGTTCTTCAATCACGCCGAGTCCTGCAGGCGTGAGTTTGCCCTCGACGACATATTCCGGATTCGTGAAGATGTCTTCAGGAATCAGCTCGCTACGATCGATTTTGATGTTGAATTTCTTTTCAAGATTGAAAACAATCTCAAGAAGATCGATTGATTCAGCTCCCAAGTCGTCGACAAGGGTAGCTTCGGGGGTGACTTCATTTTCGTCAACGGCAAGAGATTCAACAAGAACGTCGGTAACAGCGGCAAGGATTTCTTCTTTAGTCGCCATGAATAAGGACTCCTTTAGTTTGTTTGGGAAACGCAACGTGCGTTTGAAATCGTCAACGGTCGCTCGAAACGAATTCAAACGAACCGAGATTGAAATTATAGTTAATACTCAGAAGCTAAGTTCGTCGTTATAGCCCGTCCATAGAAGCGAGAGTTCTTCCTTGAGGGTTTTAACAATCTTGGGATCGAACGCCCCCTGACTCTTAGTCAGCGACGAAAGATTGTATTTTGCCAACGTAAGTCTAGCGCGAATACGAACCTCGCCGTCAATAGAACCCTGAGCGTCGAGAACTGTTTCACTCTCAGAATCTGAAACAATACTTGACGTCACAACCATCGTTTGACCAGGTTGGAGAAACTTGCCAAACTTAACTCGCTTGGTTTCCTTCAGCACAACGACGCTGTGAGCAAAATTTTCCGTCACCCTTACGAGCCATGCGGAAGCCTGCGTCATTGATTCTATCATGAGGACGCCAGGCATGACAGGGAATTTAGGAAAGTGATCGCGAAGGTACTCCTCCGACATTGCCAGCGATTTCGTCGCGACAATCGACTTGCCGGGCTCTAATTCATCGATTTTGTCAATCAGAGAAAAATACATGTTGCGAACTTTCCTTTAAAACCGAGGGGAAAACGGCGTCTCTTTCTCTTGTCGGCGGTCTTGGCCAAAAAAATGAACGAATGTTAAAAACTCGCCCATTTCTCAAACTAGGGCGCTTTCGATTTGTTCAACAGGACAATCGTTTGCTCATGCCAAAGGACGGACCAGTTACGACCAAGAGGCGGAGAATCTCGCTCCCAAACGCCAAATCGTTCCGACGATTATAACCGTTTCAACGCGTGCTTCAAGGCGAGGAGAGTGAATGTTTCTCATTTTGGAGATTGTTTGGCTGCCCAAAATGTGACTGACATTTTTCCGATTGTAGTAATTTTAACGGATATGTGAAACGATAAGGGAAAAGAATTTTGAATCTTTTATTCGTGATTTTGATTTAGGGGTGTAAAACCTATTTGAAAACGAAAGATTCTCAATTAAAATCGGGGAGTTGGCAATCTTTGCCGTGAGGAATAACCACATCGTTTTGGTCAGGAAGCGGGGCTTTTCTGTTTAGGGGTAGTTTCGCGTCTATTCGTTGTTATACAATTCCAAAACAACGTTCTTTTCCGGGAGTTAAAGAATGATATGCGTCACAATTGGTTGTGGCAGCCATAAGAGGATGATCGAGGAATGGCAGAAACTCGCCGACGATCATGTGAAATTTGTTGAGTTGCGATTAGACTATCTTCGAAAGGAACCTCAGCTTTTCCGTCTCCTGCCTCAACGACCGACTGCAGTTTTAACAACCGTTCGCCGAAAATCCGACGGCGGAAATTGGCGTGGATCTGAAGAGGAACGCATTAAGCTCCTGCGTTCCCTAATTGCGGAGGGAGTCGAGTATATCGATCTCGAACTTGACGTCGCGTCTAAAATTCCGCGTTTTGGTAAGACGAAACGTATCGTGAGTTATCACAATATGGAAGAGACTCCAGAGGATCTTGACGCTATTCGCGACGAGGCGCTTGAAAAATGTGATCCCGACGTGATAAAGATTGCCGTGACTCCCAAAAATATCGGCGACGTTTTTAGACTTGTCGAGTTCCTTAAGCGCGCCAACGTCGATCGAAGTAAACCCCGTACGTTAGCGTTATCGATGACGGAAACGGGCTTTCTAACACGAGTCCTTGGTAAAAAATGGGGATGTCCTTATTCGTATGCGTCATTTTCCAAAACGCGCACGCTTGCTCCGGGGCTTCCATATTACAAAACAATGCGCGACGTGTATCGCTATGACGAGATCGACAATGAAACCTCTGTGTATGGTATTGTCGCTGATCCAATCCAACATAGTCTTAGTCCGTTGATTCATAATCGTTCCTTTGCCGAACAGGGGATCAACAGCGTCTATCTTCCTTTCAGAGTTTCTAAGGAAGACCTTTCAGAATTCATGAGTAAAGCGTCCGACTCACTGGGCATTAAGGGGTTGAGCGTAACGATTCCCCATAAGATGGAGATTATTAAGAAACTTACTCAGTTTGATCCCGCAGTCGAAACTATCGGCGCTTGCAATACAGTTGTTGTCGACGGTTATAGCAGTTACGGGTACAACACCGACTATATTGCCGCCGTTCTCAGTATTGAAACTGCAATGGCGGGGCGTCCTGTCCGAGCTGGCGAGGCAAGTCCCCTCGAGGGGCAGAGCGCGTTAGTTCTTGGCGCGGGAGGGGCAGGTAAGGCGATTGCCTTCGGGCTTCATGAACGAGGCGCTCGTGTGATTATCGCCGATAGAAACGCTGAGGAAGGGGAACGGGTCGCTCGTTGGCTTGGCTGTGAGTTCTGTCCTTGGGACGAACGAGAGGGATACGTCGTCCAAATCCTCGCGAATTGTACTCCTGTCGGAATGTTTCCAAACGTTGACGAATCGCCTATGGAACTAAAATCGTTGCGAGGCGGCATGGTTGTTTTTGACGCAGTTTACAATCCTGAAACGACGTATCTCTTACGCATGGCCCGTGAGAAAGGATGTCGCGTTGTTTCCGGCGTTGAAATGTTTGTTGGTCAGGCTTGTCTGCAGTTTAAACTTTTTACGGGTAAACGCGCCTCAGCTTCGTTTATGCGTAGCGTCGTGCGCGGAGCTCTTAGTTCTGTTCACGCTGAATAGCACGTCGTTTTGGGGTTGCTATTTCATATTTAGGGAGACGTCTGCTGATTGGACGTCTCTTTCTTTTTTTAGGCGGACGAGGGGAACTGATATGTGCGCTGAAACGTATGGAGATACGAAATGGGCTTTTGCGCTTGTTTCTCTGGGCGCTAATCTTGGCGAACCACTAAAAAATATTGAGAAAGCTCTGTCAGCTTTTAACGCTACTCCAGGTATCCGCGTCTTGAGACATAGTTCCTTTTACACGACTTATCCCGTTGGAACGTCGTTCGACAAACCTCTTTATGTTAATGCAGTCGCCGCTCTTGAAACACGCCTTTCTCCCCTGAACCTTTTAGCGGCGTTACAAGAAATTGAGACAAATCTTGGGAGAGTTAGGACTGGTTTTTGGAGTGATAGAACCATCGACCTCGACGTCCTCCTTTACGAGGACGTCACGATGGAAACGGAGGAAATGACTTTGCCGCATAAGCGTCTTCAATGGAGAGATTTTGTTTTGACGCCTGCTTGTGAGATTGTTCCAAATTTGAAAACGCCGATATTTGGCTGGACCTTTCGACAGTTAAAAACTCTTCTAGACTGGAACTTTAGAGATTTTCGAATTGTTACGGGAATAATTAGCGATCTAGCGACTAAAGGAGAGGTTCAGCGAAGAATTTCATAAGAGTGCAATTGTGGAGCCGAAATCTGAACGATAAAGCGCTCGAGAACCATCCGCGGGGCGGTTCGACTTCCCCCCTTTAGATCGAGGTCGACGTTCAAGAGCGTTTGAATAAGGAATCGACCTCGTCTTGAACCGAGCTTTTTAAGCTGTTCAATTGATTTCTCTTTGATATAGCCGCTATTTGGAACGCCAGCTTGTTCTAAGGCTGAAGCGAAAGTTGGTCGCGGAAGATCAGGATTCTTACCGGCCTCGAAAAACACTTCACAGGCGGCTGAAAGTTTTCGGAGGGACGCAGACATTTGTGCGAGGATAGCAATCGGCGCTTCTCCTGCCGCAATGAGTTTGTCAAGCAAACGCATTGCTTCTGCAGTCTGGCCTCCGAGAGCGGCGTCGACGAGATCCCAGACCTTTCGTTGCCGCCATGTTCCAACTTGGTCGCGGATAAGATTAACGTTGACGTCGCCTTTGTCTGCAAGCAACGATAGTCTGCGTACTTCTTGGTCTAAGACTCCGAGATCGTCGCCAACGAGGTCCACGAGGACTTCGGCGCCTTCGCGCGTTAGCGTCGCTTGACAATTACGAGCGGCCCATTCTTGAAGCCATGCGGGAATGTTTTTTTTGGGCAACGCTTTACATTCGATAACGAGTCCTTTTTCCGAGACCTTTTTATAAAAACGAAGGGTGGATGGGAACGAGGTTAGCTGAAGCGTCAATACGCCAGCTTGATTGGGAGCGTCTAGGTATGATTCTAGCTTTTCTTTGTTTTGAGAAAAAAATGGATCAGCTTGTTCTACGACGACAAGTCTTCGTCCAGAACCGAAGAGCGCCGTCATCGCTGTTTCACGAACGACGTCTTTGAACGTCGCCTCAGCTCCTTCAAAACGTGAAAGCGAAAAATCAGCGTCTTGATCGCTAAGAAGCGTCGCTCTGATTTGCTTAAATACAACAGAGCGAAGGAACGCTTCGTCGCCCGCGATTACACACACCGACGGTATCGTAAATTTTTGAGGCTGTTTGAGATAGTCGAGAGCTGACACGACTCCCATGACGAAATTCCTACCGACAAAAGGTTTGGAAAAGACCCAGCGTCAAAACTAGGCGTAAAGTCGCTCTTAGATTAAGTTAATGAAAGTTCCTGACTTTACGCCTATCGGGTTATTATGTTGTTTTGCGGGGATTATTTATTAGCACGCCCGAGGAACTCTCCTGTACGCGTGTCAACCTTGATGATCTCCCCTTGCTCGAGATATTCGGGAACCATGACAACAAGACCTGTTTCTATCGTCGCCGGTTTTTCTCGAGAGGTTGCCGAGTTGCCCCTTGCCGCTGGATCGCATTGAGTTACCAGCATTTCGACAGTCACAGGAAGGTTGATCGCAACGCATCGATCTTCATAGATAAGGGCAAAGATTCCCTCAAGTCCTTCTTTGATATAGTTGAGTTCTTCAGCGACGTCTTCTTTTGCGATATTGTACATTTCATACGTTTCGGCGTCCATAAAATAAACGTCAGACGCGTCGGCGTAGCTGTAGGTTACGGCTCTTCGGCGGAAATCGGCCTCATCGAGCATATCAGTTCCTTTAAGTTTAAGGTCGATTTTATCTTTTGTGATCAGATTACGACAACGGAACTTGTAGAGCGTGGCGGCGCCGCGTGCCGAAGGGGTCTGAACTTGGAGATTTTCGACGATAATAGGCGACCCGTTGTATACGAGTACGTCGCCGCGTTTCATGTCTTTTGCGATCATGATAGCGTTCCTTTTAATTGTCTGAAAGCCTAAAAAATACGGTATGGATTATAAACAGGTTGAAGGTTATTGCGCGCCGGTGAACAATAAACACGACGTCTGGTCGAAATTGCGTTGATATCAAAAGTTCACACGACACATTTAGCGCAAAAGAGCGCCAAGGAATTATAACTTTTCACCGTCCTTTGAAAAGACGGCGGCCTTTTGGCGGTCTTTTCGTTTTTCATACTTCTAAATTTCTTCTTGAAGGACAAGAATTGGCAGCTATTCAAAATGAAGGAGACAACTACCAAGACTCACGAGGACGAATCGATGTAACATAGTAATAGTCCATGCTTAGCGAGATCGTTGTTTTGCGATAGACATTGCGGTTTTTTGCGGATCACGGGCAATTTTTGAGAGTTTGCGATTTCGAGCGAGAAGAGTCGTCGTCCATCGACTAAATAGTTCGGATACTTCTACTTTAAAATTGTCGCTCAAAGTTGAAACGCCTCCAAAACGCGTCATTTCCAATTTCTTGAAAAATTCCTTCAGTTTGGCGATCGTTTCGTCTGATTTCGAATTATTTCCAATGTCTTCACCGAATTCGACGTCAAGAAAGTCAAGAATTTCAGCGTCCGTATAGGAGTCTAAAGAATGTGGAAGTCTTTTGCCAACAAGTTGTAAGAACGCGAGTCTAATTAAAGAAAAGCCCTCCGATGGATTCTGATCTAGGTTGGTCAACCCCAATTCAAGCGTTTTTCTCGCAGATTCAAGGATACGGCGATTGCTTGAAATAACGCTTTGTTTATGAGCGTGCAATACTTTACGCCCTATAAAAAAGAACGTCGCGCCACCCGCCGCAACTGCAAAAGAACAACCGAGAATAATTGCGACGAATTTGAAGCGTTCTTGTTGACGTCTATAAGATTTTTCTAGATTGCGGTCACTGGATTCATCTGTTTGATCGGCGACTATTGATTCTTGTGAATCGTCGAACGTCGACACTATTCCAGCCTTAGCGACGAATCGACTTGTCGCCGATTCCATCGTCTCAAATTTTCCAGATTCGACATTAAAAAACGAAGTCTTAATCGAAGGGAACTCAAAAAGACCCTCTTTGAGAGGTCGGAGTTTATAATCAAACGCAACGCCAGAGTTGATTGAACGTTCTGAGGCCGGATAGACGCGAAAGACGTCTTTGATTCCGTCAAGTTTCGAGATATCAGGCGCTTTTGCGGACGTAAAGGAACCATATCCGACATACTCGAGCGTAAGCGTGAGCGCGTCGCCCACCGACGCTTCGTTAGCTGAAAGCGAAGCTTTTTGCTCTATATTGCCGTATATGCCCGTATAGTTTTCTGGGGCGTTTTCTTCGGGTATGTCCTTGATCTTTATGGAGAGGGGAGGAGTGGAGAGGAACACAGGTAGAGACTTAGGAGAGGAAGGATCTGTAAAATCTAAAAAATTTCCCTTTAGCGTCGAAGGGGCAAACGAGAAAGATGAAGAAGTCGTCGCCCTCATTTTACGAGAAAAAGAATACTTCAAGAATACCGTTTCTCTTCCTTTAGCGTCGGGTCGCGTAACTTTCTGAGGTTTGGGGAGAAAGTAACTTTGACGGACAGGTTCGTCAAAAAAGGAGAATCCGAAATCAAAAATTCCATTAGAACGTCGGTAGTTATTGAGCGCAAAACCATAATTTTTTGCGGAAAGCTCCGTCAACCAATCGTCTAAAGAATCTGCAACGAGTTTGTCTTCGAAATTTTGAGACTCAAGCCAAGGAATTGACAAAAGAGGGGCGTCAAGGTTATGAACGACAAGGGATAAGGGGTCGTGTTCCGCGTATTCTGACGGATATTCTTTAAGGTAAACATTGACGGAGACTTCAAAGGGAACGAGGGGGTAGGTTGTTTCCTTTGCATCCGTTTCGACCTCGAGAATCACTATGTCAGTTTTTGTCTTTTCACGTACGACGAGATTTATTGAGGACGCTTGAAGTTTCTTTCCATCGACTTCAACGATCGGGGGATTGATAGTTATTACGCCCGTTTGTTTTGGCGTGATACGATAATTGAAGTCTACCGTACGGTTTTCAGTGCGAATTGAGTTTATAACTCTGACGCTGGATCGGTTTGAAGCGCCGAGCGATTCAATAGTAAAATCGTTTTCTAGGTATTCTAACGACGGCTCGGCGTCGAGTTTGGCGTTTGTTACTGAAATGGTCAGTCTTGCTGATTCGCCCTCATAGACGGCGTTAGGGGCGACATGGAGTTCAAACCTCGCTTCATCTTCTTCTGCATACAACAACCGTTCGACGTCCAATGAGAAGAACGTTAAGGAGACGATGAAAAACGCAAAGGACGTTAAACGACTAGATTTTTTAGTTAATAGCATTGTCGTCGTTCCTTTTAGAGACCCTTTTATTATTTGGGATAGCTTATGACTGCGAGGCGGTCGTCGGCGAAGGACGCCTTTTGGAGGGGAGAATTTTACCAGTCCTTACCAGATTTTTCTCTCCTTTTCAGAGCCTGTCGAACGGCTTCACGTTGGGGTTCAGCGTCTTTTTGACGGCGGAGAACTCGTCGCATGAGCTCGTCGGCTTGTTTTTGTTCTTCCGTTTTTGGTTCTTCGCTTGCTTTCATTTTTTTCTGTTCTGATTCTTCCGTATCAGGAGCGACGTCCTTTTGGGGGACGTCTAACGCTTTGGAGGAGTTGGAGTCGTTTTCTTCTTTTTCGGATTCTGGTTGATCTAGTTCGTCAGGGATTTCTTCATTTTCGGTTTGTTGACGGTTGTTTTTTTGATCTTTCTGACCATCGCTTTCGTCCTTTTGATCCTTATTGTCTAAATTTTGGTCGCCGTTAGATTGGTTTTGTTGATTCTGATTCTGATTCTGATTCTGTTTGTTCTCATCTTGGAAGGGTTTTGCAATATCTTTTAGGATTTCGGCAATCCTGTTTTGTTTTTGTGCCAAATCTTTTTTGTCCTGTTCTTGTAACGGATAAGATTGAGCAAGGGAACCCGCCTTTTCAATGGTTTCTTTTAGTTCTTGCTCGTGAACGAGCGCTATCTTTGCGGACTCTAACGCGCGGTTTTCGTAGGAACGTTCGCTTGTATCCGCTGATTCTGGTAAATCGTTAGAATCGAAGATCGGTTCTCCTGAATTGGCGTCAAACGAATCGTTCCATTCAATAGATTCAGAAATAGACGCTTTCTGTTGCGAGTCTTGTCCTTCCTCTGAGGCTTCTTTGACGATTTGTCTCGCTTTTCTCATCGTTTCATCAACAGATAGACGAAGTTTCTCTCGACTCCAACGGTAATCGTCAACCTGATCAGGGTTAGACGTCTTGAAATTGCCCTCTTTGATATCTTGGGAAATCTTTGATTCGTTTTGAGATAGTTCGACGACAAGAACGTCATATTGCGACGGCACGTCATGGAAGGTCGTAAGCTGTGTCTCGGCGCGTCTGAGTTCTATTCGCGCAGCATTGGCTTCATATTGATCTATTTTTTCTGACGAGGCCAAGATATGAGCGTCAAACCTATTTAGGGCTTGAGCTATTATTTCAGCGCCTTCTGCGTCATTTGTTTGGGGAGTAATTGCATTGTGCGAAGGAGTTGTGTTCACGTCTGGGAGAGGGAATTTAGAGACGTCGGAGTTAACTAGACGTGAACGAAGTTTTGTTGCGATTGAATTGGCGTCTTCTTTAAGTTCGCCGATCTTTATACGTTTATTAGCGAGCGATCGGTAAAAACTTGCGGAAGGTCTTTTCGGGTTTGCGTCTTGGATAGAACCTATTGTTTCGTTGAGTTCTTTTTGGAGCCAGCGTAAATGGTCCGAAGAATTTTGAAACACATTTGAGCGGATTTTGATTTCATCTTCGCGCTCCTGATGGTCAAAGTTCGCGCGCCAATTTGACACAACCTCTGCATTTTCCGTCGACTCTTGTCCGAGCGTTCGATTGGTTCGAGCGTCTAAAAACTTAACCGAAGCGTCGTTTGCTAAGGTTATTATTTCTTCGCGTATACGATCACGTTCTTTACGCGCGGCGTCGTATTCCGCAACAGGATCTATTTGTTTTTTTTCTGCGATTTCTTGTGATTGAGAATTTTCCACTTCCTTTTCTTGGGACGCCTTCTTGTCTTGGGGACTATGATCGGCGTCGTTTGCTCGCGATTTAGCCGCTTCGAGCGCTTTATGCAATTCAACCACTGCAAGGTTATAGCTTGCACGGCTCGCAACTTCTGGGTTATCCGCGTGAGTTAGAGCATTTTGCAGTTCGGCGAATCTCTCGACGTTGTCGTTTGCGATCGTCAACGATTGATTATAGGCTCTGATTTCTTGATTTTTGCTCCTATGCTTTGATGTGAACCTGATCTCATTGTCGTTGTCATCCGGAGTGGTCGCGTATGTCGTAGTCGACGCCAACGACATGCAAATTGATATAAGAATCAACGTCGCAATTGTTTGGGGAATTTTCAGAGACAATCGTGTCGGGCAGAAATAGTAGAGCATGAACGTAAAAAGACCGACTGCAAGGAAGGATTGATAACGGTCTTTCAAGAAGACGCGCGACGTGTCAGAGATTTCATCGCGATCTTGAATCTGGACGCTGGCTTTGTAGACGTCGGTAAAGTTGAGTTTAGAGTCCGCATAAAAGTAACGTCCTTTTGAAATTTTGGCGATCTCTTTAAGAGTGTCGACGTCCGTCTTACTTATAGCTGTCTGACCGTCAAACGTTTTAAAACCTGTTCGTTCGCCGTTGACGTTGAAATTAGGGATTTTCGCGCCGTTCGGAGAACCGATTCCAACAGTGACGATGGGGATTCCCATTTCAGCCGCGTTTTTTGCCGCTTCAAGGGGGAGTGAATCGTGGTCTTCGCCGTCTGTTATGAGAAAGATAAGCCGTTTACGTTCTGGTTCTTGCCCAAAACGTTTTAACGCGAGACGAATTGCGTCGCCTGTCGCCGTGCCGGCCAACCGAACTGTTTTGGTATCGACCTTTCGCAAGAGCTCACGAAAGAACTCATAATCAGTCGTCAACGGAATCTCGACCTGTGCGGAACCCGCAAACGCAACGAGACCGATTCTATCGCCAACGGCCGCGTCAAGTAAATCTTCAACGTCTAGTCGCGCGACGGTCAAGCGATTGGGGGAGACGTCTTCCGCAAGCATCGAATCGGAAACGTCGAAAAGGACGAAAACGTCGCGTCCCAAAACCTTGCGCATTTCTTCCTTCTTGCCGAAACGAGGTCCTGCAAAAACGCAAACAAAAGCGACGAGCGCCAATAAAAGGAATATATACTTTACGACCAGAATAGAGCGTGATCCAGATCCTAAAATCCGAACGCGCAAATCTTCTGCGAAGGCAGCTTCTATTTTACGACGTCGTCTTATCATTGAACGTGCGACAATATAGAACAGCGGAGGAAACGCAAGAAGGGTTAGAAAAACGGCGGGGTGATTCCAAATCATTACTTTAACCTCTGTCACAAAACGAATTTATTTTCTGAAATAGGAAGCGTTTGACCGAGGTTTACGCTACGGAAAGGTACGAAATCTTGTTGTCGTGAGGATCGCGTTTGTCACGAGAAATAGAATTCCCAATGTCGCAAAAGGAGGATATATGTCTCGATACTCGGCGAAAGATCCAGCGTCAAATTTTGTTCGTTCAAGGGCGTCGATTTCTTCATAAACTTCTTTGAGTTTTTCGAGATCGCTGGCATAAAAGTAACGACCCCCTGTCGCATCGGCAATCATATGAAGAGTTTCGGGGTTAAAATCAAGCTCTTGTAGCGTCATAATATGTTCGCCAGAAGGAAGATAACTCGGGAATGGAACAGGACCAGAGCTCCCAACTCCGATCGTATATACTTTGACGCCATAGGCTTGTGCTATCCTTACGCCTTCTTCAGGCGAAAGTTCTCCTGCTGTTTGCATACCGTCGGAAAGAAGTACGACGATTTTAGTTTTGGCAGGCGAATCCTTAACTCGATCAACAGCGGTTGCTAAAGCGTCGCCGATAGCGGTTCCTGATTCTTCGTCTAGGGTTTGCGTCCGAATCATAACGCCTCGACTATCGAAGAGCGGGACTGGCGTTTCAATTGTGTTTAGGAGTTCGATGAGCGACGCATGGTCGAGCGTTAATGGACAACAGGAATCGACGAACCCTCCAAACGCAATTAATCCGACGAGGTCGTTTGTCCTGCCTCGAAAATCTTTTGAACCTTCGATAAAATCCCGGAAAACTTTTTTGACAGCCATCAGACGAGTTACCGGTCTCCCGTCGAGTTCAAAATCTTCAGCTGCCATTGAGCCGCTACGGTCTACGCACATGACGATTGAGACCCCGTCGCCGACGATTCGCGAACGTTGAATACCATACTGCGGTCGTGCTAACGCGACGACGACAAACGCCGCGCCGCAATAGACGAGGCATGGAAGAAATCGTTTGAATCTTGAAGCTAAACTCGCTGGAATTTCGTCTAGTCCAATCGTCGTAGAAAAGAGAACGGTCGCCTTGTTTCTACGAGTAAACGTCGAGTCAAGAATCGCCAAGATAAATAGCGGCACGAGCAGAATCAGCCAGTACGGCGAGGCAAATTGGAAAGAGTTCATTTGAGTTCGACCTCGGAAGGCAAACGGGCGCGACGCGGCAGTGAATCGCTACCTTGCTGACAACTCGGAATCTACGACGGAATTAGGCCGGCCGTCTTTTGACATGTTCTCACTGTTCGCTATTTCTTGACGTAATTCGTCAAGACGTTTTACATAGGATGAAGAAGAACGCTCGACAATGTTATAAACCATTTCGAAAATCTTAGTTGCGTCATTAAACGACGTGTCGCGCTTCGCAAATTTTATGAGGTCCAAATCTGTTAGGGCCGCCTCAATTTGCGAACTAATGTCAGGCTCTTTAAGCGTAGCTACGGCTATCGCAACGTTCTGCGCCTCAAAAGTTTTTCCTGTACGCATGTCGCTGTTTATAGTCACGTCTTTTGGGGGAGTTGAGATAGGCCCTTCAAGAAACTCCAATATCTCATGCGTCGTCATTTCTTGTGCGTTCAATGGAAAGAGGGCCGCGAGATACTCGCGTAGTATCTCGTCTATTTCGTAGTAAAGACGTCGATCGTTCTCGAGGTAGGCTTGAGATTTTTTTAGCGCGTCGAGTTTTTGTTTCGCTCTTTCATAGGGAGATACTATTTGTAATTCTCTAGGTTTGATTTCGACTTTCTTCTTCGACAGGAGAAAATATAACGTTAGGACAAAAGCTATAATTAGAATCGCCACGACGACCAGTACGAGCATTGGAGTTTTCCGGATTGGGGTCAAGTTAACTGCAATTTCATCGACTGATTTTAGAGACGTGTTAGACCCAGGAATTGTAAACTTTTGTTCGGGAATAATCGCGACGACAGACTCTGTTTCAGACGAGTTAGACGATTTGACAGAAGAGAGCGCGATCGGAATGGGGGGAAGGACGAGTTCGCCGTGTCGAGTTGGATAGAGTCGCCAACGTCGCAACGTTGTGTTTGATTTTTCGTCGACGTCACGGGTTTCATCCCCCAAGAATTCGACGTTGAAATCGCCATAGATTCCTGCGAGATCGTCTTCGTCAACAACGACGCCTTGAGGCTTTAGAAACTTGACAGAGAGATTAATTGGCTCGAAAGACGCCGTTTGCTCGGGAGAAACGCTTTTCTCAACTTGAATTAATCCTAGCGACGATTCAATCGTCTGAACTGTTTCGAAGGTTTGCGATTCGTTGCCGTTTACGGTTGGAATCGACTTGTTAAACAGAGTTATAACAATGAAAATCGCCGAGAGAACCACTACGATGTAGACGGCGTGATAAGGTCGTTGCGCTGAGTCTGAACAGAAGGAAATCCGGCGTGACATGGATGATTTTGAGATTGAATTGATGGAGCAGGATTTAAACAATAAACGGTCACGCAATTATCGCCGCCGTCGATTTCCGAAAAACGTCCTTAGTGATCGCACGTAATCGCCGCCGTTTTCAATGGCGACTAGATCGACGCACGCTTCTTTGAGATTTACCTCAACTTTTTCCCGTTGACGTTTCAATTTTTCCGAGATTGATTGACGAATTCGTTTGGAGCCCGCGTCTAACTCGATTGTCGCGCCAGTTTCTGGATTGCGAAGCGTAACAAACCCGAGGTTTGGGAAAGCGTTTTCTAGCGGTTCTGTAATAGAAAGCGCAATGACGTCGTGTCTACGTTTACAACGCGCGAGCGTTTCAGAGAAACTAGGAACGTAAAAATCGCTGATAATGAAAATAACGGCACGGCGTTTCAACGTCTTGTTTATATATTCTAACGTCGAATTGAGATCCGTTATTTCTTTTCTCGGCGTCGCCAGGAGCATTTCTCGGACGAGCTTTAAAACGTAATTGCGTCCCTTACGAGGGGGAAAGTAGTCGTGTACGCCGTTTGCGAAAGTCGCGAGTCCGATTTTGTCGTTATTTTTAAGCGCCGAAAACATTAGGCAAGCGGCGACTTCTGTCGCCGTTTCAAGACGAGAAGCTTTAGAACCAAACAGGTTAGAAGCGGAAACGTCCAGTAAGAAGAGTACGGAACGCTCCCGTTCTTCCGAAAAACGTTTGACATACGGTTTATTCGACCGCGCCGTGACATTCCAGTCAATCATACGAACGTCGTCGCCTTCAGCGTATTCTCGTACTTCGTCGAATTCGACCCCTTGACCTCGAAACGCGCTACGATATTGTCCGCTAAAGACGTCGTCGGCAATATGGTTAGAGATAATATCTATACGTTTGATCCTACGAAGTATCGACTCAATCTTGTTTTTTTCCGTTTCGTCAACGGCTAACTTTATATGTCGATTTCGTCGATTTACGATTGCGGTTAGGAAACAGTCGCCCTTTTTTTCAGTCGTCATCTTTATGCCAAGTTGTTTTTCAAAGAATGCCCGATGTGTTAAAAAGCGTTATGGAACGGGTACCACGTCGAGAATTCTGGAAATGACGTCTTCGGCGGTAATATCGTCAGCTTCCGCCTCATAGGTCAATACGATTCTATGACGCAACGCGTCATAGGCGAGATCTTTGACGTCTTGTGGGGTGACATATCCACGACCGGCGAGTAGCGCGAGCGCTTTAGCTCCTTTACCCAAGCATAGCGAAGCGCGTGGCGACGCGCCGAATTCTATTGCGCGTTTTAATTCTGCAAGTCCATGAATTTCTGGGTTTCGCGTTGTTCTTACTACGTCGACAATATAGTCGCGGACACTGGGGTCAAGATAGATTTTTTCGACGTCTTCTTGTATTTCGACAATGTCGCTCGCTTTGAGAACGGGACGGGGCGTGTCGGCAAAGTTCTTCATACCTCGATCAAAGACGATTTTTTCTTCATCAAGCGACGGATAATCGATCTTAACCTTAAGCATAAAACGGTCGATCTGCGCTTCAGGGAGAGGGTAGACGCCTTCTTGTTCGATAGGGTTTTGGGTCGCTAAAACCAGAAAAGGCGCGTCAAGCGACCAAGTCCTTTCGCCAATTGTAACCTGCCGTTCCTGCATCGCTTCTAAGAGCGCAGATTGGACTTTAGACGGCGCGCGGTTGATTTCGTCAGCGAGTACGAAATTAGCGAAGATTGGACCTTTACGCGTTTGGAACGTTCCTTGAGACGGAACGTAGATCATCGTTCCTATCAAATCTGCCGGTAGAACGTCCGGAGTGAATTGGATTCGTTGAAATCGCGCGTCAAGCGCGACGGCTAAAGAACGAATTGCCGTTGTCTTCGCGAGTCCTGGAACCCCCTCAAGGAGAACATGACCTCCGGTAAGGACGCCGACGAGGAGTCGCGAAATCATTTTCTCTTGACCTACGACGACGCGGCCAATTTCTGAACGGAGACGATCGATCTGCTCTTTGCGTTTGCTGACGACGTCTGCTGACAATAGCGATTCTTGCGACATGGTTTAACCTACCGTTATATTTATGATTTAAATTAAATGGATTGAATGGCGAAGGTCGTGTGTTACGTTCTTTCTCCGAAAGAGTTGCCTCTCGCGGGGAAATCTTTTTTAGAAAAGGATAAATTACTCCTAAAACGGCGCTTCGAAGAAACGAATTCTTTACGAGATATGAACGTGAACGAATGTCGGCAGAAGCTAAGATTGCTCATCGACGAAACAATTGGGGGCGCCGCGATTTTGCAAGCAGATATCCAACTCGTCAAGTCTACAAATCCATCCTCGACAGAGAGGCGAACCGCATTTACAGGGGATTGCAAATTGCCAACTCCAGCCATAGTCGATTGTGAGTTCTTCACCTTTCTGAACGTCACGCAAGGCGTGGAGCCATAGTTCAAAGGTTTTCTGTGATTTTGGCGCTTCGCCTAAGACAGACTCGAACTGATCTTCGATCTCCCATTCAATAAACTCACAGTTCGGATCGCAACTGTGATTCAGGAATCGATACGGTTCGTTCGGTTCGAGAACGGCTCCCGCAAATTCTACGCAGTAACAAGACCTGAAATCAACGGGTTTTAGGTCGCCAAGAACGCGTCCAACGGCACGTCCACGTTTAACAGGCGCGTCTGCGAAAACGCCAAGCCCTCGCCCCTCTGTTTCTGCTACATGAACACGGTTAAAACGCACATGCCGTGAAGAGAAGGGTGGAATTGGATCGATGCGGCGGGGGCGCTTTTGCGGGACGTCTGTGTCATTTGTCGTCATGTTGGACGCCCTGTTCGTTTTCCTGTGAGAATTCTTTGAGACGACGGTAAAGGGTTCTCTCGCCGACGCCCAACATTTTTGCTGTTTCTTCTCGATTTCCACCGGTAGAACGGAGCGTTTCCTGTATAAAAAGGCGCGTCAGAGTTTCGAGGGTAAGACCGACGAACGGCTTTAGCGATTTTTCTTTATCGGGCGAAGGACTGAAAATCACGCCCTTGGGATTCCCTTTTTTGAAGTCGCCGTTTTCGGAAGTGGTTTTGTCGTCTAAGTCTTCGTCTTTGGACTGATTGGAGTCTGGATAATTATCGGAAGGGGTGGCTGAGAGGATGTACTCGGGGAGATCGTCTTCATCGATTAAGCCGTCAATATCGACGACAACCATGCTTTCTACGGCGTTACGTAACTGGCGGACGTTTCCTGGCCAGTCGTACATGAGAAGACGGCGTCTGACGGAAGCGGAAAAACCTCGTATTTCTTTATCATACCTCTTCATGAATATTTTGACGAAGTGGTCGATAAGGATAGGGATATCTTCATTACGTTCCTTAAGACTTGGCAAGCGCAATGTCACTACGTTGATTCGATGGTACAGATCGAGACGGAACTCGCCGTTCTTAACCGCTTCTTCTAAATTTCGGTTTGTTGCCGAAACAAGACGAACATTGACTTTAATTGCTTTGTTAGAGCCAACGGGCGTGATTTCGCCGCTTTCAAGAACTCGAAGCAACTTGACCTGTGTTGCAATGGGCATGTCGCCGACTTCATCGAGAAAGAGAGTTCCTCCATTGGCATACTCAAATTTCCCGACATGGTCTCCAGACGCGTCGGTAAACGCGCCTTTAACATGGCCAAATAACTCGCTTTCTAAAAGGTTTTCGCTTAAAGCGGCGCAGTTTAACGCCACAAAAGGCTTGTTTTTGCGAGGACTATTATGATGTAACGCCTGAGCAAAAAGTTCTTTACCCGTTCCTGTATCGCCTAGGATGAGCACTGTCGCATCGGTGGGGGCGATTCGTTTAAGCCGCTCGATTGCATTGAGCATGACGGGACTACTTCCGACGACTCCGTCAAACCCAAATTTTTCATCAAGACGAGCTTTGAGTTGGAGATTGTCGCGTCGTAATCGCGCGGAATCGCCAGCCTTTTGAACTATTGATCGTAGTTGTTTCAGATCGAGTGGTTTTTGAAGATAGTTAAACGCGCCTTGAAGCATTGCCTCGACGGCAGTTTCAACACCGTTAAAGGCAGTCATGAGAACGACTTCTGTATCGGGCGTTTCCTGTTTGACCGCTTTGAGTAAATCCAATCCGCCTTCGTTGGTTTCGAGCATCAGATCCGTGACAACGACGTCGAAAGACTGGCGCTTTATAATTTCTTTAGCTTCCTTTTCGGAGTGCGCGATAACGCATTGGGCGTTAACTCGCTCTAAACTCGCGGCGACAACCTCGGCATGCGCTGGTTCGTCGTCGACAACGAGAACGTTCAAGGGTTCATCCGACGCTGTACTATCTTCTTTTGACTTGGCCAAGACCGCCTCCTGATTCTCTAACTTACCGCGATAACGCCCTTCATTTTACGTTTCTGAGCGTCGCCTACGTTGCAGCTATTATTGTATCGTTTTTTTTTTTTGCGTCTAACCCCGAAAAGACGACGTCCCCGTTATGATCTGCATAAACGATGGATAGTCTCGCGAATTATGGAAAATCAAGATGAGTTGACCCAATGAGATAAAGCGCTAAAATCGAGAGGAGCGTCGGCGTCGGCGCGCTTTGTCGTTTTAAACCCAGGAGGTGGCTCTTTTCCACGTTTACGATGTTAGTCGTATTTATCGTAAGTTTTTCCGTCGCGCTAGTCGTTTCTGCGATGTGTTCGATCGCCGAATCTGTTCTTATGAGTCTTTCGACTGCGGAACTAGTCGAGATTTCAAGGAAAAACGCTGGAATAGGTAAAATTTGGGAGGATTTTAAGAGCGACGTAAACGCGCCGATTACGGCGATTCTTACGCTCAACACAGCCGCTCATACTATAGGAGCCTCTTTCGCTGGCGCGTCGTTTGCACAACTTACAGGCGACAAGTGGATAGGAGCGTTCTCAGTTGTCTTTACCTTCTTAATGCTCCAGTTCACTGAGATTCTTCCTAAAACTCTTGGGGTTCGTTTCAGACGTAGTCTTGCCCACGTTATCGCCTACCCGTTGTATTGGATAACCTATCTTTCTCAACCGCTTTTCTACCTCTTTCGGATTCTGAATCTCCCCTTCGAGTCTAAGATTGAAAAGAGCGCGTCTTCTTCGTTAGGCGCAGTTCAAGAAATCATGTTGCTCACTTCCCTCGCCAGAAGTCGTTCCCAGTTAGACACCGAACAGGAAAAGATTATTCTAGCGACGTTAAAATTATCTCAAACGAAGGCGGAAGACGTCATGGTTCCTATCTCAGACGTTTCTATGCTTTCTGAAAGCATGTCCATCTCTGATGCGTTGGAAGTTGGCAAAAATGATTCTCACACTCGTTTTCCTGTCTACTATAAAGACGATCCAACAATCATTATTGGTTACGTGAATATCAAAGAACTGATAGGACGAGAGATATGGTCGACGTCTGAAGACGGCAGGAACGTTCGTGGCAGCGGTGGATTAGCGAGTTGTTTGCGTAAGATTATTCGGGTGGAACCGACTGCTAAAACGTCTGACGTACTCAACATTCTTGTAAAACAGCACGAACATATTGCCGTAGTTGTTAGTTCGGTCGAGCAGAAGAACTTAGGAATTCTTACGTTAGAGGATTTGGTCGAAGAACTCGTCGGCGAAATTGAGGACGAATTTGATCGTCTCCCAGAAACTACTCATCTTTCGCAAAGTTATGTTCGCGTTGGCGGCGGCGCGCCCGTGTCGTCAGTCATGCAGAGTGTTGCCAAAGTTTTTCCAAGAGAGTCGCAGGAACTGCTTAAAGAACTTTCAAAGACAGACGTTAATCAACGTTTTACAAGGTGGTTTGAGACTGTTCATCCTTCAGGCGTTGCAAGAAATGATCGGCTTGACTTTGGCGAACTTGCCGTCTGGGTGCGACGTGCTCGCCGCGATCAAGTTTTTGACGCGCAAATCCAGAGGGCAGTTTCAGTTGCCCCTCGCATTAGCGTTTTTCCTGCTGAAAGCGTTGCCGATAAAGTCTCTGTATCCTCTGAACATGGCTTGGCAACGATCCCCGATTCGGATTCGCGTCCGACTGAAAGCGACTCTGCCGTTGGATTCTAATTGATCGAGTAGTCTGGCAGGTTCATATGTTTAATTTCTATTTAAACGTTGGCGTCGATTTGTTTTATGACGTTGACTTAAATGTTCGCTGTTTCTTGACAAATCACAGTTGCGGGGATTCTTTATTTGACTTTTCTCATCGCCTTGCATTGTAACGCGCGTTTCTCTAAAGGAACGTATTTTTCGTCCAAACAGTCCGAAGTAGAGAACAGCTTCAAAATATATAAACTAGCCGGTGGGTTTAAGTTGAATACAGCTTTGTGGCGCCCCCGCCGACTAATACTCCTAGAAGACAAATGTTGGGAAAAAGAATTTTTTCATAAAAAAAGTTTTTTTTATTGTATTTGTATTTTTTTCGTGTAAGCTGTATGGGAAAGCTGGGCGAAGCTCTACGTTTTTCAGGAACGGCGCGTTCTTGATCGTAGATTGTTAGTTTCTTCAGCGACATGGATGGGACCGCCATATGGATATGGCGGGGCGGCACGGCTCCGTAGCAGAGACTACGGCATTGCAAACTATGACGGTAATGCGTTACAGTTAGGCGACGTTGTTTTTAAGGCTCTTTATTTATGGAATCTTCACGTACTTTCACGATAGCTCTTATCCTGTTCTTTGTCGTCGGCGCGTTCGCGTCGTTGCGTGAACTCAAACTTTTGGCGCGCCATAACAGGAAGTTGTTTGGTAGAACGAGGCGTCGCGGTAGGTTGTCTTGCGTCGATTATTTGTCTGATCGCGTTAGATGTTGTCTTTTCTTGACGGCTACGCTCGTCGCCGCCCTCGGTTCTCTCATTTCTATTTTCCCTCGTTTCATTGGAAATGAATTTGTCGCGAAGAGTCCGGTCATTCCCTCTTCCGACGTCCATACGGGATGTGTTCTAGAGAGCGCCGAGAAGGCGAGTTTTACCGCCGTTTCTTTTTCTTCTTCCGATTCAAATTCCAGTTCAGAAAAATCCGCTCAAACTGTTGAAGTTGTCTTCATGCGGGAGATTCCCTCACGTGTTTCTGACTTCGAAGAGAATTTGACATTTTAACGCTTGATCTAGTTTTCCCTCACGAGTTTGTCAGGGGGCGTTGCGTTTTTTTCCCACTTGACGAAGGAGATGGGAAAGATTATTATCCCACGCGTTTTTATTCGAAAGTATCGTATGTGTTTTATTGGCGTCGGCTCGTTTGTTGGGAGCGGCGGCTTTTTTTGTGTCAAGGAACGACGCGAAAAACGTCCATAGGGAGGGTAATTCGATGTGTGTCATGTTAGCCGCCTGTCTTTTAGCGACCGCTCTGGATTCGGTCTACGTTTCTTCTGTTCTCCTCGCTATTCTTGCATTTCTTTGTATCGCTGGTTTCGTTTTTAACGAGTATGGAGAGGATTCCCGCGTTTTGAAGAAGTGCGAACGACTTGCTTCAATTTCGATTCAAAGGAGGCGACGATTCTGCTTTGGACTCGGGACGTTTGTTTTTACGGCGGCGTGGTTCTCTTTCTTCGGCGACGACGTCTCCCCGGATTCTTTGGTCGCGTCGCGTCAGACCGCTACTCGTTCTGATGTTGAAAACGTTCAAGAAGAGCTTTGTGTGTCTGGAAGTTTACCGATCAACGTGTCGAACGACGTAGAGTTGAAGCAGGTTGCGTATGCGACGCCAAGCGAACGCGCCGAAAGTCGCGTTTACGCGCCCGATCCTGAACGCAGAGAGCTCCCAAAACAGCGTCCTATTTTCGCTCCGTCCGAAGGGAATTTTTCCCCAAATGAAGAAGTCGCGCCATTTCCCCTTTCTACGGTCGAGAAGACTTCTTCAGAATTGCGTTCAGTTCCGAACACTGTAGCCGTGTCACGGGCTTCTAGCCCTGCGACTGCTGCTTTTTCAGAGAGCGCGACGTTTGCGCCCAAGTCGGAACCTGACTTCAAGAAAAGGAGCGTGCTTCACGAATTTACTCCGGCGCGCGCGTTACTTCCGTCTTGCTTTACAAGTAAGGGAACCGAGAACCGTATTAGTTCCGTCGGCTACGCGGGGCGAGAAAATCCCGCTAATGCGATTCAAATTGGCGTAACTGACTCGTTGAGTTTTTCCGCGGAGGGCGAACGCTCGTTTCTGGAAATCCTTGATGAAGAAAAAGCGAAGATTAGCGACGAAGTTCGTCCTGCCGTACTGACGATTAATGTGAGAAGAAAGTCAGAGACAGGCGGTTACGACGAAGCGCACGGCAGCGGCTTTGCCGTTCAATATGACGGTCGTATTTTTGTGTTGACAAACGAGCATGTAATATGCGGCGCGAGTAGCCAAGACATCGATATTACGACCTATGAGGGCGAAACGTTCCGTCCGATTCGAACGCTCTCGTGTCCGAAATTTGACGTGTCTGCTCTTGAAATCGATACACGAACGGTCGCTTCACTTGCCAATTTGAAACTATGTCGTCTCGCAGAGAGCGCTAGTTTAAGAGCAGGTTCCGGTCTTTTCACTATTGGCGCGCCTCTCTTCATGGACTGGACTTTGACGTATTGCAACGTCGGCAGATTGTATAGTAGCGTTCCAGAGCTCAAAGAGGCTGGGATCATCAAGTCTGACGAAAATCTCAATAACGGAGAAGTTCAGAACGATCTCAGAGATCTTGTTCGCTATATTCAGATTAGCGGCGTTATTCTCGAAGGAAACAGCGGCGGTCCCCTGTTTAATGTTAAAGGCGACGTCGTCGGTATGGTTACCGCGACGATTCAACGTAAATCGGTAACTACAGGAATCGGCTTTGCAATCCCAATAGAAGACGTGTTGAGCGTGGTTCGTAACATGGTGGACTCAGGCGCTTGGGAGCGTTCTTATTTTGGAGTCACGATCGACGGGACGACTTCTTCTGAGTTCGTGAAGGCGAACGGAGTGAGACTTGCCGAAGTGATCGCTAATTCCCCAGCCGCTCAAGCAGGCGTCAAGGTGAACGATTGTGTCCTCACATTCAACGGTGAAAGAGTAAGGAATCGATATGATCTTGCTCGTCTCATCGCGCTTGCAAAACCTGGCGAAGAAGGACGGATGGAAATAGTTCGCAACGGACGTCCGATGTCAATCCTCTTTACCACGAGATCTAGCTCGCGTGTGGTTACAGCGAAATCGCCAGCGAAGGCGGCGGGAACTTCGATTTTGCGTTGACGTTTCCCCAAACGTCGGGAAACGTCATTTAGTTTCTTATGTAAACTGATTCTGGCGTGAATAAGGAAAGGCGAATCGACATTGACAATTTCCGGGTTGGAGTTGGCGTCGTTGGCGACGTCGCGCCTTTTCTTCTTACTTTTTGCTCGTTGCGCGGGTCTGACATGGTTTGCGCCAGTCTTCTGCGGGGTAGAACTCTCTAAACGTTGTCGAGTTGTTTGCGCCGTTCTTTTTGCCGCGCTAGTTTTCCCAGCAATTTCGGTAAATATCGGAGTCGACACGTCGCTGCTGACGATCTTCAGCGTGGCGTCAGCTTTTCGTTTTTTACTTGCGTTTGCATTTGAGTTTTTTATTGGCGCGGTACTTGGCCTTTCTTTGAAACTCTTTTTTCAGGGGGTCTATTTGGCTGGCGAAGCGATTGCTCGCGTAGGCGGCGTTTCTGTCGCTGAAAGTTTCGATCCATCGCTGGGCGGGGAGTCTTCGGCGACTTCTTCGTTTCTTTTCTGGCTTGCGATAGCCGTCTTCGCCTCTTGTGGCGGTTTAGAGGCGTTTACAGACGGCTTTTTAAGTTTTCTTGTTTTGACTCCGCCTTCTGAGGTTGTTGCCTCCGAGGAACTGATTGACCGATTGTTATCGACGCTTTCCCATTCGTTTATACTTGGTTTGCGTATCGCCGCCCCAACGATTTTGGCGACAGCCGCCGTCTATCTTGCCGTTGGCGTGAATAGTCGTCTTTTCCCTCAAGCGAGTCTTTCTTTGGTCAGCTTCAACATCAACGCGCTATTAACGTTAGTCCTTTTTTTTCTCTGTATTGGCGTATTTTGCCAAGTCTTTGAATCAGAAATTACACGTATGATAGGGAATCTTTTTATCCACGGCGCTGAACCGTAAGTTTTGTAAAAATGTGTAAATCAAGAAGGTTTTGAGTTAAGAAGAAAATAAGCTGAACACGCGGATTAGACTGTCTAAGAAAAGCCGATTTTAGTAACGGTTATGTTTCTATGGCGTATGTTTTTCTCTTTTTGCATTATATTAATATGCGGGGGGCTGTAGGCGAACACGGGTCCAGATCGATAGTCGCCTGATAATTCTTGGTATTGGCGCGAAGAAGGAAAAAGATTATGCTTGTTTTGTATGCGCTTCTTTGAAGGCTACTGACAAGGACTCAGAAACGTGGGTGGAAACTGGTAAAATTCGACAATGACAAAAGAATTATTACCGACAGTTCATATTCCAGTACTCTATGAAGAAACGCTTGCGGCGCTCAATTTGGCGCCGGGCAAAGTGATTGTCGACGGGACGCTTGGCGGCGGCGGTCACACGCTTGCCATTGCAAGAGCCGTGTCTCCGACTGGATTGGCGATTGGAATTGATCGCGATCCAAAAGCGCTGGATCGCGTCGACGCTCGATTTGCCGCGCTTAACGAAAATTTACCCTTCAAATCGTTTTTTGCCAATTACTGTGATTTTGACGCGGCGCTTGAACGCGCAGGCGTCGAAAGAGTCGACGGTTTTTTACTTGATCTTGGACTTTCGAGCGATCAACTCGCGGATCGTTCTCGCGGATTCAGTTTCGACTCTGACGGCGATTTGGATTTGCGATTTGACCCGACCGAGGGCGTGCCGGCATATGAGTTACTCAACCGCTGGCGCGTCGATAAAATTGCCGACGTAATCTATCGTTATGGCGAGGAGCGAGCGAGTCGGCGTATCGCTTCGGCGATTGTTGCGCGACGTTCAGAAAAACCTATTCGTTCGGCGCGTGATTTGGCGGGGATTTGCCGACGTTGCATTCCTTCTCCGCCTTGGAATAAACAACGAATTGACCCAGCGACTCGTACTTTTCAGGCGTTGAGGATCGCCGTCAACGACGAACTTGGATCTTTGGAAAGATTTTTGAAGAAATTCACCGAGTACCTAAATCAAGGCGGGAGAGTGGCAATTATCAGTTTTCATTCGCTTGAGGATCGGCTTGTTAAAAACGCGTTTCGCGAATCGCCGTACCTCAACGTGATAACACGTAAGCCGATAATTGCGACCGAGACCGAAATTGAAAGGAATCCGCGATCAAGAAGCGCGAAACTTAGAGTTGCTGAAAAGGTTGCGGAATAGACGAGGGAGGGAATGCGAAATGGGTAAGAAGAATAAGGGGCGAAACAGAGGTTCACTGGGTGAAGATTTCGAAGACTCGTACGAATATGACGCAGACGACGGCGGTTATCAGGATTACGGTAGAAAGAAGAATAAACGTCGAAATCGCGATTCGAATAGCGATTATGGTAATTACGGTTACGACGAATACGGTTCTGACGAGGACGACGATCAGGATTACGACGATTACAGTCACGAAGAGGACGGCGATGAAACGGACGACGCCGACTCTTCTTCGTCTTACTCCAGCGAGCCCAGTTATGGACGTTCTGACGTTTCGTACACGTCGGCGCAGAATTCTTCCACGGTTAGTTCAAGCGTCTTTAAGGAGAGCAAACCGTCTCCGCTAGGAAGTATGCATCCTGTTAAGGCGACTCCGAACTCTAGCGGTTTTACGCCTCGGACTGCAACTCCCTATAGCGTTGAGGGACAACGTAGCGATTCGTCGCGAAAAGACGAGAGTTCGTTTGGTTTTAAAAGAGTTTCTGTAACGCCGGACGCCTATTCTCAGAAGCCACGACATGAAAGTGATCGGCATTTACAGACGTCGGAGCGCCTGAATTCAACCGACAATCAGGATCGTGACGACGAGTCTGATTCCGCCCCCAGGAAATGGGGAATTTCTAATTTCTTCGCCAGACGGCAAAACGCCGACGAGAACGACTCGCGTCAAGAGGAGAAGGAATCGGCGCGAGAGCATAAAGCACGCGAAAAGGCGAAAAAGTTTGACAGTCAAGTCGACAGAACCGGGGAAGATTCTGAAGGCGTATCCGAGGAAGAACAGTGGAAGGAAATCCGAATTAGTGAAATTCGGACTCGTCTCGCCAAGATAGACGACGATATTCTCGATTATCAGCAATTCACTGGTTCGGACGAAGATATTCTTGAGGCAAACCGTAGCATTGACGAACTTAACAAGGAAAAGAAAGAACTTAAAGCAGAATTGCGAAAGCTTAGCGGTTCTCCTTTAGCATTTTTTTCAGGTTTCTCTCCTGCCGCAGTCGCCACTTCCGTTAAAGCTGTTGGTAAGAAATTTTCTAATCCTTTTGGCGCGCTTCTTCGTAGAGAATCAGACGGCGAGGAGGGAGACGATGAAAGCGAAACGTCGCGCGAACAACGCGAAGCTTTGCGTTCAGAGAGGAAGTCTCGACGCCGTGAGGAGAAGTCTCGTCGTCGAGAAGAGAAGAGGGAACAGCGTGAGAGAAAGAAGGAAATTTATAACGCCGATCACAGCCAGAATACCGAATATGATCGACTAAACGACGAGTCCGACGACGGGGCAGATCCTGACGCTCCGACTCCAAATGGTCGTCGTTGGGCTGTTCTCGCTCACCGAACGCTTGGGGTGACGATTGTCGCAACTGTCTTGTTGGTTGGCGGTTATGTCGGTTACATGTTTTTGGGTCATGGGAGTGACAAGCAACAGATTGTTTCAGAAGACCAATCTGTCGCCGATAAGTCAACCTCTGGCCTCACTAGCATTTTGCACGGTAAGTATGCATCGAAAACATCCGCTGAGGATTCTGATAAGCAAGTAGCCGACGCTTCTAAGACGTCCGACGTTTCAGAGACAGGCGCTATAAAGTCTGAGAAAACCAGTTGGTGGGGGCGCTTGAAGAGCAAGTTTTCTCGGAAGAGCGACTCTTCCAATATGGCAAAGGAAAGCGACAAGGAGAAGAATAAATCTGATAAATCAGACAGGAAAGAAAGCAAACTTGCTACATTGGGGAAATCGGCCTCTGAGAATCTTAAAAAGGCGACAGAGGTTGGCAAGAGCAAACTTGATTCATTCAATGATACGCTCGTTTCGGGCGCCGACGCTCTCAAGAATGATTTGGACGAAGTTGGCGCCGCCTTATCGAAGAAGACTGACGACTTTAGCGACGATCTTTCCCAAATGAAGTCAAGCGCTTCTGAACAACTCACAAACGCGGTAGATTCTCTTAATGAAAAAGCGTCTGATATTGTCGACTCGGGTAGAGAAGCGCTTAACGACTTAAGCGCTTCTATTGCCGACGTTAACGAAGTGTTAGACGAGACGATTCCAGCTGAGGACGAGCTTTATGATAATGAATCTGCCAAACCGGACGTTCCACTCGCAGTCGACGACGAACTTCTCGTTGGAATCCCTGAATCGAACGATGAAGCGAATCCGCTTTCTATTGTCGCTTCCGAGTCCTCAGACGAGTTAGCGACCGTCGAAAACGATGGAGACGCGTTAGACGTCGATCCCGATGAAGCGAGAGCTGCATTTGGAGACACGCCTGTTCGCTCTTCGTCGAGTCCTGTTGCTTCTGGCGCAAACGCGTCTATTTCTAGTGGCGACGATATTTCAAACGAAGTTTCTACAACCTTGTTGGACGAATCTGAAACTCCGATAGGAGCAGATTGGGAATCTCCTATCGTTTCCAACTCCACCCCGCAAGCGAATTCTTCGAGTCTCCTGGCGGATTCTTCATCGAACGCCTCCGCGACAAAGAATTCTCTCGCTCAAAATGGGGCTTCGTGGGATTCTGTTCCTCCGAACACCCTGGACGCTGGATCGTCGACACTCCTAAATGAAGGAAGTTCTGATAAAACGCCGAGTCTTACGAATGTTGACGACGTATCCACACCCTCTGCTTTGCCGACTCTTTCAACTCCCACGTCTTCTGATGACGCCATGACTCTTTTTGTCGACGACTCGCCGACAGCGCCGATGCAATTGGACGAGACTTCAGATTTGAATGAGCTTAGCGGCGCAGCCCCGGTTCTTCGTGACGACCTTGAAACTTGGAATACCGCCCCTTCTTTGACCTCTCAGAGGAGCGCGGCTACGTCTGACAATCCTCTGACGACTTCGTTGGATCGTTTTAACTCTCGTGTTGAGAGCCTTGCCGATCGAGTAAACGAAGGCGCCGACAACCTTCGTGAAGGAGCGCTAAGTAGTTTAGACCAATTGGGTTCGTCGTTGAATGAAGGAGTTGCGAATCTCCAAAACAAGGGCCAACAAACGTTAAATTCGATTAATAATTCTCTTTCGGGCGTAAGAGACTCCCTTAACAATTCCGTTGAGAATATTGAACAATCTTTAGGATCGTTATCAACGTCCCTTGATAATGCACGTCAATCTGCATCGGACACGTTACAGAACGTCGGCAGTAACATTAGCGACAACTTTAGCGAGTTGCAGAGGCAATTTAATAATCCCGATGCGATTGCGACTCCGTCAGGAGGCGCGCCGTTAACGAACGTTACAGCGGTTCCATCATCCAGTCCTACCACTACGACCTCGCCGTCTCCGACGACTTTATCTTTACCGGCGCGTGCCGTCGGATCGCCGTCGAACAGTCTTGTTCAGAACCCGTCGACACGGCAGAATAACACGTCTTTAGGTCTGAATCATGAGGACGCTCCTAAGGCTAGCGATCGGTTAGCCTCGTCGTCGAATCCGGCGTTAAATTCGCCTGTGACCTCGCCTCACCTTGCCCCTTCGCAAAATGGATCGACTTCGGGAATCGATTCTGTTACAACGTTTCCTTCTCAGACTGCGAGGACGGGAAATGTAGCGTCTGATGCGAGCGATCTTATGCCTGCGAACGTCGACTACTCATATTCTATGTCGCCGCTTGGGCGTGTGAGTTCTGGCGTACGTATCGATTCGTCGACTATTGCAACTCCGTCAGTCACAGGCGTAACAGGCGTTCCATCTATGTCGTCAGGCAGTGGCGTTCCTTCAAACGCCGTTTCCGGCGTCGCGGGGACTGCCGACGTGCCGACTGGCTACCGTCAATATATCACGAAGGAGGGAGACAATCTTCTGACAATCGCCGATCGGGAACTTGGAAGCAGTTCGCGTTGGGGCGAAATTAAGCGTCTCAACAATTTAAGATCAGGCGCGACGTATTTCGAAGCAGGGACAAGGTTGCTCCTTCCTATATCGACGCCGGGTTCCGACGAATGAGTAAGCGTTGAGCGCTGTTTTAAGCCCGAAACATATTTGGTGTTTTCGGGCTTCTGTTTTTCTTGTAACTCGTTATCGAACAAACGTCAAAACTTACACGAGTGATACTTAGGATCAAATTTGCTGTTTGAAACTAAGAAATGGAATTACATTATCAGGGATTAAACTGTCTGAATTCTTTTTGAGGCTCAGTTAAGACAGCGTCTACGAAGAACGAGTTCTTTAACGTGTTTTATAACTATATCCGCTACGTTGATATTTGGAGTTTCTAACGCTTCTTTTCCCAACTTAATTACTCTTACCTCAGAAGGGAGGACGATATATTTGGTTAAAAGATATATCTCAATACAATAGAATATCTTACGATTTTTTATGTATGAGTTTTTAACGCCCCTCTTGCAGAGATTTGAAAAAATGGACAATAAGCCCAAGTGTGGTTTTAAGCAGGCGTGATACATACAATTGCAGGAAAGCGAAAAATCGTCGACTTATCTCAATGACGCCTCTTAATTTATCAAGTGAATAGTCTGTTTTCCCTAAGTTGGTTTCATGATTTGGAGAACTTGCCTTACTCAACGCCGTTCTTTGCATTATGGCGTTGTTATTAGGTCGTTGAAGAGATTGTGATTTGAGTATTAGGGGAAAAGGCTTACTATTCGCGTTAAAGATAAGACGGTGGTTTTGTCACAGATGCGCCGATTATAGAAAGATCTTCTGTTTAATTAATGCGTTTTTAGGCTGAACCGTTGGATATGACTGTGGATTTTCAGGTAGCAAACGGTTAGAATTGAAGAGCGAACGTCAGCGATCTCTTAAACGCTCGGCGTTTTGAAATGGTCGAGCGCCGGGACAACAGATGAGACTAAGAATATTTAGACGAGATCTCCCTCTCAAACATGTTATGACCGTATTTCGCGGGACGATAAGTCGTATCCGGGCGATTAACGTCGAATTGGAACAGGACGGTTTGAGGGGGTTTGGAGAAGCCTACGAGGATCCGCATTGGGGCGTGTCTATCGAGGATATGAGTCTTGTGCTTGAAAAGTGCAAGCCGCTTGTCGCCGATTACGCTCTTGCTGATCCCGTCGCGTTTGCGCGAATGGTTTCAGACGTCGTTAAAGATAACGTTTCCGCTATGGCCGCGATCGAAATGGCAGCCTGCGACCTTTGGGGAAAACTTCATAATCTTCCGCTTTGGCGTATCTGGCGTCATGATCCTCGTCGTCCGTTGCCGCTTTCTAGTTACACGTTAGGATTGGATTCTCTCTATCGAATTCTTGAGAAGTTTAGCGAGCAACCCGACTGGCCGGTTTATCGTGTTAAACTTGGCTCGCACGACGATATGGAGATTCTTCGCGAGCTTCGAAAACGCACGGACGCTCCCTTTCGTTTGGACGTCAACGGTTGCTGGTCTTGTCAGAAGGCGCTGGAGTATCTCGACGAGCTTACGACCCTTAATGTCGAGTTGATCGAACAACCCCTTCATCCTGACGACGTCGAGGGGATGAAGCAACTAAAAAAGGTTTGTCCGATTCCGCTTATTGCCGACGAGAGTTGTCGAAGTTTTGAAGATATTGAAAGATGTGCAGAGTTCTTTGACGGCGTCAACCTTAAGCCAATTAAGTTTGGCGGTCTCAATCCTACGCGCAGGGCGATTGCAATTGCCCAAAAGTTAAACCTTAAGACAATGATTGGCAACACGATTGAGTCAACAATCGGCGCGAGCGCAACCGCTCAGTTTGCCCATAAGGTCGACTATATTTATTTGGATGGACCTCTTCTCATTGACAGCGTAGTAGGAACTGGCGTCATTGTCGACCGCGGCGTTATTACTCTTCCTCATGAAGGTGGCGTTGGCGTGACAATTCCTAGAAAAATAGGAGGTTAACGGCGTTTCTCTTTATTAAACTAGAAAGGTTGCGAGTGTTATTTCTTCCCCAGTTCATCCTTTAATTGAAAGAGTCGTTTGGAGTTGACTCCATTTTCTTTTCGGCGTAGGTTCTGTCTGAAGTTCCTGAGGCGATTTAGGGCGAGGCGTCTCGTTTTTGTAAGCGCCAATGTAAACCAAGTCAATAATGAAACGTAGCCGCCGACATAAAGCGCCTTAGGAGAATAGCTCATAACAACGCATGACTTTCCCTTGGGCACAAGTGTTTTTCGTAGGAATCCAAAAGCCGGATTACTTGTCGCTAAAGTTACTTTCTGGGAAGATTTTAAAGACGCTATTATTATTTCGAGTTCCTTCAGATTTTGTCGATTACTTTGGAGCTCGCTTATCGCCTTTTCTCCTAAGGGAATTATGGCTACCTTCCAATCAGGCCAATATTGCTCGGGGATAATTAAATCGGAAGTTTCTGACGTTGTTACAAGGAGTGCAAGTTCATTTGACGAGTATTTTAGGTAGTCAACGTGATCTTTTTCTGAAGTCGGGATAAGTTCGTTGTGACGAAAAAGAGCCGCCCGAGACGCGGAAACGTTTAATTGTTTATATTCGACGCGCCAGTCAAGAGGAAGAGAAAACGCTTGTTCTTTACTAGAAGGCGAAATCCTCTGCGTCCAGAATTGCGGTCCGATAATTCCTACGACGCCTAAAAATGCCAGTTCTTCATCAAGATTAGCGCCAGAAGCAGCCGCGTCGATGAATTGAGCAAACTCTTTTTCCATAAAAGCTCCTCGAACGTCAAGCATCGCGATCCCTTTGGCGCATGGATACGTCGGATACAGGGTTTCCACGTCCCAAAGGACGCGTTCTTCAATGCGTCGAGAGGAAGAATTTGTTTGGAAAATGGGAGGGAACCAAACAGGACTTCTGTATAATCTAGGGGGGGTAACTTTGGTCGTCAGTTTGCCAACGACGCTTGATTTAGTTTCAAAGAGTTTAGTCGGCGCAACGACGACAAGCCAACTATTTGCAGCATAAAGATCGCTTGCGATAGCGATAAGAATACCTGCCGTAATTAAATGTCTTCGAGTTTCGTCTAAATTATTCTGTTCCGTGCTTTTTAAAAAGCTTAACAACGCCGAGAAAACGAGAAGGGCTACCGTCGTTTGCAAGAAAGCGTTTAACGTTGTTTTGAATGCGAGCTTTGCCTGGAATGGGCCGAAAAGTGGATTAGGAAGGGTTTGTATTTTATCGAAGAGATTTGAACCGAAAAAAAGTGTAACAACTTCGCCAATGATTGCAGCGCAAAGCACTACAACAACGACGCGTTTAAAGCGACGGGAATATTTTTCAGCGTCCCAACCGATTCCCGCAAGGATAGAAAGTCCAACAGCTGTTAATGTTGCAAGTTTTGCAGGATAGCGAAACGCTGCAAACTTTGGAACCAGGAGAGTAAGGAACCAGTATACCCCGCCTAAAGGATCGCCGTCTCGAAATACACGTGAAATAGGCTGACCGTTCGCAATTTCGCCGATAAGATGAAACAACCAACCGAATCCATACCCGCCAAGCGCGCCCAATAATCCAAAAAGCGCTAGCCATGTAGCCTTAACGTTGACGGAATCATTGGGCGAACGTCGTCTTACGCGCGCCGCCGCCAACGCGAGAGTAAAGGGCGCGATTCCGAAGTAAAGAGACGGCGACCAAAGGGATATTTCTTCAGGAAAGATTTCAAACCATCGCGAATTTTGCGGGTATTGTCGACCCCCAATGTTGGGAAAAATGAATTCCAACCATCTCCAAGGACCGACGCTAAAACGATAAATTGATTCGCTACGTCCGCCCGCTGAAAAATCCTGGCAAAGAATTTCCCTATACAGTTTCTTCTGACTTGGGACGCGAGTCGACTTGTCCGTGTTCATATTTGCGAGTGATCTGGGAATATCCCAGAGTGAACGAACGTCTCCCTCGTTTGCACGGGTCGAACGTTTGACGAGTTCCATACTTGGCAAAATTTGTACGGCGCCAAGAAGAAAGGTCAACAGCGTCGTGCTAATTAAGAACTTCGCGGCAAGCGTGATTTTTAGCGGAAGACGACGTTTTTTTTCTGATTCAGAGAGAGGGGGAACTTGCTTGAGTGAGAAAGACATGATCGTTGACGTAATCAAAGTTAGATAAACGATTTGTGGCTCTCCCCCTAGGATTGTAATGGCGAGAACGGCGCTTAATTTACAGATTGCCGAGAGTCTTTTATGAAACGTTTTCTCTCGAAAAAAGGCAAGCGCATAGACATAGTGAAGGGGCGCCCAGGCGGCGCCAACAAGGTAGACGACGTTTGTGTACTGAAAGAAGATTTGTCCAGAGAATGCGTAAGACATTCCTGAAATTGTCGCCCCAATCTTGGAAACTCCAAGGATTCGGGCGAGCCGCGACGCTGTGTAGAACGCTAACGCGACGTGGAGCCATAAGTACAACTTAAAACATAATGCAAAGGATAAAAGTCTGGAGCTCGAAAGGAAGAAAAGAAGTTTGCCTGGATAAAAGACTGAGGCTGTTGGATCGCCGGCGAGCGGTTGTCCCAGATTAACATAGGGGTTCCACAGTGGCGGAATTCCTGCGTCCCAACTTTTTTGAATTTGTTCAAAGAGAGGGTAGTAATAACTTGCAACGTCACGGTAAGCGTATCTGAAATTCGAATTTGCCGAAGGGAGAAAGAAGAATCCCAGCAAGAGTAAAGGAATAATCGCCGTCGCAAATAGTTGCAAAAACGATCGACGTGGCTCGAGCGCAGGTTCGATGAGAGAATCGTTAGTTGTTGGATTCGGCGTGTGACGTTCTTTCATTTTAGACGCGGTTTCGACGCACGTGACCATCTCTCGAGAACGAGTTTTTCAAACGAAGAGTCGAAATTGCCCCTGGCAGAGACGACGAAACGCCGCGAAGTTTCCTCAATGGGAAAGATTGAAATTTCAACGTGATCTTCTGGAATGACGTCTGCGACTCTATCTGCCCATTCTACGAAGGAAATCCCCTCGCTATCGAAATATTCGTCCACTCCGAGTTCCAGAAACTCGTCCGAATCCTTTAAACGGTATGCGTCAAAATGATAGATGTTTCGCGTTTCGCCTTTATATTCACGAATTAAAACAAAAGTCGGGCTGCCAACCTCGTCGCGAGGAACGCCCAAAGCTTGCGAAACAGCTTGAACTAATCTTGTTTTACCGACGCCTAATGTTCCGATTAAAGCTACGACTGTCCCACATGGGAAAGCGTGCGCCAAGACTCGACCAAGAACGTCAGTTTCCTGTTCGTTTTTGACAATAATTTCGATTGACATGACGGGATATCAAATAGCGCGTGGAGTGGAACGAACCCCTATTCTACCTTTTGAGGTAGACTTTACAAGCATGTATAAATTAGGCCGAATCCCAGAAGGTATTTCTTCCAGAATTCGGCTCGTTTCGGGTTTTCAAATGATCGTGCAAGAGGACGATTATTCGTAAACGCGCGTGTTAATCTCCTTAACAAGTGGTTCAAGGTCGTCAGAACTGAGCTGGAATCCCACGCGACAGTCGCCTGCTTGTTTGGCAGAAGCCTTGATCTTATAAGTCGCGGTCGACTTTGGTCCTATTTCTGGAATACTATCGAAAACTACGACGCCATTTCGATTAGACGCTTGGGTTGGACCGTCTGTCGCAAGGATTTCTATCGCCTCTGGCGCTAGGACTTGAAGAATCACATTAGAAGACGCTTTGGTGCCGTTGTTGACGATCTCAATCGTGTATTCAAGGTTCCTTCCAGCTTCGATGAGAACGTCGCTCGACGTCACGCTGAAGGAGAGCGCCGCAAGTCCGTCAATAGCGATCGATTTGCTCGTCGTGACGTTGAGATTGTTAGGTCCTGACGCGCTGAAAAGAATTTCGACCTTGTCAGCCTTAGTTGATTTTACAGTGAGTTCAACCTCTCCGTCGGTTTGGGCAGGTAGTTCGGCAAGATCCCAGTAGACGCTATGTTCGTCTTCCTTGTAGGCTCCTAAGTTGTTTGCCTTTACAAATCGCAAACTTTCTGGAAGTTGAGCGACGAGTTTTATGTCGCGAGCGCTAGCGTCTCCCGTGTTTTTAATTGTCATTCGATAGACTGTCGATTGCTCGAGGTAAGCGTTGGCGACGCCTTTGATTCCGAGTTCAAGTTTTGGCGAAGTCACGTTAAGGAGCGTTTCAACTTCCTGTGGTTCGCAGTCGTCCGCAGAAACTGACAGTTTGTTGACGCATTTACCTGCCGCCACTGTTTTTAGTGTTAAAGGTAAACGTTTCGACTCGCCGGCTTTAAGCGTGCCTAGTTTATTGTCGAGCGCCGATCCGTTCGGATGATAAAGACCCTCAGGAATTGTTTCCAACAACGCGACGTTATACGCAGATCCAGTACCAATGTTGGATACGACGATTTCGAAATTGACGTTTTCACCGAGTTCAACTGATTCAGGAGCAGACGCTTCAACCTTTAAAAGCGGTTTGGAACTTTTGATTTTACATGAGGCCTCGATTGGAAGTAAAACTGTTGCAACGCTTCCAAAATCACCCTCCTTAGAAGGGACTATCGCGTATTCAAACTTTTTTTCGCGTTGCGAATCTAAGTCAAATACGGGCCAGAAAAGATCGCCTTGCGGAGTTGGCGAAACGTTTGCGTCTGAGGAAACAAATTGAGCTCCAGATGGAATGACGTCGTGAAGAAGGAGGTTATGTATTGCTTTAGGTCCGTTGTTCTTGACCTTTATCGTGATGGACGCAGGCTTGTTTGTTTGAACCTCCTCAGGGGCAATTTTTTCAACGATAATTTGAGTAGTCTGAGGACCCTCTAATTCGGAATCTCCAGGCGTCGGCAAACCTGCCACGACGGCGTTTATATAGTTTGAAACGGCTTTTCGGTCATCTTGTGAAAATGGGACGACTGTTTCAAGCGGCGCTGTTCCAATCGTAGGGATTTGTCGTGTTTCACTCGCAATATCTTGAGTTGGACGGACTTCAGAAACCGATTCTTCGAATTTTTCCGTCGTTTCTTCAGAAGGGAGCGCAGAATTTGCGGGCGTCGGAAAAGTTTGCGTCAATTCGTCGTTTACTTCCTGTAGGGATAGGCTTGGTTTAGGCGCGTTCGCCGCAGACGACGGAAACGATTCGTGTTCTTCTTCAACTGGAAGGGGCGAAGGAACGTTTTGATTGATAGAAAAGGGCGCGTTTGTCGGTTCGTCAGCGTCGTCAAAACCTACGTTATTTGAAAGCGAAATAGGAGAATCGCTCTCAGGAAACGAATCAACGGGAGGAACCGGGAAATCGTCTGCCGGAAACGACGACGTTGAATCGAAGGATTCCTGAACAGGCTCAGAACTGGCGACTTGAGGAGAGCGCTTTTCTTCCTTTAGAGATTCAGGTTCGACGATGGACAACGTAAGCTGCGACGTTTCGGGAACTAGGCGCGCCTTCTTCTTCGTTTGAGCGGAATCGTTCTTCGACGCTATCTTTTTCTGCGTGGCGCCAGTCGGTTTCACAGCCTTGGCGAGAGGTTGTGGTTGAGACAATCGCGCGACCTCTCCTTCATGTGTCGTTTGTGCCGCGTTGAGTTGAGTCGGCGAGCTTAATTGACGGCAAGTCCAAACAACTCCGACTACAATAAGCGTCGCCCCTACAAAACCCGCGACGCATTGAAGCGCTGAACGTTTCATTGACTATCCTACGCGTTGCATTTGCCACGTCTGTCGCGTTCTGAACGCAACGGACGTTCTCGACTTGGAGTATGATCCTAAAAATCCTATCCTTCACGATCGAATTGCGCGAATGAAAGCGATCATTCGATCAGCGGAAAATAGCGAACTACGTCGCATCCCCACCTGAAGCGACTGATATTCTGAGGTTTTTTACCATTTTTTCAGCAACGAGGGAAGGGCAATTTATAATTACCCTGAATCTTGTGAATTCCGTATGAATATCCAAAAAGAAAAACGCGGGGACGTAACCCCCGCGTCGATTTCAGCGTCTTTTTGACGTACGCCTTATTTAAAGGTTTTCGTAGAAGGGACATGAGAGACAAGTTCTGGTTCGTCGTTTCGAACCTGTTTCCAATCGCTTGTCCACTCTCCTTCTTCATCTGGAGACGATTGCTTAGCTTTTATCGCATGTCTTTTTGTCCTCTCTTCGAGTTCTTCTTTTCTAACCGGTTTCCAGGTTGATTCTAGGGAGGCGTCGTCAACTGGCGGCGCTTCATCACTATCGTCAAGGGATTTGTCGTTGTCGTTTGAGCCAAGCTTCTTCATCTCGATTTCGCGTTTCTTCGATTTCGTGTTTGTGCCCTTTTTGTTGTCGCGAGGCGTTTTTCCACTTCCCAAGGGCGTTGGTTCTACGTCAACGGCGGCAGGAATACCGCCAATCTCGGGCTTGGCGTTTCGTGTAGCGAGGTCTCGATTGGTTACGACTCCTGTCATCGATATAGTTAGTTTCTGTGGTTCGCCGTCGTCTGACGTTTTGCTTGTGACAATTTCAACTTGACCGTCAATGACTCCGGTCTCATCGTCAGCGGTAAAGGTAATCGGCAATACGTGAACCGCTCTCGTGAGATTCGTTTTCTGCCCCGAGACTCGTGGGTCGCTAGAATCGATTTCGAGAATCTTAAAAGGTTCTGAACCGCTAACGACGACGTTTCTTGTGACCTTTTTACCCGGTTCGACGACCCCAAGTTGCAAAAAAGAAGGTTTAGCGCTCAATGGCTCCACAACTAAGCCCTCAAGGGGAAGGAAAATCGACGACGTCGTAGGATCTGATTCGTTGGTTTGGAATCTCAGAAGATCATGGATATATCCCGGAGGCGCGTCAGGCTTCAACTCGACGAGTATTTCATAAACGACGCTTCCGCTTTGACGACGCACTTCTCGCGCTTCTGCTCTGACGCCTGGCGCGTTCTTCTGAACCCCGATAAGCGCCCAATCTGAACGTCCCGCATATTGAAGATATGCTTTTTTTAAAACTTGGGTTCCATGTTGAACTGTCCCAAATTCAATAACTCCAGGGTCGAAACCAACGTCTGGTCTAATGTATGTTTTAACCTGCAGTTGCACTTCTGCTTGGAGCGGCTTGCTGAAGACGACGCGAATCGTCGCTTTACGCTGTTTGGTGTGTTCTCGACCTGACGTGTCGACTCTTGCTATTACCTCGCCAATTTCACCTGGGTGGATAACTTGCTTGGAAACAGACGCTTTTGTACAACCACAATTTGAAGACGTCGAAGAAATAACTACGTCTTCGTTATAGATGTTCTTAAACGGAAAACGCTTTTCGACGTCGGCGTGGAGCGCTACGCTACCGAAATTATGAAGTCGTTCCGTCCCAAGTTCGCTGAACATTTTAACTGCCCATTCGCTCGATTGTGCGAAGAGCGGCGAAACGCCAGTCAAAAGTAGAACTGTCGTAATAGCGGTTATAAGGAGCTTATTCACTATATTCTCATTCATATTACTTGCTCCTACGTTCGTCGGGAATTACTCCTTTGTTTTTCCTGGAACCGCACAGACGTTTTCGAGTAGCCGGCTTGGCAAAGCAAAAACGAAGGGCTGACGCTCAAGTTCACTCAGAGTCTCCACGTTCGTACGAGGGTTTCATTGGAACATGTTCTCTTTTGAGAATATTCCTTGTTTCGTTATCGACCCCAAAAATAGTTTTCCTTGGTAAAAATTGTTAAATCATTAAAAAAAGAAAAATAGATACAATTACGGTTATCTTGCTATTTTGAAAGCCCGACGGCGCTTTCCGCAACGTGGTAATTGGTGCTGTAGTAGGAAAGCAGGGTGCCGATGTCCGACCAATATCCGCGCATGATCTTGGCGTAGATCTGCCCCGGTATTTTGGGAAAGACGTTTCTTGCAAAATCCTGAAACCCCGAAGGGATCTTTTTTAATATCTCCTTTTTGAAGACGTAAATGCCGGTGGAAACTACGTTGCTAATGGGGGTTTGCGGCTTTTCAAAAAAGG
>CAMJTU010000018.1 GCA_946408825.1 uncultured Planctomycetaceae bacterium
GTTGTAACAAAAGCGAGCCCTTTGAACCGCGCGTGACGAGAACAGGTCGACAATTCCGTTGAGCGAGCCATTTTCCCGCATGAAGGAGTTTTTCGAAATTATCATCGGCGTCGAGATCAAGCGTCGTTTCACGTTTGAGTACGCCGCCATGAGCGGCTTCGTAAGCGTCAAGAATTTCGTTAGCGTTACATTTCGCCATCACATTTCGGTACGAATTGATAAAGAACCGTGAATCACACAGGAAAAAGACGTTCGGATGAACAAGCGCCGTCTCAGAGAGGAACGTGCGAAACGATTCAGAAAAGGCTGCTTCGGAACCGGGAGGAAACTGGTCGGAGACGACTACGGCGTCAAAGGTTGAAACTGCGGCGAGAAAACGTTTTTTAAGCTCGTCGACGATCGTGGAAGGAATGGGACGGGGATTGCGGATATCGAGACGGGAACCCTCTATCCATTCGCCTTCGTCCGGTAGCGGTAGAGGAAGACGACTTCGGGCGTCGAACTTAAGACTCGTCGTTGAATTTGGCGTCATAGGCTTCATATAAACGCCCGTGAGAATCTCAGGCGAGACGACAATTCCCTCGACGTTAGCGCCAATTTTCCGCAGCGCTTTGAGTAGATCAAATCCTTCGCCGTCTTCGCCAACGACGCCAAAACAGTAAGTTTCGGCTCCGAGAGCACGAAGATTACTCGCAATTGTACCGCCAACGCCGGCAAAAAGGCGTTTAGCTCGAATCTGACGCGCTACGATTCCCGTTTCAACCGATATTTCATCAAGCGACGGGTATACGTAGAGATATTTGTCGAGGCAGAAATCGCCGACAACGGCGATTCTAGGCGTTTTAATAACGTCGTAGGAATCATGCGCCTGAGTTAGACGCTGAATGAGCGTGTCGACGTCAGGCGCCGCAGTCGTCGGCAATTTGTTGGACATGATTAACTCAAACGTTGTGGGGGAGTGAAATTTGTTAAGGGTTGACGACAAAATCAAAGAGTTTTTGCGGCTCGCCAAAATCTGGAATGATTGCGGCTGCGCCGGCGTCGAGAAGACGTCGACGTTTCCAAGCGTCGACGCCCTCGCCTGGAGTCGCTTCGTTTGAAGCTACTCCTATCGGGTAACCGCCGACGTCTCGAACATTTTCAATTTCAACGTAACCGTCGCCGAAACCGACGAGTTCGGCGCCGTCAAGATTGTTAGTTTTAATAAGGCGGTCAATAACCATCGCCTTAGAGAAGGTCTTATAGTCGTCCTGCGCGCCGTAAATACCACCGTCGAAAAATTCCGTTAATTTTAGGAGTTCGACTTCTTGTCTGACATAATACTCGTCCGTGCCGCTTGCAAGATAGAGCTTAACGTCGGCTTCGCGGAGAAGTTGAAGAAATTTTCGTCCTCCATGAACAATGAAATCGTCGGGCGTGACCTCTCCGTTTGCAAGGAGATCGACACGGTTTTGAATCCGTTCTTGAAGACGCCGTAGATACTCCTTTTTGTAGAGAAGGGGATCAAGAGGAATCCCGCCTCGCGCTTTAACTTCTTCCGCTAAACGTATACACTGATAGATCGTTTGCTTACCTGTGATTTTATCGACATAATCGCGTGTTATGCGTTCGATTTCCTCCGGCGTTTCGACTGTCGGGTCGACGAACTCCGAAAGGACTTCGCAAAAGTAAGGGATCATGACGTTTTGCCATCCTTCACGGATCAGACTCAGCGTGCCGTCAAAATCAAAGAGCGCGGCGCGGACGTTGCGTTCCGCAGACCGGACGCGGATGACCTCAATGGAGAAAGGACACGCGTTATCGGACATTTTGTATCTCCCATGCGGATGAGTTAGCAGGATCGACGTGCAGATTATTAAAGACGGGAATTTGTTCCCAACTCAGCTGAATATATCTGTTTTAGCGCCGACGTCAATTTTTTACCGATAAAAATCGCGTCTGTGTCTTGAGTCAGGTGAAATAGAAAAAGTCTCAAAAGTTTGCGAGAGAGCATTAAATCCGTTGGACGTTGCAAGGTTGAGAAAAGAATTTTTTCTCAAAAAAGACGATTTTTCTGGTTGAATCGATTAACTTTTAGTTTCAAACAAAGTACAATTGAGGCGTCAGGCAGTTCGTCTGTCGATTCTTTTGAAGATTTATGCAATTAAGCGTAGACGACAACCCGTTTACGCTCCGTATGAAAGCGTTTGTAAGTCTTGCAAACAGGATTATTGGCAGTTCTGACGCGAGGCTTGAGACGTGACGCTCTCGTTTTAAAGCGCGTGTCGCCCCGTTATTTGGCGGTTTTTGCGCTACAGAAACTTTAACTGGCTATTTGACGCCAAAGGAGCGCTTCCGTGAGTATTGTTGTTGTTTGCAAAAACGGGCATCGTCTTAGGGCGCCGGATAAGAAGGCGGGAACTGTTGGACGTTGTCCTGCGTGTGGCGCCGAGGTTGAGATTCCTAAGCTCGGAACAATGCCGACCGATTCGTCGATTATGCGAATTTTAGGCGTGAACGACGAGCTTCGTCGCAAAATGGACGAGTACGACGCCGAACATGCAAACCAAGCGACTGCGGAGCAGAACGTACCGCCGCCAGATCCTGATCTGCCGCCCCCGCAGGCGCGTAAAAAGGTTTGCCCTCAGTGCGATTGGGAAATTGACGCCGGGTACCGTATTTGTCCTCACTGTCGCTATTACTTTATGAAGTAGGTTGCGACTGCCCCTCTGAACGCGTTTTCGAGCGGAACGTTTGCGTTTCGCTCGGCGCGATTGATCGGCGGTTAGACGACCGTCGTTTCTTTCTCTCTTCTTTCTAGACGCAAATACCGAGTATTTCTGATGTTTATGTCCTTTTTCTGCGTCTTTAATTTGTTCAGCGAGTTGCGAAGTTCGAGACGCGGTCGCCCATGGAACAGCCTTCTGAATCGTCGGCGATACGAATATCGGTTTATTTTGTTTGATTTCTAGGCGACGCGACGGCGACGTATCGAACGGGACGCAAAAATTTATCTAAAAACTGTGTTTTGGAGACAAGAATATCGAAGAGTTTAAATCCGAACAAGGAACAACCCTTGTTTGGATCACGCTTCAGAAAAACGCTTTGGATAGACGCAAAAGGTTCGATTAGCTCGACGGTGTAACCCGCGTTCTCAAGTAATTTAGCGAGTTCCTGGGGAGAAAAAGCATGAAAGGCGTCGGAATTACGCTTCCTGCGGTTGCGTCGAGTCGTCGCCGTCGCAGTGAAGATCAGTTTGCCGCGAGGTTTGAGATATTGACGTACTGCGACGAGCGCGGCGACGGCATTCAGGGGCAGTTCACCCAGACGATTTAGGCAGACTATCGAGTCGTACGTTCCAATATCCATGTCTGAAAGAGACGTCTCGTGCTTTGTAAAGTCAAGTTTCTGGACGTCGACAACGGCGTTGCCGTCATATGAGCCACGCAGGAATCTCAAATGGCGTTCGTCGCTCTCTGTTAAGGTTAAACGCTCCTTCTGGGGCAAGTATCGCGACAACGCGCCCATTCCCGCGCCGATTTCCATCGTTTTTGCGCCGAGCCAAGGAGTTATTTTTTTGACGAACGTTTTCATGAAATTGCGGGAATATTCCAACCTCTGAGACGACTCAGAGGCGGAGTCGCCGTCGTAAAAGCTGTCGTCGTAAAACCAGTATTTAAGGATGACGCGAATTGCGCTCACGCCGTCTTTCCAACCGATTTTTTTGCCTTCGGAATAACGCCTTCCGTTGTAACTGATGGGAACTTCGTAAACCGTCCAACCACGTTTAGCGATTTTTGCCGTGATTTCCGGTTCGATCCCAAAACGATTGGAACGGAGTGGAATTGACCTTAACGCGTCTGAACGAAACGCCTTATAGCATGTTTCCATGTCAGTGAGATCAAGTCCCGTTGTAAAATTTGAGAGGCAGGTTAGCGCAAGATTACCGAGTTTATGATGGTACTGAAGAATCTTTCTAGTTTCACGCGAGGCGAATCGCGAGCCATAGACGACGTCGGCGCGCCCGTCGAGAAGGGGGGCGAGTACGAGCGAGTATTCCATGGGGTTATACTCAAGGTCGGCGTCTTGGAAAATGGCGTAATCGCCCTTCATTTCTTGAATGGCACGCCGAATTGCGGCTCCCTTTCCCTGGTTTTTCGATTGTCGAAAAGCTCGGACTACAGTCGGGTACTTTGCGACGAGTTCTTGGATAACCTCCGGCGTGCGATCAGTCGAACAGTCGTCGACGAGAATGAGTTCGCGGTCAAGCCCTTCAGGCAACGGCGCCGCAAGAACTGTTTCCACAATGCGCGTAAGATACGCCTGTTCGTTAAAGACTGGGATAAGAATTGAGAACAGGATACGTTCAGAGTTTTGCAACGTTGGATTTACAGACGCCTGGACTCTTTCGCTCGTCATAACGTTCGTTCCTAGCCGACCAGTTTAGGACGAAGTCCTAAAAAAATGTGAAAAGGGCGCAAAAAAGCGTCGTTTCCGCCCGTTGACTTCTTCATGCATTGTAACATAAAGGTTTTTGGATGGAAGACGACGCTCTTTGTTAGACGATTCCGAACTAAGAAAAGCTCCTGACTATCGTCTCAAAATAGGGAACATTATAGTTTTCGAATTGCCTCTTCCATGAGTTCCGCAGCTTTTTTGCCAGAACGGAGCATGCCGCCGAAGATCGGCCCCATACGATAGCCGCCCATAACGTTGTTGGCGCTCATTCCGCTGGCAAAAATACCAGGATAGTACTCACGCGTATTATCTACCGTCGTAATTTCTCCTGTCGCCGCTTGCATAGGACGTTCGCCCAATATCTCGCCAGTCGGAGTGTCGAGTTTAACGCGTGCTTTACGTTGCACGAGATTGAGGACCTCGCAAGGGTGTCCCGTGCCGTCAAGAACCGCCTTTGTGAGCACAACAAGAGGATCGACATGCATGCCGAGGCGTTCAACCGGCGTCCAATTGACAACAAGACCACAAATACGTTCGTTTGCAAACGCGACGTCTTCAACGCTGACCGAATTGAAAATTTTAGCGCCGGCATGAACTGCGCCAAAGATGAGACCGCTTGCGAGTTCGACGGAATCGATTACATAATATCCGGGCGCGTCCTTGAGTTCGCGAGAACGAATTCCGAATTCGTCGACGATTTGTTTGGCCTCTTTTTGAACGACGACTTCATTGAAAAGCATTCCGCCGCCCCAAACTCCGCCGCCAGGGGCGAGCTTGCGTTCGAAAACAGCGACTTTAAATCCTTTGTCAGCAAGCGTTTTTGCCGCGACAAGTCCGGATGGACCAGCGCCGACGACGGCGGCGTCGACCTGAAGATTGTCGAGAAGCTTATCGCTAAAACTGGACACAATAGCAGAAGAAACAATGTTTTCAAGAGGATTTGACATTTGAGATCCTTTCGCGCAAAACGAAGAAAAACGCGCGAAAATCCGCGCCGCACAACCCTTGGACAAATATCAAGGGGCGAGGCATAGGAGACTTCGTTCGTAATTTCCTTCGCCGGCATTATCCGGAGCAGGTTCCAAGGGTTCCTCTCAGCCACGTTGCTACGCGGCGCCCCTATTACGTGATAAAGGAAGAGAGACGTCTCTTTTCCGGCGCATATTCTAAATGCTCGTTGAAGACTGTCAAGCCTCAACGTTAAAAAAGACGCTTCGCTAATCAAACGAAGCGTCTTTGCATTTATTTAACGCGACGATTTGACAAGATTAACACTCGCGTTTTTTCTTGAGCATCTCGACGGCGTAGGCTGCAGGCGAAACCGTCTTCTTGCGATCAAGCGACCAGTTTTCCATTTCTTCAAGGGCCTCAAAGAGCGTGACGCAAGCGGTTCGATAGTCGACTCCCCCGATTTCGGAAACGAGTCGCACGCTTCGATCAATAAGCTTCTTGTTTGTGGCGTCGACATGCGCCATCCAATTTCCGTTAAGACGCCCGAATTTACCCATTGTGGCCGTCGAAATATTGTTAAGCGTGAGTTTTAACGCAAGGTGCGCGAAAAGCTCAAGAGGCGTCGACGGAATCGCCATATTGAACGCGAAGATTTTGCCGTATTCGGGATTAGACGGTTTCGAGGCGTTAGTTAACGTATTGTTAATGAGGTACGCAACCTTTTGTTCAAAGGGCGCGGAACATTTTTCAAACGCGTCGAACCAATCTGAACCAACGGCGCCCCAGAGGCTTGTTTCGTCGTCCGCAAGGACGGCGACGGCAGCGTTAGGAATTCCTTCATAGCGCGACGAATCTTGTTCCGAACCGATCGGGAAACGGTAGACCGTCTGACGACCAATTTTGGGCGGGTCGGAAATTTGCGCAGGCGTTCCGCCCATTCTCTTATAGTCGTCGGACGTCCATTCGAGACAACGAGGCTCGACGTCGCCGAGGAGCCAAATCCATGCGTCTCTGGCGTTACGCAACGGATCCTTCACGAACGCCCAAGGGGCGGGCGCGTCCGTCTCGTCAAGTGAACGGAAGGGAGGAATCTTGAAAGTAGGAGAACGTTCAGTTGTGTCCGTAAAAATATCGAGCGAGTAGTCTCGCGGAAAATATGTGACGCGACCGCCGCGCTTGTAAAGATCACATTCAAATTCGACATAAGCGGCTGCCGTCGTGACATTTTCGTCGGACCGAATTTCGGACAACAGAACGTCGAACATTTGGGCTTTTTCTTCAGGCGTCGTCGGCTCAAATCCGATAGCGTCGAGTTCGTCCTTGGAAAGAGTTTTTTGCAAAAGCTTAGAGAGCGCCGTTTCAAACGCAAAGCCCGCGACTAACATTTCAATCGTCGTCGCTTGCATACGTGTAGAACCGGCGATAGCCATCGGACCCGTCGTCAAGTTTACAACTGTAACGCGGGGGTCTTCAATGACTTTGCGTGAACGCTCTACGCGAGACGCCATCAGGTCAGACGGATTATTAAAAAGGAAAAACGCCGGAATTCCAGCGTCCAAGGCGGCGTGAATCGTTCCAATGACGGACGAGGTTTCGCCTCCCTCGCTGATTGCACACAAAGCGTCGTTCGGACCGATTCCTGCTTCTTTATACTGGTTATATCCGAAAGAAATAAAATCTTCAAAACTCTCGACAGATCGGATAAGGGCGAAATCGCCGCCGGTCATAATTGCGTTCGTCTGCGCCGCAAGTTTGTGGAAGAAGTCGGCGCGATCTGGCAATTTTGCAGCGCAGACACGGCAAAACTTCTTATTAGCGGCGTCGAGAAGGATCGAAAGACGTCCTGTTGCGCCGCAACCGCTGAAACTCACACGCCCTCCTGCTGCAAGCGAGTTATAGAGCGCGTCTTCAAGTTTCCGATATTCCTTCGAAGCGATTGTTGTTTTGAGCGCCGGGGGAATATCGTCGTCGACCGAGTAAAGTTGACGCATCCCTTGAGGAACGTCTACGGCAAGAGTTTGCGAAAGTGTTCGCGTTTTCGGATGGGATTGTTCCGTTACGAGCGCTCCAAGGTGAAATTGCGTTTCATTCTTTATGAAATCGTCCGCTTTTTCAGCTGGCGTCGCCGAGCGTTGAAAAGAAGTTTCCATATGACGTTCCGTTTCTAAACGAAGGGAAGGACTGCATTAAAAGATTACTCGAGCATGAAGCTCTTAACGACGTCGTTAGGCGCGGCGCCGTATTTTGCAAGTTCCATGGAACATCCAGCGCGTCCTTTCGTAAGCCCGAGAAGCGCGGAGGAATATCCAAAGAGATTTGAGAGGGGCGTTTCCGCTTCGATGATCGTGAATTGACCTCGATTGTGAGTTTGAAGAACAACGCCGCGCCGCTGGTTGATATCGCCAACGACGTCCCCGACATACTCGTCAGGCGTTTGAATCTCTTGGCGCATAATCGGTTCGAGAAGCGAAATTTTACCGTCGGTCAACGCTTTATGCCATGCGTCGCTTGCAGCGAATCGGAGCGCCGGTTCGTCTGTTTCCGTTTCGCTGAACGATCCACCTGTAACGACGAGTTTGACGCCTACGACGGGGAACCCCAAAAGCCCGCCGCCCAGCGTTTCCTCTTTAAGCGCCTCGATTACGATTTTTTGCCACTCGGGCAAAAAGGCTTCGTCGTTTGACTGAATTTGAACGACAACGTCTTGGGAATCAGGCAACGGATCGACATGAAGTTTGATTTCCGCAAATCGTCTCACGCCGCCTAACGTTCTTTCGCCGCCTCCGACTACGTCGACGGCGTTTTGAATCGTCTCTCGATAACTTACGCGCGGTTCACGAACGCGGACCTTAAGTTTGTATTCGCGTAAAAGGCGATGCTTGACAACCTCCAGGTGCAACTCGCCCATTCCAGAGACAATTGTTTGCCCCGTTTCTTCGTTGACAGAAGTCTGAAATGTTGGATCCTGTCGACGCATCGATTCAAGCACTTGCTTGAGTTTCTTGTCTTCATCGGAGGATTCCGGTTCGATCGCCATTGAGACGACCGTTTGAGGGAAGACGATAGACTCGAGCAGAATAGGGTTCTTTACGTCGCAGAGCGTGTCGCCTGTTACGCTAAAGCGAAGTCCTATTACGCCGCAAATGTCGCCGGCTGAGACGGAATCGACGAGCGTGTTGTGATCGGCCTGGATACGCCATAACTGAGGAATGTTTTCCTTCTGTTTTGCACGCGGGTTCAGCACGCGCGAATTCGCGTTAAGCGTTCCCGAATAAACGCGAATGAAAAACATGTCGCCGTGCGGGTGTGAAACAATCTTGAAGATGAGCCCGCAGAACGGCTCTTTAACAGAGAGTTCTCGAGTTTCCTTCTTTTCAGGATCGTCTGGCGCCGTTCCCTCAATGGGGGGGAGATCGTCTGGAGCAGGGAGGTAGTTACATACGCCGTCCATAACGGGCTGAACCCCGACTCCGTCAAGCGCCGAACCGCAAAAAACAGGAACGCACATATCGGCGATCGTCGCTTCTCGCAGAACCTTACGAATCATATCAGAGGAGATCTGTTCGCCAGAGAGGAGGGCCTCCGTTAGTTCGTCGCTAAACATCGACAGGTCGTCAAGAAGCTTTTCACGATAGAGTTCAGCTTGTTCAAGCATCTCTTCTTCGATCGGACCGGAAGAGTACTCTTGACCTTGTGTTTTCGCGTCAAAGGTAAGTTGCTTCATCTCAACGAGATCGATCACGCCACGAAACGCTTCCGGAAGATGGGGCGGTCCTGCTCCGACAGGCAACGCGACGACGATTGCTTTCGCGTCGAGGCGTTTCTCGATATCGTCGACGACTGCATAGAAATTAGCGCCTTCACGGTCCATCTTGTTGATGAACGCAATTCTTGGCACGTGATATTTGTCAGCCTGTCGCCAGACCGTTTCGCTTTGTGCTTCAACTCCTTCGCGCGCGCTGAAAACGACGACCCCGCCGTCAAGAATGCGGAGCGAGCGTTCGACTTCAGCTGTAAAATCGACGTGACCAGGCGTGTCGATGAGGTTGATAGTATGATTATTCCATTCGAAAGTCACGCAAGCGGCGTTGATCGTTATGCCGCGTTCTCGTTCTTCCGGATCATAGTCGGTAACAGTCGTGCCTGCGTCAACCATTCCAACCTTGTGGACGAATTTGGAATAGAAGAGCATTTTTTCCGTCACCGTCGTTTTTCCAGCGTCAATGTGGGCGATGACGCCGATATTACGAAGGTTCTTTTTCGCGCTCGCAGTCTGTGACTTGGCCATGACTTTTACTCTCGACAGAGATTGAAAAACGCGCGTGACGCCAATCGCCACGATCTCCGGTATTTTAACGCGAAAAAGTTATTCTAACAAGCGCTATTTCCACGGTCGTTTTGCGGTAATCCGAATCTTTGGGATTCGTTTCGCGTCGTCAAAGATAGTACAAACGGGCGCTTTACCTTTTTAGGGAAACGTTCTCGCTTTTTTCACGTCTAAACTATGCATGTTGAAATGTCGCACGGTTTTTCGAAGCTTGACAGAGACGAGCGCATCGTTAAGATTTAAGCGGTATTTCGACGGCGTTTTAGCGTTTTCTACGGAATTCGAACAAGACGCCTCTTGATCGTCGCAATTTTGTTTATGAAGGATGTTTTGATGCGTTTTGTCAAGATGCACGGCGCTGGCAACGACTACGTTTACGTCGATCTTTTCAACGAGGAACTTCCGGTTCCGGCGGAGGAACTTGCGCCGATGATCTCAAATCGTCACTTTGGCGTCGGCGGCGACGGTCTTGTGCTGATTTGTCCCACTGAAGAGGCCGACGCCAGAATGCGGATGTTTAATCCGGACGGTTCAGAAAGCGAGATGTGTGGCAACGCGGTTCGATGCGTCGCAAAATACGTAGCCGAACGTGCCGGAACTTGTCCGCGTCAACTTAAAATAGCCACAGGCGCTGGCGTCCTTACGCTTTTATGCGAATATAAGGGAAACGAAGTACGCCGCGTGCGCGTCGATATGGGCGCGCCGATCCTCGTTCCTGAGAAGATCCCAACGACGTTGCGTTCGCCGGGAGTTGTAGAAACCGATCCAGTGAAGGACGTCCCGATAACGTCTTTAGGTCTTGATTTTTCATCTGAACTTGGCGCCGGTTCGGACGAATGGGCTTCGTTCATGAAGGCTCCGGCGACTTGCGTATCGATGGGCAACCCCCACATTGTCGTTTTCGTGGAGAAGATAACCGACGCGCTTGTTTTGAAATGCGGTCCCAAAATAGAACGATCGCTTGAGAATTTTCCGCGTAAAACGAACGTTCATTTTGTCGAAGTTTTGTCGAAGTCAGAACTTCGTATGCGCGTTTGGGAACGTGGAACGGGCGAGACTCTAGCGTGCGGCACGGGCGCATGTGCCGTCGGCGTCGCCGGAGTGTTGACGGGAAGGACAGGGGAAAGGGTTCTTATTCATCTTTCTGGCGGCGATTTGGAGATCAACTGGGACCCTAAACAAAATCATGTCTTTATGACAGGTCCTGCGCTTAAGACTTTTTCTGGCGAATTAACGTCAGAGTTTTTTGAACAGCCTCGTGAAAAATTCCTTATTCGTTGAATTGGAGCGTCGCCTGTGCTTAAACGTGAAGGCAAACAATTATAAAATGTCGCTTTACGAAGATCTCGTCTGCAGAAAAGAATCGCTTGCTCTAGTAGGTTTAGGTTACGTCGGATTGCCAATCGCCGTAGCTTTTTCCAAAAAGGTCAACGTGATTGGATTTGATACGAACACGGAAAAAATAGGCCTTTACAAGTCTGGGAACGATCCGACGCGAGAGGTTGGCGATAAGGCTGTCGAAAACTGCGACGTTGAGTTTACCTCAAATCCGGATGACTTAAAAAGGGCGCGTTTTTTTGTCGTTGCCGTTCCCACGCCCGTTTTTGACGATCATACGCCCGATCTCACGCTAGTCGAAAACGCCTGTCGGATTTTAGGCGCTCGTCTTTCGCCTAGGAGCGTCGTTGTTTTCGAATCGACTGTTTATCCTGGCGTTACTGAGGAGGTATGCGTTCCGATTTTGGAAAAAGAATCGGGGTTGACGTGCGGAGTTGATTTTAAAGTCGGTTATTCTCCCGAACGTATCAATCCCGGCGATAAGGAACATCGTTTGGAGACTATTATCAAGATTGTTTCCGGTATGGACGCGGAAACGCTTGATTGTGTTGCAAAGACGTATGAGCTCGTTGTCAAGGCTGGCGTTCACAGGGCGCCGACGATTAAGGTTGCCGAAGCTGCTAAAGTCATTGAAAACAGTCAGCGCGACGTTAATATTGCGTTTATGAACGAGCTTTCGATGATTTTTGATCGTTTAGGAATTGACACGAAGTCCGTCCTCGAAGCGGCTGGAACTAAGTGGAATTTCCTTCGTTTCTATCCTGGTCTTGTTGGCGGACACTGTATCGGAGTGGATCCATACTATCTTACCTATCGCGCCGGCGCGCTCGGTTATCATAGTCAGATCATTCTCGCTGGTCGCACGATTAACGACAGCATGGGAAAATATGTCGCAGAGAACTGCGTTAAAACTCTCATTAAGGCGAACAAACTCGTCAAAGGCGCCAGGGTTGCCATTCTGGGCTTCACTTTCAAAGAAAATTGCCCCGACACCCGTAATACGAAGGTTTTCGATATCGTTAAGGAACTGCGCGAGTACGGAATAGAACCGACTATTTCAGATTCTGTCGCCGACGCGGATGAAGCGAGACGTTTTTACGGCGTTGAGCTTGTCGGAATTGATAGAATTACTTCGATGGACGTGGTTATTCTTGCCGTTGCTCATGACGAATATAAATCATTCAACAGGAGCGATCTTGACGTCCTTTTTGGAAAAGGAACGCGGGCGCTTCTTGATATCAAAGGTTTTCTTAACCGCAAAGAGTTTGAAGACGCAGGATATATCTACTGGCGCTTATAGTTTTCTAGGTTGATTAGACTTTCGTTTGATTTTTACAAGAGTTAATTAAAAAACCGCGATTGGAGGATAAAACTCCGATCGCGGTTTTTTTGAATAACCGTCTCGCAAGGCAGACTCACGAGACGGCCTTATAAGGAACGCGTCTCATCTTTAAGCGCTAAACGACCTATTCAGTTCAGACGTCAATATCAAAGAAGTCTTTATTGAAGAAGTCGGCAAACGCTTCAGCAAGCAACGCGCCGCTGTCGTCCGTGGCGCCGCTTTCGGAAGCAACGGTGTCGAACGAATCGACCGTCCATGCGGAGAGAGCGCCGTCGTCGGCAATCGACTGAACACGAACGTTGTACATAGAACCGTATGTAACGTTATTCAACGTCGCGGTTCTACCGTTTACCGTGAGGTTATACCATTCGGTCGCGTCGCTGGGTTTGTATTGGGCGTTGTACCCCGACGCGTCGCCCGACCACGTGACGGCAATTTGCCGCTTAGTGGTAGAGTAGGAGAACGCGAGATTAGTCGGAGCCGCGACGTCTTCGATAGCAGCAGTCGAGAAGGATCCGACCGCGTAATCGGAAACGCCATAATTGTTGTAGGCCGAAACGCGGAAACTGTACTCACGACCGGGATAGACCCTAGACGCAGTACGCGAGGTCGCGTCTGCTCCTAGATACTCGGAAACCTTCCAAGTCGTTCCGCCGTCGATGCTGTATTCGACCATGAATCCCTTTTCATTTGAGGAATTGTCGTTCCAAGACATCGGAAGCGTTTGTCTCGCGGCGTCATAGTTTCCAAAGACAAGACCGGTTGGCGCGGCAGGAACGAAGTTCGAGTCGGAGACGTCGTAGGCGTCGCTAACAAGCCACGAAGAATTGCCGGCGTCGTTATAGGCGGCGACACGGAAAGCGTACGTGCGCCCCGGAAGAACGGCCGTCGCCGTGCGCGACGTAACGTTGGCGTCGTAGGTTCCGGCAAAGCACCAAGCGCCCCCGTCGACGCTGTACTGAACCTTGTACCCCGTTTCGTTGTCGGCGACGTCAGTCCAAGACATGCCGAGCGTTCTCGTGACAGGATCGTAGTCGCCAAAGACAAAGTCTGTTGGAGCGGCAGGGGAACCGTCTGCGGTCGGAACGGCGTAGGAGCCGTATGTCCACCCGGAAGAACCGAACGCATTGAACGAACGGACGCGGAACTGATACGTTTCGCCAACCCGAAGACCAGTTGCGGTACGGTAATTGACGTCGGCGGACGTCTGGGCGGAAGTTCGCCAAGTCGCGCCGGAGTCTGTGCTGTATTCAATACGGAATCCGGTTTCGTCGTTCGAATTATCGACCCACGACATTTCGACCGTGTGATTTTCCGCAGAGTAGTTCGTGAAGGTGATTTTGCCAGGTTCGGTTGGAACTCCAGAAGGAGCAGTGTACTCTCCATAACTCCAGTCAGAATAACTGCTTCCTTTGAACGCGGCTACGCGGAAGTAGTACGTGCGACCAGGAGAGACTCGCGTCGCGGTACGGTAGTTGACGTTTGCCTCTGTCGTACCCGCGCGATTCCACTTTTCGCCGTCGTAGCTGAACTGGATGACGAAGCCGTCTTCATTGTCGGAATTATCCGCCCAGGACATTTCCAAATTACCGCTGGAGTATTCGCCAAAGACAATGTCGCCAGGCTTGTTAATTACGGCGGTAGGAACGTCGTAAGTTGTCGTCGCCCAATCTGAATAACCGGCCGCGTTGTACGCTGCGACGCGGAAGTAGTAGGTTTTGCCCGATACAAGACCCGTCGCTGTGCGCGTGGTTACGTTCGCGTCAGTCGAACCGGCTCCAAGCCAATTCTCGTTATCGTAGCTAAACTGGATAACGAAACGATCTTCGTTGTCGGAATTATCCGTCCAGGACATTGTCGCGTTGACGCCGTTTGACGTGAACTCAACGTTGGAGAACTTAATATCGGACGGAGCGGCAGGCACGTCGACAGTCGTCGATTCGACCGTGTAGGACGCGACGTCCGAATATTCGGAAACGCCATAAGGACCGACTGCTGCAACACGGTAATAATAGGTTCTACCAGGCACGAGTCCGACGGCAGTGTACGAAGTGACGTCGGCTTCTGTAGTTGCAGTCGTATTCCAGTTCTGCTGATCCGTGCTGTACTGAACGCGGAAACCAACCTCGTCGTCGGAGTTGTCGGTCCATGAAACGAGGAGCGTCTTCGCGTCGGAGTCGTAATTGCTGAAGACAATATCTGACGGCGCGGCGGGAACCTCGGCGGGGACGTCGAACGTCGTCGTCGCCCAGGCGGAGTACCCGTAATCGTCAAACGCCGCGACACGGAAGTAATAGGTCTTACCGGGCGTGAGTCCCTTGGCGACGCGCGAGTTGGCGTTCGGCGCAAGAGTCGCGGCGGTAAGCCACGTCTCGTTATCGAGACTGTACTGAACTTCGTATCCCGTTTCGCCAATAGCATTGTCGACCCAGCTCATCGTCGCACGATGCGTTTCGGCGTCGTAAGAATCGACGGTGAATTCGGTAGGCGCGTCGAGCGAGACGTCAGTCAATATTTCTGCGATGGAGTATTCCGACTCGCCGGACTCGTTCCACGCGGAGACGGCAAAGTAGTAGAGGGCGTTCGGTTCAAGGTTTTGAACGGTATACTCGTTGGAAATCGACGACATCGTGGCGATTTTCTTCCAAGTCGAGCCTACCCCAAACTGTTGATACACATTGTAACCTTCCGCGCCTTCGGAGAGCTTCCAAGAGATATTGGCGCTCTTTGCCGGCTTGTTATAAACGACGGATAGATTGGCGGGCGCGTCTGGAATCGGCGATTTGACATAGGAGAGATATGTCGGTTCGGAGACGCCAGCGTCGTTGTATGCGGAAATCGCAAAGGCGTAAGGAACATCCTCTACGAGATCTTTAACGACGTAGAACGTTTCGGCGTCGTCGTCACGATCGACGACGTCCCACGCGTCTGTTTCGTTATTGTACGTCTGGACAATATATCCCGTCGCGTTGGGGACAGGGGACCAGGTAATCGCAATGGAGTTGTTTCCTGCGTCAAGCGCGCCAAAGGCGGCGTCGGCTGGCGTCGAGGGAACCAAGGTCGCGTCAAAGGAGACGTCTTCCGTCGTACCGACGCCCGCGGCGTTTACAGCGGCAACGCGGAACGCGTAACTCGTATTAGCTACGATCCCAGTAAGCGTATAAGGCGAATTCGTAACCGAATCGGCAAGCGTCGTCCATTCGCCGCCGTTCGTTTGACCATAGACGACATAATGGTCGGCGTAGTCGAGAGCAGTCCACGAAAGCCGCGCGGTTCCAGCGACAGAATCATAGTTGGAGACGGCAAGGTCGAGAGTTCCAGAAGGCGGAAGCAACGTACTGAGATCAGCCTTAACCGTTTTGGAGTACTTGGAGACGGAGTCGACGGTCGTATAGGCGGAAACGCGGTAGGAATAGTCCGCGTTTTCTTCGACGGTCGCGACGTAACTCGTTCCCGTAACGGTTCCGACGGTTACCCACTTATTCGAAGCGTTAAGCGCTTCGATCTTGTAGCCAGTCGCGTTCTTAGAGGCAGTCCAAGTCAGAGTCGCGGACGTTCCGCCTGTGTACTCCGCAAACTTGACGTTCTTCGGAGCGGCAGGCGCGACAACCGTATTGAGATCAGCCGCGACGGTCGTGGAATACTTAGTCTCAGAGTCGACGGTCGTGAATGCGGAAACACGATACGAATAGGTCGCGTTTTCTTCGACGGTCGCGACGTAACTTGTTTCCGTAACGGTTCCGACGGTTTCCCAGACGTTCGACGCATTGAGCGTTTCAACGAGGTAACCGGAGGCGTTCTCCGAAGCGTCCCAAGTTAGAGTCGCGGAGGTCCCGCCCGCGTACTCGGCGAAAGCAACGTTCGTCGGCGCGGCAGGCGCAACGACCGTATTGAGGTCTGCCTTAACCGTTTTGGAGTACTTAGAGACTGAATCGACGGTCGTGAATGCGGAAACACGGTAAGAATAGGTCGCGTTTTCTTCAACGGTCGCGACATAGCTGGTTTCTGTAACGGTTCCGACTGTCACCCATTTGTTCGAAGCATTGAGCGCTTCGATCTTGTAGCCGGTCGCATTCTTAGAGGCGGTCCAAGTCAGAGTTGCAGAGGCTCCGCCTGTATACTCGGAGAAGGCGACGTTTTTCGGCGCAGCGGGCGCAACGACTGTATTGAGCTTGACGGTAGCGATAGACGAGACTCCATACTCGCTGACCGCCGCTACCCCAAACGTGTATAGCTGATTGTCGGCAATACTAACAACAGAGGAAAGATCGGCGAACGAGGTCGTGTTGACAGTTGCGACAACCGTCTTGTTATTGCCGTCAATTTGATAGACGTTATATGCGAGAACGTCGCTCGAGGTCGACGCGGTCCAACTCAAGACGGGCGCCTTGTTCGATTCCACATAATCGGAAATCGTGACGTTCGTCGGCGCGGCAGGCGCGGCGCCTTGGAATTCGTAGGCTCCTGCGTCGACGGTTCCGGAAAAACGATTGGCGCCGGCAAGGTCGACGGACAACACGTTGCCGTAGACGTCCAACGCCTGAGCGTCGACGCCGATATTCGAGGCTTCGGAGCCGCTAGCGAGGGAGTAATCGCCGCTTTCCGCGTTGGTAAAGAGCGTTCCGCCCGAATAAACCGTCGCGTTTGCGACGCCAGAGGCGTCGACAAGGCTGCCAGGCGCGGACGCAACTCCGAAAAGCGGTGAAGTAGCGTTGTTGACAATAATCGCGTTGGCGATTGTAACCGCGCTGGAATTGGCGCCGGCATAATAGACGGCTGCGTCGTTGGCAGAGTTGTTGGCAAGGGTAACGTTATAAAGCGCGGCGGTTCCATCTTCGGCGATATAGATCGCGCCTGATCCGGATCCGGAGTTGGCGGCAATAAGCGAGTTCGAGATGGTCAACGACTTAGCGGTCGCTAAACTCGCGGAGGAGACGTCAACTGTCTCGGAGTCGAGTTCCGCACGGGAAATATTCGTGTCGAACGGCTGACCGGGAACGCTGGAAAGCGGTTCCGCAGAGTTGGAAATCGTACTGACGAAGAGCGTTTGCGAAGGATCGACGTTGATGTGGCTTCTCGACGGATCGCGTTCGATCGGTTCGCCGTACATTCGCGTAAGGCACGGGTCTTTCCAGTCCGTTCCGTTTTGATAGATGGTCGCGCTTACGGGTTGCGAGGGGTCGATCGCTTCGATCGTAAGGACGTCCAAAAGGAGCGCCTCCTCGTATCCGAAGTTCGCGCCGCCCGTGTAAGCCACGATAAAGGAGTAGTTGCCGTCGCCTAAGTCCTTGTGGACGAACGAATCCCTCATGAGAACTTTGGACGTGGGGGTAGACGGGGGAGTAAACTCAGTTACTATCGCGTTTTCAAGATGAAGAGTGTATTGGACACCCATGATAGCGTAGTCGCCGGCGTCCCAAACTTTATCGGCATAATCGACCCAGTCAAAATCTTGAAGCCAAACTTGAACGGTCAGACTGTCGCTCACGTCTACGACCGATGGGGAGGGAATACCGTCGTCACAGGCATATCCCGTCGGACGTCGCGCCGTTCCATGAAGATATTCGTCTTTGGCGTCCTCATATGTCATGTTGGAGAGAACCGCGGCAAGGGTGACGGACGTTTGCTCCGCGAGAGAAACCTGGAAGGTCGTAGAGTCAGTGTTGGCGCCATCGGCTGCGGTTACGGTCACGACGACAGGAGAATAGTCGTCTTCGCCGTAGTAAGCGTCGTCGCCAATGAAAGAAAGGGAAAGAATTCCAGAATCGCTCACAGTCGGATTAGAGGCAAGAATGGAACTTGTCGAATCGGCTACCGTGACGGCGTAGGTCCAGTTTCCAGTATTGACGTACTGGGTTAGATCGACGTTGAGCGTCGTTCCTTTTGAACCAACTTGGTCTGGAACTGTCGACCACTCGGGCGCGCCAGCGGAAGGCCAAGAGAAATCGCCCTCGTAAATCGCCGCGCCTGCCCCATTGGAACTGGAGTCGGTTATAATGGAGTCCTGAATGTAAAGGGCGCCGCTGTTGGCAATCGCGCCGCCAGCGGTCGTAGCAACGTTGCCAGTCAGCGTAACATTATCGAGAGTTAGATCGCCGTCGTTAGCGATTGCACCGCCGTAGTCGCTAGAACCGTTTACAATCGTAATTCCACGAAGCGTGACGTCGCCGTTTTTGATAGAGAAAGCGCGCGCCAAAGAGTTAGCGTCAATCGTAACGTCGCTTGCTTCAATCGTGATAGAACCGTAAACAGAAGAATCTATGTTGATCGTAATCTCGTCTGACGCAGAAGCGAACTGTAACGTCGCAGGACTGATCTGAATGACGTCGTCCTCTTGAGTTGTGGCGGCTTCTGCAATCGCCTGCTTGATCGCGTCAATCGAAACAACGTTGGAGACGTTGATAATGTTGGCGGTTTCAGAGACGGCGGCAGAGGTCGCCCCCAGGACGCCGACCGCGAGGAGTTGGCGTTCTTCGAGCGCTTCAGTCATGAGACGACGCGGTTTCAAGGGGGAACTGGCGCTAGCGCGACGTTTCGCTTGATCCTTAGACCGCTGACCTCTGTTGTTAAAGAACTTCATGCTAAACTCCTTCTCAAATGCATTCCATCGGAAGAGTCCGCCGATCGGACGACTTCTACGACAGCTCCGCGCGATAGCGCGACGTTATATTCAATTTGAACCACTTACTAGGCGGAATTCAACTTTCTCGGCTATGTTTAGACGGGAATGTGAAGTCTAAAGTTAAACTTCGCGGCGTAATCGTCTTTTCGACCTCGGAGGCCTAAGGTTTAACGGAAAGTCCCTAAGGCGTGGCCCAAGCCGTCAATGTGCCGCCAGATTTTCCAATAAAACGAATTACGTCAATAAAACGCAAAAAACGGCGCTTGAAACATCCAAAGTCGGAAGCTCTGTAAAGCGACGTTTGTCTGACCCCAAAAGCCGTTTCCTTGATTTGCGGATAGAAGACAAGGCTCTGCCAAATCCACTAAACAAAGAAAAAGCGAGGTAAAATCAGCCGCTCCCCTTTATAAGGAAAACACGTGATTAAGTCAATACTTTTTCGATAAAAGTCGACGGAAGAACCGGTCTCAAGCAAACGCTAAAGGACGCTATTTTGCGAGTCTCAAACCGAAGAACAAACGCCACGATCCGGGAGGTTTAGAGTCGCGTTGGACGTCGTTTGTTCCTTAAAATATTGAGACTAACAATATTTTAATAAAAAAAGGAATTAACGTTTGGATTCTTTGCGAAGCGTAACGACGTCCCGAAGGCCGTTAGTCCTTATAGACGTCGCCCAAATTCGGAACAAAGACGGTTGTTTCGGGGGCGACGACACGGATTCTATCGGCTAGGGTTTGTGAAGCTTTGGGATCGCCGTGTACGACAAAGGTTGTCCGCGGATGCGTAGGGATGGCGGAATACCAAGCAAGCAACTCGCTTTGATCGGCATGCCCGGAGACGCCCCGAATCGACGCGATTTCAGCTCGAACAGGATGAGATTCGCCTAAAATTCGTACGGGCGAGACTCCATTGACTATCAAACGACCGAGGGTCCCTTCAGCCTGATAACCGAGAAAGCAAACGGTGTTCTTTGGACTTTCAATGTGGTTTGCCAGATGGTGCTTGATACGTCCGGCGTTGCACATGCCCGACGACGCTAAGATGATTGCCGAACCGTTCAAACTATTGAGTTTCTTCGATTCCTCAGGCGTTTTAAGCAAACCAATATTCGTCAATTGCCCCTTGAGTTTTTCCATTAGTTCAAGAGTCGGTTCGTCGATACACTCGCGATGCTTTGAAAAAATCGTTGTCGCTTCGACTGCCATTGGCGAGTCAAGGAACATTGGCAACTCGCTTGGAATGCGCCCCTTAAGCTTTAAATTAGCAAGTCTGCAGAGAATTTCTTGAGCGCGTTCGACAGCGAATACCGGCATAATGACCTTGCCGCCGCGTTTAGCGGTTCGGTTGACAACATCCGCAAGTTGATCGTCGACAGTATCGATCGGTTCAGACGCGCGATCTCCATACGTCGATTCGATGAAGAGGTTGGAGATTGGCTCTGTAATACGGCACGTTTCCGGATCGCGGAGAATAGGACGACTGGCACGGCCGAGATCGCCCGAGTATACGACGCGTCGAGGCTCGTCGCCGTCAATTTGCGGTTTTGAGAGCGTTACTTCGATGAAGGACGAACCGAGAATGTGACCAGCTTCGCGGAATACAATTTCAACGCCCGGCGCTATTTTAGCGCGTTCGTTGTAGCGTACCGGTCGAAAGAGCCGCGTCGTCGCTTTAACGTCGTTCGTCGTGTAAAGCGGGCGAGGTGTTCTCGCAGTCGTTCTTTTTTCACGTTCATGACGCTTCTTTTTGAACTCGGCGTCTTCCTCTTGGATATGTGCGGCGTCGAGCAGAATGAGTTCTGTAAGATCGAGAGTCGCAGGCGTTCCGTAAATCTCCCCACGAAAACCGTCGGCAACGAGTTTAGGGAGGAGACCACAGTGGTCCAGATGCGCGTGCGTTAAGAGCACGGCGTCTAGTTTTTGGGGATCGTCAAGGAAAGGTTGCCAGTTCAAGTCTGTGCGAGACCGTTCCTGAAACATGCCGCAATCAACGAGGAATTGAAAATGATTGCATATAGTCAGGTGTTTGGAACCCGTCACGCTTCCGGCTGCGCCGCAGAATTTAAATTCCATTTTTTTTATCCTTAAGTGATTTGCCGCTAGTCTTGGTTTGGACGGCTAATTGGTACGTTCGGATCGGAAAACTTTACTCTCCCAACAGTATTGTATGCAGTCGGCGACTTTTTTCAAAAAAAATTCTTTTTTTGTTCTTGTTTTTCCATTGTTGATTAGACAACTTGACGCGTCGCGTTCCGTCTGATATTTTAACGAGGTCGTTCAGTTTTCGAAACGTTAGACGGAGAACTTGAGATGAAAAGATTTCAGACTTCAATCATTTGCGCGCTGGCGATCATTGCGGTAATTCCAGTGTTTCTTAGAATGAACGTCTCTGAGTCGCAGGCTCAAACACAACCGAATCTCGTCGCGTTTGACCTCGAAACGCTTAGAGAATCGATAGGAAATTTTTTTGAAAACTTGTCGGATCCCAGCAAAGGAGCCGACAAGGCGATTAAAGATTTTCTCAAGAACACGCCCCTTGCGGATAACGACAAGATCAAGACGAAGTTTACCGACGACGTCCGACTTATTGACCAAAACTTTGGCGCTTACGTTTCCTATGAGCCGATTGGCGTCAAGACGATAGGTTCTGACCTCGTTGTTTTTCGGTATCTCTACAAGTGCCAGAATTACCCTGTCGTTTGGTATTTTACCTACTACAGACCGCGCGCAAAAACTACGGACGCAAACACGTCGACGGCTTCATGGACGTTAATAGGCTTTCGTTTTGACACAAATCTTGACGCGGCTCTTCTCGACGCAACCTTCGATCAACGAAATTGAACGTTCGACGACTGTTCCTATCGCGACGCTCGTTTCCGCGAAGAGCGTATGAAGTTTCATGGTTGGTTTAACGCAATATACCGTCGTCGGTTGCGTTCTTGAGCGTTTCTCCGTCAAAGTCGAAGAAAATGAACCGCGCGATTGTTTGACCTTCCTTGGACTTGTCGGTTCGAGCAACGAGGATACGAGTAAATTTCTCAGGATTGGGTTGCATTGATTCCGGAAGTTCGCACCATCCGTTTGAACCGTCCAGCGTCGACGTCGCGACGACTTCTCCTTGGGGGGTTATGACGGCGGCTCTAGGCGCGTTTTTATCTTTTTCCGCCGTGTAATATGCGACAAGGATCGCGTCACGGCAAGCTGTGATCGACTGCGGACCGTAGAACGTCTTCACGCCAAAATTGATTTCGTAGCGCCTTATTAGGTTGAAGTCTTTGTCGAAAACGTTCAAAGGGTTAATCTCATGCGCCTCGGCTCCAGACGGGCCGCCGATGAAGAATTGGTCGTTCCAGTAGGCGATTCCATCGCAAGCAGGCACGTTTTCACATTTTATCTTGCGTAGGAGATTGAGATCAAGGTCATACTCATAGACCGCGTAGCCATTTTTAGACGACATTGATACATACAGTTTGCCGTTTGCTAAGCATGGATCGCCAGAATGCGAATCGGCGGGAACGCTTTTCAAGACCTTGCCGGACCAATCAAGTTTGTAGATATAGTTTAGAAAAGTTGCGTAAATAGCGTCTTCATCACAACAAACACCCTGAATATGAGCTTCTGCTTTCTCGAAGGCTCCGGGTTCTGTCTGTATTTCTTTAGGGGAAGCGAATTCTTCAGCTGCAACGTTGAGTGGGGAAAAATGCGCGTAAAACGCGGTCGTTCCTACGACGAGCGACAACATATAAAAGACGTTAAAACAGAAAGTAAAACGGCGATGCATGATAATTTCTCCTGATGCTCATTTTTGCCTGCAAACTCCTGGCGACTGAACGCCTAGTCTGTTATTTTAACGCCGTTGATTATGTATTCAAACGCATCTTTAGGAATTGAAAGCGATATTTGAGGAGAAAAAAAGGGGGAACGTACGAAACCGTTCCCCCTTTAGCTAAAGCTACGTTAGACTACTTCAGAATGAAAGACGCGTAACGAATTCTACGCGTAACGCTTTGGCCGTATCTTCCGAAACTACCGTTGGAACCGCTTTCGTGACGTCCTTGGTCTGCCAGCCCGTTTGCCAATAGCTAAACTCTATGCCGTTCATGAAATTTGCAGACCAGTTGTAAATAAAGTTTATGAAATAAATTTCATTTTTCGTTCGCGCTGACGCCAATCCGTTTGACGCGACGCTTGTTCCAACGAGATCGGCCTTTTTAGGTTTGTCGACTCCATATCCGACGTTCGTGCAGAACTGTTTGCTCCAGTCTTTGCGCACGCCGACCCACCAACCCTGGTCGTCGATTCCTGCGCGACGATAGAGGTCTACGCCTTGGTTGATCGCGCCGCAGAACGAACTAAGAACGGAACCGTAATAATATTCGCCCTGGAATTTTAACGTTTCTGTGATGGGAACGTCGTAATCGACGTTCGCCGACCACGTCTTGATCGATTTGCGCTCCGTAGTCGCGGCAAGCGGAACGCCGGCAATAGGCGAGAATTTGTAATATTGTTCGCCGATATGTCCCGAGACCCCGACTGTAATGGGCAAACCGTCGCGTGAGCAACTGAAAAGCGAAGTCGCCAAGCGTCCTTCTAGGACAGGCCACCCTGAAGTCATGGGGCTTACTCCCGCGGTCGACGTATAATCTCCTAAGACGTTGTCGCATACGGCGATCTGACCGAGAAAATGGAGATCGGAACTGCACGTCCACCCTTGCTCAAATCGAAGTTGAGCGCGGCGATACTGAATGTTGCCGGCAAACGCGCCGGGCAAGTAGTTCAGCATTAACGGGGCTCCTGGCGAGATGATCTCCCAATCCTGACCAGCGAGGAATCTACGTTCATGACTCACGTCGACGAGTTCCGCGAACGCGCGACGAAGTTGAACTCCGCCCTTGTTTTTTGAGCCGCTTACGACTCCTTGAAAATCGAATTCCGCAACTCCGCCAAGCGTTGCGTCCAGTTGTTCGATTCTTGGACCTTCAATTTTGAGACCAAGTCTCGACGTCCTAGCGTCGACAGCAAAGTCGGAGGAAGAATCGACGGCCGGATTCTGTAAATAGAGAATATACTCGCCTGGAACGGCGCGTTCAGTGTCGGTCGAAACGGACAAATTCAGAAAACCGTACGGAGTAATTTTGAGTTCGCCTTTTTTCCATGCAAATCCCTTTGTTTCATCGCGTAACGCGGCGACTTCGGCGCGGGTCGCTAGTTCCTCTGACGCCGCCTGCGCGCCAGTGGAATCAAGGGGGGGAAGTTCGGCGTTGACAAGCGTAATGACTGGGGGAGTGGCTGGGACTACGACGTTCGTTTTTTCGTCTTCTTCTGGATTGATTGTCTCTGTAACGGGCGGTTCAGGAGCTGTCGTCGATTGTTCTTTGCCGCCAAGTTCGTCTTTTAAGAAACGTTCTCTTGCGCGTTTAAAGGGGCGAGGGCGGACGTTCGCAAGTAATCCTGCGTCTTCTTCCGGCGCGCTTTTGCCGTCGTCTAGCGTTTCTGAATTTTCGGGCGAATAAACGGAGTGTTTTCTCTCTTCGAAGGATTGTCCGACTTTACGTAGCGCAGACTCGAGGAATCGGGGCGCTCTTTCTTCGGTCGAAACTTCTCGTGAAACATCCTGGTCTTCTTCTAGACGGAACGTTTGCAACGCGTCGTTTGAACTCTTTTCAGATTTTTCAGCGTCGTCTGCAACAGCAACGCTCGAAAAGACGATCAAGACAAGCGAGAGCGTTCCAATTCTCCGACCTACCGTCCAAGAAATGAGACCGCGTCGCGTTGCGTTTCTTCTTACCATCCGTGTATTTTTAGCGTTTGACATAATTTCACAACGTATGTGAACGGACGTTGCAAAACAAGATCGACCCGCGCGCCTCTCCACTATGAGATCGCGTTGTTGAAATAGTCGTCCTTGCCTAAATTAGTTCCTTATCTCGGAGAATCTGCAAACGCAACGCGTCTAAAATTCCCTGTCGTTATCATCGGAAATGCTTCCCGCGTTCCATTAGCTCTTGCAATTATAAAGTGAAAAAAAGTATAAAAGTTTAGCTTTTAGACGTTGAAACGCTTGCGAAATAGAATCAATCAAATTAAAATTTCACAGGAAGGGTCTTACCTTCAGGGAATGTTTACGCCTCCCTTCTTTGCGAGCGTAATTTCCTTTCGTAGCGACTTTCTAAGACGTTTGCAGAACGTCCGACGACGTCGATATTCAGACAAAAACGATTTTTTAGGAGAAAATCCATGGCAGAAGGCAAGAGCAATCCGCTCATGTACCTCCGTCTTCAGATCGCGTACGCGCTTGAATTCGCGATTTGGGGATGCTGGTCTTACGCGCTCGGCGGTTTCGGCGGCAAGTATAACGTAAACGTTGGACTCCTTTATTCGGCTTTTGCGCTCGGCGCGCTTTTCTCGCCGATTGTCGGTCCGATCGCCGACAAGAAGTACGCAGCGCAGAAAGTTTTCGCGTTCATGCAAGTGATCTGCGGCGCCGCGCTTCTTTACTGCGGGGTTATCACCAAAAAGATTGCCGAAGCTGGCGCTGTAGCGGGCGAGGCCGTAGCTCCGGGCGGACTTTGGATTGCGATGATGTTTATCGCTGGTCTTATGTTTATGCCGTCGATTCCGCTTCTCAACGCGATTGTTTTCAAGCACATTCCCGACGGTAAGAAGTCTCCTTTCGTCTTTATTTTCGGGACGATCGGGTGGATTGTCGTCAACTGGGTTTTGACGTACGGCTTTAAGGGCGGGGTCGAGATATTTTACTTCCTTGACGGGGCTATCGCTATCGCGCTCGCTGTCTACGCGCTCACGCTTCCGAATACTCCTCCGTCTGGCGCCGCCGGAACGGGCGATCCCTTCGGATTCAAAGCTCTTGCGCTCTTTAAACGCTTTGATTTTGCGCTTTTCATGATTTGTGCGACGCTCGTTGGAATCTTCGGATCGAACTACTACTTTGCTTTTGTCGATCAGTGCTTCCCGGGCAAGGGCGTTTACAATCAGTATAGCGAGATTATCTTCATGGCTGCGCTTGCTTTCGCCGTTGCGAAAATCGGTCTTAAGTGGACGCTTACTCTCGGTATGGCGGCTTGGGGCGTCCGTTACCTTTGCTTTGCGCAGGGGGGCGATAATCTCGCGCTAGTCGGACTCCTTTGCCATGGTCTCGCCTATGCGTTCCTCTATACCGCCGCCTATATGTACGGCGAACGGGTCGCGCCTAAGGAAATGAAGGCGAGCGTCCAAGCGTTGATCGCGTTCCTGCTCCTTGGCGTCGCACAAACGCTTTCCGGCGTTGCCGTCGACTACATGAAGAATAACAACGCCAACGATTCGTCGGCTCCAGAAACCGCCGCCATTTGCGTCTTTGAAACGGTCGCTTACGCTCAGGAAGACGTTGCTCCTGCCGCCGACGTTACGGAAACGATTAAGGAATCTGCGGAAGCCGCCGCTGAAGCGACCGCCGACGCCGTTAAAACAACGACCGAAGCCGTGGGGACCGCTGTTTCTGACGTAGCTGAGAACGTTGGCGCAGGCGCCGACGCAGTTGCCGAAGAGGTTAAGGACGTTGCTTCCGATATATCTGAGGGCGTCAACGAAGCAGTCGAAGGATCTGCCGAGGAGACGACGGAAGCGTCAGCTCCCGCAGTCGCAGATTCTGCCGCTAAGAAATTTGGCGTGTGGGACAAAGAGGTTTGGACGAAGTACAATTGGAAGAATATTTGGGGCAAACCCGCGATCTTCTGCCTTATCTTCGCAATCATCTTCGCGCTTCTCGGTAAGGAGCCGAAGGCTGCCGAAGAAGAAACCGTCGAAGGCGGTTCCAAGTAGCGGCGTTTTGAGTTTCGCGTAGGCTTGCGCGTTTACGCGTTATTTAATCAAACTACGTCCGACCTGAGCTTTTTGCTCTAGGTCGGGCGTTTTTTCGTGTGAATCGTCCTCTGTTGAAGGTAGGATAGGGAGACGGTGTAAAATAACCGATTGTATCGATTAAATGGACTTATCCTTTTTTACAGGAGCGATCGGATTAAAATGACGATCTGATTTCCCGAGGTTGCGTTCTGTCGACAGGACGCGTTTAAGGGAGACGGTAGAAATGAAACGAGATAACGGTTGGCGACATAGCGCGTTAAGGGGCCTGACGGCGGTATTCGCCTTGGGTTTTCTGTTTCCAATGTCTTTTGCTTTAGGGCAAACAGGCGAATCGGACGTTGCTGAAAGCATGGGCGTCGGTTTAAAGAGCCGTTTTGCCTCGGGCGCGACTCCGATAACGATAGAGCGGACGCAAATTGTTCCCGGAACGCCGATGTCAGTAAAGTCGACAATGAGCAATATTTTGACGTCGAATTCGGGCGCGTCTTTCGGCGGAATCCTGGCTAGATACGATACTTCGACATTCGGCAAATTCTTCGGAACGACGACGACCGCTCCGAGAGCAGGTTTTTCTAGTTCTCGTGTCGACGCGCTGAACGCGCTCGATCAGGGCGATAACGAGATCGAAAACGTCGAGGCTACGGATCGGATGTATCCGCCGCGCCTCTCGATCGATTTCCGAGAATATCCTACAAGGATTGCGTCGAAGCAGAAGCAAGACGGCGAAGAACTCAAAGCGGATCGTCTTGGACTTGCGACGCAGATCGACAACGTGCTCAGTCGTTGCGATTTTGATCGCAATAGCGAACTCGTTCGCGTTGAGACCGTTGGCGAGCGTGTGTTTCTTCGCGGGCATGTGAAATCCGAAAGGACTTCGCGGCTTCTTGAAAGCGTCCTCTCGCTCAACTTGGGCGGCGAGGTTATTGTGAACGAGCTTACCGTCAACACGCCCGAATCAGAAAACGTCGATTTATTCGGGCGTCCTCTAGATTCTTCGCGGCAGAAAAAATGAAGTTTGTAACGGCGTTTTGATAATCTAAAACGGGGAGCGGTTTGAGGTATACGTCGACGCTCCCCGTTTCGGTTTGTACTTAGCGCAACTGAAAGAGTTTATATTTTTTTGACGTACACTTCGGTCTGTGGCGCAGAGGAATCTGGAATCAGATCGTCAAGCGAGTCGAGTTCGCTTGGTTTCTTTAGCGCTTCTTCAGATATTCGGGAAGGTTTTGCTCTTTCGTAACCGTTTTCCAAGGGATGGGCATAGATTTGATCCTGCGCGACGCTTTTTTGCGAATATTCCAGTTTGGCGCTTTCTATAGACGTCGCGTCTTCAATGTGGACGGTATTACTCTCTGATTCTGAATTGTCGGCTCTCCTTGCGTATTCTTCTTTTGCGCGTTCGCTAAATTGATTGGCGAGTTTTGCGTAGTTTTGTTCGGTCGCTTGTTGAAGGTCGATATAGGACGTTTGTACGTTGTTAAAATTCATAGAATCTGAAAGACCTGGCGAGTCGCGCAGCGCGGAGAGAGTCGACTTGTTGGAAGCATCGCCCTTTCTGATTTGTTCGGCTTCCGATCTGCGTTTTTCTCGGTAGTATTCTTCCTTTTCCAAATTGTCGTCCAGAAGTTTCTTAAGCGTTTCATCCCGATTTTTTTGAGCCTCCTCGAGGAACGAGGAGTCATTGGCAGTTTCCGTTGGAGGCATATCTTCGAATCTGGAATCTGACAAGTCGATTGTTTCACGAAGTCTCGTTCCTTTGGTCGACTCCTGTTGTTCCGCTTTCGCCTTATTACGAACCGAATATCGCGCCTGAAGTTCAGCAATTGGGTTTTCGATTTCCTCGTCAGAACCTAAGAGCCTTCGCGCGATTTTTTCAGCGTCAGTTTCAACCCGTTCTTCTTCTTTTTTGACAGGCGGAGAAGTGCCGAGCGTCGTGGTCCTAATTTCTTTGGAAAGGGTTGCTTGTCCTGTTTTTCCATCCTTGAAAACGGAAAGGATGGTGATTTCAGCCTCTGGCTGATCGTATTCGCCGAGATCCAAATAGACGTGGTAGGAATATCCCGTGTCTTTACTGAATTTCCGATGTTTTCCGTTTAACTCTTCTGAAGTGAGGACCATTTGGGCGTCAGGTTGGGTAAGCGTGACGCCTTCGCGCTGGCTGTAATATACGTTTACGGTAAGTTCGCCGTCGACGAGAATTGATTTTGTATAGCTACCCTTCTTAAAGAATCGGATGACGCCGCCTTTTCCACGTCGCAAGGGAAGACTGGGATCATCCGGCTTGAAGGGATAATCGTTCCAGTAATCCTCAAACATCTCCACTTTTTCTGGTTGAGGATCCCCAAAAAAAACGTACTTTCGTGGTCCGACATTCGTACATCCGAACAGTAAAGGACACGCGAATACGCAGACAAACACGAGGATCAACGGTTTCTTCATTGTTTCTCTCAGGGGAAAACCGACTGTGGTTTTATTCCAAAAGTCTTCTCCAATTCGATATTGAATCGGAGAAGACTTTTAGACGTTGAATCGCTTGTTCTTCGACAAACGCCTAGTTCTTACCCCAGTGGAAAAGCTTGAACTTCGACGTTTCCGGCGCTTCGTTATAGGGCGCTGTCGTTGCGATACGTGAAAGCCATCCGACGTTGGAAGAAAGTCTCGCATTTGAATCGAGATGATTCTGATAGAGGTCCTCAATATCTTGGATTTGACCCCTTATGGTCCCAGAACCAAAACCGTAGGCTTCGGCTGCTTCCTCAACTTCAGAACTTGTTCTGACGTCGTTTTTAACGTCAGAGTTTTTCTTCGCGTTATTTGGATATGTTGGAGGACCTTGCGTTTTGAGCGGCGACGCCTCTCGAGTAAGTCTTGTCGTTGCGCTGGCGCCTTGAAGCTTGTCGGCGCGTTGCGACGGAACGAGTTCCGCCCGTTTCGGATCGACTGTTTCAAGTCTTTGACGCGCGGGCTCGCGTTGTGGCGAACTTGCGCCGGTTACTCGATTCGTATCTCGCATAGCGACTCGTCTGGCGTTTGCTTGGTTCGTCCTTGACGTGGCGCTATTTGTAAAGTGATCGTCGATGAGGAACTCGTCGTTAATCGTGGGTTCATCTGGCGTTGACATGCTTGATCGCGTCGGTTTAGGCTCGGACTTAGGCGCGTTTGGGATCGAACTATATCGTCTCTTAACGATTGAATTTCCAAGATTGGAGTTTTTCTGATTCGAAGTATAACCGTCCGGCGTAGGATAAGCGACGCTTGGAGACGTAGAGTCAGGTTTCGCTTCTATCACTGGTCGCGGCCTATAATCATTGTCGGGAGAATATGGTTGCATATTCTCGAATTCATCCATCTTATCAGGATGAACAAGATCATGAATAATATTTCGTTCCTTAGGTTGATACCCTTGATCCGTGCAAGGATCATACAACCCCATGTTGCCGTTGATGTTCATTGCTTCGTCGAGATTGACGTGCATTCTTCCCATCTCACGCTGCATCACTTCTGCAAAGTCGTCTGAGTTACGCATAATGCGTGGCGTCATCACGATTAACAGTTCTTTGCGCTGCATGACCTCCTGATCATATCGGAAGAGCCAGCCAAGGATTGGGATATCAGAGACGTAAGGAACGCCTCGGCTAATTTTCTCTTTTTCAGTCGTCAAAAGACCGCCGAGCATTACTGTTTCGCCGTCGCGAGCGCTAATAGCGGTCATCGTCTGGATGGTGTCGATTGATCTCGACTTAATGACCTCCCCGTCTTGCGAATAGATTGGCGTGGCGTCAGAATCGTTTCCGAGACTTGATTTTTCCGCGCCGATTTCCATAACGACTTTCCCGTCTCTGGTAACTCGAGGCGTAACAAGAAGAATAAGACCGACCGGCGTGTCCGTCGTATTCATTTGAACTCCATAGTTGGTCGTCGTAGTTCCGTTAATACGCGGCACTCGTTGACCAACGAGGATAAACGCCTGCTGGTTATCCATTGCGGTAACTTGGGGGCAGCTCAAAACTTGAAGTCTGTTTTTCTCCCGTAGGGCGCGAAGAGTCGCGGCGATTGAACGACTGCTTGCCGAGAGGACAAAGCCTCCGTATCCAAGCGCCGAGTCAGTTGTTCCCATTGCAAAGTTGTTGAGAACCTGTCCTGCGACGTCTGTTGGCGTGACGTTTGCCGACATGTTTTTACCAGGACCGCCGCTGCCTATAATATCAAAACCTGGCGCTCCTGTCGAACTTCCAGAAGACGTCGTGGTGATCATACTTCGATCGAACGACGTCGAGTTTTGCAACCCCATTTCGACGCCAAACTCTTCTTGATTCGATAACGTGACTTCGGCAATTAAGACCTTAATTTGCACCTGCGGGGGATCCTGGTCGAAGGTCCTAATCATCTGAAGAATTTTCGGCATCTCTTCAGGCGAAGCGCTGACAATTATCGAGTTGGATATTGTTTCGGGGATGACGATAACTTGGGATTCATATAATTGGTACGTTGAAAGTACTTCTGAGGAAGTTTCCAGCGTAAGTTTCTGCGTCAAATAGCTGTCAATGGCTTCGGCGACGACCGGGGCTTGAATATTGCGTAGTTGGATCACAACTTCTTCGCGCTGCGACGTGTCTTTGACGTCGAGCGCGACGATGAGCGCGTCGATGATAGCGAGCTCTTTTGGAGCCGCCGCCGCAATAATAACGTTTGTGCGGGTGTCGAGCGCAAATCTAACAGGAACGAAAGACTCTTCGGCTTCGGCTTGCGGCAACGTTGGAGCGGAAAGATTGTTGTCTGAAGTCGCTAGAAGGGATTGAAGTGTTTGAAGAATCTGTGTCGCGTCGCCATGTCTTACTTGGAAAAAACGAATCTGCGCTTTTCTAGGCGCGACGTCCAAGAGTTCAATGAGACGTTCCATGAAGTCCATACAATCCTCTGGAGCGCTGACGACTAGTTGATTATGGAAAACGTCTGCCGAGACGTCTACGTCCATCATAACGCCCGACTCGACGAGTCTCCGTCCTGTTTCGTCGACAGAAAGGAGTTGTAAGATGGGAAACTTCGCCGCAGTCGTATCAAGGGTTCCTTGTTTTGCGGGGAGAATCGCATTCATAATCGTTGTACGTATATTTTCCGCCAACGAGTTTTTGAGTGGGAAGATGCGCGTAACGAGTTTCGTTTCAGCTTTATTAACGTCGAGTTCTAGAAGTATTTTTTGGATTTCATTCCAGTCGTTGGGAGACGCCTGAACAACGAGCGAATTTGTACGGATGTCGGCAAAGACGCGAATACGAGGCGCAAATCCGCCTGTTCCCGTGGTTTGTGGCGTGATAAACGTCGAGGTTAAAAGATCGGCGATTTCGTCGACCGACGCGTACTTTAGTCTTACGACGCGGTAAGTTCCGTCTCCGTCTGCGACGGGTTTGTCGAAAAGCTGAATGAGCGTCTTCATGTCTTCAAACGCACGTCCCCAGCCGGCGACAAGCAAGGCGTTGGGGTTTTGAAGCGCGTAAAAGACGACACGTCCTTGTTTCGTTGTGAACATCTCCGTATAGAGCGTCGTTAGGACTCCATGGAGCATCGCGCAGTCAACGTACTTGAGATTGTAAATCTCTGTTTGAATTTCCGCGATTTTGGCAAGTTCTTCGATCTGACTGATCATTTGCTTGATACGTTCAAACTCGGCGTCTGTCGCGTTTTCAACAATAACGACGTCTAGATCAGGGAGAACTGTCGGCGCGAAGTCTTGAACGACGCCGACGTCTTCGCGATCGTCGTGGAAAGAATTTAAGTCGCTTCCAATAGAATCTAACGCGCCCAAGTCGCTCAAATCGCCTTCCTGATACGCGACCTGCCGAATTGATTTTTTCTGTGTAGACGTCAAACCGATTGCGTCTACCGCTGCGTAAGCGTCATACAGCGAATCTGTCGCCGTCGACGAAACACGTGACGTAATCGAATCGCCATTTTTCTTTGGAACTATATTGTCAATAGCCGTATTCAAGCGTTCCTTGAAAGGGACGAGAGTCGCAAAGCTGGGAATTTCAGGCAAATCTTTCCGACGCAATTCCTCTGCAATGCGATACGGCGTCATGGAACTAACACGAGAAGCGTTACGTTCGGCGCTTTTCTTCGTATCATACTCGAATATTTGCTGTAGTTTATTAGGATCGCAGTTCTTGATAGGAATAAAGCGTCTAAGGTTGCCATTGCGAAGAGGCGGCTGATCCATGGCTCGGAGCAACACGATCATTTGCGAACAAAGTTTAGGATCGCCCTGAAGCATAATTCTATTATGGAGCACGTCGACAGAGACGTCGCAGACACGTGCTGGAATCGGCGTTCCATCCTCGCTGTTTTGAACGCGTCCGACAAATCGATACGTTGCTATTTGACGTTGACTAAAAGGCGCGGTCGCGTTGCTGGGCAACCTCGAAAGGCGTTCGCCAAAGAGCTGAAGCAGAGAATCCTGAAGTTCTTCTGCTTTTCTATTTTGCGGCGTATAGAGATCGTCTAGGGAACCTCCTAGGCTGTTTGATCGCGCCGTTTGCGATTGTGCAGGCTTCGGAGCCGCTTGATTCAGCGACCTCGCGACAGGCGTCGCGTCCTTAGTGTAGCCGTCGATAGGCACGATATCGCCTCGTGCGACGCGCAAATCCGCGCCATAGGCGGATGGTTGCGACGGATAGACTTGAAGTCGAGCTAGGAAATCCTTAACTTCACGCTGGTTTTTTCTGTTGGCATGAACGACGATCGTCCCGAGTTGACTATCGACGCTCAAAGCGACTTCTGGGTTGGCGGCAAAACGACGTTCCACAAGTTGAGCGACACGTTCGCAAGTTTCGGGAGAACATTGGTATGACGTCACGTCCGCAATCGTGTCGTCGTCGAGAGGATTCGGTCCGTTGTTCGTCGTTAAGCTCTGACGTTGGACGGATTCTAGGGTCGGACGCGTATAGTCGCTCACGGCGTTATTCGCCTGCTGCTCGACATTCGGCGAGTCTCCTGCGCCGAGCGCGACGGCATATTCTTGGCGGTTGGGAATGAGCGCCCCTTGCGCGTCATAAACGACCCGAACATTCTCGTTAAGACTTGGATCATAGTATACTTGACCGACGGAAGACGCCTCTTTCTGCTCAACCTTTGGAATATTTCGTTGTCTTGCGACGCCCGCGACGCTTACAAATTCACCTGAAGTCAAGAATGCTTCAAAGAGCGTTTCATTGAAATTATTCAGAAGATTTTCTGAAAATTGAATTGCCACTTTCGGACCGTACATGACAACGAGATTCTCTTCGTCGTTATAACGACAAGTCGTCTGATCGCGAAGATCATCCGGTAAGAGACGTAGGATAAATGCGGCGATAAGCGCGGCGTTTTGGTTTTCAGGCACGCGAAAGGTTCTTTGAACGCACTGAGCGTTTTCTGTTGTTTCATCGATGTTAAACGATTGAAGCGCCCTTGATTTAGAGCGATCGTTGGGCGCGCTGGGAAGCGGTTCTCCATACGCGGACGAAGGCGCTTGCTGAATTTGGTTCAGCGTCGCTGTTTGCGCCTTAACAGACGTCGGCGCAACATTGAGAATAACCGCGATCATCGCGGCAACGGCAAACGCCGGATAGCGCAACGTGACGTGTCGTTTGGCGCCGGGACTCGGATTCCGGCGAAAACGGAGAGAGGATCGCGTCTGTTTCTTGCTTAACATAACCGTACTCTTGTGTCTGACGTCTGCTATTAACGCGTCTGGAAGCCAATTTCAGCCGTGTTAATTGGGTAACGTGCATATCGCCTAACGTGTCAAACGTCGTTTCCTTACGTCGTTTGATCGGGGTCTATAAAAATCCGAGGACGCAACGGCGACCAAATATCTCGCGGGATGCTAATTAAATTCGTAAAAAAACTCAAGAGCATTTTGTCCTCAAGACTCAGAACATTGACGCCTTGACTTTACAATATTGCGGGCGAGAGGGGAAAGTTGAAGAAACAATTGTGATTAAAAGAAAAGACTCCGTGTAAGAACGCAGGAGTCTTAGTTTTGAGGACGGAGTTAATGAGATTTATCCCTTGCGTCCGATTGTGACGACGGTAAGCTCTGGATCCTTGATAGGGAGTTCGAGCTCGCCGACGCCTGATAAAAACGAAATCTTTGCAATACGGTCAAAAGGAGGCCCTTTGATTTCTTTTACGACGCCGACGCCATATTTTTTATGTTGGACAAAAGACTTGACAGAGATAGTTTTGGGAATTGGGACGATTGACTCGCGACTGCTTTTTGAACCGGGATGATTCTGAAAAGAAGCTCCTGTCGACAGCGCTCCTGGTTTAATCTCCTTCCGAGAACGTTTAGAGCGCGAGGAACCCTTCTGAGAGGAACGGAGACGTGAATTCGGGACTTCGTCAAAATCGACGACAATATTCTCGTCGTCGCCAAAATCGGCATGCATTTTTGGAACTTGTTCTGAATCTTCGTCAAAGACAAGTTCAAGATCGTCAGGAATAACCTGCGAATAGTTTGTTTCTGGTTCCGGATCGACACATTCGTCGACGTCGGCGAAATCCACAGGTTTGGTTCGTTCTCGGCGTCCGGTTACGCTGGGGATTGAACTATAAGAGACTACGTCCTTGTTGTCGACGAACAGGCTTGACGCGCTATTTTCCCAGAGAGCACGACGTTGCGAAACGCCTTCTTTTCTTTCGAAAAACTTAGGAATGGTAATTTGACCGTCAGGCTCAGTCGTCGCTTTTTCTTTTAGCGTGGCGAGCCACGCGTCAAGGGAATTAAAACGTTCGATTCCAGTTTGGGGAAATTCGAAAATAAAACGGCTTGAGATTGAAGGAGAGTAGCTGCCACGAAATTCTCGGTACCTTGTTCGCGAAAGTCGTAATTCTTCTTTTGCACGCGTTATGCCGACGAAAAGAAGTCGTCTTTCTTCCTCGAGTTGCCGTTTAATATCCTTGGAACGTTCGTGGGGTAAAACGCCGTCTTCAAGCGCTACCAGATAGACGACGGGAAACTCAAGTCCTTTAGCGGCGTGAAGCGTCATTAACGATACTCTGGCTTCGTTTGCATTCCAAGCGTCAACGTCGCTGACAAGCGCAATCTGTTCAAGGAAGGTTCCGAGTCGATCACGAGAACGGGGAGCGTGGTTGAAAAAAAGATCCTCTGTCGTTTCCTGCTCCAGTTGGACGAAATCCCTGTCAAATTCACGAAGTTCTGTGAGAAATTCTTGCACGTTGTCGATTCGTTGTTCGTCTTCTTCCGTCTTTGCGGAGGAAGTTTTCAGGTAATCAAAGTATTTGCTCTTTTCAAGGAGGAGGCTCACAACGACTTCCATGGCGTCGCCTCTTGCAAAAGCTTCCGCAGCATGATCGATCAACGAAGCAAACTTTAGAAAAGCTTTCTGGACTTTGGTAGAGAGACCATGAATTTGAGCAGCCGACCTAGCGGCTTCTAGGAGGGTGACGTTGTGTTCTTCAGCGTAACATTCGAGTCGTGCAAGTGAAACACGTCCAATTCCGCGGGACGGAAGATTGACAACCCGGTTAAAAGAGATGACGTCGTTCGGGTTGTAAATCAATTGCAGGTACGAACATACGTCCTTAATTTCTTTGCGATTAAAGAACTCGAGCCCCCGTACTAGCTGATAGGGAACGCCGTATCTTTTGAGCGCATACTCTAAGTTTCGCGAAAGCGCGTTCATCCGATAAAAGACGGCATAGTCTTGCGGTTTTCGTTTTCCAGAGGCGATTTCTGCGGCAATTTCCGCTGCGATTGTTTCTGCTTCTTCTACCTGATCTTGATTTACCAGTATTCGCGGCGGGACGCCTTCTTTGTTTTCAGTATAAAGATCTTTGTCTTTGCGGTAAACATTATGCTTGATTAGACAGTCGGCGACGCGTAAGACGCTTTTGTCGCTTCTGTAATTTTGTTCTAGTCGCACGACCTTAGCGTCTGGAAAATCCTTCTCGAAATTAAGGATATTGTTGATATTCGCTCCACGCCAACCGTAGATGGATTGATCTGGATCGCCTGTAGCCGCTAAGTTTGGAAAGTCGATTGACAACGCCTTCGCGATAGCGTATTGAACGAGGTTCGTATCCTGGTATTCATCTACAAGGATATACCGGAAACGCGCGTCAAGTTGAGCGCGGATTTCTGGATTTTGCTTGAGTATGACGGCGACATGAAAGAGCAGGTCGTCGAAATCGACGGCGTTCGCTTTTTTGAGCGCGGCTTGATATTGCGGATAAGCGTCTTCAACAACCCTTCCTAGTAGACTCCCGCCGTTAGCGCAGTATTCAGAAGCGGAGATCAGCGAATTCTTCGCCCAACTTATACCCGACGCGATCTTAGGAATATCAACGCCAATAGGAAGACTACTTTTTGGAACGACGCTTTCAAGTAGTTTTTGACTTTGGTCGGCGTCGTAAATGGCGTAATTCTCCTCAAGTCCGACGAAACGCGCATAGTAGCGGAGAAGGAAGGCGCAAAAACGGTGAAAAGTTCCAATCCAGACGCGATTACCCGGAGCCATCGTCTGAAGGCGCTTCTTCATTTCGTCGGCGGCTTTATTGGTAAACGTTAACGCGGCGATTTGATAATCATAAACGCCGTTATGGAGCAACCAAGCGACGCGGTGCGTAACAACGCGCGTCTTGCCGCTACCAGGTCCTGCAAGAACCAACATTGGACCGTCGATGTGTGTAACCGCTTCGCGTTGCGCTGAGTTAAGTCCCTCAAGAAGCGAATTGGCGTCGGCTTCTTTGCCAGAAAATACTGGCTTTGAAACTTCTTCTGTAGTCATTTCGTTGTTTTCTTAAGTTTTCCTAACGCCTTCGTTATCCGCAAGAATGAACGCGCTGTGGGTCAAAAAACGAGAACGCCGAGGAGACTTGCGCCCCTCGGCGTTTCAATTGTAAAGTTTTTCGTTAATTTGACCAGATTCTCTAAATTCCTTTTGGGAGGAAAGACGAACTAAGCTCGTTAACGATATTGCCCACGAGGGAATGGTAGAATCGATAAATTACGCGACGGATATGCGTTTCTCGATCTTGTTGAGTTTGAAGCAGGTATTGTCGTCGGCGTGGGGACGCGACGTCTTTCATCTTTATGTTCGACAGGCGAGGCGGAGGAAATGTTCTTTCCACTACCGCCAGATCGCGCGAAACCTAAATCTTCAACCTTAGATTCTTCCTTTGGAACGGAGTCGCTCTGTTTCTCCTTTATACCTTCTTTAGTTTCATTCTGAGCGCCGGCGAGCCTTTCTTCTCCTTTTTTCTCCCTATTTGCGTTGCGTTCCTTCTCGGCGTCACGTTTAGCCAGAACTTCAGGATCAAAATTTCCAGAAGAAATCTGCACGTCAAGGAAGAGAACTCGACCGTCTGTTGTTTCGATCTTCAATTTCGGATTCTCGTCGACGTCAGAAAGTTTTGACGGATCGAACGTTACCGGGACGACACAAACCTTGGCCGGGCGAATTGCTTTCTGAGAAAATTTACATTCGAGCGCATTAGAAGGCGAGTATACCGATTTGAGGGTAAACTCAGACGGCGCCGTAATAACGAAATTTTTCGTAATTTTTTGGCCGTCTCTTGAGGTTGGGAAGGTTAGCGCCCCTGGCGATATGGCGAGCGGCGCTCGAACGATTCCTGAAACGGTTAGAACGAGCGGGGTTCCTCCAGAGGGTCCGTTCGACCAAATTTGAACCGTCGCATCAAGATAACCGGCAGGCGCGTCGTCCTTAATCGAGACGAATAGCGGAGTTTGAGTTCCAGAACCTACACGAGTGGGTTTTCCCGTTTGGACTTCAAGATAAGGACTGGACGACACGACACGAGCGACTGTCTCGTTGTAGCCAGGATAGATTACACGCGCCTGTTGCGTTCTTGACGACGAATCCGCGCTCAACTGAAGAGCTTTATGTTCTGTTCCAATCTCTTGAGGCTTTGTTGCTTGATCGACTAGAAACGTGAGTTTTTGGGGTTCCAACGAAACGTTTTCTATAATGACTCCCGCAATGTTGAGGGGAACCTCAAACACGTTCGCGCCACGCTGGAATGTGACGGTAACGGTCACGTGCCGAACGCCTGTAAAACGAACGCCGTCGATTTGCGCGACGACCTCGCCTTTTTCGCCTTTCTTATAAACTCGCTTTTCAGGTATGAAAACCTTCGTACATTGGCAACTAACCCTAGCTCCCAGAAGATGAAGATCTTCTGAACTATTGTTTGTAAAGACGAAGGAATGGCGAGGCGTCGTATATCGTGGAATCCCTTTGAAATCATACCCCGATTCCGTAAAAATTCCCTGGCCCTGAGCGACGGCAACAGACGGCGCCGACGCAAAGAGGAGCAACAACGCCATAGCGGAAAGCGCAAGCGAAAGACGGCGCATTGTAACCTCACGACGAACGCTTGCCAAGGACGAATTCCGAGACAAAGCGTGATTTCATGATGGATGTTGAAGCGTATGATCGATTCCCAAATTACAAAGGGACGACGACCGCAATTTATTTCCGGCGACTCTGCCTTTCAGGAGCTGCCGTAAGCCCGACGTAGACGACTGATTTTAGAACGCCTACTGTCTTTGACAATGTTAAAAACGTTAAAAATTATCAAAAGGCCAATCTACACTTTCCCCATTATCTCCACATTGAACGTTTGGTTGAAAGTTCCAGCGTCAAGACGGAAGAAAGAGCACAAGAATTGGAGGGCTTGGGGCAGGGTACAAAAAATTTAAAAAATATCAAATAGGTTTTTTTAGAAATATTTGGATCAAACTTAGTCTAGGTTTCATTCATGGAAACCTAGGCGTGTATGGATAAAACAGTCTATTTTTTCTCAATAAGCTTGTAAATTAATTCTGTTTCAGGTATCTTGAAGGAACGTCGCCGAGCCCTTGTAAAAGAACTTGGCCCTGCGTCTGCTGTCTCAGTCTTGGCGAGGTAGCGTCTTTTTAAATATTACGCCTTTTTCAAAGGGAGGGGTTAGCTCTTATGAAAACGTTGAATGTTGGGATGTTGGGAACCGGTTTCATGGGGCGAACCCATTCTAACGCGTTCAATCAGGTTGGGCATTTCTTCGATCTGCCTTACAAACTCGTCCTTAAAACCTGTTATGGTCGTAATCAAACGACGCTTGATAAATTTCAGAAGACCTGGGGGTATGAGGAGACTTCTACCGACTGGCATAAAGTAATCGCCGATCCAGAGATTGACGTCATTGACGTCGCCACGCCAAATTTCCTCCATAAAGAAATGGTCATTGAGGCTGCTAAAGCAGGCAAAATGATCATTTGTGAAAAGCCTCTTGCGATGAGTTACGCCGAGGCCGAAGAGATGGTCGACGCGGTTGAAAAAGCCGGCGTACAGACGGCCGTTTCTTTTTGCTACCGGCGCAATCCGTCCGTCGCTCTTTTCAAGCAGATCGTCGATGAAAACAGAATTGGTCGTCCCTTCCATTACCGCGCGACGTATAATCAAGATTATACGATTAGCAAAAAGGTTCCTGTAGGCGGCGCGTCCTTATGGCGACTTGACGCCAAGGTTGCAGGTAGCGGCGTTACTGGCGACCTCCTTGCCCATTCAATCGACTGTGCAGAATGGTTAAATGGTCCGATTGAACGCGTTTGTGCTCATACTGAGATTTTTGTCAAGGAGCGTCAGAATGCTGAAACTGGAGATATGACTCCAATTACGATCGACGACGCGTGTATGTTCTTGGCGATCTTCCGTAACGGCTCTATTGGAACTTTTGAGAGTTCGCGTTACGCTAGGGGACGGAAGAATTTCAACACGATGGAGATGAACGGCGAAAACGGCGCTTGTTACTTTAATTTGGAAGAGCCTGAATATTTGCAGTTCTTCCGGTACGCCGATCCCGAAACTGGGAAAAAGGTTGAAGATCATCTTACAGGCTGGCAACGTATTTTGGTCACGAATTCCGAGCATCCGTATATGAGTCATTACTGGGTTCCGGGCACTGTAATCGGATACGAGCACTATTTTATCAATCAGCTTGCCGATTTCTTGCTTGAAGCCGCCGGTCAGAAACCAATTTATCCGACCCCGACAGTAAAAGACGCCGCACGTGTTCAGAAAGTTTGCGACGCCGTTATTCAGAGCGCACGGGAAGAGCGTTGGATTCAGATATGATCCTTTATTACTCTGAATTGACCTTGCAGATTTGATCATATCAAGTCGTTACTGAGACGCTGGAATGAACTATATTCCAGCGTCTCTTTCTTATTTTCTGCTTTTTTTTTCACCCTTCCATAGTATAATTAGCGTGGCTTGTAGGTTTTCGATCACAGAAGCGTCGGAGGTCGATCCTTAATCAGGGTTTCGCGATGGGTATATGTTTTTTTTGTCCTAACGGTCATCCGCTGAACGTAAAGGCAGAACTTGCCGGCAGGATAGGACTGTGCCCGAAATGTCGTGTTAAAATGCGAATTCCGCTACAGAGTATGCGGAAGATCGACGAGAAAGAATTCCATGGTCAGCCTACGGCTGAGATGATTCCTGACGATCACAAGCGTGAAGAGAATTCTCCGTCGTCGCTTGAAGGCTCGCAAACTCCCCGTGAAACAAACGTTCCGAATTCTTCTTCGTTATCTAATCCTAGTTCGCCAACGAGCGAATTGATTTCTCGTGCAACAGGGAAATCGACGCGAAATATTCGAGAGCGGCATTATGACGAATCTTTCGAACTGGAGGATTCTGCAATGCTCCTCAATGATCCTGACGCGCTTTGGTACGTGATAACGCCTGACAATCAACGGTATGGTCCAGCGCAGGGTAGCGTATTACGTACGTGGATTAAGGAGCGACGAGTCGGACCCAGAACACGAGTTTTGCGATCAGGGTGGCAGTCGGCCCTTGAGGCGGGGCAGATATTCCCCGAACTTGTCAAGATATTTGAAAATGATGAAGAATTCGCCGACGATATGGCGGACGAGGCGGCAGAGACATTTGAAGGCGTCTCCTTCGGCGATCAGGCTTCTTTCACAGACGCCCGTAAATCTCTTGACGAATTGAGAAAGAGTCAACGAAGGGCGGTCGGAGCGCTTTGCTTGATTGGCTTTTTGACTTTCGTCCTTCTGTGTGCCGTTGGAACGTTGATTTGGATACTACTTCGTCAGTGAAGATCTTCCAATTGTTTTTACTCTTGTCGAACGAACTTCTGGCGTTATAATAATCGGCGCTTCTTTTGCGGGTATGGTGGAACTGGCAGACACGTCAGATTTAGGTTCTGATGAGCTACGCTCGTGGAGGTTCGAGTCCTCTTACCCGCATTTTAACGACTTGACGTGCTTAGGCTTGCATCATATTTCTAAGCGTTGAACAAAACGGACGCGTCCTTGGATGTTCTTTCCAAACGACGCGTCTTTTTTATCTTATTAAATTGCAAATAGGCTCGATACCCCTGATAAACAATCTGCTTTTCACAGGACTTTGCCATGGGACGAAAAGTCGATAGGATCGCGATTTATTCTGAAAGCAAAACAGTTTCGCCATCAGGTAATTAACGTGACAGACTCGGGCCTCCTGAGCATTATGCACTTTTTAATCCGCAATTTGAACGTCTATCTTAAATAAGCGGCGTCTTGCGATACTTAAGTCGACGATTTTTACCGTAATTGGGATTCTCTGCACGTAACGTTTCCTCATAGGACGAGAAGTCGCCCTCGAACCACCGCGTCTTACCGTTCCCCTCGAAAACGAGGAGGTGGGTGCAGATGCGATCCAAGAAGAAACGATCGTGACTGACGACTAGAACACAGCCTGCGAAGTCGATAATAGCCTGTTCTAAAACACGCATCGTCTGGACGTCGAGATCGTTGGTCGGTTCGTCGAGTAAAATAACGTTACCGCCACGGCGAAGAAGTTTAGCAAGATGTACACGATTGCGTTCGCCGCCAGAACAAACGCCAACCAACCGTTGTTGCTGAGATCCTCTGAAGTTAAAACGTGAAACATAGGCTCGGCTGTTCATTTCGACAGGACCGAGCTGAACATGATCACGACCGTCGGTTATTTCTTGAAAAACTGTATTGTTGTCATTAAGCGCGTCTCTATGTTGGTCGACATATGCCAATTGAACTGTTTCGCCAAGTTCGATCGTTCCCTTGTCAGGCTTTTCTTCTCCGACAATCATACGGAAAAGAGTCGATTTGCCGACGCCGTTGGGACCAACGACTCCGACCACCGCGCCTCGCGGAACGTTGAAGGAAACGTTATCGAGAAGCGTGATCGTTTGGTCGCCCTGCTGAAAGCTTTTAGAAACGCCGTCTACAACGACGACTTTTTCGCCAAGTCGTGGACCTGGAGCAATTTGAATGATCGAGTCGCTCTTGTCGTCTAGTTTTTGTTCAGCGGCAAGCTGCTCATATGCCTTTATACGAGCTTGATTCTTTTGTAGTCTACCTTTATGAGCGGTCTGAATCCAATTCAGCTCACGCTTCAATGTTTTTTGTCGTTGTGATTCCTGTTTTTCGGTTACTCTCAGAATTTCGGCTTTCTGAGCGAGCCAAGACGAGTAATTGCCTTCAAATGGAATTCCTCTCGTATTGTCGATCTCAAGAATCCATTTCGTTATATTGTCGAGGAAATAACGGTCGTGTGTTACGATGATAACTGTTCCGTGATATTCTCGGAGAGCTTCCTCTAACCATTGAACGGTTTCTGCGTCAAGGTGGTTAGTCGGTTCGTCGAGTAATAACAGATCTGGTCGTTCAAGAAGCGCTTGGCAGAGCGCTACGCGCCGCCGTTCTCCTCCGGAAAGCTGACGAACAACAGCTTCATCTGGCGGTAGGACGAGCGCGTCGGCGGCGACGTCGATTCTACGGTCCAGTTCCCAGCCTTCTAGATGGTCGATTTCTTCTTGAAGTCGGCCCATTTCTTCCATGAGTTTATCGAAATTATCCTCCTGGTCAGGATCGCCCATCAGAGTCGATATTTCGTTAAATCTGTCAAGCTTCTGTTGAATTGGTGCGACAGCCTTCATAAGATTCTCGCGCACCGTGGAGTCGAGGTCTAGCTCTGGCTCTTGAGCGACGTATTTAACGGTCATACCTTTGACAAAAGTAACGTCGCCGTCATAATCTTTGTCAATGCCCGCCATTATTTTAAGGAGAGTCGACTTTCCTGCGCCGTTTTCGCCGACAATTCCGATTTTTGCGCCGTAATAAAAGGCTAAACTGATATTTTGGAGGATTGTTTTATCGCCGAATTTCTTCGTGACACGATTCATTTCAAAGATAAAGTGGGGCGCCATGTATTTTTACCTAACTGAAGTGAATTTGAAGTTAATTCTAAGAGCAATGGATATTTCAAGGGGTTGAGACCGACGTATCTTGGATATCGACCTCTGAAGAGGCAAGAGACGGGTTCTTTTCGTCTTTGTCTGAAGAGCGTCGTTCTTTTTCAACTTTATGCGCGATAAAACGGAAACACAACGCCGTGACGTCGTCTAGCGCTTGCGAATCGATTCTACCATTTAAAACAACGTCGAAAAATGCCTTGACGTATTGTTGAGAGGAAGCTTCGCTGGAATGAGAGTCCAAGACTTCCAAGACATGCGACTTTTTAAAGAACTCGTCCAGCGTTGTTTGCAGGGAGTTCATAAAACCGTCAGTGTATATCAAGAGTTCGTCGCCAGGATGGAACTCCAAAGAGGAACTCTCATATGTTTGATCGGGCATAAGTCCGAGAGCAAGCTGACGTTCAGGCTTGCCGATGGTAAAGTTACAGCTCTTTCTTCGAATGAAAGGCGGTACGTGGCCAGCATTTACGTACTTCAGATCGCCCGATCTAAGGTTGAGTTCAAAGAATATTCCAGAAACAAATATCGACTCTTTGTTTTCTGTAAGATGTTGATTGACGTTTGTTACAATCGTTTCCAGATCGAAGCCTAGAAGAGCGAAATTTTTAACTAACGTCATGGTTTTCATCATGACTAGCGACGCGGCGACGCCACGACCCGAAACGTCGGCGATGTAGAACATGACGTTATAATCGTCGACGAAAAAGAAGTCGTACATGTCGCCGCCTACGCCGGCGTGAAGCCGCGCCTCGGCGTAGACGTCGAAAATTTGATGACGTGTGTAAATGTTTTCGAGTCTGGGGAGCGAAGCAAGTTGGATATTGCCGGCGAGAGTCAGTTCCTCATCGCTCCGCCGCTTGACTTCGGCGGCTGCTTCTTTAAGAGAATCAACGGTAGTATTGACGCCCTCCGAAAGTTCAACAAATTCTTTTGACGCGCTGACTTTGACTTTTTCGTTTAGATTCCCTGCTGTAATTTTATCAAGCGATCTGTTGACTGCATAAATGCTGTCGACAAAAAGCTTTTGAATAAAAAGCGAAACTAGCGAGAAAATCGCTAGGAAAACTACAAAATTACAGAAACATATGAGCGTAAGTTCAAATAATTTTGAACTTAGAAGCCCTCGATATGGAATCCATCCGACATAAATCCCCTCAAATGTCCGCTGGGCATACACATAGAAGACGTGATGATTAAATATCTTGATTGTCGTTAAATTGTTGGGCAACGTCTCTAGGTCAGGGAAGTCGTCGCAACCCGACACCTCGCGCGGATCAATCGGTTGTCCTAAATTGTTTTTAGGAAACTTTGAGAAGAAATATAGGCGACCTGAATGGCTAATAGGAACGTCCAGCGGTCTTGAGGCTGTCGCGATCTGTTCCGCCGAGAGCGTAAAGAGATCGTGTAATCGGACAATAACGACGCCGTCGCGGTCGCTACGAATTGCCGCAACCTCAAATTCAGACGCATGGTAATCCGATTCGTTAAAGTGAACGTTTACCCTCGGCGCTACACGAGGAATTGGCGTTTCAAACACTTTCCTAAGACCTTTATAATCTTCATTTTTCAAGATGTTTACGCCGACGCAGTCTTCAGGCCAACTGGCGTCAATTACTCCCTCGGAAGTTATAAAATATACTTCGGAAAAATGAAGTTTTTTCGCAATTTCCTCGAGTCTACCGTCTGTTGTTAAAATGCTAGGTTCATTTGCAACGAGCTTAGCGACGACGGAAACGTCGATTCTTGCGTTAATGTCGTTTGCGTTGACGAAAAGATCTGCCGTGCTTCTAGCGCTTTGAACGCTCTCGTTGTTTTCCGCGATTCTAGAATTAATTTCGCGTTTTATTTCTCTCCGGCAACTATGATCCTCTAGTATTATCGAGACAAGAAGAGACCCCAAGAACGCGAACGCGGCGCAGAGACAGAGTCTCTGGAGAAACGCTTCTCGCATTGGTCTGCTGGCGACGTTTCCAGAAGACGGTTTAGGCGGTTCTTTTGAGAACATAATTTGCCCGACTAATTCCTATAAAGTAGTTAACCGTGACGTCGGCGTACAAAGAACGCCGAATGTCAACTGGATGGACGTAAGTAATGGAAGAAGAGGATCGTTTCGTCGTCGGACGGCTCTTCGTAATTTGTAAATTTAGCAACGGCTTCAAATAACGCTTCGACGCTTTCTTTCGCGGTAGCGTCTGACGGAAGCGAATTAAGAACGTTCAACGCTGCGTCTGTTTCAAAACAACCCGCCATAGTCGGAGTCGTCGCCTCCGTTATACCGTCTGTGAAAAGGACGAAAACATCACCGGGATTGAGTTTTATCGTTTGACTAACATATTCTGCCTCGGGAAGTATTCCGAGAATCAGGTTAATTTCTGGCGTAAACTCGACAAACTGCCCCGAACCTTGACGGATAAAAGGACTATTATGGCCAGCGTTGACATACGTGAGATCGCCTGTCTTAAGGTTGATAACGCAGAAAAAGCCTGTGACAAATGAAGAATCGTTGTTTTCTGAAAGGGAAGCGTTCGTGAGAGCCACGACCTTTTCCAAGGGATAACCCGAAAGAGCGAGGTTCTTAACGAGCGCCATTGTCTTCATCATAATCAAAGCGCCCGGAACCCCGTGACCAGAGACGTCGGCAATATAAAACAGGATATTCTCGGGGTCTAGATAGAAAAAATCGTACATGTCGCCGCCAACGCTCCGCATAGGTCGATTCTTGGCGTAGACGTCGAATTCGTCCCGATCTGAATAAAGATTTTCTATATTGGGTAGCGACGCTTCTTGAATTTTTTTAGCTAGGAGAAGTTCACGTTCGACGCTCTGCCTGACTTCGTCCACGACTTGCTTGAGAGAGTCGACCGTGGCGTTAACTCCGTTAGAGAGGTCGACGAATTCCCTTGAGACCTTGACGTCAACGCGCTCATTTAGATTGCCTTTTGTGATTCTCTCAAGAGATTCATTTACAGCGTAAACGCTATCGACAATAAGACGTTTAACGAGCTTGGAAATCAAGGTAAAGATCGTAAAGAAAACGATAAAGTTCGCCAGTGCGAGAAGATTAACAAGCATCCTTCTCGAGCGGTATATTTCTTGCTGAGCAATACCGCCTACAAAGCGGTAGGGCGACTCGTTTTCTTCGAGATATAAGTCTTGTGCGAAAACAAGGTAAGGTACAGATTTGTCAGAGACGAAGTCGCGGAGTCTACGGACGACGACCTTTTCTAACGGCAACTTTTGGAGTTCCTCCACGCTCGCTTGGGTAAATTTAGGGCCTGAAATTTGGCCGTCCAAATATTCGGAAACTTCTGACTTTCCAGAAGTCTTCGCGTCTGATTCGACTTCGTTAGAGCCTGGCTTCTTTATAGCGTTTGGACCTTGATACACCCAGAGAAAACCGTCATATCCTACGACTGAACTGATGTAATTTGAGATGTTTGCAAGGTTGTAGGCGTCTTCTACGTCTTCCGCTCGAAATCCGACTTCGATAATTCCAACACGATCGCGTCGGGCAACGGCTGAAAACTGATACAGTTTTGAATCGTTAGCGCCTTCAGTTGGCCTTATTTCTTGAGAAATCTCTAAATCCGGATTGGATAGAATCGGAAGGAATTTTCTTGCCTCTGAACCAGAGCCCATATTATAGCCGATTTCAGTCGCTCCTGTTGGCCAAGAAGCAATGATGAAACCATTTTCATCTGTAACGTCAATTTCATCGACCTTGATAAGTCTGGCAATTTTCCCAAGGTTAACGGTCGTCGTCTCGACGTCGCCTTCCTTAAGAATCGACGGATCGGATTGAATTAAAAGCGCAAGCGCGCGAGCACGCTGAACGCCGACCTGAGCTGTCATACTTTTTAGCGTCTTCAGCGCGTCGTTAGAAATTTTGGAGTGTTCGTAAGCGTCGGAGATTTTACTCTGTATTACCTGACGAACTTCTTTTCTTGCGGCTAACGTTGCAAACGTTAACGAAAGTATCAACGAGGCGACAAAGGCTATGGAGGCATATAGAAACAGCCAGCACAAGAATTTGAATTGAATCGGCGTCTTAGGATCTTCGGAAGACTTGATTTCAAATAAGCGTTTGACTGTCATTGACGTTTCCTTGCCGACGGGGCGATTCGCGGAGATGTTATGGGAAAACCGTCGGAATTCCGTATCATGAGAAGAAACCGCCGTGTTTTTCTTTTGCAACGGTCGTTAGGACGCCGTGCCCTGAACACAGGAGGGTTTCGTCAGGTAAGGTGAAGATTTTTTCACGAATGCAACGTATAAGAGTCGCATGATCGCTATCAGGAAAATCTGTTCTTCCAACGCCATTTGCGAAAATTATGTCGCCACAGAACAAGATCGGACGTTCTTCTGTTTCAACAAGATAGGCGACATGACCGCAGGAATGACCGGGAATTTCGAGAACTTTAAATTCAAACCCCGCGACCTTGAGAATTTCTCCCTCGGCGACTCCAATTACAGACGTCGAAGTTGAAAAGGGCGTCCCAAACTCAAAAGAGAGGTTTTTTTGAGGATTTGCTAGCTTGTCTTTGTCTTTTTCACCTATATACACCGGAGTGTTGGCAAATGCGGCCTCTAAAACGGGGACGCCGGCAATGTGGTCGAAATGCCCATGAGTTACGAGGAGCGCGGCAGGCGTTTTACCATCGTGTTGAATCGCTTCAACTACTTCAGAGGGATCGATTCCAGGATCGACGACAACGCAGTCGTCCTGGCCCTTGAGAGAGAGAACATAACAATTCTCCTGAATCTCAGACAAAATGAAACAACGAAAAACTATATCAGAGACTTTCATTTTGATCCTCGAGTCAGACAGAAGTTAGAATACTGGGGAAAATAAGAACAGACGGCACATACTTTTAGTCTCTGATTAGAAAGACGATCAATCTTTGCGGACCATGCACGCCCAAGACGAGCTTTTTTTCAATATCTGCTGTTCGACTTGGGCCAGTGACCAAAACAATTTCGCCACGCTGTTGTGGATTTTGCATTTTAACCTCGATTTCTGGCCAAGCATGCGGCAGATTCTCTCGGAGTTGATTTGCTTTAGCGAGAACGAAACAGACGGGCGAGAGGTAGCAGAGGAGCCGTTCGAACGCGGAACGCCCTTCAATTGCGCACGAACCAGTGTCAGTAAGGAGGGCAAAGGGAGTGACGAGACTTGCCGTCATAGACTCGTAATCTCTAGGATCGACGGCAGGATTGTCCGGCGCATTAAGCGCGACCCAATCCGGGTGTTTTTCAACGAGCTTGAAAGCCGTTGTTCGTGCGAATTCAGAGTCATAAACACCGAGCTTATAGGGAGCCGGTTGCTTTGAGGCGGCTGCGACCTCTTTCATGACGTCGGCAATCTTAGCAAGAGCGTCGTTTTCATCTTGACACAAGAAAGCTTCGCCTGCGACCGATTTTAGATTATCCGCAAATTCGCCCATAAGTTCTTCCGACGACTTGCCTACGACAGGCCAGATTTCCGGCGTTTCAGGCGCTTGTAACTTTGATTTATCGACGTCGACAAGCGCGTTTTTGATTCTGTTGAGTATTGTCGTCCGGCTGTCCATCACACAGACCTCATTGTCAAGCGAAAGTAATAAGGAAAACCCACAAAAGACGGCGCTCTTCTACCTGTTTACCTGTTTAGAGGTTTCTAACTGACGGCGAAGACGAACCCTCAGAACTATTTTAAGGTTATTTTCATGATTTAAAAGCGGCGAAACGGCATTTTACGGGTTTTTCCCGTGAGTTTCCAACGACTAATGATTTGCCTCATGCGGGGGTTAAGGGATTGTTTTAGCACGAAGATAAGAAAAATAAAAAATCGCCGCGCCAAGTGGCGCGGCGAAAACATATGACAGGACGATCAACGGACAAATCCGTCACTCATTTGTAGGACGCCAGGTCCAGATAGAGGAAAACCGTCGCAATAACAAAGAAGAGGAAACTTATCAGAAGGACAAGCGTATAGACGTCCTTAGGAGCTTTGGGCGCTTTACGCCGAGTAACAGGAGCCTGTTTTGGCTGTTCAAACGAAGCTTCGCCAAAGGACTCTTCCGTTCCCCTTTTCCCCTTTGACTTCTTAACCTTCTCTTTTTTCGGTTTCGGTTCCTTTACCTTTTTAACTTTGGGTTCCTTGGTCTTTTTTGCGCTTTTCTCAGTTGAATTTTTGCGAGTAGACATCGTCGCCCTCCATCATGACGCCCAGACGGTATTCAGGCAAAACCTTACACACTGCACGGTTAGGTTCGACTGTAACGACCTCAATCTTGCCGAGGTAAGAATCGCCGCGTCTGACGTCAAGCTTATTGTGTTCGCTCAAGCCGTCGTCAGAACCAATGGAAATCATTAGGAGACCGTCGTTTCCTTCACGCACGGCTTCAATCGTCCCTTGGACGGCAAATTTCGGAAGGTCGCTGTAATCGCTCGGGTCGGCGGAAAGACCGTTTTTATTCAGAACAGTCAACGCTTCGTCATAAGAAGCCACGAGATCAGTATTTTTCTCCTCAAGATCGCCGAACTTTGCGGATAGTTCATGAAGTTTCTCCATCGTCCGAGCGAGATCTTGGAGATAGTTCGCACGCAGATTCTGGGCTGTCGCAAGATCAATCGACGCAGCGCTCAATTGCTGACGAAGATCGTCAATGTGACTGTTGTTTGAATCGATGACTGCAAGACGTTGATCAAGATCCGCCTGGAGCTCTTCATTTTTCTGCTTAAGTTCGTCGTTTGCCTTTTCAAGAGCGTCTGCCTTGGTTTTGAGCGCTTCCATCGCAGCCGTATAGATCTGCGCTTCACTCTGAATTTTGCTCTCAAGCTCCGACTTTTGAGACGTAAGTGTTTGCTGCGTTTGCTTGGCGTCGTTCAGTTGCTTCGTAAGCTCGGCGGACTTCTCCTTCCAACTATGATGCGACGCATACGAAACGGCGCTGACGGTCAGGCAAACGACGCTCATCAACGCAATGACGCCTACGAAAATCTTTCCTACCAAATTCATGAGGTAACGTCTCCTTTAGCCGAAGTCACGAAAGTCCTTTATACAAAGACCTACGCCTAACGTGTCAACTCTATTCAAACGCAAAGAAATTGCTGTTTTTATTGGCGAAGCGGCAACGCCGACCTTGTACGGGAGAAGATCGTTTCGCGTTAACCGAGATCAACTGCCTTCGACGTATGCTATTCGTCAAACCTAAACAAAGCATGACTTCTTGCCCGTCTCACCCGGGAACGGCGGCAATTAACCGTTCTTTAGTATATCCCTAACTCATGGAGCCGACGTTTTCAAAACGTCAAAAACGAGGCGATTTTCCTGATTCGATGACCAATGTATCGGTTTTGACGATTGTTTGAAATCGAACCAGTTAGTTTCCGTCAGACCCAATTGTAACAGAGAAAAAGGGACATGTCAGCTACAAAGTCCCTTTTTCCTAAAATTTTTCCGATCTTGCTTATTTTTTTTATTTTTAATTGTAGCTGAAGTAGTCCTTTCAGCCTTTATTCGGATAAGGAAGAATTTCGATTTTTAACGTTGATCCGTCGTTTGCTGCACGGACGACGCTCGACGGTTTGCCGTTGAGAATGTCGAGTGAGGTTTGATGAATATGCCCCGTGAAAACTCCTATGAGGTTCGAAGCGTTGAGAACCTCATTGTAAAACGCATATGTCGTTTCATTGTGTCCTTCTTCAGGCCAGCGAAGACGGCGTTCGATTTTGTAATTGCCGTCGTTTGCCGCATTCCAGTCCGGATGACCGACTCCGAACGCTACGCGTCGTCCGGGCGCGTAAAGCGGAATATGCATGAAGAGTAGGGACGGCATATTATCAGCGAGTTCTTTCTTGAGAAATTCCAGCTGTTCCGGGAGAATTTCATAAATGGAGTCGTCGATGAAAAGGAGTTTAACACCTTTGATTTTAACGGCGTATGCTAGGGGATTGACTCCCTTGGGATAAAGAGATTTAAGACGCTTTTCGATCCATTCGTCACGAAGATCGCGTTCAGTCCCTTCCATTCCTTCAAAATGCCAGTCGTGGTTGCCACAGACATAATAAAAAGGCGCGTCTACGGAAGCGAGCGTGTTTTTGACGTAGTCAACTCCTGCGGCGGAGGGGAAACTGACGATATCGCCAGTGAGCGCTAACGCGTCATAGCCTTTACCTTTAGCTCGTTCAGCAATATCTTTGAGCGCGTCTTGGGGGTTTGTATCTGCCCCCGATTCAAAATGTCGAGTATGATTGTACGCCTTAGACATTCTCTCAGAGTACTGTCGAAATTCATTTCCACGTTCATCGTCGATGAAAAGGTGAACGTCGGAAATTTGAAGAATTTTAGTAGGTTCTGCAACCGCTTTCGTGTAAAAACGAACAGAAGTGTGATCTGACGAGAAGGTCGTTAGAGGAAACTCCTTGGAAGGTTTAGTAGAACCTGCAAAAACTTGACGTTTTGACGCCGACGCCGCGACTGCCGCGCCGAAGGATAGACCGAAAAAGCCACGACGTGAAAAACGAGGTTCCATAGTACTTCTCCTTAAAAAAGTTAAAAAGACGCCGTTAGACGTCGACGTATTCGTTCAGTTGGCGTACGCCGATTTTCTAGCCAATCCTAGTCAACTTACATTGGCGACTGAGTTCATATTCGTCTTTAAGCCTCTCCTTACTATTGAAGAGAAGAACATGATCCCAGGGGAGTTCAGCGTCGAGCGAGTAAGACGTATGAGAAATCAGATTAACGTCCAATTTCGTCTGGTCTATAGCGGCTTTCCAAATCTCTGGTTTAAAGTGTTCACGCCAAGGATCGAGTCTCGCGCCCATTTTCCATGCTGTCTCGATCGTTTTACCGACTCTGCGATCGCCTCGCGCAAAGACTCCCTCCAAGAGACTGACGTCAAGCGCGTGGTACTTGACCTCGACAGAACGACGACGTTTGGTTTGGCGCAAGATCCGATGCGCTTCTTCAAAATATTCACGGGTCGCCATTCCTTCCCATTGAAGAGGGGTGTGCGGTTTGGGAACGAAGTTAGAGACGTTTGCGACGACGGACGGCCATTTTCCCCGAACGTCTTTTCCTAGTTGACAAATTTGGTCGGATAGTTCCACTATGCCGACGACGTCGTCTTCTACTTCATGTGGAAAACCGCACATAAAATACATCTTTATGCGTGAAAAACCGTGTTCGAACGCGGCTCGACATCCTGAAAAAAGATCGTCGTTCGTTACGCGCTTTGCAATTCGACGCCGCATTTCGTCACGCGCCGCCTCCGGCGCGACGGTTAAGCTGGAGGAACGTTCTGTCGAAAGCCCTTCAACCACAGCGCTTAACTGATGATTAACTCGTAAACTCGGAACAGAGAGCGTGATTCCTGCGGGACAAAGCGCGTCGTTAATAGTTTTAAGCGCTTGCTCAAAGCGTGGATATTCGCTTGACGACAACGAGAGAAGCGTCGCCTCGTCAACGCCGGTGGCGGCAACGGCTTCTTGAATTGCGTCAATAATTGTTTCAACAGATCTAACACGAATCGGCCGCTTGAGTTGTGTGCTTTGACAGAACCTACATTTTTGTGGACAACCTCGCATTATTTCAACGGAAATACGATCTTGAACACTTTCTATCAGCGGTAAAAGAGGGCGTTTTGGAGGCGGAAAAGCGTCAAGATTGCGGACAATTGACGATTTAATGTATTCAGGAACGTCGTCGACAATCGGTCTCGGTCGACGTGCGCGACCGTCAGAATCTATATCTACAGAGTAGAACTCAGGCACGTATGCACAATCGAAACGCTTTGCAACTTCAAGGAGCATTTCACGGCGTATCTGTGGTATAGATTCGGCAACGCCGTCGTAAGGAAAGACGCCGTTCTTGGACGACGCTGCTCGCGAAAGCCCGTAGCGTCGCCTTAAATCGCTCCAGAATTGCAACAGATCAGGAACTGATTCTTCGCCGTCTCCGAGGAGGTAGACGTCGATAAAGTCCGAAAGGGGTTCGGGGTTGCATGCGGCGGGACCTCCTGCGACGATCAAAGGGGCGTCTATTCCACGTTGCGAACGCCTAAGAGGGATACGTCCTAGGTTGAGCATGGTTAGAACGCTTGTGTAGCAGAGTTCGTACTGAAGGGTAAAACCTACGACGTCAAACGCATTTAGAGGCGTAAAAGTTTCTAACGAATATAGCGGTAGACCGCTCGCAATCAACGTGTTTTCAAAATCTGTTTCCGGGCAGAACGCACGCTCGCATGCTAGATTTGGACGACGGTTAATGACATCATAAAGGACGCTTAAAGCGACGTTTGACATTCCGATCGAGTAGACGTCAGGGAAGCAGAAACACATCCGCGCGTCGACTGAATCGAACGGCTTTACAACCTGACCCACTTCGCCTCCTATGTATTGACCCGGCGTGTGAATATCGGGGAGAAGGAGACGTTCGACGGAACTTCGCAGTTCTCTGTCGAAGAAGTACGAATCAGTCATTGCAAAATAATCCGTCGATTGGTTTGTGGAAAACTATAGGCAGAAACGCCACGCTAAGATTATAGATTGAAGCCCTGTTGATTTCAACCAGTTTGGGAGAAGGACGACGGTGCTTCTGGACAAGCTTGATTTGTCTAGCCGAAAGACAGCGTGTCAAATATCACGCATTCAATTACGACCAATTGAATTATTTCATTTAAGAGATTGCCAGAATTTGAGACGACTCCATCCTTTGCTACTTTTTTCATCTTGTTCATTCTTTGTGCTTGGGACGTCGGGAAGCCTTTCTTGGGGCGCTTCGGCGACGAATGCCGTTTGACGTCGTACGGAAGCGAGTAGCGGCGAGTCGTCAGGAAGTTGGTCTCGGAGGAGTTCCGCCCAATAGCTGTCAAGCATGAACATCAGATCAATCACACGTTCTTTTGAAGCCCGAAATTCCGCAGTGTGAATGAGCTTCATAAGTTCCGTTTGCTCTGTTGTCGCAAACGCAAGACGGTAGAGGCGAATTTGGTCAAGCCAGACTTCGCCGCGTCCCTTGAGTTCAAAACAGAGAGAAAGATTGTCCAAGCCGTCAAACGGAAGTCGATCAAAGAAAACAACGTCAGTGTGCCAGATTATTCCCGATTCATCCGGTTCAGCTCCCTGCTTCTCCATCTTTTTTAGAAGGGCTGAACCGATTGATAAACTGCGAAAGTAATACTCCCCGCTTTTACGTCCTATAAGACAGATATCCAACGGCAATTCACGAGCGCCTTTTGCGACTCCTACACTAATCTGGATACAGAGTCTTCCCGCAGTTGGCGGGGCAAAAGGTTGACTGACGATCCTTCCGGAATTTTGCTTAGACGAGAGTTTGAGGCTTGCACGACCGTCTTTTACGACATTTGTGTCGAGACGTGCGTCGAAATCGTTAGGACCGAACACGCTCCATCCCGGGATGTTTGTCATGTCGTAAACGTCTGGATGCGACGTGTCAGTCGATGGAACTTTTGGATCGACCTGCGAATTCTCGCTTGTCTCGCGCGATTTTTTAAAGAGGAGCGTTTGCGGCGGTACTAGACCAAGTAAATTCGCTTTGTCAGGCGTTTTTTCTTCTATGTTCGAAACAGGCGCAATCGGCGCGAAGGTTTCCTCAAAACCGCCGTTACGAATGGGATGATCGAGCCCCTTCTTAGCGGCGACTATTCTATTGACGAAGTCATGCGCCGTGCGACGCAGCCGCCCTTCGGCTCCACATATCTCAGCGGGGCGTGTAACGTCGATCGATTCGAGGATTGCTTGGGGATCCTCTATCCGCAAGGCGACTAAATCGTAGGGAGTTGCAGTAAAGGTCCAAATTATCGAGTCGCTTACAGCAATTGGCTCATCTTGCCGAAGGCCGGTAAACACTTCATGTCGCGACTTGTTTTTGCGACTGATAGTCATTTTAACGTTAGTGTGGAACGGCGCGGCGTTTAACAAGTATATCCACGTTTCTCGACTGTTACGATAATAACGTGCGACGATGGGTTGAATCGATTTTTCTGGGGCCTCGACATTCTCCTCCGACTCAACTAGGTTTTTATCGTCAGCGGTAGATTTACCCGAAGTTTCCGATTTAGGACGCCATGTTTTGAAAGGAACTGCGGGTAGGCTTTTAAAGACATAAACCCAGTCTCTAAGGGATTCTTCTTGGCCAAAAGGAACGGCGTCGCCGCCGTCGAAGAAACAGAGACAGTCCGCGACAGCGAGAGTACGAGCGAAACGCCTTCGATTTTCGAAACCAGCTGGAAGCGCTCTTGTATTAAGTTCAACAACAGACGCGGGGAACGGACTCGTTAAATCGAAATCGTAAAGACGATTGGGATCTGTTTCGTGCTGGAAAGATACTCCAGGAAACGCATAATCCCTAGCAAAGAGAGAAATTGCTTCAGGAGTTTTAAGCTCATAATCGAGCGCGGATCTTACAAAAGGCTTTGTCTGAGAGACCTTTTCAGGTCGCAAAAGTACAATAGTTGAATCCCAAGTCTCTCCAGAAGGAACCCCAGCGACAAAACCTGCTTGTGAAATCCCGCTAAAACGCTTTTTTTGAGACGATATGGATGCATAACGGACGGGATCAAGTCCGACGAGACGGAGAGAGTAGCGAAGCTTTGAGTTGCCGCCAAGTCTTGGGAAGAGAACGTCTTGACAGTTAGAACCATCCAACGCGCTGGACGCGTCTAAAAAAAGTCGGACGTCTGAGCGTGAAGCTGCGATGGTTGCACGAATCTTGCTGTAAAAATTGTAAAGCGCTTCAATTCGCCACTCGATCCATTCGTCTCTACAGAAGGAACTAATGAATTCAGCACGTTGACGATACCGTTCTGTTCCTTTGAATAGAAGCAAATCCTGAACGTTACAACCCGGTTTGTCCGCCAAGGAACTCTCGAGATTGGATTCGCGAACAAATCGTGCGATTGTCACGTCGTCCATGCCGTAGTAGAGGTCGTCAGGCAACGCTAACCAGCCGTTCGTCCCTACGTCAAGAGCTAAACCGCCAAAACTGCTGAAGGAAGAGCATCGTGAAACAAGCTCTTGAACAATGGCTAGAACCTGTTTCTCAACTTCGGGGTGAAGGACGTTGTAATACGGGCCAGAGCCGTCGCGGGATTGCCTTGAATCGACGAAACGCCTAGCTCCTGCGCCAAGCCATTCGATTCCTTCTATTGCGCTACGCTCAGAGTCTGTGACGGCGTTTGAACGGAGCAGGGCAAGGCGGCGTTCTAGGGTCGGGAGCGTTCCGTTGAGTTTAATCAGCGGAATTAAAGATTTGCCTTGCGCCTCAAATCGCGCAGCCGTCAGGGATAGAACATCCTTTCGTGTTTGGTCTCCGCCTGAAGGAAGAAAGACGCCGCCGTCGTATTTGGGCGTTGGATTAATTAACTGGCTAGGGTAGAGGGCTGAACCGTCGGCTACGACGGAAAGCATCGCCGCGTCATAATTGTAGGCGGAAAGGTAATACAGAAGCCGAGAGATAGACTCGTCAAAGGCTTGCCAATCTTCAGCGCCGGATAAACCAAAAAGGGACGGTTTCAACGAACTTGAAAACTGACGACAGATATCAGGACGAGTAAAAGCTAAACTAAAGATTCTTCCTCGGTTAGGCGTTGCAATTTGAGGTTCGGCGTCGTTTGCACGGTAGACGCGGATTTGACCGTAAGCGGCAGGAGTTTGATTCGACGCGTTTGAAAGAAGAACCACAGGCGTCTTGGTCCTTGGCCAGAAAACCATCGAAAACCGCGATACATCACGCTTAGCGCGATCTGAAAGGGGATCGGAGTCGACGACTATTCCAGCGTCTTGCGACGTTGGCAGCAACGCGCCAGAAGGACTTTGTTCGAGAATGCTAACGGCTAATTTCTGAGGAAAACTCGTCGGATATTCAATTTCTAAAAGATGTGGTTTTCCTAACTCCTGTATCGGCAAGGGGTATGCCTCCCAAGATATTGGATCATAACGAACTCCAATGGACGCAAGTTTTTCGTAAACGTTGCTGTTTTCGTGATGTTCTCCTATCTTCCCGTTTGCCTCGAGACGGAGAAATTTCGTTTGTGGCGGTGCGAATTGCTTAAGTTCCTCGTCGGAAAAAGGACGAGACGAACCGCTGCTAATGGGTTTTTCCCAGAGATCGGCAACCATAGACCAATTATGGCGGTCAATATTTCGCAGGAACGTGCTAAATTTGTCTCGCTCCCAACGCCGAACAAAGTTAAAGCGCTCTTGCGCTTCCGCAAGTTCGACATTCTCTTTGGACGTGTCCGCCTTACCAAGACCAAGTATGTTCATATTGAACGGCGTTGATCCATATGCGTTTCCACTAGGCGCTTGGCCCAAAACTCGTCCGTTTGTAGACGCGCTTGAGGATGGGACCAATTCTTCGTCGACGGGCGCGATTTGTTGAAACCTAGCGTTGTCGTCGGCTTCTTCAACAGACCTGTTGGCTGCAAATGTTTCTTGAGGAGCGCTGTCGTCAACGGCAAAAGTTGAGCGAAAAACGCCGCCTATTTTTTCATTCAGAGGAACGTCGCCGGAAGTCGACTTGTAGAATGGGAGAGAGCGTCGTTTAGAAAAAGCCTTACGCCAAGAAGGATTCGTCGGATCGATAATTGCTAGAAGTTCGCCACGAAGGTTGCCGTCCACATCCCTAAGTGAATTAATTGTCTTTGTTTGGTTTGACGAGTCTTGAACCACGATTCCTTGAACGACTCGTCTAGCGATAGACGTCCCCTCCTGACGTCCCTTGCGCGGCGACGAGAGGGGGAACGTTAGCCGCGAGTGCCCGTTCGGAACTTTTGAGAGTAATTCAAACGTTATCTCAAAAACTCCCCCCTTCTCAGGCGTTGTCATGTTGAAAACACAAGGGATAAATTTTCCATCAGGGGAGCTTGCGGCAACGTCGTTCTGCTGAATTTGCGACAGCGGCGCTTCGCATGAATCTGTCCAGAATGGCGTTTCGGTTCCCAACGTCCGTGCGGACGCAACAAGCACAAGATCGTTAGTAAGTTTGGAAGCGGACGATCGGGGAATGACGGATAGGCTTATTGTTTCGTTGGGACGAAAAATTGCGGATGAATTAAGTTGATCACTTGAACTGAATCTACGAATGAACACAGGTAGTTCGTCCGCGGGAGCTCGAGTGATTTCGACGACGGCGCCCTGATCGCCTAGAGTAATCGAAGTCGACGAGTCAATTAGACGTTCTACAAAGATTGCTCTTACGTACCGTTGATTGTTTGCAACATCCGCCAATTTCAATTCCAACTGTGAGTCACGAGGGGCAATAATCGTGGTCTCAACGCCGCAGAACGTTTCTGGAGAACGAGTGCAAAGCGCCAAACAATTTTGAGAATGGTTCGAAAAAAAGAAGTCCGTACCGCTAGTCGCGTTAATTCCAAGTGGAATAGGATCGGCGAAAGCTCCACGTGAAAGCGTGATTTCGCCAACCCAAGAGGTTGGTTTAGGCGTCGTGATTGACAAATCGACTCTAATGAGCCCGGGATGAAAAGATTGCGTTACGTTGGCGGAATCGACCTGAGAAACAGGCGATTGTGCGAATAAGAAACCCATCGTCCAGCATGCGGCCCCGATCCATAAAACCAGAACCAACGAACGCCATAAAAAGCGTTTTATTGTGCTAAACTGGGACGACATGACGGACGTGAACGATAAAACGGTTGGAGTGAATACGAGCGAACATATGCTCGAGGGGGGCAATTCGCCAATCTTAACAAATATCTGAAATCCGGTCCAGACTTCTTTCCTTTGTTCAGGGCGCGCGCTATCAAAAAATCCGTTTCATTGCGTTCCTGACGTTCCACCATGTAACAGAGAACCTATCTTCCTCAACCTGTTACCATGAAACCTTCCCCTAATTCTATTCCTTTTTTGAAGATTTACAACGCCGCGATAAAGAAAGCTGAAGCCTTAAAGACGAATAGACACTGCGAAACGAAACAGGAGGGATGCTTCCGGCGTCAGACAGACAGAACGGTCCCTCCTGTGACAAAAACGTAGTCGTTAAATCCTAAGCGCGAATCGAAGAGACTTCGAGGAGTTCAATTTCCGGCGTGATGTATCCCTCGCGAGGCTCTTCAAAGTTGGCGTAGTCTGTAGAAAGGTATTTTTTATTGTCGTCGACAAAAACGGTTGTGACAGTAGCTTTTTGGGCTTGATCTTCGGGGAGTTGATTGAGTAATTTGACAGCGCCTAAGAGATTGCCGCCGGAGGAAATGCCGACGCCAAGTCCGAGATTTCTTGATAAGGCCTGAGCTGCTAAAATCGCGTCGCCGTCGTCTACGCTGACAACAGGGGCCAGTTGATCAAGTTTTAGAATCGCCGGAATGAATTCGTCAGAAATCCCCTGGATTCTGTGAAACCCAATTTTATAACCCGTTGAAAGGGTAGGCGAACTAGCAGGTTCAAGCGGATGAATCGTCGCGTGAGGATAGAACTCCTTAATCCTACGTCCACAACCCATAACGGTACCGCCTGTTCCAACTCCTGCGACGAAGGCGTCAATCCTGCGACCCAAACGCGCTAGTTGGACGACAATTTCAGATCCTGTCGAAAGATAGTGCGCTTCGCAGTTGTCTTCGTTATCGAATTGCCGAGGGAGAAAAACGTGCTCGGGGTCTTCTATCTTCATGCGCTCTGCGCGTTCAATAGAGCCTTTGAAGCCTCCTTCTTCTCGTGAAACGAGGCGAACGTCGGCTCCGTATGCTTTCATGAGATTAATGCGTTCAACCGACATCCAGTCGGGAAGATAAATAACAACTTCACATCCGATGAGACGACCAAGCGCTGAAAAGGACACTCCCGTGTTTCCGCTTGTCGCCTCAACTATGGCGTCGCCAGGTTTAAGTTCCCCTGCAAGAAGCGCTTTGCGAAGTATATGCGCAGCCATCCGATCCTTGATTGAACCTGTAAAATTCAGGTACTCAGCCTTTGCCATGACCGTTCGCGGTCTACCCCGCCACAAAAGATCGATCTTCAACAATGGGGTCGAGCCAACTAACCCGTCGAGTCTGTTGAGTTTTTCAAGCGCGTCCATGGTCGCCTCAAAAGGGATGAATCATTCTACAGGAAAAAGGGCATAGCCGACGTTTTTCTGACAATCCTTTCGTGGTTTTAAAAACCCTTCTTCCGAATCGACATTTTCACGCCGGCGCTTGAAAATATCCCCAAATGTTTTGAATAAAACCAAAACAAAAGAGGGGGAAAATGGCATAAACTCGTCTAGAAAACTAGGCGTGGAGAATCACTCGCCCTCAAACTGCACAGGAGCGAAAACAGGAATTCCCTGTAGCTTTTCTCGGCCTTTGAGATCGACTAGTTCGATAACAAAAGCAGCGCCGACGACAGTCGCACCCTGACTTTCAACGAGTTCGCGACAGGCGGAAATCGTTCCGCCTGTCGCTAGTAGATCGTCGATCAATAAAACGCGGTCGCCAGGTTGGATTGAATCCTTATGCATCTCGATGGTGTTTTTACCATATTCGAGTTCATAATCAACCGAGACTGTTTCAAAGGGGAGTTTACCCGGTTTTCGGAGCGGTACAAAACCCACGCCCAATTCCAGCGCTAAAGGCGCGCCAAAAATAAAACCGCGCGCTTCTGCTCCGGCAACTTTCGTTATTGAACCCCAATTTGAAACCCCGGCTTTAAGTTCAACGATTGACTGACGCAATCCTTCAGGATCCTCAATAAGCGGTACGACGTCACGGAAAAGAACGCCAGGAACGGGAAAATCGGGGATAGAGCGAATGTATTCTGCAAGTGGTTTCATGACAGAACTTCCTAGAGGGACTGGGATTGAGGGATTCAAGTTACATGTTTATTAACGAGCCGAACATGGCGTGATAGAAACACACGCAACGAATAGGTTCGGCAAATTTCGACGATTATCTCTTACCTTCTGCCGAGTTTTTCGAAAAAGCACAGGATGAAAAAGCGTTTACAAACAGGCGGACAGAGGATGGAACGCCTTTGTCGAGTTGCACGCTACACAACAAAAGGGCAATATTTATTTCTGCAGTTACAAAAGTTGATTTAGTCGAATTTTAACGAGCGATTCAATGGTTTTAAAACAGGTTCGATAGTCCTTGCCCGTTCCGCCAAAAGGATCGGCGACGTCATGACCTGAAGGATCGAGCGTTGTTATGCGATCTGCATGTTCGGGATAGAGAGCTCGGAGAGTTTCGCTTTGTGCTTTTTCCATTGTGAAAATATTATCAGCATAGCGAACGAGCGAGGAATCGATTCCTTTTGAAAGGTGCGAATCGAGCGTAACCCCATAGAATTTCTGAACAAAGCGACGGACGACTGGAGGAGCAGGACGAGAAATAGGAGCGATTATTCCCGCCGAGACGACACGGACTCCATTTGCTTCGAGTTCGTCGGGTGGAATATTTAATTTCTCGGCGATAATTTTTCGCGCGATAACCTCGGCGACTGGACTCCGACACATGTTTGCGGCGCACACGAAGAGGTTGGTTTTAATAGCGGCGTTCTGAAGGTTTTCTAAAGAAATTACGCCTTCGCGTAAAATCGTAATTTCTTTGCCGGAGAGTTTGGCGACGGTTGACGATAGACCGTAGGTTGCAGGACCGCCGTCAACGACGAGGTCGACACGAGGGCCTAACGATTCTTTTGCTTCTTGCGCCGTTAACGCCGGCGAACGACCTGAAAGATTGGCGCTGGTAAGAACGAGGGGCGCTCCGACTGCGTCTATGACGCGACAAAGAAAATCGTTCCGCGGTACTCTAAAACCGCACGTTTGCCGTGGCATAATAGCGTTAAGGGCTCCTTTGGGAAGAGTTTGTAATTTACCGCTAGAATGCGAGGCGTCGACGACAAGCGTAAGTGGACCGGGCCAAAAATGTCGAGCAAGCCTCTCGGCTAAAGGCGAAAGGTCGTCGACGTATTCGCGTGCCATCGCAAAACTGGAGACCGCGAGGGGAAGGGCATGTCCCAATTGCCGTTCTTTCTGTACGCAGAGTCGAGAGACTGCGTCAGCGTTAGAAGCAAGCGCGCCTAATCCGTAAACTGTCTCAGTGGGCATTACTAAAAGCGCGCCCCGTCGTAACGCGCACACGCACTGAGCGACGACGTCGGAGACGTCGGCTTTTTCAAGTAAGAGAACTTTAGGTTGCATGACGCCCCCAAAAAGACCGTCCTTTGACTTGTCCGAAGACCAGTTTCATAATAACACCTTTTTCCGTGATTGACAAGGACGAATCGTTTAGTTAGACTTCAGAACCCCCTTGTTTGGGGGGCGCGCTTATTTCAATAAACTTAGTTTACAGCGTAGTCCACTGTTGACGTCGCTGGCGTTTTTTAGGGAGCGTCGCGTCTTGAAAAGTTTTGTCAAGCCAATTCTCATTCTCTGGCCCGGTTCTACCGGCGTCTTACGATATGGCTTGTGGGGACATCTTGGTGTTGCAATTCTTTTCGGAATTATCTGTAATATTGCGATATTTTTGAATTTTTACTGGATCGACTTTCTCTCTTCTCTTGCACGTATTTTTGTGGGCGGAACCGTGCTGACTTCATGGCTCTTTCTCAGCGTAGCGGCGAGTTCGAGTCTTAAGAAATACGAGAAAATGCTTGACGTCGATTCATCCGGGGAAGCGTTTCTCGAGGCTCAAACGCATTATCTTTGCGGCAATTGGTTCGAAGCAGAGTGCTGTCTCAAAAATCTGTTAAAGAAAAATCCTTACGACGCTGAAGCTCTTCTTCTCAAAGCCACGTTGTATCGACATCTTAGACGGTTTTCGGAGGCGCGTAAAACACTTTCAGATCTTGAAAAAATTGACGCTTCGCTTTATTGGCGTGAAGAGATTGATTTTGAAAAAAAGGCAATCGTTGAAGACGAAAACGAGAAAGACGACGAAGACGCCGACGTGGCAACGTCGGAGACGTCTATCGAGTCTTGAGAGGAGAGCGAGAGAAACGACAAGAAGCTTCGTTTATAGAAACACGTCTTGTAAGGAATTTTACAAGACGTGTTTCACGAAGGTTGAACGCTCCCTCTTTACATTATGAAGAGCATCTCTCTGTATTTGGGCAACGGCCATTTTCTATCGTCAACCAACGTTTCAAGGACGTCAACCACCGTTCTTAAATCTCGCGTGGTTTGGATGTATTCTTGACAATTGTCAGCGTTAGCCGCCCCAATTTGGGCAAGTTTTTCGATCTTCTCTTCAAGCTGAGCTACAAGATTGCCCATCGTCTCAAACTTGGTTTCAAGTACTTTTCGCCCCTTTACCCCTTTAGGGTTTTCACATAAATCTCGAACCGTTTTTAACGTCTTAGCGAGAAAGTCATAAGATTCAAGCGCGACGGGTAAGATTATGTTCCGCGCCATGTCACAGGCGACTTCGCCTTCAATTTGAATTTTACGCAAATATTCTTCAGAATAGACGTCATATCGCGATTCGAGTTCGACGGTAGTGAAAATACCGTACTTCTCCATAAGACGACAATTTTTGGGATTGAGCAAAGGTTTAAGAGCGTCAAGAGCCGTTTTAAGGCAAGGAAGCCCGCGACGATTTGCTTCTTCAATCCAGCGAGAGCTATAGTTGTCGCCGTTATAGACTACCCGATCGTGTTTCCGGAGAACTTCGGCGAGGATATCGCGCAACTGATCGTCAAAATCATCTGAATTGCCGATAGCTTCAAATTTTTCGGACAGATAATCAAGCGATTCAGCGACGGCGACGTTAAAAAACGTGTTGAATTCGGAACACGATTGACTTGAACCGCAGGCGCGAAACTCGAATTTGTTACCTGTAAAAGCAAAAGGACTGGTGCGATTACGATCAGAATCGTCCCCTTCGATGTTTGGCGCGGTCGCGACGCCGACCTTGAGAGCGTGTTTAGAACTCCTTTTCCTAAAATCGCCGCTTTCGATTTGACGGAGAATGTCAGAAAGAAATTCACCCAGGTAAATAGAAATAATTGCGGGCGGGGCTTCGTTTGCTCCAAGTCTATGATCGTTGCCTGCGGTAACAGTCGCACATCTCAAAAGATCGCTATGAAGATCAGTCGCTCGGATCAGGGCCGTTAGAAATGCGAGAAACACACGATTGTTGATGGGATCCTTGCCTGGTTCTAGTAAATTTCGCGAACCGTAAGTCACTGACCAATTATTGTGCTTTCCAGAACCGTTGACGCCGGCGAACGGCTTTTCGTGCAGGAGACATACGAGTCCGTTTTTTTCTGCGACGCGTTGAAGAATCTCCATCGTCAACATATTGTGATCAACCGCAAGATTGAGTTCCTCGAAAGTCGGGGCAAGTTCAAACTGTGCCGGCGCAACCTCATTGTGGCGTGTTTTTGCAGGTATGCCGAGGCGCCATAGTTCCTCTTCGACCTCAGCCATGAAGTTAATGACTCGCGGCTTAATCGCGCCAAAATAATGATCTTCCAGTTGTTGATGCCTAGCCGGAGGCGCGCCGAAGAGAGTCCGACCTGTCTGATAAAGATCCGGACGCTGGAGGTAGAACGCTTTGTCAATTAGAAAATATTCCTGTTCAGCTCCCAGCGTAACAGCGACTCTTTCCGGTGCCTCGTTAAAGCATGCCATAAATCGCAATAACGCTTGTTTCAAGGCGCTGATTGAGCGTTGGAGTGGAATTTTTTTGTCGAGAGCTTCGCTGTTGAAAGAAAGAAATGTCGACGGTATGCATAGCGTAGCGCCATGAGGATTACGCTTAATAAACGCCGGACTCGTCGGATCCCATGCTGTATAACCTCTTGCCTCGAAGGTGCAGCGCAATCCGCCTGAAGGAAAACTGGAGGCGTCTGGTTCGCTCATAACTAAGTTGCGACCAGAGAAAGTCATAATCGCTTCGCCTTGCTCATTGAGGTCAAGAAACGCGTCATGCTTCTCGGCGGTTCCACTTGTCATAGGTTGGAACCAATGGGTGAAATGAGTGGCTCCGCGCGAAATGGCCCAGTCTTTCATTGCGTGAGCGACGTCGCCTGCAACTGAAGGATCGAGGGGCGCGCCGTTCTGAATTGTCGCCAGCAGTTTTTCCGAGGCTCCTCGAGAAAGGTATTTTCGAATCGCAGAAGCGTTGAAAACGTCCTTTCCATAATAGTCAATTGGCGCTTTCCCATCGTTCGGGAGCGAACCCGGAGGGGTTATGTGTTGCGATGCGGATTCTATTGCTTGACGACGATTTGTGGCGCTCATGGAGAAACAGTTCCTCGTTTTGTTACTTAGGAGGCCGATAGCTTTTTCCCTCTAACGCGTCGACCGTCGACGTGCGCAAAGGGAAATTTAAACGTAGGCTTCGCGACTGATAACCACTTCGTAGGTATTCTAATTCCTACTGCTGTTATATCAAGGGCGACACAGAGAGAATAATTATAGTGTTATTGTTATAAAATATTGCTATATGATGTTTTTGAAGCAACAGGTTTAGGGATAAAGCTAAAACGCTCGTTATCGAGGCGTTTGGCCCTGACAACGAGCGTTTTAGCGGTGAACTTATCAAGACGAAAGTCTGTAAGCGAATTTTAGAGGTCGGATTATCAAGCCTTCTTTGTCACATCGTCGTCTTCGTGCATCATTTTTCGTAGACGAGGCGCGAAGAGGAACACGAGAAGCCCGGCGCATAACGGTACAAGCGCCATAATGAGGAAGTAATCCGCCATACCTCCTTCTTCGCCAAAGCAGAAGGAGACTCGCGTCGAACCTGCTCCACTCGAACCGAAGACCGCGGCAAGTTTTCCGGAAAGATACCCGGCGACGGCAGAAGAAAGGAACCATGCGCCCATCAGAAGAGACGCATATCGATCAGGGGCGAGACGTGAGACCATTGAAAGTCCAACAGGAGACAGACATAGTTCGCCAAACGTGCAGAGTAGATAGGTTCCAAGTAACCAGTAGGCGGCTGCGTTGCCTTTTGTCGCCGCAGCTTGAAGCGCGCCTGGGACGAGGAAGAAAAACGCCAACGAAAGCATAATCAGACCGATTCCGAATTTCATAGGCGTAGACGGTTCAAGGCCGCGCTTGCGGAGCCAAGTCCAAAGTAGACCGAATAGCGGCGCAAAAACGACGACGGCAAGCGGGTTTACTGATTGATACCAAGTCGTCGGGAATGTGTAAATGGCCGTGTTTGGATCGATGTTCTGCTTTTCAGCGTCTAGAAAACGTTTTTGACGAGCGACGACGACGTCTCGACGAAGACTCTCGCGAAGATCGTTTTCGTCGTCTTCGTCAAAGTCCTGATTTATCGCCTTAGCCTCTTCGATTTTCTGCGGAAGATGTTCTTCAATCTCGGCAAGAACTTCGGCAAGTTCTGTTTCTCCTGCACGAAGCGCGTCTTCAAAATTGTCCATATCTACGATAAGTTCTTCGAGTTTCGCACGCCGTCTGGCTTCGTCGGCATGATCTTTTAACGAAATTCCCGTCTCATAGCTTGCCTGAACATCGGCAAGCTTTTCTTTGTAAATCGCCAGTTTTTCGTCGTCGAACTTTTCCGAATTCTCCTCCAAGAAAGCAATTGTTTCATCAAATTTCTTAGCGACAGCCATTTCGAGAAGATAATCTGAGATATCGTCGATATTGTCGAGTTGTTGAGAATCTTCCTCGATAGATTCCGCGGCGTCTTTTAGTTCAAGGAGATCCGTCTCGAGCTCCCGTTTAGCAATCTTTACGTCAATATCCGCTTGGTTCGGTAAGAACCCAGGAGCCATACGACCAACGACGTTTGGAACTTGCCGGTTTGTTTCTTGATTGGCGAAGATATTGAGGGAAGTTCCCGCTTGTTCAAAGATGGACCAAAATGCGATACAGAAGAAGGTTAGCGTTAAAATAACGGCGATACGATCTATCTCGACACGCGTAAGAGGTTGTTTGATTTGTGGAACGTTCGAAGCTTGAGCGTTTTCTTTTTCGGCTGTTTCGACGCTATTATCGAGAGTTTTTGGAGCCTTAACTTTTATTCCAATCGGACCGAGGAATTTCGGACGGAACAGAGAATAAGTGACTAACCCGAAACACATTCCGAGGCACGCCGTCAGAAACCCCCAATGCCAACCGCATTTTTCTCCGATAGTGCCCGCGACGAACGGGGCGATGAAAGCGCCGACGTTAATGCCCATATAGAAAATGTAGAACGCCGAATCTCTGCGGGAATCGTGTTTATCGTAGAGTTCGCCGACCATAACGGAGATGCAAGGTTTGAAGAAACCATTGCCGAGCGTGATTAAGAAAAGCCCCAGCATAAAGCAGTAGAATGCGGCAGGAGCGTTTACCGGTGTAATCGTTGTGATTGCGTGTTGTCTAAAATATTCTGAGTAGAAAAGGCAGAATTCGCCTATCGCCATCAACGCGCCGCCAAGCACTACCGAACGATGCTGACCAAGGAAACGGTCGGCTAGATAGCCTCCAAGGAGAGGAAAGAGGTAGACGAGACCTGTGAACAAACCATAAAGCTCATTTGCGTCCTTTTGGGACCATCCGAAACCTGGGTTTGATCCAGTAAGGGTGGATATGAGATATAACAAAAGAAGGGCGCGCATGCCATAGTAGCAAAATCGTTCCCACATTTCCGTGGTGAACAACGCCCAGAGACCAACCGGATGTCCCAAAAATTCTTTTTGTCGAACCTCCGCTAACGTTACCGCCTTCTTATTAACAGACAAGAGAACCTCTCCTTTGAAGCTTTATGTGGGAAGTGATTCGCGAGTCAGACTCGTCAAACGACTCTTCGATTTGAGTCGATTCGTCAACCGAGAGCGTCCAAGAGAGACGGGACAAATTTGAAAACGACGCCGGCGTCTCTGGCGCTCTTGCTAACTATTCTAGGAAGTTTTACCCTTTCTGACAATTGGAAGTAGTTTTTTTTTGAGTTTTTCAGCATGAGACTGGTGTTTACTGTTGAACGAAACGAACGTGTTTCTAAGACACCTTGGGCGTTATGTTCGGACTGAAGGGAAGCGACGAAATTTCTGTCCTTCTGATACTTGTCGTAGAGAATTCAAAATGGAACGCGCTGAGAGACGCGGGGCAAAATTGGAAAATTTTCCTTCTTTCCTCTTGACGCGCAGAGTCTTTGCCAGATAATTCGGAAAGTCTTGGCGCCTCTTTTCGTTTTGGGGCGCTGGCTCTTGAGCGATTAGTTCAGTTTGGTTAGAACGCCAGCTCGACAAGCTGGAGGTCATTGGTTCGAGTCCAATATCGCTCATTTTCGATCTTAACGGTCGATCTTGAGAGTTTTTTTGAGCGATTAGTTCAGTTTGGTTAGAACGCCAGCTCGACAAGCTGGAGGTCATTGGTTCGAGTCCAATATCGCTCATTTTTTTATTTCTTGTATTTCTCGTTCTCTGTACGTGCGATTATTTTTGCTTACTTTCCCCCTTGGCGTGTAGCCACGTTGTTTTTTGTCTCTTTTTCTCTTTGCGCTTGCTTTTTAGACGGTTGGAGGGTACCATTTGTAGCGGCGGCTTTTCGCCTTTGAAAGGCGCTTTGTCCCATGCGCCTCCCTTGAAAGAGTGGAGAATCGTCTGGTTGCTTTTCTAACAGTAGCGGAGGCGCGACGTCCTTACATAGATAAACCTCAATTAGGAGCCTTGGCAAATGTCCGATTCTCCAAAAGAAACACGTTCGTGCGACAGCTGTTGTCCTTCGTCGTGCGACGATCGCTTGAGCGCGTCTCCTGACACAAACGCTCAGACCCGTCGTAATTTCTGCCTTTCAGCATTAGGGATGGGCATGGGCGCGGCCGCTTTGGCGACGCCGATTTATGCGGGAGCTAGGATGGCTCTATACCCTCTGAGTCAAGAAGGGTTGGCTGGTAAAGAGTATCCTCTTTCGTCGATTGACGCGCTTGACGAAACGCCTCGTCAGTTTGTTGTGACTGACGACGTTACCGACGCATGGAACACATCCCCGAACCAGACCATTGGCGTTGTTTATCTTCGAAAAAAACAGAACGAAGACGGAACGTTTGGCGTTGAGGCGTTTCAGTCGATTTGCCCTCATGCAGGGTGTCGGGTCAAGGTTGGTCCAACTAACAATCCTAAAACAGGGGAAGAGGAGGTCCTCTTCTATTGTCCGTGTCATGGCGACGTGTTTTTCCTCGACGGAGAACGCGTTATGCCAGAAAACTCCAAGTCAGCGCGTTCTCTTGATTCTTTAGAGACGCGTGTGGACGAGGCGGGAAGGGTCTTTGTGAAATTCCAAAACTTCCAACTTGGAACGTCTGAAAAGAAACCCGTTTGAATTTAGGTTTTCTTTCAATGTTTCCTTCAAATGAACATGACGTCAAATCGCATAAGAGATATTCACGATGAAATTTGTTAATTGGCTCGATGAAAGAACAGGTCTTGTCGCGGCGTTTACGAAAATTGCCAATTGGCAGTCGCCCGCCGGTAAGTTCTGCTGTCGTTTCATGCCCGTCGCTCTTGTTTTTCTTTTTCTTCTTCAAGGGATTACAGGCGCTTTTCTTTGGGCGTTCTATTCGTCTAGCGTAACCAGCGCATGGGAGAGCGTTTTTTACATCCAGTATGTATTGCCATACGGTTGGCTAGTTCGGGGAATTCACCACTATTCAGCGCAACTTTTCGTCGGAATTAGCGGTTTTTACGTCCTCTCGCTCCTTTTGCATGGCGCATATCGTCGTCCTCGTGAGTTTGTCTACTGGTCAGCGTTGCTTATGTGTCTTATGTCCTTATGTAGCTGCTTGACAGGCGATCTTCTTTCGTGGTCTCAATCGGGGTATTTTGCAACGGTAACCCGCGTTTCGTTCTTACAACTCCTTCCTTTTATCGGCGTTCCGCTCTATCAAATTGTCGTGGGCGGTCCCGATCCACAATTTGGCGTGCTTACAATATCGCGTTTTCTCTTTCTCCATGTTTGCGTTTTTGGCGGCGGCGGTCTCGTCGTTCTGTGTCTTTGGAAATATTTTGACTTCAGATCCCGTAGCATTTTGCAAAAGCAAACAAGGTTTGACGGCGTCCACAAGTGCTGTCTTGCCTGCGCCACAAAGGAACGCCAATCCTTCTGGTATCGCGACGCTTTCCGCGTCGGGGTAACGTGCGTTGTTGTTTTTATCGCCGTCATACTTCTGGTTTTCCAGCATTCGCTTACCCCCAGTCAAATTGCCGCGCGCAAGGCGACTCTTCCAGCAGAAGCGTATCTCGGGGCGGAACTTACTGCGCCAGTCGATATTTCTAGTTCCTATGACGCCGCGCGTCCCGAATGGTCGTTTCGAGCGTTGTACCATATGACTAAACTTCCCGTTTTTTCGAGAATCGGCATGGTCTATGCGATTTTTGTCGTGCCGCCGCTTTTGGTTATTTGTTTTTTGGCGGCCCCGATTCTCGGGCGTTGCAAGATTCTTCACTATGTCGTTGTTTTTGCTACGTTTGTCTTTTTTGTTGTTTTTTGTTGTTTTACGTATCTTTCTTACTGGTCGGATTATTCTCCAGAATCTGAACATTCGCTTGAATTCAAAACGGGCGTCGCCGACGCTAAACGGTCTGCCGATCGTGCCGTAGAACTTGCTTTTGCTCCGGCTGGCATACCCAGAACAGGGGCGTTGACGCTCGTGAAAAACGATCCTTTCCTTGTCGGCCCTAAACTCTTTGCTCAGCATTGCGCGAGTTGTCACAATTTCAAAGCAAAGACTCCAGATGCTTTCAATCCTGACTACGTTGAGATTGAATGTTCCGAGCCGACAGCGCCTAACCTTTACGGCGCCCATACCGTCGACTGGATTCGTGGTTTTACCAACGAAGCGACGCTTGCCGAAGACGACTGCTTCGGCAAGACGGCGTTTGCGGAAAAAGGCTCAATGGTAGGTTTTATGAAAGGACGTGTTGCCGGCGGTCTTTTCCTTGACGGAGGCGCGTTCATGCTTAACGGCAACGGACTTATTGCGAAAGTCATTGCCGCAGACGGCAGTCCCGCGTTCGATTTGCTTGAGTCTGCTTTTGAGGATTTCTGCACGGACGAAGAGAATATTGCCATCCTTGAGAGCGTTCTTAACGAAGACGGCGATCTTGACGACGAAACAGTGGAAGCGGCTCAAATAGGGTATATAAATAAACTTAAGGAATTAGTTAAGGATAAATTTGCGGACGATGAGTTTATCGCTGAACTTGATCCACAATTGCCAGCGTCCGTCCTAACCACGCTAGAAAAAGTCCTTCTCGATATGTTCGACGACGACGTTTATCGAGAACTTCTCCTTGACGAGGATAACGTAGAACTTGTGAAGGACGAGGATTACGACGAATTCCTTGCAGATTCCTATCTGGCGACTCTCAATGGATCCGACGAACCGATCCCGCCTGAGGATCAGAAATATATCAACGCCATACGCGAATCGATAGTCGCCGCTTGCGACACTGTGGCTGAGGTTCTTGCGGAAGAGGCGCAACTCGACGAAATACGACCGTTTGTAGGCGGCGAATATTACGGTCTTGCGCCGACCGCCATTTCTGACATGGCGTTCTTAACCTGTACCGAGTGTCATGCGTTTTATGGGCAGGAGAACGATCATGCATGCGATCTTCGCGGTTATATGAGCCGCGATTGGATTGCGGGTTTCATTGCCGACCCGACTTCTCCAAAGTATTACGGCTCCAAAAACGATCGAATGCCGTCGTACCATCCTTCGGATGGCGATGCGCTCATGACCTCAGAGGAAGTCGATTTGCTTGCCGATTGGCTCAGTGGTCGATGGTATCGAGCCCCCGAACTTGATAATACTTCGCGTGTCGGCCAACTCGGGTGCGCCAAGGAAGCTTCGACTCGTCAGGCGACCGAACTAGCTGAGATTGAAGCAGAGAGGAACGCAAAATCGAAGCAACTTAGCGCCTTGGCAGAGGCAGAAGCTCAAGAGCGCGAAGCCGCGAAGGCAGAAGAACTTAAAGCTAAGGAAGAAAAGGCCAAAGCCGCCGTTGAAGCACGTGAAAAGAAAGAAGCTGAAGAAAAGGCAAAACTTCAAAGCGAAGTCAAGGAGCTTAAAGAAGCTCTCCAAATTGCTAATGCTTCAGCCAAAGAAGCGGCTGAAAAGGCGGCCGCCGACGCGACAGTAGCTTCTGAGACATTGTCGAATGTTGAGAAGGAATTGGACGCGGCTCATTCTGAAACGAGGTCGCTTCAAAAGCAGTTGGACGACGCGCAGTCTCACGCCAAAGAGGCGTTAGAGGAGGCTGAATCGGAAAAATCGAGCGTCCAAAACGCTTTGGAAAAGCGTCTTCAAGAACAGGAAGACGCTTCGAAGAACCAAATCACCGCCCTTAAGAATCAGCATCAGCAGGCGTTAAACGTCCAAAGAGAAGCTCTTACACAACAACTCGCCGACGCCCAAAGTAATCTGCAAAAAGAAGCGCAGGCACGTCAGTCTGCTGAAAAAAGAGCGACAGAACTCAGCGGCGCTTTGACGAGAGCACAGAACGAGATCGACGCTCTTCGTTCGCAGATTCAAAAAGCGGCTGAAAACTCTCCTGTTCCTGAGGAATAACGAGAACTGATTGCGACTTTGTTTTGCAGTCGAAGCGGTTCTTAAAAAACGACGCCGTTGGGGAGAAATCCTCAACGGCGTCGCTTTTTGATCCAACGGCGATTAGACGTCAGCTCTTTAAACACTCCAACAACGACCAGCGCGATCGGAGAACGGCTCCCTTTTCAACGCAAACAACGCCGTCGCGAATCATGCCGAACTCACGCTCGTCAGTATTCTGAATTCTGTTGGGGTTAGTAATGATAACGTCGTTGCCGATCTGAACGTTCTTATCGACGATCGCGCCGTCTATGATAACGTTGTCGCCAATTCCGACGACCGGACGACCTGCGGCAATTTCGACTGCGTCTTCTTCTGGACTTGTAACAAAATCCTGTCCCATGATGATAGAGTTGCGAATCACACAATTTTTACCGATCTTACTGCGCACGCCGACAATAGAATTTTCGATTACAGCGCCGTCGCCGATTTGACAGCCGTCGG